>CAUSDE010000010.1:0-139018 GCA_963530045.1 uncultured Achromobacter sp.
ACGTCCACGCTTCCGTCTCCGTCACCGACCCGGCCGGCAACACGGCATCGGCCGCAGCTGACCGTCCGTACACCATCGACGAGGCGCCTGTCGCGGCGGGCGGCAACACCGTCACCGGCAACGAAGACCAGCCTTTGGGTATTACGTGGAACGATTTGAAGATCACGGACGACTCGCCCGCCTCCCAACTGGGCATCAAGATCACCGGCCTGCCTGAATTCGGCAAGCTGCAGTATCTGGATGCCACGGGCAACTGGGTGTCGGTGACGCAAAATCAGGTGATCAGCAAAGCCGATATCGACAATGGCAAGTTGCGCTTCATGCCTGCGGCCAACGAATCCGGGGCCGACGGTTATCACAACCCGGGCGTGGGCAACATGCATGACGACTACGCCCACATCAAGTTCCAGCCCGTGGATGGACAGAACACGGGCTCTGAAGTAACCCTGACGGTCGACATCAACCCTGTCGCGGATGCGCCGATCATCACGCTGAGCCTGGGCAAGCCTGAACAGACCACGACGGGCACCCAGATCATTGTTGATGGTGGCTCAAGCGGTGGTGGCTTCACCATCGAAGGCGGCGTCGTGACTGGCGGCACGGGTGCGAAGGTCTGGAACAACCCCAAGGAAAACGGCGGCAACCTGAATGGCAGCGCCTCGGTTCGCGACATCTTCGTGCTGGGTGATGCAAGCGGCCACTTGACCGCCGCCACGCGTCCGAACAGCATCGACGGCAACGGCAGCTCACTCAGCGATGCCAAGGACTACATCTATCTGGGTCTGTCCAAGGGCAACTACAGCATCACGGTCGCCAGCGATCACCGCTACAACGGTGGCGGGTACGACGGCATCATGATCACCGACCTGGAAACCGGCGTTACGTTCGGCCCCATGAACAACATCGAAGACATCATCTTCGGTGACGGCAGCACGTACAGCAACGACGGCAGCACGACCGTGCAGACGGTCACGGAGGGTTATGAGACCTATGCAGTCAACCTGACCGTCGAAGCAACGGACAAGGATGGCAGCGAATCGTTGTCGCCTGTGACGTTGACGGGGTTCCCCCCGGGCGTCACCTTCAATCATGGCGCTTCTGATGGCCATGGCGGATGGGTGGTCGCGCTGAAAGACCTGGGTAGCCTGACGATGACCGTTCCGTCGGGAAGCGGCGCGTTTGATCTGCACGCCGCGGTCACGTCGACCGAAAGCATCGGCGGGGGCAGCGCTACGTCTGAAACCGACGTCAGCGTCACGACCTACAACGTGATGACGGGTTCGACCTACAACGACACGCTCACTGGCACCGAAGGCAATGACATCATCATTTCCGACACCCAGGGCTTGCAGATCGTTCAAGGCCACAACTACAACCTGGCCTTCATGGTCGACACGTCGGGCAGCATGGGCGACACCGCCATTGCAAACGCACGAGAGTCGCTGATTACGGTCTTCAAGACGCTGATTGCCAGCGCGCAGCAAGGCAATGCGGGAACCGTAAACGTATTCCTGGTCGACTTCGACTCGGGAATCAAGGGCAACGTGGGCGTCAGCCTGAAGGACCCCTTCGCCCTCGACAAGTTGATGGCTGTCCTCAATTCGCTGCAGTCCGGCGGCGGCACCAACTACGAAGCGGCGTTCCAGGCAACGGCGTCGTGGTTCAACGGTGCCCAGGCCAAGGGCAACACTGACGCCACCAACCTGTCCTACTTCATCACGGACGGCAAACCGACGCTTTACTACTCGACCAACGGCACCAGCAACCCCGTCGTCACCGACTCGTATTCGGGTACCGACCGCTCGCTGAGCTACTACCTGACGAACTACAAGATCGGCAATGTGGTGAAGGATGCCAGCGGCAATACCGTCATTGACAGCGATGGCCGCGTGTCGATGTATACGCAGTCCCGCTTTGGCGGCTGGTCCCAGACCAAGATCGGTGTGATGTCCGCGGACGCCAATGGCGTCTATACGTACCGGGCACTGGGCGGAACGGGTAATACCACCGATTCTGCGACGACAGCCGACTCGCTTGCCGCATACGCGGCACTCGCCAAGCTGTCTACCGTCGAGGCCATCGGGTTGGGCAGCGAGCTGAGCAAATCCGACCTCAAGAGCTACGACAGCGACGGCAATGTGCAGACCAACCTGGACGCTTCCGACCTGGCCAGCGCCATCCTCGGGACCAACACGGTGCTTCCGTCCGGCGCGGACCACGTCAATGGCGGCGCCGGCAACGACATCTTGTTTGGCGACGCCATCAGCTTCGGTTCGCACGGCAGCGGCGTGGCCGGCCTGGAATCCTATGTCGCAGCCAACCTGGGCAAGAGCGTCGGAAGCCTGACCAATCAGGACATCCACAGCTATATCACGCAACACAGCGCCGACTTCGACAAGTCCTCGGCGTCGGACGGCAACGATACGCTGCTTGGCGGCGCCGGTAACGACATCCTCTTCGGCATGGGTGGCGACGACCGGCTGGAAGGCGGCACCGGCAACGACACGCTGTACGGTGGCGCCGGCAACGACACGTTGATTGGTGGTCAGGGCAACGACACGCTGATCGGCGGGGCCGGTAGCGATACCTTCAAGTGGGAACTGAATGACCAGGGCACTATCCCTGCCCCGGCGATCGACACGATCAAGGACTTCTCGCTCGCCAAGGCTGCTGACGGCGGCGATATCCTGGATCTGAAGGATCTGCTGCTGGGCGAGAAGGACAGCACGCTGACGCAGTACCTCAATTTCCACAAGGAAGGCAACAACACGGTCATCGACATCAACACCAAGGGCCTGATCGGCCTGGGTGCGGACCAGAAGATCGTGCTGGAAAACGTGGACCTGACCGGCAACAACACGCTCAGCAACCAGGCCATCATCAATGACCTGCTCTTGAAGGGGAAGTTGAACGTCGATCACAACTAATCCGTAGAAACCAGAGGCGCGGCCGGCAACGGTCCGCCCTCTGCCAGCCAGCATTTTTTCTCCCGCCACGTCTGCGAGAGTCGGAAAAATGTGAAAATCCGTTTCATGTCTTCGACTCACCGTTTCCGCGGCTCGCTGAACCTGTGCCGACTGGTGTTGCTGTGCCTGGCTTGCGTCTGGGGCGGCAGCTTCGCCCTGGAAGTCAGCACCGACCGGCTGCAAAGCCTGGCGGCCAGCCGCTATGGCGCAAAGGGCGCGAAGTCGGTGGGAAGCTGGTTGCAGCTGCTGCGCAACCCGCCGCCGGCCCTGGAACGGGACAAGCTGACGCTTGCGAACGACTTCTGGAACCGCGCGCTGCTTTCGGGCGAAGACCAGACCATCTGGGGGCAAGCGGACTACTGGGCCACTCCGCTGGAATCGTTGGGCAAAGGCGCCGGCGACTGCGAAGACTATGTGATCGGCAAGTACTTCACCTTGCTGTCGATGGGTGTTCCCGCGAACAAGCTGCGCTTCATCTACGTCCGTGCGCGCGTCGGCGGTCCCGCCAGCAGCAGCCAGGTCGCCCACATGGTGCTGGGCTACTACGAAACCCCGAATGCCGTCCCGCTGGTGCTGGACAGCCTGATTTCAACCATCCTTCCGGCGACGCAGCGTCGCGACCTGACGCCGGTCTTCAGCTTCAACGCCGACGGCGTCTACGTTGACGGCAAGCCCGCCGCGCCGGTTGACCGCCTCAGCCGCTGGCGTGATCTACTTCAACGCATGGAACGGGAAGGCATACGCCCCTGACCGCCGGAAACAAGACTATGTCCATACTTCGACAGCTACTGCTCAGCGTTACCCTTGCGATCGGCGTCATTCTGCTGGGCACCTTGGCGCTCAGCGTCAACTCCGCGCGCGAATACCTGTCTGGCCAGTTGCAGGTGCAGAGCACCGATGCCGCCGTGTCGCTGGCGCTGTCCTTGTCGCAGCCTGCCAACAATGACCCTGTCCTTCAGGAACTGCTGGTGTCGGCGCTGTACGACGGCGGCCATTTCTCGCTGGTGCGCCTGGCCGATCCCGAAGGCAAGGTGCTGATCGAACGCAAATCGGACGCCACCCCGAATTCGGTTCCCGCCTGGTTCCAGAAGCTGGCCCCGCTGGACACGCAACCGGCCAGCCACGCGGTCAGCGACGGCTGGCGCCAGATCGGCGAAGTCACCCTGATCGCCAACGACGCCTATGCCTGGGAAGCCTTGTGGCGCAGCAGCCTGAAGATGATCGCGCTGGTCGTGGGCGCGGGCGTCCTGTGGGCCGTGTTCGCGTTTGTGCTGGTGGGCTGGATCAAGAACCGCCTGCTTCGCGAGATCAGCGACCACGTCCGCAGCATCGGCCAGGACACCCCGCCCGAGCAGGTGGAGGCCCGCGTGCCCGAACTGTCCGGCGTCGTGCAAGCCTTGAACCAGACCCGCGAACGCGTGTATGCCAGCGTCGAAGAGCAGAACGCCAAGATCGAATCGCTGGAACTGGAGCTGAACCAGGATCCGGTCACCGGTCTGCCGAACCGCAAGTACTTCGTCAACGAGTTCCGGCGCGCGCTGGAAGCGCCGACGGCCGCCGCCGGTCAGTCCGCATCGCGTTCCATCGCCGGCGGGCATGTGCTGGTCTTTCGTCAGCGGGATCTGGCGGACCTGAACCGCCATATGCCCCGCGAGTTCATCGACCAATGGCTGCGCGCCGCGTGCCAGCGCATTCAGGGCACGCTCAAGAGCTTCAATGTCGCCACGCCGCTCCTGGCCCGGCTGAACGGTTCCGATTTTGCGCTGCTGCTGCCCGGCTGCGCGGCCCCGCAGGCGATGATGGTCGCCGAACAGTTGCGGGCGGACTTGCACGCTTCGCGCATCCCGGTTGGTGAAGGCCACCTGTGCCGTTGGGCGCAGGCCATGACCGATTACGGGCCAGGCAATCAGGCAGGCCCGGTGCTTGCGCGCCTGGACTTCGGCTTGATGCGGGCGGAAAGCGCCAACAACGATCAAGTCGTCATCGCGGGCGCGACCGACATGCAGTCGCCGTCGGAATCGGGCGAACGCGCCTGGAAGGACGCCATCCTGACAGCGCTGGAGAAGAACCAGTTCGAACTGGCGACCGAACCGCTGCTGGCTGCCGACGGCCGCAAGGTCCGTACGGAAGCCATGCTGATGCTGCGTACGGCACCCGACCAGGTGGCCATTCCCGCCACGCTGTTCATCCCGCCCGCCGTGCGGCTGGACCTGGTGGCCGATTGCGATCTGGAGTCCGTGCGCCTGGGTCTGGAATGGCTCGTGGCCCACGAAGGCCAACTGGCCATCCGGGTCGCCCTGCCCTCGTTGCGAGGCCAGAAGTTCTTCCGCCAATTGGCGCTGCTGCTGACGGAACATCGCGGGCTCGCCTCGCGCCTGTTCCTGGAGATCGATGCGCACGGCCTGGTGGAATGCCACGAACAGATCGCCACGCTGGCGCGCGTGGCATCGGAATTCGGCGCGCATATCGGCGTGCGCCGCCTGGCGCAGCAGTTCGGCGCGGTGGCGCAACTGCACACCCTGCCCTTGTCCTATGTGAAGCTGGGAGGCGGGTTCGTGGGAGGCATGTCGCAAAGCCCGGGCAGCCAGCAGCTGACGGCCTCCGTGCTGGAAACCGCACGCGCCCTGAACATCGCGGTCTATGCGGAAGACGTGCCCGATGCCGAAACGCGGCGCATCCTGTCCGAACTGGGCATCAGCATCATGCGCGGGCCGGGAGTCAAGCCGGCGGCCAGCGCAACCTGACCGCAGGGCCGCGTTATTTCTTGGCCTGCTGATACAGCGGCAGCACCTGCTGCGCCGCCGCCTGCAGGTCGCTGATGCGCGATTCGGCCGAGGGGTGCGTCGACAGGATTTCCGGCGGCGCATTGCCGCTGTCGGCCGCGCCCATCTTCTGCCACAGCGTCACCGCGGCACGCGGGTCGTAGCCCGCCCGCGCTGCCAGTTCCACCCCCATGCGGTCCGCTTCGGTCTCGTGCGTGCGGCTATTGGGCAGCGTGAACATCACGCTCGTGAGTTGCCCGCCCAGATCTGACGCGGCGTTGGAACCGGTCGCGATCGACAGCACCTGCAATCCCAGGTTGGTGGCCATCTGCTGAGAAACGCGCTCGCGAGCGTGCTCGCGCAGTGCGTGGGCGATTTCGTGGCCCAGCACGGCAGCCAGCTCGTCGTCCGTCGGCTTGATCTTGGCAAGCAGGCCGGTGTAGACGGCGATCTTGCCGCCGGGCATGCACCAGGCGTTGATCTCGTCGCTGGACAGCACGTGCACTTCCCATTTCCAGCCGGAAGCGTCCGGGCGGAAGATGCCTGCCTGCGCGATCAGCCGCTGAGAAATGGCGCGCACGCGTGCCACCTGCTGCGCGTCGCGGTCCAGCAGCCCCTTGGCTTGAGCCTGTTTCAGGATGTCGGTGTACTGCTGGCTGGCCTCTTGCTCCAGCGCTTGCGAAGGCACCAGGCTGGACATGTATTGCGTGCGGTTGACGCCGATGGCGCCGGACTGCGTGGTGTTCATGCCGGTGCAGCCCACCAGGGCCGCCAGCGCAAGCGCCGCGGCCGTGCCGCGCAATAGATGACGTTTACGGTTCATGTCGGTCTCCAGCAGACGATGGCAGGAACGCCCGCGCGTCAGAGCGGATCGCCGCACTGGCCGCGATGGCGCAGCGCATGATCGATCAGCACCAGCGCAAGCATGGCTTCGGCGATGGGCGTGGCGCGGATGCCGACGCAGGGATCGTGCCGGCCCAACGTCTGCACCATGACCGGCTCGTTCGCGCGATTGACCGAGCGGCGCTCGACGCGGATGCTGGACGTGGGCTTGATGGCCAGGGACACGGTGATCGGCTGGCCCGTCGAAATGCCGCCCAGCACGCCGCCGGCGTGATTGGTCAGGAAACCGTCGGGCGTGATCTCGTCGCCATGCTCGGACCCGCGCTGCGCGATGCAGTCGAAGCCCGCGCCGATGGACACCCCCTTGACGGCGTTCAGGCCCATCATCACGTGCGCGATGTCGGCGTCCAGGCGGTCGTAGATGGGTTCGCCCCAACCGGCCGGCAGGTTCTCCGCGACGACTTCAATACGCGCGCCGACCGAATCGCCGTCACGGCGCAACTGGTCCATATAGGCTTCCAGTTCCGGAACGACCTCGGCATTGGGCGCGTAGAACGGGTTGTTGGGAACTTCATCCCATGACAGGAACGGGATCGCGACCGGGCCCAGCTGGCTCATGTAGCCGCGCACTTTCACGCCGTACTGCTCGGCCAGCCATTTCTTGGCGATGGCGCCGGCCGCCACGGTGGGCGCGGTCAGGCGGGCGGACGAGCGGCCGCCGCCGCGCGGATCGCGTACGCCGAATTTGCGCCAATAGGCGTAGTCGGCGTGCCCCGGGCGGAAGGTGTCTGCAATATTCGAGTAGTCTTTGCTGCGCGCGTCGGTATTGCGGATCAGCAGGCCGATCGGCGTGCCCGTGGTGACCCCTTCATAGACGCCGGACAGGATCTCGACCTGATCGGCCTCCTGGCGCTGCGTGACGTGGCGCGACGTGCCGGGACGGCGGCGGTCCAGTTCAAGCTGGATGTCGGACGCGTCCAGGCTGAGCCCCGGGGGACAGCCATCCACGACGCAACCGATGGCCGGCCCGTGGGATTCGCCGAAATTCGTGACGGTAAAGAGGGTACCTAGGGTATTGCCGGGCATAGGAAGTCAACAGGTCGGATTTGCGAGCAACCCCGATTATGACACCGCCGAAGCCAAAGCCTGGATTTCCGAGGCCGGCGCAGGGCGTCCCAGCAGGTAGCCCTGCATTTCCCTGCAGCCCAGGGACTTCAGGATTTCGCGTTGGCCTTCGGTTTCGACGCCTTCGGCCACGACCGGCAGGCGCATCGCCTGGCACAGGCCGAACAGCGCGGACACGACTTCACGGCTGCCGGCGTCTGACTCCAGCGCCGAAATGAAGCTGCGGTCGATCTTCACCCAATCGATGGGCAGGTGGCGCAGGTGATTCAGGCTGGAATACCCGCAACCGAAATCGTCCAGCGCCACGCCGATGCCTTTGGCCCGCAGCGTGTTCAGGATCTTGACGTGCCGCTCGTAGTGCAGGATGAAGATCGATTCCGTGATCTCCAGCACCAGCTTGCTTGGCGACAGCCTTGTCGCCGCCAGCACGTCGGACACCAATTGAACCAGACCATCCTCGTTCATCTGCTTGACCGACAGGTTCACGTGGACCCGCCAGGCCGGCGGCCACAAGGCGGCTTGCGAGCACGCCCGTTCCAGAATCCAGGCGCCCAACGGAACGATCAGCCCGCTGCGTTCGGCCAATTCGATGGTGACTGCCGGCGACACGCTGCCCAATACGGGGTGGTGCCAGCGCAGCAAGGCCTCGCAGCCCTGCACCACTCCGGTTCCGCTGTCGCAAACGGGCTGGTAGAACAGTTCGAACTGTTCCATGGCAGGCGTGGTCAGCGCCAGGCGCAAGTCGTTTTCCAGGCCTTGCTGGTCGCGGTGCCGTGCCAGGAGCCTGAAATCGAACAGATTCCACCCAGGGCCGCCCCGCTCTTTCAGCGGAACCATCGCCACTTGCACGCAGCGTTGCATTTCTTCAACAGTACGCCCGTGGTCAGGGTACAACGCAGCCCCAACCCGGAAAACGGCAATCAGGGGACGCCCCCCCAATTCATACGGGGCGCTCAGGTCTTCCAGCAGCTTGGCCGACACCTGCGCCGCCCCCACTTCGTCCACTTCTGGCACGCAAAGGGTGAAGCTGTCGATGCCGGTGCGCGCCACCATGCCGCCCAAGGTGCGGGTGATCAGGCCCAGGCGGTTGGCCACCTGCACCAGCAGCGACTGGTCTTCGCCTGCGCGCAGCATGGCGCTGATCTCGGCGTACTGCTCGAAACTGACCAGGAAAAAGGCGCCCCGGCGTGCCGGCCCTTCCGTTTGGGCCAGCCAGGCGCGCGCGCGGCGATGCAGCTCCTGCTGACTCAGGACGCCGGTCAATTCGTCGCGCGTCAGTCGTCCACGCAATGCACGTTCCCTGCGGACGAAAAACACACTTATCGCCGCAAGTGCGCCTGCGAGCGTCAGGCACAGTGCGAGCAGGTAACTCTCACGCACGGAGCCCCCTATCTAGAAACCCCTGGCGTTGCGGTCCAAGAAAGAACCCAAGGGCTGTAACATTTTTTAAATTATGCATTATTTTCGCAAAAAAACGCCACACTTCAGAGGCAACGCGCCTCTTTTCCTTGAAATCCTAAGGCTCTCTGATTGCTCGTGGATGGTCATAACGGTCCCTGGATAGCGTTCGCTGGCCGATCCATAGATCCATGCCCTACCCTTACTACGACAGCCAAAGCCCAAAAATTAATACGCCCTGTCTCAATAGTTCTCAACCGGGCAATTATCACGCTCGAAATAATTGCACAGGTTGTCTGATGTCGTAGCGAATTTCGTAATATTCTGTACGTTCTGTGACATGCCGAATTACAGTGTAAGCGGCGCCACTGAGGTATTAGTAACGTGTGTCACGTTTCTTATCCAGGTTTTTTCCCGTCGGGCACGTTCGATGCCCGATGTCCCCTTTCATCGGCCGCCCGGCAACCCTCCTCGCGAGTTCGCCTGCCGTCCAAAAAGGGAACCCCAAACACATGTCGACATTCCGCCGATTACTTTTTTGCACCGCCCTCCTGGTCGGCTTCATCCTGCTCGGCGCCCAGGCGCTGGGGATGTTTGCCGCCCACCGTTATCTGAACGCGCAACTCGCGCAGCAAAGCGAAGGCGGCGCCACTGCCTTGGCGTGGGCACTCTCGCATGCCACGGCCAACCCCGTCGAACGGGCGGCGTTGGCCGATGAACTATTCGAACAAGGCCTGTACGCGGTGGTCCGCATTGCCGATGACGCGGGGACCGTCCTCGCCGAGCAACAAAAGCGCCCGGGCGCCGCGGCCAAGGACGGGGACTGGCGCAACGCCTGGCTGAGCGTGCAGGCGCCCGCGGTGTCACGGCCTTTCACCTCGGCCGATGGTGCCGTCCGGGGCACCGTCACCGTGCAGGCGGATACGCGGCTGGCGCGCGACACGCTGTGGCAGGGCGGCGTACGGATCTTGGGGCTGGTGCTGGTTGCCGGTGTCTTCTGGGCGCTATTCGCCTTGAACCTGGTCCGCTGGATCGAGCTCCGGACCTCGCGCGACATCTGCGAACGCGTGCGCACCCTGGACCCCGGCAACCGCACCGCGCTCACGGGATCATGTGAACTGGCAGGGGTGGACCAGGCGCTCGTCGACGCGCAACGCCGGGTGGCTGCCACGGTCGAAGAACAGAACGCGAAGATCGAATCCCTGCAAAGCGAGATTTACCGCGATCCCGTCACCCGCCTGCACAACCGCAAGTACTTCATCGATCAGTTCCGGCTGGCGTTGGCGGACAAGACGCCGGATGCCGGCGGCCATATCCTGATGTTCCGCCAACGCGATCTGGCCCAGATCAACCGGCACTTGTCGCGCGCCTTCACGGACCAGTGGCTGCGTTCGTCCTCGGACCGTTTGCGCAAGCTGGTCGCGGAATTCGGCGGGTCGTCTGCGCAGATCGCGCGCATCAGCGGCTCGGACTTCGCGCTGTTGATGCCGCGCACGTCGGCGCCGCAAGCCAGCCTGCTGGCCGAACGGGTCCGCCGCGAACTGCGTGCGCTGCGCGTGCCGATGGACAAGTACGGCTGGTGCCGCTGGGCCCTGGCCATGGCCGCCTTCGCCCCCGGCGACAACATGAGCGATATGCTGGCCCGCCTGGACCACGCCCTGATGTGCGCCGAAAGCGCTGACGACGACCAGATCACGCCGGCCAGCCAGGCCGCAGACAGCACGCGCATCGGAGAATACAGCTGGCACGACGCCCTGGCTACCGCCCTGGAGCAACATCGCTTTTCGCTGACGATCCAGCCGCTGCATGCCCTGTCCGGCGCGCTGCTGCACCACGAAGCCAGCCTGACGCTGCACGATACGACAGGCGGAGATCCGGTGCCCGCCTCTATCTTCATGCCGCCCGCTGTCCGGCTGGGACTATCGGCGGAATGCGACATCCAGGCCATCCGCCTGGGGCTCGACTGGTTGTTCACCCACACCGGCGCACTGACCGTGCCCGTGTCCCTGGCCTCGCTGGCGCAAACGTCCTTCCTGTCCCGATTGGACAGGATGCTCGCCGACCGCCCCGCCCTGACCACGCGCCTGATCATCGAAGTCGACGCCGCAGGCCTCGTCGATCAGGGCGGCGATCTGCGCCAACTGTGCGACATCGTCACCGCGGCGGGCGCCCGCACGGGCATCTCGCGGCTGTCGCAGCAGTTCGGCGCCATGGAACACCTGCATGAATATCCGGTGTCTTACCTGAAACTATGCGGCAGTTTCATCACCGGCCTGCTGCAAAGTCCGGGCAGCCAGCATCTGGCCGCCACCGTAGTGGCCACCGCCACGACGCTGGACATGGCCGTCTACGCTGAAGACGTCCCCGATTCGGCCACCCAGCAAATCCTTGAAAGCCTCGGCGTCCGCGCAATGCGCGGGGCTGTCGTAAACTTCTCGCAAACGCGCGACCTCGCGCCGGATCACCAATGGGTTCCTAGTTGACGGAAGGATTGTTTCTTCGCACCCGCTGGCGTTTTCGCCATCACCGTGCGCGATGTGCCAACGCCGGATCGCGGGCGGCGTTCTCGCGGTTTGAAGCGCTGCTATGCGCCCTGTCCTTCGGCCTGCTTTGGCCGGGTGCCGTGCTGGCCTACGGTCTGAGCGGCTCTTACGAGGACATCCAGCTTGGCCTGACGGCCGGCGTCGCCATCGCCGGCGGCCTGGCATGCGCCGTCGCGTGGGGATACACCCGGGCATCCGTCTACGGCGCCGGCCTGGCCTTCATGCTGATCGAGGGCCTGTTCCGCTCATTGCCCGACTTGCTGCCGCCCGGCGCGTTGCAAGCGGGCTCGTTTGCAGCCCTGCTGGCCTTGACGGCCCCATTACTGACGGGCCTGCCCCACGCCTTCAGGCTGGCGGCGGCCTGCCGCGGCCTGAGCATCGCGCTAGCAGCCGTGGCGGCGTTGGCGCTGATCTTCGTCTATGAAACCGACAACGGCTCGATTCCAGCCGTGATCGCCGGCCTGTGCGCGGTGCTGAGCGTGCCGCTGGCCGTCTGGTTCGCCGCGCGGGCCATCCTGCAGAAGACCGGCCGCGGCGTGGCGCTGGCAATGACGGGGGCTTATGCGGCGTCGGCATGGATGCTGGGGCACGATGCCTGGCAATCCAACGGTGCCGATACCGCCGGCACGCCTATCGAACTGGCGCGCCTGCTGCTGGTGGGCGGCGCCCTGCTCGGTCTGGCGCTAGCGCGCCAATCCCCGGTGCACGGCACAGCAGGCCGCCCGGGACATGACCCGGCTGACGTGGAGCATCTGGCCCAAGGCGAATTGCGGCTGGCCGAACTGGCTGGCGCCCTGGATACGCAACGCCAGATGAACGCGCTGATTTCCCACGAACTGCGCGCGCCGCTGGCGACCATCAGCGCGGCGGCCCAATCGCTGGACATGATCCTGTCCGACAGCGGCGAGGCCGTCGACAACCGGCTGGCCCGCATTCACCGCTCGGTTTCGCGGATGACCGAACTGATGGACCAGTTGCTGAATCAGGACCGCCTGGGCGAGCAGGCCTGGACGCCGCGCGGCGAACACACGGACCTGGCCGAGCTGGCTCGTGATGTCGTGACGGCGATGCAGCCGGATACCGCGCATGCGTTGCTGATGCAAGCCGACGGCACCCTGCCCGTGTTTTGCGACCGCCCGCTGACCAGCGTGGTGGTGCGCAATCTGATCCACAACGCCATCAAGTATTCGCCCGCCAATGAGCCCGTCAGGATCGAAACCGGCCAGGCCTGTCCCGACGGCGTCCAGATGGCGTGGTTGGCTGTCATTGACCGCGGCCCCGGCATCGGGGAAGAGGAACAGGCACGGATCTTCGAGCCCCATTTCCGGCGCTCCGCGCATCGCGAGACTCAGGGCATGGGCATCGGGTTGTATCTGGCGCGCCGCATCTGCCAGAACCAGGGCGGTTCGCTGACCATGCAAAGCAAGGTCGGAGTGGGCACGCGTTTCATCATCACCCTGCCGGCCCAGGCCCCTGCGACTCAAGCCCGGGCGAGTTAGCCGGGCGCGGGGCAACACCGGCGGGTGTCAGGCGGCGAAAACGTAGCCCTGGCCGCGCACCGACAGCACAGGCAGCTTCAGGCCGGCGCTTTGCGCCTTGGCGCGCAGACGGCTCACCAGCACGTCAATGCGGCGCAATTCGAAACCACCCGGGCTATCCGGCAGGAACAGTTCGGCCAGCACCTGTCGGCTGACGGCGCTGCCCGCCGCATCCATCAAGGCCACCAGAAAGGTCCGTTCCTGGGCGCTCAGGTGCAAGGAGGCGCCGTCGGGCGCAACCAGGATCCAGCCGCCGTCCTGCAAGGACCAGGTGCTGTCCGCCGAGGCGCGCGTTTCCGCGTCCGCCGGACGGGGCGCCTTGGCCAGGCGCATGCGCCGGGCCAGGCTGCGGATGACGGAGCTGAGCTCCAGCAGGTCCACCGGCTTGGTCATGTAGACATCCGCGCCGCCCTCCAGGCCGCGCACGCGGTCTTCCAGCGCGCTGCGCCCCGTCAGCATGACGATGCCCACGGGGCTCAATGCCCGCAAGCGTGTCGCCACGGAAAAACCGTCCTCTCCGGGTAGGTGCGCATCCAGGATAACGATGTCGCACGGCTGCTCCTGCAAGCGGCGATAGAACGCCGCAGCATTGTCACAAGCAAACGCCACCCGAAAACCGTAGCCGCCCAGGCCTAATGCCAACTCCTCCCGGAAGTCAGCATCATCCTCAAGCAGACCGATACATAGCAAACCATCTGCGCCAGGCATATTCAGAGTGCTTTATATTGAAAATTGTCGACAAATGCCCCAAGGATGCAGTCAGCCATCCTGAGTGTCCCGCAGGCGACAATCTTACGAGATTTACAATGGAAACGAATGATTGCAGTGAAAAAAACCGCGATATTTCACTCTCTTTCACGCCTTTTTCACGTAAATCCCAAGATCTTGGTATGCGTTTTCCTGCGATTGCCGCCGAAACGCGTCAAGAAGAGCAGCTGACTTCAAGGCTGCCCGCCCAATCCGGCGGCAGCCCAGCGTAGCGCTCATACCCTGCCTGGGCCACGAAAGGCGCTCGCAGCAACTTCATCAACGTGTCGATTTCGCTTGCATCGCCGGCCTTTGCCGCCCGGATGGCCTCTTCCGCCAAATGGTTGCGCAGGACGTATAGCGGATTGACGCGGTTCATGGCCTGGGCGGTTTCCTCAGCAGGCCGGCCATCTTCTGCATGGCGCGCCAGCAGGCGGTCCAGCCAGGCGGAGGCCGCCTGACGGTCAATGAACAAATCCTGGAACGCCGCACGCTCGCCCAGCACGGCGTCGGCCAGGCGCCGCCAGGACAAGGTGAAATCGGCCTGGTTGGCGTCCATCAGCTTGAGCAGATCATCCAGCAGCGCCTCGTCGGCCGGCCGCCACGCGGTCAAGCCCAGCTTGGCGCCCATGCGGTCGTGGAAGGCCCGGGTGAAAACCGCTTCGAACTCGTCCAGCACGGCGCGCAGGCCTTCGACATCCTGCACCAGCGCGTGCAGGCTGCCGCCCAGCCGGTACAGGTTCCACAGCGCCACCGACGGTTGCCGGTTCCAGGAATAGCGCCCTTCCGAATCCGAATGATTGCAGACATGCCCCAGACGGAAGCCGTCCATGAATCCATAGGGCCCGTAATCCAGCGTCAGCCCCAAGATGGACATGTTGTCGGTATTCATCACGCCGTGGCAGAAGCCCACAGCCTGCCAGTCTGCCATCAACAGCGCCGTGCGCCGGGTGACCGCGCGCAGCAGATTGATGTAGGGCGCGGTTTCGCTCAGGGGCTCGCCCGCGAGCGATTCACGGCATTCAGGGTAAAAGCGGTCGATGACGTAGTCCGCCAGCGTCTTCAGCAGCTCAGGCTGGCGGCGCGACGACCAATGTTCAAAGGAGCCGAACCGCACGAAACTGGGCGACATCCGCGTCACGATGGCGGCGGTTTCCACGGTTTCCCGCATGACTGGATCATCAGACACCACCAGCGCCAGCGCGCGCGTGGTGGGGATTCCCAACCCGTGCATGGCTTCGCTGGCCAGGTATTCCCGCACCGACGAACGCAGGACGGCCCGGCCGTCGCCCATCCGCGAGTACGGGGTCATGCCTGCGCCCTTCAATTGCAGCTCCCAGCCGCCGTCAGGCCCTTCAACTTCGCCCAGCAAATGGGCACGCCCATCGCCTAACTGGCCGGCCCATACGCCGAATTGATGCCCGCTATAGACGGCGGCCAGCGTGTCCCCGCCGGGCAAGGGCTGCGAGCCCGAGAACACGGCAAGGAATTCCGGCGTGGACAATGCCGCGGGGTCCAGCCCGATCAGCCCGGCCGCCTCGGCATTGGCGTGGAGCAGGCGCGGATGGTTCAGCCCCTGCGGCGTCAGCCGGGTGTAGAACGCTTCGGGCAATGCCGCAAACGAATTGACGGCATGCAGTTCGGACAGGGAATGGGAGGTCATGCGCGTTGGCTCCGGGCGGCCCGCTTGGCGGGGCGCACATAGAAAATGGCGCTAAGGAAGAAAGTGGCCGACAGGATGATCTCGCCCCACGCCATCAGCACGGAGAGCGGTGCCGGGTCCGACATGGCGCGCACCGTGCCTTCCATCAGATACAGCAGCGACAACATCGATGCCCACTGATAGGTATAGAGGTTTCCGCGCAGGATGCCGCGCAGCGGAAACGCGAGGGGCAGCGCTTTCAGCAGCATCCACGAACCGCCCGGCCGCACCGGCGCCACCACGGTTTCCCAGGTGACGCACAAGACGATCAGGGCGAACAGTGAAACCGAGGCCAGCAGGCGCAAACGGGGGTTGAGTTCAGGGTTCATGCTGCTATTATCGCCTGATGAATCGCCCCGCCGAGCCTGACGCCGCTACGCCGGCGGCCACCGAGCCCTCGACTTCGCGCTCTTCATGGGCCGCGAGGGCCGGACGCGTCTTCCGATTCACGGTGCAGCGCGCCAACGAAGAAAAGCTGCTTCAGGTCGCCTCCAGCCTCACCTTCACCACCGTCCTGGCCATCGTGCCCATGCTGGCGGTGGTGCTGTCCTTGTTTACCGCGTTTCCGGTATTCCAGGAATTCCGCGTCGCCCTTGAAGATTTCCTGACCAACAGCCTGATGCCGCCGTCCGTCTCGGACAACATCATGGAATACCTGAACCAGTTCGCGCGCCAGGCCTCCCGCCTGACCGCCATTGGCGGCGCGTTCCTGCTGGTGACTTCCCTGCTGCTGATCATGACGATCGACCAGGCTTTCAACGACATCTGGCACGTTTCGCGGCAGCGCCCCCTGCCGCAACGGGCGCTGGTGTACTGGGCCATCATCACGCTGGGGCCAGTCCTGGCGGGCGCCAGCCTGTGGGCGACCTCTTTCGTGGCGCGGGAATCGCTGGGGCTGGTGGCGGACGTGCCCGAAGCCATCAGCGTGGCCATTTCCTTCATTCCCCTGATCCTGACCGCGCTGGGCTTTGCCGCGCTGTTCGTCGTGGTGCCCAACCGCGAAGTGCTGTGGCGCGATGCGCTGGTGGGCGGGTGTGTAACGGCCATCGTCCTGGAAGTCATGAAATCCGGGTTTGCGTATTACCTGACCCGGTTTCCCACCTACACCATCATCTATGGGGCGTTTGCCACGCTGCCGATCTTCTTGCTGTGGATCTACCTGTCGTGGCTGGCCGTGCTGCTGGGCGCCACGCTGGCCTCCAGCGCGCCCCTGATCCGGCTGGGCCGCTGGGAGATCAACCGCTACGCCGGCGCGCAATTCGTCGACGCCCTGGACGCGCTGCGCGCCCTGCGCCGCGTGCAGTCCGCCAATCCGCCGGGCCTGCCCGCCAATGAGCTGGCCTCGCAATTGCACCTGCACCAGGACGAATTGAACGAGGTTCTGGAAACGCTGAACACCATGGGCCTGGCCACGCGCAGCCCCGAAGACAACTGGGTCTTGACCTGCGACGCGCGCGAAACCTCGTTGGCGCCGGTCGTCGACAATTTCCTGCTGGACCGCACTCAGCCCCGCGTCCGCGACGATCCCGAGATATTGCGAGTCGCTTCAGCCGTAATTTCCCAGCAAAATACGCCTACGCTGGAAGAACTGTGCGGAGAAGCGCAGAATACCGAAAATGGAATCGCTCCAATATTGCAATTGGAAGCGAACAAGAAATAGCAAATGCATTCGGGCGTAGTCCGCCCAGGAGGAACCGATGTTGAAGGTCAGCGAGATTTTGCGCGTCAAGGGCGATACGCTCTATACGGCGTCGCCCGACATGCCTGTGTCCCAGGCCGTGCAAACCATGAGCGAGCAGGACATAGGCTCGCTGGTGATCATGGAATTCGGCACCCTGACCGGCATGCTCACGTTCCGCGAAATCATCCGCCACATGCACGCCCATGGCGGCGCCGGCGAAACGACCATCCGTTCGATCATGGATGACGCGCCGGTCAGCGTGTCGCCCAACACCAGCGCCGACGAAGTGCAGCGCCTGATGCTGGAAAAGCACGCGCGCTACATTCCGGTCATGGACGGCCCGACCCTGATGGGCGTGATTTCGTTCTACGACATGGCCCAAGCCATCGTGGCGGCCCAGCAGTTCGAAAACAACATGCTCAAGGCCTACATCCGCGATTGGCCCACGGAAAGCGCCGAACCGGCCAAGTCCTGACCGCGTTCCGGGACTGCCCCGCGGCGCCCGCCGCGGTAGCTATCCCTTTGGCCTACACCCCTGCCGGCGCCGCTTCGAATGCGGCGCCGCGCATTTCTGGCGCCTGCCGCTGGCTGCGCCAGGCGTCATAGATCAATTCGGGGTTGTTCGCGGCAAGCAGCGCCGGATCCGAAAGCATGCGGCGCCACCGGCGCGCGCCCGACTGCCCGTTCACCAGGCCCAGCATCGGCCGCGTCATCACGCGCAGTGGTACACCCTTGGCGACCTGGCGCGCCACGTATTCGGTCATGGCGTCCACCACTTGCGCGTCGCTGGGCAGCCGGACTGACGGCCACAACTGCAACGACACTTCGGACAGCACGCGCGGGGTGTGCCAGGCGGCCCGGCCCAACATCACGCCATCAAACTCGTTGGCAGCCCGGACAGATTGCTCGGCATCGGCCAGCCCGCCATTGAGCACGAACGTGCAATCGGGAAAATCCAGCTTCAGCTGCTTGACCACGTCATAGCGCAACGGCGGGATTTCACGGTTGTCCTTGGGCGACAGGCCCTTGAGCACCGCATTGCGGGCATGGGCGATGAACACCCGGCATCCCGTGTCGTAGATCTTGCCCACGAAATCCCGGACGAATGCGTAGGATTCCTCGTAGTCCAGCCCCAGGCGGTGCTTGACGGTAACCGGGATATCCACGGCATCCTGCATGGCCTTCATGCAATCGGCCACCAGCGCCGGTTCCGCCATCAGGCAGGCGCCGAAAGCGCCCTTCTGCACGCGTTCCGAAGGGCACCCGCAGTTCAGGTTGATCTCGTCATAGCCCCATTGACGGCCCAGCTTGGCCGACTGCGCCAAGGCGTCGGGTTCGCTGCCGCCCAGTTGCAGGGCAACCGGATGCTCGGCTTCGTCGAAATCGAGGTGCCGCGATACGCTGCCGTGCAGCAGCGCACCCGTGGTGATCATTTCCGTATACAAGCGTGCGCGGGGGGCCAGCAGCCGATGGAAATAGCGGCAGTGGCGATCGGTCACGTCAATCATCGGGGCGACGCACAGCCGCCAGTCGGGGGAGTCCAAGAATCACTCTACAAAACAAGGGGATGCGGTATTTTACGGGCTTAGCGGCATTATGTCCGGCAGGCGAATCCGCCCGCGTCCGGCCGATCGCCGTAACCCCGCCCGCTATGTGGTCTAAAATTGCGCCGCCGCCGCCGCACAGGCATAGCCAAGCGTCCGTTAACCCCCTCACCCCCTCTAGATCAATGGCCGTATTCACTCCCGTATCCGACGACGACGCGCGCGCCCTCCTGGCGCAATTCGACCTGGGCGAGCTTGTCTCGCTTCGAGGGATTACGGCCGGTATCGAAAACACCAATTACTTCCTGTACACGACCCGGGGCGAATACGTCCTGACGCTGTTCGAAGTGCTGACGCACGCCCAACTGCCGTTCTACATCGAACTGATGTACCACCTGGCCCAGCGCGGCATCCCGGTGCCGCAGCCGCAAAATCTGCGTGACGGCACGCGCCTGACGACGCTGCACGGCAAGCCCTGCGCCATCGTCTCGCGCCTGCCCGGCGGCTACGAACCCGCACCCGGCGCCGCCCATTGCGCCCTGGCCGGCGCCACGCTGGCCCGCGCCCACCTGGCCGCACAGGACTTTCCGATCCACCAGCCCAATCTGCGCGGCTTGGCCTGGTGGCTGGAAACGGCTCCCAAGGTCATGCCGTTCCTGGATGCCGGCCAGGCACAACTGCTTGGTTCCGAACTGGCTGCCCAAGAGGCAGCGGTGAACACGCCCGCCTGGCAGGCATTGCAGACCGGCCCGGCCCATTGCGACCTCTTTCGCGACAACGTGCTGTTCGCCGGCACGTTCGAAGACCCGCTGATGGGCGGCATCATTGATTTCTATTTCGCCGGTTGCGATACCTGGCTGTTCGACGTCGCCGTCAGCGTCAATGACTGGTGCATCGAGCGCGACACCGGGGAATTCATCCCCGAACTGGTGCAATCCTGGCTGACCGCCTACGCCCAGGTCCGGCCGTTCACGGACGCTGAACGCGAGGTCTGGCCCGTGATGCTGCGCGCCGCCGCGCTGCGCTTCTGGGTATCCCGCCTGTACGACTTTTTCCTGCCTCGGCCGGCTCAAACGCTTAAACCCCACGACCCGCGGCACTTCGAAAGAGTGTTGCAAGCACGCCACCGCCCGGGCTTGCCAATATTGCCGTAACCGTTATGCCCCCCATAATGGGGATAGCGCGTCCCTTTTGAGAGATCACCCCTTCAGAGAGCCATGCAAGCAGCATTCCTACCCGCGACATCCGGCTGGCACTGGGTTCGAGACGGTTTCCGTCTGTTCCGCAAGCAACCTCTGGCCATGTTCACCTGGGCCATGTTCATCAGCCTTCTGGTCGTCTTCGCCAGCGCGACGCCCCCCGTCGGACCGATCCTGGTCGTGGCGCTCATGCCCATCATCACCCTCATGACGCTTTCGGCATGCAAGCACGTGGATGCCGACCGCATCATGCTGCCGTCCATGTGGGGCAAGCCCCTCAAGCAGCCGGGCGTCTTCCGGAAGCTGTTCCTGATGGGCCTGTTGTACGCGGGGCTGAGCATGGTGGCCGGCCTGCTGACCTTCCTGCCCTTCATGGATTCGATGGCCGAGGCCTACCGGATCGCTTCCGTTGAACGTTCGCTGGACCCCATCCTGATGGCCATGCGCGTTCCGCTGACCATCTTCGCGATCATCTACGTCGTGATCGCCGCGCTGTTCTGGCATGCGCCGGTGCTGGTGGCCTGGCACGGCCTGCGTCTGATCCAGGCGCTGTTCTTCTCCGGTATCGCCTGCTGGCGCAACAAGTGGCCCTTCCTGGTGTACGGCGCCACGTGGGCCCTGGTGTTCCTGTTCATCGACCTGTGCGCCGGCTTGCTGGTCACGATGGGCCTGTCGCCCCAATTCGCCGGCACGCTGCAAATCCCGTTCAACATCGCGGCGGGCGGCGTTCTGTATTGCAGCTTCTATCCTGCCTATACCTCCGTGTTCGGCATCGATCGCGCCAGCTCGCATCTCGACAACGGCCACAGCGCCGAAGCATAAGGCAACGCGGCAGGGCGCAAGCGCCCTGCGCACGCCCATCACCCGCAGATCCCGCGACACAAACGCCACATCGATGGCGTAGCGCATGCCAAAGGTATGCACGCCGGCGCACGGCGTCAGCAAGATGCCGGACCGCCGCCCAGGCGGCCGGCGGCCTAGCAGGCCACGCATCCGGCCGCACCAGCTTGCCACACGTAAGAGCCTTAACCGGTCCGACGGCAACAAGGGGCGGCCCTTCATTGCACACTTTGAAGCAGTTGGACGGCAATCGGAAATGCCAGCACGATGAAAGTGCAGGGAAAAATGCATGCGATCAAGGGCAGCAACATTTTCACCGGCGCCTGCATGGCCAGCTGCTCCGCCCTGACATGGCGGTCGCTACGGCACTGCGCGGCCTGGGCGCGCAGCACCGGCCCCAGGCTGATCCCCAACGATTCCGCCTGCGCCAGGGCGGCGGCCCAATTCCGCGCAAGCGGACTATTGCAACGGTCGGCCAATGCCTTGATCGCCGCTGCCCTGGACACCCCGGCCCGCATCTCGGCCAATGCGTCAGCTAGGCCATCCCGCAATGCGCCGCGCGGCCCGCTTTGCGCTGCCAGCTGCAGGGCTCCCTGTACGCTCAAACCAGCCTCCACGCACAGCGTCATCATGTCGAATACAAAGGGCAAGTCGCGTTCGATGCTACGGCGGCGCTTTTCGCCCAGGCCGCGTAGCCACAGTCCAGGAGCCACACCGGCTGCCAATGCCGCGGCAAGCATCCATGGCATCCAGGCCAAGGGCGCGGGATCGGCAAGCGCCGCAATTGCCGCCGCAAGGCCTCCCGCGCCGGCGCCAGCGCTGGCGCACAACGCCGCCATGTGGGCATAACCCACCCCAGCCGGCAAAGCGGCTTGCTCGATCGCCCGCGTCAATCGGATGCGCAAACGCCACGAACACAATGGCCCCACCCACGGGGCTACTGCCGACACCCAGGGCCAGGCGGCCCGCCACCACCACGGCAACGCCGCGGAGGCGTCGTGTTTGCCCCGCAGCAGCGGACGCAGCGCAAACCACGTCAGCCAGCCAACCCCCAACGCCGTCGTCGACATACCCAAGTACAACCACATTGCAGCAACCTCCATGACAGAGCAGGAGCGAACTCCCCACCCGGTCAGATATCGATTCGGATGATGCGCCGGATCAGCACGACCCCGGCCGTTTCCAGCACCGCTACGATGGCCAGCACGCCCCACCCCATCGGCGTATGCCACAGCAGTCCCATGATTTCCGGCTCCAGCCGGTCCAGCACCGCCAGCAGCAGCAATGGCAGGGCGCCGACGATCCACGCCTGCAACCGCCCCTGGGACGTCAGCGCCCGCAACTTCGCCTGCAACTGCAATTGCGCGCGCAAGGTCTGCGCAATGCTCTCCAGTGCCTCGGCCAGGTTTCCCCCCGTCTGCGCGGCAATACGCATGGCGGCGACCACCAACGATGTGGAATCTGCCGGCATCCGGGCATGCAGGTTCTCTAGCGCGGTATCCCAAGGCACGCCCATACGCTGCTCCCGCAGCATCAAGCCGAATTCCTGCGCCAGCGGTGCGCTGCTCTGCTCGACCACATGCCGCAACCCTGTCGCCAGCGCGACGCCCGCACGCAAGGCCGACGCCAACATCAGCAAGGCCATCGGCAACTGCTGCTCGAAGCGATCCGCTCGCCTGCGTCGCAGCCTGTCGACCGTCCAGCGGGGCATCCGGGATGCGAGTGCTGCCGCCACGACCGCCGCCACGCCGCTACCCGTCAGGGATAGCGCCAGCCCCGCCGCCAGCAGTGCGCACGCCACAGCAGCCGCCCATAGCTGCGCAGGATCGATGAACAAGAACACTTCGCTCAGGCGAACGCCCGCATCCTGGGTATAGAACTCGCGGTAGCGGCGCAACGCCGGCGCGAACCAGCCCTGGGCATGCCAGGCCAGAATCGCCACGCAGCACATCGCGCCACCCGCAGCCAGCCAGATCATGGCAAGCCCCGTGCAACGTTCGCCGCGATGTGTTGCGGGCCGACGGCCTCCGCAAACCAGGCAGGGTCCAGGGAAACGCCTTCATCGTTCCATACCCGGGCAAAGCTGGGTAGCGCGCCACACCCCAGAAAACCTGCCGCACGGTCATACCGGAAGAGTTCCAGCAGTTGTATGCGCCCGCTTTCCATGCCCGCGACTTCCACGATCGACATCACAACGCGCCGCCCGTCCGCCAGCCGGGCTTGCTGCACCACCAGATCCACGCTGGCGGCGATGTGCTCTCGCACGGCGGACAAGGGCAGATCCAGGCCCGCCATCAGGATCATCGATTCCAGACGGCCCAGCGCATCGCGCGGAGAATTCGCGTGCAGGGTCGTCAATGAACCCTCATGTCCGGTATTCATGGCTGTCAGCATGTCGAATGCCTCGGCGCCCCGGCATTCGCCCACGACGATCCGGTCAGGCCGCATGCGCAGCGCGTTGCGCACCAGTTCGCGGATATCGATGTGCCCTCTACCCTCCTGGTTGGCCGGGCGTGCCTCCAGGGCCACCAAGTGGTCATGATTCAGACGCAACTCCGCGGCGTCTTCAATGGTGACGACGCGTTCGCCGTCCGGAATCTCGTTTGACAGGATGTTCAACAAGGTCGTCTTGCCGGAGCCGGTCCCTCCCGACACCACCAGGCTCTTGCGCATCCGCACGCATAGCGCCAGAAATTGCGACATGCCTTCGCTGAGCGACGCCGCCGCAATCAGATCGGCCATCTTGGGCCGCCGCTGCGGGAATTTGCGGATGGTCAGGCTTGCCCCTTTCATCGCAACAGGGGGGATAATCGCGTGCACGCGCGACCCGTCCGGCAAACGGGCATCCACCATCGGCGAGCTTTCGTCGATGCGCCGGCCTAGCGGTGTCACGATGCGTTCGATTACCCAGCGCACGGACTGTTCGCTGGTGAAGGCCGCCGGATGCCGCCATAGCCGCCCTGCGCGTTCAACGTAGATCTCGTCATAGCGGTTGACCATGATTTCGGTAATGTCAGGCGCCGCCAGCAAGGGCTCCAGCGGGCCCAGGCCGACCGCTTCATCCAGCACCTCGCGGCACAACGCCGCCTTGTCCTCATCGCCGGCCAAATCCGCATCCGTGGCGACGATCTGAGTCAGCAATCGTTCGGCCTCTGCCCGCAACGTACCATCGCTCATGCCCGCCACATCGCGTCGGCGTAGATCCAGTCCCTCCAGCAGCGCGGCGTGCAGGCGCCGCCGTTCCTGAAGCCGTTCCTGAAGCCGCTCGTGAAGCCGTTGCGGCGATGCCGGCTGCGCGGCCATTGACGTCTGCGCAGCGCTTGCCGGCTGCGGGGCAACCAGCGCGACGAGACCGTTCGGTTCACTCGCCCGGGCGTCGGCCTGCTGCACCGCCCCGGACGAAGCCCACTGCACCCGCAGGCGGCAAGGGCCGATCAGGATATCGTCATCGGGCAGTACCGGCGCATGTCGTACTACCCGCACGCCATTGACCATCGTGCCGGCCAGCGTTCCCAGGTCTTCCAGGACAATATCGGCATCCTCGCGCACCAGACGGGCATGTTGCCGGCCGACCCGCCAGTTCGAGATACGCAGACCGCACTGCGCGCCCCGCCCGATCAACAACGGCACTGCGGCAGCCAGGCGACGAACGCCGGCATCTTCGAAGGTCATTTCAATATCAAGCATTGCCTTACTCCCGAAGAAGGGTTCGCGCCGTGTCGTTGCGGGATGTCCACTGAGACCCTGCCCCCGAATAGGGATCCCAACCGCCAGCCGCCGACGGCACGACCGTACCCAACCGAGCAGGCTCGGGGAAGGCCGCATCCAACACCTCCCGGCCACGCCGTACGCGCTCTGCCAGCGCGGGCTCGCTTTGCGACACGATCTTGGGGGTGACGAAAATCGCCAACTCGGTTTCACGCTGCTGATAGCGTCTAGACGAGAACAAGGCGCCCAGAACGGGAATGTTCTGCAGCCACGGCAACCCGCTGACCTCCTCTGCGTTCTCCCGCGACAGGAAGCCGCCGATCACCAGCGTGTTGCCCGACCGAACGTTGAACTCGGTGGACGCGCGGCGCGTGCGCAATGCCGGGCCGCCCGCCACGCTAAGCGAGGTATCCACGGAACTGGCCTCTACCTCGATCAAGGAACGAATGACGCCGTTGCGGTCAATGCGTGGCGTGATGCTGAGCGATACGCCATAAGGCTTGAACAACGTCGTCGGATTGCCGCGTGTATCGGTGGACACGTAGGGCACCTCGCCCCCCGCCAGGAAGGTCGCGCTGGCGCCGCTGCGCGCAAGCAATTGCGGCTGCGCCAACATCACGGCCTCGCCGGTTTGCGCCAGCGCGGCGATACGGGCGGACAAGAGCGCATTCACGCCGAAATAGCCTGCCGCCGCGGAGGCCGGCCCAGCCGTCTCGATCACCGACTCGCCCGGCCGGGTCATCCGACCCAGCGCCCCCGCGTCCCAAGCCAGGCCCGCATTCATCCCTCCTTGCGTCATGCCGTCCCAGCGCACGCCGAACTCGCGCAATCGGGAGGTGGGTATCTCCACCACCTGCACGTCCAGCAAGACCATGCGGTCCCACCCCACCTGCCCGGTAAAATCCAGAACGGCGGGATAGCGTTCCGCCAAGGCGGCGATACGGGTGCGGTCATCGTCGGACAAGTCGTCGCCCTCGATCAGGATGCGCCCTCCCACGCTGGTGCTGCGCGCACCGGGGATACGGGCAAGCAACGCCTCGACTTCGGCACGCAAGCGCGGCGTCCCTGCCGCCACAACCCGCAATTCGTAGGCCGCCGTCCGTCCCTTCGCAGTCCAGACGTGCACTGAAGACACGCCCTCGGCGCGGGCAAAGATCACGACATCGCGCCCTTCCGCCGCGACGGCGCTCAGCACTTGCCCGTTGCCGATGGCCACCCGCTTCACGCCGGGATGCGGCAAGACGCGGGTTTCGCCCACTTGAAGCTCCAGCACTTCCATCTCGGCCCCGGCTGCCGGCCCCCATAGGGACAGGCACATTGCGCCGAGGATCAACACGATGCATCTCATGGCCGCCCCGTTGTGAAGCCGGCCATTGCGGCGTGCTCGCCGGGAACGACGAGCGCTTGCGCATCTACCCGGTCCCCGTACAGGATGGTCACGCCAGGCGTGGGCTCAGGTTCGGGATCCAACCCGACCAACGTTGCCAGATCCGTCTGGGCCGATGCCTTCACCGCCCCGGCATCGTCACGGTGGCGCAGCATGGCCGTCAGCGTCCCCGATTGCCTGGCCGCCACAAATCGCACCGCTTCGTCAGGATCGGCTGCCAGCGTGATGTTGCCTGCGCCGGATCCATCGAGATCCGTCTCTGTCCCCACGGTCAGCACCCGCATGCCCTGCAGCAACGGAACCGTGAGCTCACGCTGGCGATGCGAAAAACTCACATAGATATCGATCAGATCGCCCGCGCGCAGCATCTCGGCCAAGCCTCCCAGATCGCCGGCGGCCACGGTCAGCGCCCGCTGGCCGGCCCGAAGCCGTGACGCCAGCGCAGGGGCTGGCGCCGTAAAGGTCAGGTGAGTCTTCAGCAAGGGCTCGCCATGTGCCACATCCGCCACCAGGGTTGCGCCAAGCAAGCTGGCCAGGTCCAGCGGGTCCAGACTGGCGCTGGACGCCCACTGCGCGGGGATTTCACGCACGGCCAGATGCATGTCTTCAAGACGGGTACCCGCCGGCAAGTCATACGCTGCGACCAGGCGTTCGACGACAGGCGTGCGAGCTTGCGCCTCCAGGGCCTGAACCCGTTGCTGCACGTGCTCGCGCACCGCCCACGCCGACACCAGGCCAGCCACCAGCGCCAGCCCATAAACGCCCACGCGGCGCAACCGCTGCATGCCATGGATAAGCAAAGCCTTCACGACGCCCACCCCCTGACGCGAAGACCACTGCCGGTATCAAGCGGCCCCACCCAAACCTGCAGCCGCTGGCTGCCTCGGGCCCAGGATTGCGCATCACCGTCCCCAGGCAACCGCCGCCATCCCTCGCGCAACAGGCCCGTGTCCAGCAAGGACATCATCCGCGCAGGCGCCAACGCATGCTGCCAGATCCGTTCGGACACCCTGTCGCCCCCATCCATGACGGCAACATCCAAGCGTAGCCGTGCCCCTTCCGGCAGCCATGAAGGTGTAGGCGATATGGGCGAGGCGCGTAAACGCAGCGAAGAAATGCTGCCGACCGTACGCCCCGGGCCGGCCTCTTCCATCTGTGCTACCCACTGCTCGTCACCGATTAGCCCGGAAAGCATTAGTTGGCCGGGCAACACGTTCAAATCCGCCAAAGCAGACTGCTGCCCAGACAGCGCGCGGGCCCATTCCGACGCCTTCATCGGCACCTCGAACACAAGGACCTGCGCGGGTTGGCCGTATAGCCACACACGATCGGCCAGCAGCGAATATCGGGAACCGGCGGGAAAGCGCAAGCGGCTCAAGGACGCTGCGGCTGGCTTCGCCACAACCCCATCCGTCGTAGAAGCCACTGCCGAAGGAGACCCCGTTGCGCCGGCCACCAATCCGCCTGCTACCATCAAGCAACACAACGCCACCAGGCCGCGCCCATTCCTCCGCCCCCGGGAAAACAAGTGCGCACTCATCGGATCCCCCCTTCACGTTTGCCCAAGCGGTCCGAAGGCACCAGGTCTGCCCACACAGAGAGCCAATCCATCGACACCGCTGGTCGGCCCCAAGGGCCATCCATGCGTTGCGCAAGCGCCCCCACGCGCCGAGCCTGCGCCAGCGAAGCTCGTTCAGCCTGCCGCCAAGCCGTCGGCGCATTGCCGATCCGGCGCTGCGCATCCGCATCCCCGTGCGCATGCCCCGCCCCGACCGCCACCCGGGTCAAGCGGCTAATCGACGGCGCCCACTCGGCACGGCGCTTGGGGGACACGGTCTGCGCCTGCACCGACAACAACTGCAAGCCCGCCCCGAACCATTCGTCCTGCAATGCGCTGACACGGTGCGGCGCGACGCCAGGCAGCGCCTTAGCCTGGCTGGTCAACACCGAAGACGCGCGGGACCACGTTGGCGTCAACGGTTGCCCCCGTGCACCCGACATCGCCGCCTTGCGGCTGGCCTGCGACATCTGCTGCGCCGAGAACTGCAGGCTGCCGATCCCACTCACCGCCCAGACCATCATGGCCATCAACGGCAAGAGCAACAATGCTTCCACCGCTGCCTGGCCTTGCTGACGATCAAGGCGCCGCACTCTCTCGATACCCATCGTCATGGGGACCTCCCGGCAAGCAAGACATCCTGCGGTTTGACGGCAGACAAGCGGGCCTGCCAGTAAGGGCGAAACAAAGTGGCCAATTCGCCGCGACCATCGCCACGTTGCTCTGGTCGCAAAAAATAGGTTTCGGCGGCGCTGGTCACCGCGATGGCGTCGGCGCGTCCCAGCCCGGCATAGCGGAACCTGCCGGTGGGGGCCGTCAACGCGCTGCCCGCATCCGTGGTTTTCAATATGGCGCCTGCCAGACTCACCTTGACTGCGAAACGCAAGGGATCCCCTGCCCGCGACGCGGCGACCTCGCGATAAGCAGGCAAGCCCCGGCCGGGCCATCGCTGCGCCGACGCCATCGCATACGAATTGGCCATGGGATTGGTGACACCGCTGAATATGTCCCACGACGTCGACTGCTCCACCCACCGCCAGAAATCTTCCTGAGAAAAATCGACGGGCGGTTCCTCAACGTAATCCACACCTTCAGGCGCCTTGCTCTTTTGGCCTTGCGCAGTGCCCCAGCCCATCGCGTATTCGCGAAAATAGCAGCCGATCCATCGATTGGATCGCAACGCATGAAACGACTGCGTGTCCAGCGCCCCCCAACGGCCGTCCGGCCCAAGCCAGGTCGATCCGCGGCGGCGCAGTTCATGCCGATACAGCGGACAGCGGGAACTGACTGGCCACGGATTGCGCCGCGTTTCATTCCGCTTTTTCAAGAATCCGTAGCGCTCAACCGCCCGCTCTACTGTCGGCCGCAGACCCGACTGGCGTGTAGCGGCCTGGCGTTCGATGAAGCCAGGCCACGCATCCGACAACCACTGCAGCGCCAACCCCTGCGCACCCGGTGGGTCACTGCCGTCAGCTTCACGGTGGTCTGCTTCACTGAAGTTGGCGGCAAGCACCTTGCGCATGACACGGTCGCGCGACACGGGCAGTTCCGACACGGCGGATGCCGCAGCGCTTTCCAATACCTGATGCACGATACGGTCGTGCTG
The DNA here is from genome assembly GCA_963530045.1 of uncultured Achromobacter sp. Lineage (GTDB taxonomy): Bacteria > Pseudomonadota > Gammaproteobacteria > Burkholderiales > Burkholderiaceae_B > Achromobacter. Next base: position 29,148 of record CAUSDE010000010.1, read on the forward strand.
CGCGAAGGCGTTGGCCAGTCGTGCCTCGGCGTCCGGCAACGCTTGCCCTGCCCCATAGGCAATCCCCATGTCGGGCCCAAACAGCATCGCGATCAGACTGGCCGGCGGGTTCCCGCGGTTGCGCCGCGATTGCAGGGCGCCCCCGTACTGCGCCGAAGCGGCCAGCGTGACCAGATGCGCCATCGCCACCTGATGCGCGATCTGCGTTCGGTTGACGTAGGCAAGGGCATTCAGCGTACGCGCCTGCTCAAGCGCACCACTGTACGCGGCAGCATCCGCGGCGTGCGTAAGCCGCACCTTGCCCTCGACCGTCTGGCCCAGGTTGTACAGCACCACCAGGGAGGTCGCGGCCACCGCCACGATCAACAAGCCCAGCACCAGCGCCTGGCCATGCTGAAGGGCGGCCGGCATGTGCCAATGCCGTATCACTTCGCATCCGCGGCATTGCCGGTAAACGACTTGAGCGAACGCGCCTTGGTCTGCGCCGCGGCCTTTTGCGCCGCCTGCTGCGCCGCGCGACTCTGCGTGCTGCCATCTTCGCCCGCAAGTTCTCGCGCCATGGCGGCGGTTTGCGAACGCACCACCTGTCCGAAGTACTGATAGACGGCAATTGCCGCAACCGCCACCAGGGCGACAACCACGATGTACTCGGTCATACCCTGGCCCAACTGACGCTTCCGAATTCCCCACATGTCCGCTCTCCGGTGCAATGAATGTGGGATGCAGTGTCGACGTGACGGGCAGAGGCAACAATTCGCGGATGCCGAGGCGGGCAAAATGCGCACGAGTGCATTGACACGTGTGAAAGCCGCCTCAGAGGCAAGAAAAAACCCCTCGTGCGCGAGCATCGAGGGGTTCAAATCGGGGGCAAATGCGAACGCCCGAAAATCTTGTAACTCACTAATTTTCCAGGGTTTTCCCTATTGTCGAGGCCCTGACCCGGCAGTAGATTTGAGTTGCCGGGCTGTCTGACACCCATCGCGTGCGAAGCCGGGCAGGAGCGCCTCAGACTCATCTAGAGCTGGGGCGCTCTTCCATTTCCGCCGCCGCTTCTGCGCAGTATTCAGAACGGCAAAATGCCTAGCCGGCTGCCGGGCGATTGTCTGCGGGACGTCCCAGCTGCGACATATCCAACCGTCGGAACACCCAGCCCGACAAGAGCGTGATCACGCCCACGCACACGAAGCTCAGCGTGAACGCACGCCCCAATGATGCGTTGGCCTCACCCGAGAACATGCCGACCAGCCCGCCGCCGATCGTCACGCCCAACCCGATGGCCAGCATCTGGATCATCGAAAACAGGCTGTTCCCACTGGCGGCATCCCGCTTGCTCAACCCCTTCAAGGTCACGCTATTCATCGCCGCGAACTGCATGGAATTGGTCGCGCCGAACAGGGCAAGTTGGACGACCTGCAACGCCAACGGCCACCCAGGCGAAATCGCCGCGAACGAGACAATGGATGCACCGACCAATACCGTGTTGACCAGCAAAAAGGTGTCATACCCGTAGCGCCGAACCAGCGGCGCGATCCAGGGTTTGGTGATCGTGCCTGCAATCGCCGCAGGCAACATCATGAGTCCAGACTGCAACGGCGAATAGCCCAGTTGCAGTTGCAGCAATAGCGGCAGCAAGAATGGCACCGCGCTGCTGCCGATGCGGCACACCAGGTTTCCGACCAGCCCCACACTGAAATTGGGCTCGCGAAACAGGCGCAATTGGAAGAGTGGATTCTGGCGTTTGCGCGCATGGACCACATAGAGCAAAACGGTCAATGCGCTAAGCGCGAACAGGCCCATCGACCATGCCATGCGCGCTGCGCCGGCGGGCAAGTCCAAGCCGAGCGAAAACGACACCATGCACAAGGACAGCAAGGTGCAACCCCACACATCGAAAGGGGCCACGTCTGACAACGCATCCTCAGGCAGATATCTCCGCACCGCCAACAAGCCGGCGATTCCGATCGGCACATTGATCATGAAGATCCAATGCCAACTTGCCACCTGCACCAGCAGGCCGCCCAAGGTCGGGCCAAAAATAGGACCAACCTGACCCGCGATCGACACAAAAGCCAAGGCAGAGATGTACTGGTCGCCCGGCACCGTACGCAGCACGGCCAACCGTCCGATCGGTACCAGCATGGAGCCACCCACACCCTGAACCACGCGCGCAGCGATCAACTGGGTCAGGGTTTGCGCCATGGCGCAAAACACCGATCCCATCGCGAATATCAGGATTGCCGCCAGGTACACGCGACGGGTGCCGTAGCGGTCGGCCAACCAGCCCGAGGCCGGCGTCAACATGGCCATCGTCAGGGTATACGCCACCACGACGGGCTTCAGCGCAAGCGCCTCCTCGCCAAGGCTGCGCGCCATGGCGGGCAGCGCCGTGTTGACGATCGTGGTGTCCAGCGTCTGCATGAAAAAGCAGGCAGCGACGACCCAAAGCAGGGCCTGCTGTGATGAGGGTTTAGCCATGGACGAATCGTACTGCGCGGATGCCGACGGACGGCTGACAGCGCGTAGGCGCTTACCGCGGTGCTGTGCTTTCTTCAGCCGGACCTGACACGTGATTTCCTGCCATCGGAAACTCCTTTCTACAGAGATCAGCCGCGGCGGAATGACCCCGTTTTTTGTGGAATATACTGTATAAATAAACAGTATTTTCCACTATGCCGTTCAAAGCCCCCCTTACCCACGCCGACCTCCGCATCATCCGCGAGCGCCAGCCCTGGAACCCCGACGTCATCTCCTTGCTATGGGAGGTCAAACGGCTGCGGTCAGTGCTGCTGCGCGCCTACCAACTGTCCGCCGACCTGAAGCGCCCTGCCGGTCTGACAGGCGAGCTTTACGACGACTTCATGAAAGGCCTGCGGGATGAACCCTGTGTCCAGGAACGGGACGGGATGACGACATCACTGATGGAAACGCCGGAGAGACTAAGAAAGGGAATGGCGCCTCGGTAGGAGCAAAGGGCACGCAGCATTGCCCAAGCGTCATTCGACTGCGGCGCTCAGGTGCCAAGGCGTCCGCCTGCGGCCTCGCTCGTCAGCCGACTACCCCTCTCAACTGCATGAGACCACACTGACCATGCTGATGGCACTCATCAGATACTGCATCGCGGCAACCTTCTCTGGCGTCTGATGAGCCGAGGAATTCTCGAGTTTCACCAACGCATGTTTCATCAGTTGAAGGGAAGACATTGATGAGACGGTAGGGGCCATTGAGGCAGTGCTGCTCCACCCCTGGGCTTCGGCCTCGAAGGCCTGCGGATCCGGGACTACAGCAGGTAAGGCTTTAGATTTCATCCGAGCACTCCGTTGGCGCATCTTTTTAAGAAGAAATCAGAGCCTGCGCCCATGCAAAAGTTCCAGTGGACCTTGGGTCGACGCAGCGAGGTACGCGCCGCAAATTCCAAAAAAGAACAAGGGGCTACGCCAATTTGGCGTAACCCCTTGATTTCTTTGGTAGGCCCCCCGAGAGTCGAACTCGGCACCAACGGATTATGAGTCCGCTGCTCTAACCAGGCATGAGCTAGAGGCCCAGGAAACGATTACTGCCCTTCCAGGAAGCTCTTCAGCTTGTCGGCCCGGCTGGGGTGACGCAGCTTGCGCAGCGCTTTAGCCTCTATTTGGCGGATGCGCTCACGTGTGACGTCGAATTGCTTGCCCACTTCTTCCAGGGTCTGGTCGGTGCTCATTTCGATGCCGAAACGCATACGCAGAACCTTGGCTTCACGCGGGGTGAGAGAGTCTAGCACTTCCTTGACCACATCACGCATGGAGCCGTGCAATGCCGCATCCGAAGGCGCCAGGGTCGACGTGTCTTCGATGAAATCGCCCAGGTGCGAGTCATCGTCGTCACCGATCGGCGTTTCCATGGAGATCGGTTCCTTCGCGATCTTCAGGATCTTGCGGATCTTGTCTTCCGGCATGTCCATCTTTTGTGCCAGGGTCGCGGGATCCGGCTCGGCGCCGGTTTCCTGCAGGATCTGACGGCTGATCCGGTTCATCTTGTTGATCGTTTCGATCATGTGAACCGGGATACGGATGGTGCGCGCCTGGTCGGCGATCGAACGCGTGATGGCCTGACGGATCCACCACGTGGCGTACGTCGAAAACTTGTAGCCGCGGCGGTACTCGAACTTGTCCACGGCCTTCATCAAGCCGATGTTGCCTTCCTGGATCAGATCCAGGAACTGCAGGCCACGGTTCGTGTACTTCTTGGCGATCGAGATCACCAGGCGCAGGTTGGCCTCGGTCATTTCGCGCTTGGCTTTGCGGGCCTTGGCTTCGCCAGTGGCCATGCGCTTGTTGACGTCTTTCAGGTCTTTCAGCGGCAGCACGACGCGCGTTTGCAGGTCGATCAGCTTTTGCTGCAGTTCCTGCACGGCGGGAATCTGGCGCTCCAGCGTCTCGGCGTACGGATGGCCGGCGGCGACTTCTTCCACCACCCACTGCAGGTTGGTTTCGTTGCCCGGGAAGACCTTGATGAAGTGCGTGCGCGGCATGCCGGCACGGTCCACACACGTGTGCAGGACGGCGCGCTCAAGCTGGCGCACTTCTTCAACCTGGTTGCGCAGCGTGTCAGCCAGCTTTTCGACCATCTTGGCCGTGAAGCGGATGCCCATCAGTTCGTTCTGGATGGATTCCTGGGCACGCACGTAGACGTCCGACTTATAGCCGTCCTTCTCGTACGACAGGCGCATCTTGTCGAACTGCTTGTTGACCTCGTCGAACTTGGCCAGCGCCTTCACGCGCAGGTCTTCCAGCTGCTTGCTGGACATGCCGCCCGCGGGGCCGTCATCGCTTTCGTCTTCGTCGGCGGTGACACCGGCGCCGGCGTACTCTTCACCGTCTTCCGGATCGACCAGGCCATCGACGACTTCGTCGATCTGCGCCTGGCCTTCGCGAACGCGCAGGATGTGGGCGAGGATCTCGTTGATCGTGGTCGGGCAGGCCGAAATGGCCATGACCATGTGCTTCAGGCCGTCTTCGATGCGCTTGGCGATCTCGATTTCGCCTTCGCGGGTCAGCAGCTCGACCGAACCCATTTCGCGCATGTACATGCGCACGGGGTCGGTGGTGCGGCCGAAATCGGAGTCCACTGTAGTCAGCGCGGCTTCGGCTTCGTCTTCGACGTCGTCATCGTTGGACGCAACCGGCGCGTTTTCGCTCATCAGCAGCGTTTCGGCGTCCGGGGCCTGGTCATAGACCGCGATACCCATGTCGCTGAACGTGCTGATGATGCCGTCGATGGCTTCGGCGTCGACCAGGTCGTCAGGCAGATGGTCGTTGATTTCGCCGTACGTCAGGTAGCCGCGGTCCTTGCCCAGCTTGATCAGCTGCTTCAGGCGGTTGCGGCGCGCTTCGTATTCTTCCGGGGTCACGGGGCCGCGAGCGATCAGATCCTTGGGATCTGCCTTGCCGCGCTTGCCGCCGCGCTTGGGCGGCTTCAGATCGGGCAGGACTTCGCCTTCGCCGTCCATCGTGTCGTCGAAACCGTCGGAATCGTTGTTCGCATTCTTCGCGGGGCGGCCCGGACGGCGGCCGCTGGGCACTGCCGGACGTGCGCTGCCAACCAAGTCGGCGAGCTTGTCTTCAGCCTTCTTGGCGCGGGCCTTCGTCACTTTTTCGGGCTTGTCAGCCGCGGCCGTCTTGGTTGCCTTCTTGGCAGCCGTCTTGGCAGCGGGCTTGGCGACCTTCACCGCCGTTTTGGCGGGCGCTTTTTCCGCCGCCATGCTTACGGCGCGCTTGGCCGCAGGGGCCTTGAGTTCAGCCGCATCAATTGCAGAGGAGGATTTGCCGGTGGATTTGGTCATAGTCGCTTCCGTGGTCGTCGCAACCCGTTTGGGCATGTTGCACCGCATAAAGCCGCCCTGGACGGTGGCCCAGCGCGGCGCAAATACGGGTAAAACTGGTGAATTGGCAGAAATCACGCGGCTGCGTTGTTCGCAGCGCCAGCTCTTTCGAGCCCGCTTGTCGCCATTACGGTGCAATACCGTTCGGGCGCTTGACGTGCATGACCTCATTCCGCGGCGGATTTCGGGCGTTGGGGGGGCTGTCTGCCTATAAATAGGCTTTGCTTGCTTATGGGGACATAGCCCCTAGCAGCTTATGTAGACACAGCACCCAGACCACTAACGCTACGCAAAACGACTCGCCGCTGAACTGCCTGATTCACCGCTCAGCTATCAGCTATATTAATTAACTATGTAACAAATTTGACGCGCGAGCCTGATAATTTCTGCGGGTCAAATTGCACTGCACATCTACAAACATCACTACTGGATTAGATTCGGCCAGCGGCAATAGATTCCGTGAATCCATCGCCCTGCCCCGCATCCGCGCCAGGACTAGCAGCATATTCAGCAAAAACTAAGCTGCAATCGACTGAAAACGCATCAATGGGACGCCTTGCTTCGGCCCAATCACCCTAATTGTCCTAATCACCCGCCCGCCGGGTTAACCGCGCAAAGCGCAAGACCCTTTGGCAAGCGGACAACCTTTGATTTTAGCGCATTTAGCGTATCCCGGCACCTTTCAGCGTCGCCATGCGGCTTGAGAGCTCCAGATAACGCTTGCGCGCGTCATCCGTGGACAACCCCGCAGCCGCCAGCTTGGCCATTTCCAGCTTGGCCGAGTCGAATTCGATACGCCGCAAGGCATCATCCCACTCGGTCTGCGGGTCGGGGAGGTCTTCCTGCGACAGGATATCCGCCCGCAAGCCCTTCAATACCGTGGCCAGGTCCGAATCAGGCTCGGCCGCTTCCAGCAAAGCGCCCACATGGCGCGCGCCGCTGGATTGCGCCAGCATGATCAAGTCCCTTACCAATCCTAGATGGGGGCCATGGTCGATGACTTCAAGCTGCTGGTCGCCCATGGAGTCCACCAATTCAGGATGCGCGAGCAACAAGCCGAGCAAGCGCTTGGCCAACGACGGCATGGTGCGGCGGCCTTCAAAGCCCCCGACGTCGTTATCACGACGCCCCTTCCAGTTGCCTTTGCCGGGTTTCCAGTCGCCCTTGCTTTTCCAGTCGCTCTTGCCCTTCCATTCCTGCTTGCCGCCGGCGCGCTGACCGCCGCCGCCACCTGTGAATTCCGCCCCGCCCTGCGACGGGAAGTGGCCGTAGTCGGCATAGTCCGGCTCTTCGGCAGGAATATCGTGAAAATCATGCCCGGCGAAGTCATAGCCCATATCCGGGTGGCCGCCCTCACGATCCGGCCCGGCTGCCCCAGCCGACTCGCCTGCCGCCGGCTTCGCCGCCGCTGCGGGCGCGAACGGCTTAGCGGGCTGCTGCGCCAGGATCTGGGCCATTTCTTCAGGCGTCAGCTGCACCAGCTTGGCCATTTCCCGCTCGATCTGCACACGCAGAGCACACTCGGGAATCGACGCCAGCAGCGGCTTGGCCTCATGCAGGCAACTGGCTCGCCCTTCCGCTTCGTTCATGTTGTGCCGCGATGCCAGCTCGTCCAGCAGGAAGCGCGACAGCGCCACCGCATCGGCCAGACAGGCGCGGAAGGCTTCAGCGCCTAATTCGCGCACGTACGAGTCCGGGTCATGCTCGGTCGGCAGGAACAGGAATCGAATGGCGATATCGTCCCGCAGCACGGGCAGGCAGGCCTGCAACGCCCGCCAGGCGGCGCGCCGGCCGGCCCCATCGCCATCGAAGCTGAAGATAACCTTGTCGCTCGTGCGCAGCAGCTTCTTCACATGGTCGGGCGTCGTGGCCGTACCCAGCGTGGCCACCGCGTTGGCGATGCCTTGCTGCGCCAGACCGACGACGTCCATGTAGCCCTCGACCACGATCACCTGCCCTTCCTGGCGGATGGACTGGCGCGCCTCCCACAACCCATAGAGCTCATGGCCCTTTGAGAACAGGGGCGTTTCGGGTGAATTCAGGTACTTGGGCTCGCCTTTGCCAATGATGCGTCCGCCAAAGCCGATGAGGCTGCCCCGCACATTGCGGATCGGAAACATGACGCGCTCACGGAAACGGTCGTAGCGACGGCCGTCTTCGGACTCGATGACCAGCCCGGACTCCACCAGCGTGGGGTCGTCGTAATTGGGGAAAACTTGCGACAGGCCGTGGCGGTCGGTACCCGACCACCCCAAACCGAAATGCGCCGCGATTTCGCCGGTCAGGCCGCGCTGCTTCAGATAGCGGATCGCCGCGGGCGACGCGCGCAACTGCTTCAGGTAATGCGCCTGAGCAGCATCCAGCACCTGCGTATGACGGGATTCCTCGGCTTTGCGGCGCGCGGATTCCTGCTGCTGGCGTGGACTGCGATTTTCTTCGGGGACCGTCATTCCCGCCGAAGCCGCGAGCGTGCGCACGGCTTCGGGGAAACTGGTGCCCGTGTGTTCCATCAGGAAAGTGATGGCGCTGCCGTGCGCTCCACAACCGAAGCAGTGGTAGAACTGCTTGGTGGGGCTGACAGTAAACGACGGACTTTTTTCGTTATGAAAGGGGCACAGGCCAAGCAAGTTGGCCCCACCCTTTCGCAACTGCACGTATCGCCCGACTACGTCGACAACGTCGACTCGGGCGAGTAGATCCTGGATGAATGATTCTGGAATCAATAGATTCGGGAATCAAAAATCAATACAGGCGCGGGGGCAGTTGTTGGCTACGGATGCGCTTGTAGTGGCGCTTCACAGCGGCGGCGTGCTTGCGCTTGCGCTCTGCCGTGGGCTTCTCATAGAACTCGCGCGAACGCAGCTCGGTGAGCAAACCGGTCTTTTCGATGGTGCGCTTGAAGCGGCGCAGAGCGGCTTCAAACGGTTCGTTTTCCTTCAGTCGAACGATAGGCATAAAGTGATTGGCCTGCTTGTAGGGTAACAAAAGTTGATGACAAACCTGGCTTGCTTACCAGCAACGCTGCCTAGGATCCAGGTCCGCGAAAACATCCCCTCGCGCCATAGACATGCACTGGTACACCAGGCACGCAACCACAACACAAAGGAAAGTACCGCGGAAACGAGGAACCTTGGAGCGCAACCCGGGACTAGGACACATGCGCTGCGCACTGCAGATGCTGCACGCGGCCTTGCCTTCCATTTCCCGGATTTCCGCTGGCTGTTTCCGTTACCCAAAGACTACCCAAAGAGTAACAAGCCAAGTTCGGTTTAGCGATAACCAGCGATTCTAGCATGGTCACGACCATTTTGACTACTAGGAGGGACACTTGGCACCCAGAGGCCGCCAGCATCCCTCCCCGAGCCGTTCCGGGTTCAGCTCTTGGAACCCTTGCGGATCCAGGCTTCAAGCTGGTGCGGACGCAGGCTGTCGTAATCTTCGAACGGCTGATGGATCCAGGGGTTCGTCGGCAGCTTTTCGACATAGTAGTCGGGCGTCGCCTGGGAATGCCCCTTCCACCACAGCACGGCGCTGCGCAGTTCGGTAATGTCCGCGAACTGGCTCTTCAGGTGGTCATAGACCTTGCTGAACGTCTTGCCGGTATCGACCATGTCGTCCACCAGCAACACCCGCCCGGACAAGGTGCCGCGCGTAATGGTGATGAACTGGGCGATATCCATGTCGCCTTGCTTCGTGCCGGCCGCTTCGCGGTAGCTGCTCGTAGCCAGGATACCCAGCGGCACATCGAAAATACGGGACATTACGTCACCGACGCGCATACCGCCGCGCGCCAGACAAAGAATCTTGTCGAACTTCCATCCCGATTGATGCACCTGCAAGGTAAGGCGTTCGATCAAGCGGTTGTAATCGTCCCACGTCACCCACAGATGGCTGTCATCATTGGTCGGCGTGCTCATAGGCAAGCATCTCCTGCTTAAAGATACGAAAAGGCCGCCGCCGGTATGAGACCGGCGGCGGCCTTTGGAATATTAACCCGATGTCAGCCCTTCAGGGGGTGACGCAGGACAATGGTTTCATTGCGATCAGGGCCGGTCGACACGAGGTCGATCGGCACGCCGCAGACTTCGGCAACGCGCTCGAGGTAGCGACGGGCTGCTTCGGGCAGCTTGTCGTACTCGGTGATGCCGACGGTGGATTCCGACCAGCCCGGCAGCTCTTCGAGCACCGGCTGCGCCTGGGCGACCGCGTGGGCGCCGTAAGGCAACACGTCGCGGAATTCGCCGTTGACACGGTAGCCGACGCCCAACTGGATGGTTTCCAGACCGTCCAGCACGTCCAGCTTGGTGATGCACAGGCCGGAAATGCCGTTCAGGCGGACCGAGCGCTTCAGCGCGGCGCCATCGAACCAGCCGCAACGACGCGGACGGCCGGTGACCGAACCGAATTCCTTGCCGATGGTCGCCAGGCGGGTACCGATCTCGTCGACCAGTTCAGTCGGGAACGGGCCCGAGCCGACGCGCGTCGTGTAGGCCTTGGTGATGCCCAGGACGTAATCCAACTGCTGCGGGCCCACACCCGCGCCAGCCGACGCCGCGCCAGCGACGCAATTGCTGCTGGTGACGAAGGGGTAGGTGCCGTGGTCCACATCCAGCAACGCGCCTTGCGCGCCTTCGAACAGAATGCGCTTGCCTTCCTGCTGCATGGCATACAGGTTGCTGGACACGTCCTTGACCATCGGAGCGATGGCAGGAGCCAGCGCCATGGCCTGATCACGCACTTCGTCGGCGGAAACCGCTTCGGCGCCCAGGTACTTGGTCAGCACGAAGTTGTGGTAATCCAGCACTTCGGCGAGCTTCTCGTCGAACAGCGAAGGATTGAACAGGTCCTGCACGCGCAATGCGCGGCGGGCAACCTTGTCCTCGTACGCCGGGCCGATGCCACGACCGGTCGTGCCGATCTTGCCTTCGCCCTTGCGCGCTTCGCGCGCCTTGTCGATGGCCACGTGGTACGGCAGGATCAGCGGGCAGATTTCGGAAATCTGCAGGCGCGAGCGCACGTCCAGGCCAGCAGCCTCCAGCTCTTCGATTTCCTTGAGCAGGGCTTCCGGGGACAGCACGACGCCGTTGCCGATAAAGCAGGTGACGCCTGGATGCATGATGCCGGACGGGATCAGGCGAAGAATCGTCTTCTTGCCATTGATCCACAGCGTATGGCCGGCATTGTGACCGCCCTGGAAGCGGACCACGCCTTGGACGGATTCCGCCAGCCAATCGACGATCTTGCCTTTGCCCTCGTCACCCCATTGGGTGCCGATTACGACTACGTTCTTGCTCATGTTACGAATCAATATCGAGTTTCTCGGGAAATCCGGAAATCTCCCCGCGGCCCTCTTGTTGCCAAGAGGGAGTTAGTCACAGCGTTCTGACCGTCCAGGCGCCATCCTGCAGCGCCAGCTCGCGATCGCAAACGAATTCGTCCTGATCCTGCTCGTGACCGGGCAATACCTGAACGACAATCTCCCCTGACCGGCGCAGGCGGCGAACCGCCTCGGTCAGGGCGGGGGCCTGCCCCCAAGGCGCGCGAACTGCACGCGCCCGTTCCGCTGGCGGCAGACCTGCCGCCAGTTTGCGTAAATCCAAACTGAAACCGGTAGCCGGACGGGCCCGGCCAAATGCCCGGCTGACGTCGTCATAGCGGCCACCGCTGACCAGTGCGTCGTGCCAGCCTTCCGCATACAGCGCGAACTTCACGCCGGAGTGGTAGCCATAGCCTCCCACATCGGCCAAGTCGACACTGAACGCGACATTCGGCATCGCATCCACCACCACCTGCAAGGCATCCAGCGCCACCGCGACACCCGGCAACAGGGGCAGATCGCGACGCGCCGCCTTCAGCACTTCCGCGCCGCCATACAGATTCGGCAGCAACTGCAGCGCCTTCAGCGTTTCATCCCGCATGCCCGGCGCGCGCCGGGCCAGCTCACCCAGGCCCGGCACGTCTTTCTCGCGCAGCAAGCGGATGATTTCCTGCGATACCGCCACGGCCGCCGGATCCGACTCCAGGATGGCGCGAACCACGCCCGAATGGCACAAGTCCAGACGGGGGTTGCGCACTCCGGCGATCGCCACCGTTTCCAGCACGAGCTGGATGATCTCCAGGTCGGCTTCAAAACCGGCATGGCCGTAGATCTCGGCACCGATCTGCAACAGCTCGCGGCTGGACAGCAGGTCCGCCGGACGGGCGTGCAACACGTTGCCGCAATAGCACAGGCGGGTCACGCCGGCGCGGTTCAACAAGTGCGCATCAATGCGCGTGACCTGAGGAGTCATGTCCGCCCGCACGCCCAGCGTGCGGCCGGTCAGCTGGTCGACCAGCTTGCACGTGCGCAGATCCAGATCGCTACCGGTGCCGGACAGCAATGAATCAATGTATTCGACCAGGGGCGGCGCGACCAGCTCGAAGCCGTAAGTACGGTACAAATCGAGAAGTTCGCGGCGCAGTTCCTCGATGCGCCGGGCCTCTGCCGGAAGTACGTCGGCAAGGCTCTCGGGCAGCAACCAGTTACCCATGAATGTTTACCTGATGAACGCCAAGTGATGCGTGGGCGTCGCCCAAACGAAAAAGCGGCTGAGGGGGCGTAAGCCCGCTCAGCCGCTGCGGAATGTTTTCTAGCTTACGCGGTATTGTACATGAGTCAGCGGGCAGCGCCAGCCGGGATGACGGGTGGACGGCGCTGTCCCCAATTGCCGACAAGCCCGGAACCGCTGCCCTTCGCGCCAGTAAAAAGCCCCTTGGATTTCCAAGGGGCTTTTCGTTCCGCTATGCGCGCCGGGTTACTTGGCCGGCACGGTGACCGGCGCCAGCGCTGCGCCAGCCGGGTCCTTCATGAACTGGAAGAAGCTGGAGCTGGGGTCGACCACCAGCACGTCGCCCGGCTTCGAGAACGAAGCACGGTAGGCTTCCAGGCTCTTGTAGTACGTGTAGAACTGCGGGTTCTTGCCGTAGGCCTGCGCGTAGATCGATGCCGCGGCGGCATCGCCCTCACCCATGATGCCCTGGGCCTTGGCATACGCCTGGGCCACAATGACTTCACGTTGGCGGTCGGCCTCGGCGCGGATCTTCTCGCCTTCGGCGGCGCCGATGGAACGCAGCTCGTTGGCGACGCGCGTACGCTCCGCTTCCATGCGGCGATACACCGATTCCGAAATCTCCGGCGCGAATTCGATACGGCGCAGACGAACGTCGACGATCTGCACGCCCAGAGGCTCGGCGCGCTTGGCTACGTTGGTCAGGATCTCGGCCATGATCTTGTCGCGTTCGGTCGAGACCACGTCACGCACCGTGCGCACGTTGACCGAAGCGTTGAGTGCGTCGCGGATGAGCGCTTGCAGGCGCTCTTGCGCCACGCGCTCGTTGCCGCCCGTCGACACGTAGTATTGGCGGGGATCCGCAATACGCCACTTGACGTAGGAATCGATCAGCAGGTTCTTCTTTTCGGAAGTCTGGATGCGTTCGGCTTCGTTGGTTTCGATGGTCAGAACGCGCTTGTCGAGCGTGACGACGTTCTGGAACGGCGGCGGGGCCTTGAAATACAGGCCGGGTTCACTGATGGTCTTGCGCACTTCACCCAGCGAGAACACCAGGGCGTAGTCGCGCTCGCGCACGACGAAGACGCAGGAAGACAGGGCGGCCAGCACGATGAGCAGGCCGACCAGGATGGGCATAAAACGTTGCATGATCAGAACTCCTCCGGGTTAGCGCGACGTACGGTCGCGGGGCAGCGTGTTGCTATTGCTGCTGCCGGAAGACTGGGGCACCGGAACCGCGCCGCTACGCAACGGCGGTTGGACCGGCGGACTGATCAACGCAGGCGAACCCGGGTTGCCGACACTGGACTTGCTGCCGTCTTGAGCGGCCAGATGCATGATCTTGTCCAAGGGCAGGTACAACATGTTGTTGTTGCTCTTGGTGTCGACCATGACCTTGCTGGCACGCGTGAAGATGTCCTGCATGCTTTCCAGATACATGCGCTGGCGCATGACCTGCGGCGCCTTCTCGTATTCGCCCAGAATGCTGGTGAAGCGCGAAGTATTACCTTGGGCGTCGCCAACGACCTTGGCCTTGTAGCCTTCGGCCTGCTCGGTCATGCGCGAAGCCTGGCCACTGGCCAGCGGCACGACCTGATTGGCGTAAGCCTGGCCTTCGTTGATCTGGCGCTCGCGGTCCTGGCCTGCCTTGACGGCGTCGTCGAAGGCGGCTTGCACCTGCTCGGGCGGCTGCACGTTCTGGATGGCGACCGTGCTGACCTGGACGCCGCTCTGGTAGCGGTCAAGGATTTGCTGCATCAGCGCCTGCACTTGCGTGGCAACCGTCGTACGGCCTTCGTACAGCACGAAGTCCATCGACTGCTTGCCCACGACTTCGCGCATGGCCGTTTCAGAGGCCTGGCGGACGGATTCGTCCGGGTCGCGCGTCATGAAGAGGTAGTCCGGCGCGCCGTCGGCGCGCAGGCGGTACTGAACGACGAACTGCATATCGACGATGTTCTCGTCCGTCGTGAGCATCAGCGCTTCAGGCAGCACCTTGTTGCGCGAACCGCCGCGGAAACCGACTTCGAACGTGCGCAACTGCGACACGTTGACGATTTCCTGGCTTTGAATGGGATACGGCAGGCGCCATTGGAAACCGGCCTGCGACGTGCTCTTGTACTTGCCGAACTGGGTCACAACCGCGACCTGGCCTTCTTGCACGATGTAGAAGCCGCTTGCCGCCCAGATGCCCACGGCCACCAGGGCGATGACGCCCAGGCCGATGCGCGCGCCACGCGGCGAAGGCGGCGTCATGCCGCCACGGTTGCCGGGGCGGTTGTTACCACCGCCACCGCCCTTGCGACCGAACAGGGATCCGATGCGATTATTGAAATCGCGCCAGACCTCGTCCAGGTCGGGAGGGCCGTCTCCATTGCCTTGAGGCCGCTTCGGCGGCGGCTCGGAGCCATTGTTGTTCCCACGACCCCAACCGGGGTCATTCAGATTGAAGAGTTTGATAATTCGCGGCATTGTTTCCCACAATCTGTCCGGTCTCCGCAATTGCCCCGCGCAACGCATCCAGACCGGCGCGCTCGGTGGCGCTTACAAATACTCGCGCAATCGTACCATGTGCATCGCGCTCCACCCGGGGTTCCAATCCAGCCCGGTCAATCTTGTTGTATACCAGAATGGTCGGAACGGCGGAGGCGCCGATTTCGGCGAGGACCTTGTTGACTTCAAAAATCTGTTCATCGCGCTGCGGACTGGCCGCATCGACCACGTGCAGCAACAGATCCGCGTGCACCGTCTCTTCCAGCGTCGCCCGAAACGCGGCGATCAGGTCATGAGGCAGGTCGCGAATGAATCCGACCGTGTCGGATATCACAACGTTCCCCGCGCCCTCGATCCATATGCGGCGCGTTGTCGTGTCCAGGGTGGCGAATAGCTGGTCGGCGGCGTAGGTGTCCGCGCGCGTCAGCGCGTTGAACAACGTGGACTTGCCGGCGTTGGTATAACCCACGAGCGACACCGACAGCGCGCCACCTCGCGCCCGCGCGCGACGCTGGGTCACACGCTGGCGTTCAACGCGATCCAGCCGCTCGCGCAGCGTCTTGACCTTGGCGCCGATCATGCGGCGGTCCATTTCAAGCTGGGATTCGCCGGGGCCGCGCATCCCGATGCCGCCGCGCTGACGTTCCAAGTGGCTCCACATGCGCGTCAGGCGCGTGGACAGATGCTGCAACTGCGCGAGTTCGACCTGCAGCTTGCCTTCGTGGCTCTTGGCACGCAGCGCGAAGATGTCCAGGATGAGCGCGACGCGGTCCACCACGCGCAAGTTGAAGACGCGTTCCAGGTTGCGTTGCTGGGCGGGCGACAAGGGCTGATCGAACAAGACGATGTCGGCCAGCAGGGCCTGCGACATCGCGACGCCCTCGTCCGCCTTGCCGGAACCGATGAAGAACTTGGCGTCGGGCCGGTCGCGCCGGGCGGTCAAGGTGCCGACGACTTCCGCGCCCGCGCCCTTGGCCAGCATGGCAAATTCCTCGGCATGGGCCGTGAAGTCTGGATCGCCCAGATCCACGCTGATAATCAGAGCGCGCATACATGCACCATATTGGAGCCAAAGCGAAAATGCCCGCCGACGTCATCCGTCTGGCGGGCAAAAAAAGGTACAGCTGGAGCGAGATTACTCAGCAGGGACTTCCACCTGGAAATTCACGGCGCGGGCGGGAACGACGGTGGAAATGGCATGCTTGTAGACCATTTGCGTAACCGTATTGCGCAACAGCACCACGTACTGGTCAAAAGATTCGATTTGCCCTTGAAGCTTGATACCGTTCACCAAGTAAATCGACACGGGCACATGATCCTTGCGCAGCGTGTTCAGGAACGGATCTTGCAGAGTTTGCCCTTTATTGCTCATTGGCCAGGCTCCATTTGTTTGTTATTGAGTGATGATGTGCTTTTTTGTACTGGTGGAGCACACCGAAATACGTACTCTACAGGGTTTTCCCGGCCCGTGCTACTTGGCCGGGAGGCAAAAGTGACACCAGAGTTTTCAAGCTGAAAAGCCCCTGACCATCACGCTTGCAGGACCTCCGCGAGCCCCTTCAGAAGCAGGTCTACCTGCTCGTCCGTGCCCACGGTAATGCGGAGAAACTGATCGATGCGCGCATGACGGAAATGGCGCACGATGATGCTGCGCTCGCGCAAGGCGGCGGCCAGACCCGAAGCGTCTTTGGAGGGGTGCCGCGCGAACACGAAATTCGCAGCCGACGGCAGCACTTCAAAACCCAGCGACTCCAGGCCCGCCGTCATCCGCGACCGGGTTTCGATCACGGCTTGGCGAGTCTTCTCAAAGTACTCTGTATCTTCCAATGCCGCCACTGCGCCGGCCGATGCCAGGCGGTCAATGGGGTAGGAGTTGAAACTGTTCTTTACGCGGTCCAGCCCGTCGATGAGTTCGGCGCTGCCCACGGCAAAGCCTACGCGCAGCCCGGCGAGCGACCGCGACTTGGACAAGGTCTGCACGACCAGCAGGTTGTCGTAGCGCGCGACCAGGCCCACGGCCGATTCACCACCGAAATCCACATATGCTTCGTCGACCACGACGACGGCGTCGGGATTGCCCGCGACGATGCGCTCGACCTCGGCCAGGCTGAGTGCGCGGCCCGTAGGGGCATTGGGGTTCGGGAAAATGATGGCGCCGGCCTGCCCGCGGGCGCTGGGCAGGTAGTCTTCCACGTCGATGCGGAAATCCGCCGTCAGCGGCACGGTTTCGTATTCGATGCCGTACAGGCCGCAGTAGACCGGGTAGAAGCTGTAGGTGATGTCCGGAAAGCGCAGCGGACGTTCATGCTTGAGCAGCGCCAGGAACACGTGCGCCAGCACCTCGTCGGAGCCGTTGCCCACGAACACCTGGCCCGCCTGCACCCCCATCGTCGCCGCGATCGTCTGGCGAAGGCGGTCGGACGACGGATCCGGGTACAGCTTGAGCGTGTCGTCGCAGGCCGCGCGGATGGCATCGAGCACCTTGGGCGACGGCCCGTAAGGATGCTCGTTGGTGTTCAGCTTGATCAGGTTCTGAAGCTTGGGCTGCTCGCCCGGGACATACGGACTGAGCGTCCCGACCACGGGACTCCAGAAACGGCTCATGGATCAGCTTTCCTGCGCGTAGGGGTTGTGCGAAGACTTGAATTCGATGCGCAAGGGCGTACCGGCCAGATCGAACGCATTGCGGAAACGCGTTTCCAGATAGCGGCGATACGAATCCGGGATGGCATCCAGCGCATTGCCGTGGATGACCACCAGCGGCGGGTTCTGACCGCCCTGGTGCGCATAGCGCATCTTGGGACGGAAGATGCCCTTGCGGGGCGGCTGCTGCTGCTCGATGGCGGCCTGCAGTTCACGCGTCAGCTTGGGCGTGGACAGCTTGGCGAACGCCGCGGCATGCGCCGAATTGATGGACTTCAAGAGCGGCTTGATGCCCTGCCCGCGCAATGCCGAAATGGTGTGCATGCGCGCGAACGACAGGAACCGCAGCTTGCGCTGGAATTCGCGTTCGATGCGTTCCTTTTCCTCGCCGTCCAGGCCATCCCACTTGTTGATGGCCACCACGACGGCGCGGCCGGTTTCCAGCACGAAACCCGCGATGTGGGCATCCTGCTCGGAAATCTCGGTGTGCGCATCCAGCATCAGCAGCACGACGTTGCTGGCCTCGATGGCCTGCAGCGTCTTGATGACGGAGAATTTTTCAACGGCCTCGAACACCTTGCCGCGCTTGCGCAAGCCGGCCGTGTCGATCAGCGTGTAGCGACGGCCGTCGCGGTCGAAATCGATCTCGATGGCGTCGCGCGTCGTGCCCGGCAAGTCGAACGCGATCACGCGTTCTTCGCCCATCAAGGTATTGATGAGCGTCGATTTGCCGACGTTCGGACGGCCCACGATCGCCAGCTTGATGCGGTGGTCGTGATCGCCTTCTTCGAAGACTTCTTCTTCGACAGGCGGCTCGGCCAGGTCTTTCAGCGCCAGTTCGATCAGGTCGACGATGCCGTCGCCGTGCGCCGCCGAAATCGGATAGGGTTGGCCCAAGCCCAGCTCGTGGAACTCGGAGATGGCCGGGCCCAGACCCATGCCTTCCGCCTTGTTCACCGCCAACAGCACGCGCTGCTGGCCGGACTTGCGCAGCAACTGCGCGATTTCGTGGTCGTGCGCATTGATGCCGGCGCGGGCATCCACCAGGAACACCACCACGTCCGCCTCGGCGATGGCCTGCCGGGTCTGGCGGGCCATTTCCAGCAGGATGCCGTCTTTGGCGACGGGTTCGAAACCGCCGGTATCGATAGCGATGAACGGGATCTCGCCTACCCTGCCCTCACCGTAATGGCGATCGCGGGTCAGGCCGGAAAAATCGGCCACCAACGCGGCGCGCGATCGCGTCAGGCGGTTGAAAAGGGTCGACTTCCCCACATTGGGGCGACCGACCAGGGCAACGACAGGCTTGAAAGACACGGTGTAAGGCTTTGTTCTATAGGTTTTAGTTGGCGCCGATCATGACGAGATTGCCATTGCCCGTCTGGACCAGCACACCTTGGGGGGTGGTTTGCGGCGGCGAAACGACGGCGCCTCCACCCACGGACAGCCGTGCCATCAGGCTGCCATCACTACGCGACAGGAAGTGCACATAGCCTTCCAGGTCGCCAACTGCAAGCGCACCGCCCAGCATAGCCGGTGCAGTCACTTGGCGGTTCTTCAGCGCCGCCTGCTTCCAGAGATTGCCGCCATTATCCAGCGCAAACGCGCTGACGACGCTGTTCTGGTCCGCCGCAAAGGCGAAACGGTCGTCCAGCGACACGCCGCTGACGCTGGAGAAATCCTTGGCCCACAACGGGCGGCCGCCCGCCGTGACGTCAAAGCAGACGATACGCCCTTGGTAGGCAACCGCGCAAAGGAGATTTCCCGCGATGCGCGGCGCGCCGACGACGTCGGTCAGGCGTTCGAGGTCGCTGGCGCCCTTCGGCGTCGCCACCGTGCCTTCCCACTGCACGTTGCCGCTGTCGGAGGCGATCGCCATCAGCTTGCCGCCCGGCAGGCCGGTGATGACCAGGCCTTCTGCCAACACCATCTGCGACACGCTGCGCAATGCCAGCGAGGGGCCGGGGCGCTGCACGTTCCAGACGCGCTCGCCGCTGTTGGCGTCGAACGCCTGGATGCGATAGTCGCCGCTGCGGACCACCACGATGCCATAACCCACCACCGGGGGGATCGTGACGTCGCTGGTGGCGCGGACCTTCCACTTCACCTTGCCGTTGTCGTCGAAGGCGATCACGTCGCCGTCGGGGGAAGCGACCGCAGTGGTGGTGCCGTCGCTGCCGGCGCCTGCCGACAGCTTGCCGTCGGTCTTGGCCTTCCACAGGGGACGGCCGCTTTGCAGGTCGAACTTGCCTACCGAGCCGTCCGGCGTGGCGGCGTAGACGGCGCTGCCCAGGACCGTGGGCGCGAAGCCCAGGCCGGAACCGCTGCCGATCGACGTCGACCAGACCTGGTGGACAGACATGCCGGCCTTGTACTCGGTCAGCGGCGCGGGATCGTAACGGCCGTCATCGTGCGAAAACAAGCCGCATCCGCCCAGTGCAAGCAAGCTTGCCAGGCAAACGGCGCCACGCCACGTACGACCAGGTGCAAATTTACGCATTACAGTCACGCTCCGCTCAAGGCATCCAATTTCAGTTGCACAACCTGGGTCATCGGATTCGCCGTGCCCAGGCCATCAATGGCGCTTTGCCATGCCGCACGCGCTTCCTCGCGCTTGCCCTGCGCGGCGAGGATATCGCCGCGGCGATCCGCGAACAAGGCGGCGAAGGCGGCCGGCGGATTGTTCAGTTGCGCAAGCGCGGGGTCATATTGCTTCTGATCCAGCAGCATGCCGGCCAGGCGCAGGCGCGCCACGGCTTGCATGGCCGGGTTCTTGCCTTGCGCGGCCAGCCATTCCAGCTGTTCACGGGCACCGGCCTCGTCCTTCTGGGCCTGCAGGGCCTGCGCCGCAACCAGCGCGCCGCGGGCGGCGTAGCCGGTAGCCGGGTATTGGTCACGCAGCGTGGCGGCGGCGGTCTTGATGCGCACCGAGGAATCGGCGCCGCCCAGGCGAGCCGCGTCTTCCAGCGCTTCGAAGTAGCCCATGGCCTGATTGGCGCGGTGCGATTCGTAGGCCTTCCAGCCCCACCAACCGCCCCAGGACAGCGCAACGACGGCAAACAGCGTGACGACCAGCGTCCCGTAACGGGCCCACCACGCCTTGATTGCGTCCAGTTTTTCCTGTTCTTCGAGATCGTATGCCATGCCTTAACCCTTGTTGTTCAGTACCGCAGCCAGATCCTTCAGCGGGACCTGCTGCTGCGCCGCGTCGCCCTGGGCGTCCGCACGCAAATATTTGACGCTGGCGGTCTGCGACGCGACTTCATCGGCGCCAAGAATAACCGCAACTTTGGCGCCGCTGGCATCCGCGCGCTTGAATTGGGATTTGAAGCCAGCCGAACCGGCATGCACGACCACCGACAGGCCGGCGTCGCGCAGGTCTTCGCCGACCCGGGCGGCCAGACGCTGGGCCTCTTCGCCCTGGTGCACGACATAGACCTCGCATTCCGCCGGGGCGTCCAGCTGCACGCTCTGTTCCCAGAGGTCCAGCAGGCGCTCCATGCCGATCGCGAAACCGACCGCGGGCGCATGCTTGCCGCCCAGCAGTTCGACCAGGCCGTCGTAGCGGCCGCCGCCGCAGACCGTGCCCTGGGAGCCCAGGCGGTCGGTAACCCACTCGAAAACGGTCAGGTTGTAGTAGTCAAGGCCGCGCACCAGGCGCGGGTTCAGGCTGTATTCGATGCCGGCGTCCGTCAGGCGCTGGCACACGCCGTCGAAGTGCGCGCGGGATTCTTCGCCGAGGAAATCGAACAGGCGCGGAGCGCTGTTGGCCATTTCCTGCATGGCGGGGTTCTTGGTATCCAACACGCGCAGCGGGTTGGTGTACAGGCGGCGCTGGCCGTCTTCGTCCAGGATGTCGCGGTGCTTTTCCAGGTGCTCGATCAAGGCGGCGCGGTGCGCGGCGCGCTCGGCGGGCTGGCCCAGGGAGTTCAGCTCCAGGCGCACATCCTTCAGCCCCAGCAGCTTCCACAGGCGGGCCAGCATGACGATCAGTTCAGCGTCCACGTCGGGGCCGGCAAAGCCCAGGGCTTCGACGTCGATCTGGTGGAACTGGCGGTAGCGGCCGCGCTGCGGGCGTTCGTGGCGGAACACGGGGCCGATCGAGTAGACGCGTTGCGGGCGGTCGTAGAGCATGTTGTGCTCGATCGAGGCGCGCACGATGCCGGCCGTCATCTCGGGGCGCATCGTCAGCGATTCGCCGTTCAATGCGTCGGTAAAGGTGTACATCTCTTTTTCGACGATGTCGGTCACTTCGCCGATGCCGCGCGTGAACAGGCGCGTATGCTCAAGCACGGGCGTACGCACGTTGCGATAGCCATAGCCGCGCAGCCAGCCGCGCACGATTTCCTCGAACTGTTCCCAGCGGGCGCTCGGCCCGGGCAACACGTCATTCATGCCGCGTATGGCGGCCACTTTCTGGAAAGCTTGAGTCATCTTGATCATGCCGCATCACGCGCCTGCCGGCGCGCCCGCGGCTACACCCTTTCTTTTAATGAGAGGCGAGCGCGCCGTAACGGCGCGCCACGTAGTCTTCGACGATGGCCTGGAACTCTTCGGCGATATGGTCGCCTTTGAGCGTGACCGTGCGTTCCCCGTCCACGAATACCGGCGCCGCGGGCACTTCGCCCGTTCCCGGCAGACTGATTCCGATATCGGCATGGCGGCTTTCGCCCGGCCCATTGACCACACAGCCCATGACCGCGACGTTCATGCTTTCGACGCCCGGATACTGCGCCTTCCAGACCGGCATCTGACGGCGCAGATAGGACTGGATGCTATCGGCAAGTTCCTGGAAGAACGTGCTGCTGGTGCGGCCGCAACCTGGGCACGCCACGACCATCGGCGTGAACGCGCGCAAGCCCATCGTCTGCAGGATTTCCTGCGCCACGACGGCTTCGCGGCTGCGGTCGCCGCCGGGTTCCGGCGTGAGCGAAATACGGATGGTGTCGCCGATGCCCTGCTGCAGCAGCACGGCCAGCGCGGCGGTGGAGGCCACGATGCCTTTGCTGCCCATGCCGGCTTCGGTCAAGCCCAAGTGCAGGGGGTAGTCGCAACGGGCGGACAGGTCGCGGTAGACGGCGATCAGGTCCTGGACGTGGCTGACCTTGCACGACAGGATGATGGCGTCGCGCCGCAGGCCGAGTTCTTCGGCGCGCTGCGCGTTGGTGATGGCCGACACGACCAGCGCGTCGCGCATCACGGCCTGGGCCTCCCAGGGCTGCGCGCGGCGGCTGTTTTCGTCCATCTTGCGCGCCATCAATTCGTGGTCCAGGCTGCCCCAGTTCACGCCGATGCGCACGGGCTTGTCGTAGCGGCAGGCCACTTCGATCATCTGGGCGAAATTGTCGTCGCGCCGCTTGCCGCCGCCCATGTTGCCGGGGTTGATCCGGTACTTGGACAGCGCCTGCGCGCATTCGGGAAACTGCGTCAGCAGCTTGTGGCCGTTGTAGTGAAAATCGCCCACCAGCGGCACGTTCACGCCCATGCGGTCGAGCTGCTCGCGGATGGCGACCACCTCGCGGGCCGCCTCGGGCGTATTCACCGTGATCCGCACCAGTTCAGAGCCGGCCAACGCCAGCTCTTTGACCTGGATCGCCGTGGCGATGGCGTCCGCAGTGTCGGTGTTGGTCATGGACTGCACCACGACGGGGGCGTCGCCGCCCACCATCACGACGCGATCGCCCCACTTCACCGCCACCGAACGCGTGGCGCGGCGCAGCGCGGCCCCCACGGAGGGAGGCGGCGCATCCTGGCAAGGCAAAGAAGAATCTTGCATCGGTGGAACCGGGTTACTTGGTCGGCTTCTGCAGCCAGTCGAACGGCAGCCATTGCTGCGGCAACCAGCCCTGCCAGAAGGCATACGCCACGCCGGCGGCCAGCACCAGCACAATGGCGATGAGCCACCCCCAGGAGGTAGAGGACGAACGGTCGTCATCGGCGCTGGACTGAGGGATGGAATGCGCCGAATGCAGGGCGCCCGGGCTCAGCTTCACCGGACCGGTGACGCGGGCCTTGGGGTCCAGCGAATCGACGATGGCCTGCGAATCCGCGCCCAGCAGGCGCGCGTAATTGCGGACCAGGCCGCGCAGGGAAACGCCCGTGGGCAGGTCCGCCCACGCTTCATTTTCAAGGGCTTCGATCTGCTTCGTGGAAAACTTGATGCGGCTGGACACTTCATCGAGCGACCAGCCTTTGGACTGGCGCAGCGCGCGCAATGCCGAGCCCACGTTGCCCGCAGCGCTTGCGGGCGTTTCAGAAACTGCAGAAGCGAAATCCTGCGTCATGCATGCACCTGTTTAATTGGTATGGTCTGGCGCTGTGCGGCATTGCGCTCGGTAATCCGAGTGCGGTCCCGCACTTCTCCGGCCAGTTGACCACAAGCTGCATCGATATCGTCGCCCCGGGTCTTGCGCACGGTCGTGATGATGCCCGCGTCCATCAGGCGCTGCGCGAACACCTTGACGCGCGCCGAGTTGGAACGTTTCAGGCCCGACTCGGGGAAGGGGTTGAACGGAATCAGATTGAGCTTGCAGCGCAGCTGGCGTGCAATTTGGATCAGTTCCTTGGCGTGCTGGTCGGTGTCGTTGATGCCGTCCAGCATGCAATATTCAAACGTGATGAAGTCGCGCGGGGCAAACGCCAGATAGCGTTCGCAAGCCGCCAGCAACTCCTTCAACGGGTACTTCTTGTTCAGCGGCACCAGCTCGTCGCGCAGCGCATCGTTGGGCGCATGCAGCGAGACGGCCAGCGCCACCGGACAGTCCTGCGACAGGCGGTCCATCATGGGGACGACGCCCGACGTGGACACCGTGACGCGGCGGCGCGACAAGCCATAGGCGTTGTCGTCCAGCATCAGTCGCAGCGCCGGCAGGACCTGGTCGTAGTTGAGCAGCGGTTCGCCCATGCCCATCATGACCACGTTGCTGATGACGCGCGTATCTTCGGTGGCTTTGGCGCTTTCCAGGCGGGCGGTGCCGATGTCGGCTTCCAGCACGCGCTTGGCCCACCACAGCTGGCCGATGATTTCGCTGGTTTTCAGGTTGCGGTTGAAGCCCTGATGCCCGGTCGAGCAAAAGCGGCAGTTCACCACGCAGCCGGCCTGGCTGGATATGCAGAGGGTGCCGCGATCGTCTTCGGGGATGAAGACGGTTTCGATGGCATTGCCCTGGCCCACATCGAACAGCCACTTGCGCGTGCCGTCGGTCGAGCGCTGCTCGATATTGACGGGCAAGGCCTCGATGCGGCAGTGCGATGCGAGCTGGCCGCGGAATTCGCGGGCCAGATCGGTCATGGCGTCGAACGAATCGGCGCCACGCTGGTGCATCCAGCGTTGCAGCTGACGGGCGCGAAAAGGCTTGCCGCCCCACTGCCCGACAAGTTCGGACAGGGCGGAGCCATCCAGCCCCAGCAAATTGATTCGTTCGACGGATTCCATGACCTGGGTAACGCTAAAAATCTAAAACGATGCTTTCGCGAAAATCAACGGCTGTGGATGTTGATTTCGGGGAAGAAGAAAGCGATTTCGACAGCAGCCGTTTCCGGAGCGTCGGAGCCGTGGACGGCGTTGGCGTCGATGCTGTCGGCGAAGTCGGCGCGGATGGTGCCGGGAGCGGCCTTCTTCGGGTCCGTGGCGCCCATCAGGTCGCGGTTCTTCAGGATGGCGTCTTCACCTTCCAGCACTTGCACGAAGACCGGGCCCGAGATCATGAAATCGACCAGGTCCTTGAAGAAGGGGCGTTCCGAGTGCACGGCGTAGAAACGCTCGGCGTCGGCGCGCGACAGTTGGGCCAGGCGGGCGGCGATGACCTTCAGGCCGGCTTGCTCGAAGCGGCCGACGATCTGGCCGATGACGTTCTTGGCGACGGCGTCGGGCTTGATGATCGAGAGGGTGCGTTGGATGGACATAAGAACTCCGAAAGCTGATTTCTGACTGGTTTCTGATGAATTGCCTGGCGTGGCTCTGCACTTGTCGGTGTCACCCTTGAAGTGTCATCGCGCGATTGGCGCACAGGCGGTCCGGGTTGTTTGAACAGTTCTGTTGAACGCTCCGGGCCGTCCTGAACCACATGGCCAAGGCAGGGATTCGACACTGCCGACCGATCGGACGCGCCCTCAATTCTGCTTCGGATTTCTGAAACGCGCACTTTTCCGTGTGCATTTCCGAAGGAATCCTTAATGAATTCAGGGACTTCTAAAAGGTTTACAGTAACCCGGTATTCTAACACGCTGAGAAGACCGCATTACATCTTAAAATGAGCGGTTTGCTGCCCGTATCCCTACCCCGGGCGCCCTGTTTGCCGGAACCCTGTAATGACTCAAGCCGCTCCCCCGAACGCCGCGAATCCCGCGAGCGACACCCCGGAACTCTCCAAGAGCTTCGAACCTTCCGAACTGGAATCCCGCTGGTACGCCGAGTGGGACAAGCGCGGGTACTTCACGGCGGGCCAGCACGTAAAAACGGGGACGGAAAGCCAGCCCTATGTCATCCAGTTCCCGCCGCCCAACGTGACGGGCACGCTCCACATGGGCCACGCGTTCAACCAGACCATCATGGACGGGCTGGTGCGCTACCGCCGCATGGCGGGCGACGACACCGTGTTCATTCCCGGCACCGACCACGCCGGCATCGCCACCCAGATCGTTGTTGAAAGACAGCTGGACGCCCAGAAGGTTTCCCGCCACGACCTCGGCCGCGAAAAATTCGTGGAAAAAGTCTGGGAATGGAAGGAAAAGTCGGGCAACGCCATCACCGAGCAGGTGCGCCGGCTGGGCGCCTCGGCCGACTGGCCCCGCGAATACTTCACCATGGACGACCGCATGTCGCGCGGCGTCGTGGAAACCTTCGTGCGCCTGCATAAACAGGGACTGATCTACCGCGGCAAGCGCCTGGTCAACTGGGACCCGAAGCTGCTGACCGCCGTGTCCGACCTGGAAGTCCAGTCCGAAGAGACCGATGGCCACATGTGGCACATCCTCTACCCTTTCGTCGACGGACCGCAGACCATTGTCGACAAGGACGGCCAGACCGTCACGCTGCGCGGCATGACGATCGCCACGACCCGCCCGGAAACGATGCTGGCTGACGGCGCCCTGTGCGTGCATCCCGACGATCCGCGCTACCAGCACCTGATCGGCAAGGAAGTCGAACTGCCGCTGTGCGACCGCAACATCCCCATCATCGCCGACGATTTCGTCGATCCCGAGTTCGGCACGGGTTGCGTCAAGATCACCGGCGCCCACGATTTCAACGATTACGCCTGCGCGATGCGCCATGATCTGCCGCTGATCGTGATCTTCACGCTGGACGCGCACATCAACGAAAACGGCCCCAAGCAGTTCCAGGGCCTGGAGCGCTACGAGGCCCGCAAGGCGGTCGTCGCCCAGCTGGATGCCGAAGGCTATCTGGTCAAGATCGAACCGCACAAGATGATGCAGCCCAAGGGCGACCGCACCGGCGTCGTGCTGGAGCCCATGCTGACGGACCAGTGGTTCGTGGCCATGAGCAAGCCGGCCCCGGAAGGCACGCTGAACCCGGGCAAGAGCATCACCGAAGTGGCGCTGGAAGTCGTGGCCGACGGCCGCATCAAGTTCTACCCGGACAACTGGACCACCATCTACAACCAGTGGCTGAACAACATCCAGGACTGGTGCATTTCGCGTCAGCTGTGGTGGGGCCACCAGATTCCGGCCTGGTACTCGGAAGACGGCCAGGTCTTCGTGGCGCACGACGAAGCCGGCGCCATCGAGCAGGCGCGCGCCGCCGGCGTGACGGGCGAGCTCAAGCGCGACCCGGACGTGCTGGACACCTGGTTCTCGTCGGGCCTCGTGCCCTTCACGACGCTGGGCTGGCCGGAAAACACGCCGGATCTGCAACGCTACCTGCCCTCCAGCGTGCTGGTCACGGGCTTTGACATCATCTTCTTCTGGGTCGCCCGCATGGTCATGCTGACCACGCACCTGACCGGCCAGATCCCGTTCAAGCACGTCTACGTGCACGGCCTGATCCGCGATGCTGACGGCCAGAAGATGAGCAAGTCCAAGGGCAACACGCTGGACCCGGTCGACCTGATCGACGGCATCGACCTGGACGGCCTGGTCGCCAAGCGCACCTACGGCCTGATGAACCCCAAGCAGGCCGGCGCCATCGAAAAGGCGACGCGCCGCCAGTATCCTGACGGCATCCCCGCCTTCGGCACCGACGCGCTGCGCTTCACGATGGCGGCCTACGCCACGCTGGGCCGCAACATCAACTTCGACCTGAAGCGTTGCGAGGGCTACCGCAACTTCTGCAACAAGCTGTGGAACGCCACGCGCTTCGTGCTGATGAATACCGAAGGCCATGACCTGACGGGCACGGACGCAGGCGAAACCTCGTTCGTCGACCGCTGGATCGTCAGCCAGATGCAGACGCTGGAAGCCGAGGTGGCGCGCGGCTTTGCCGACTACCGCTTCGACAACATCGCCAACGCGCTGTACCGCTTTGTCTGGGACGAATATTGCGACTGGTACCTGGAACTGGCCAAGGTGCAGATCCAGACCGGCACGCCCGCCCAGCAACTGGGTACGCGCCGCACGCTGATCCGCGTGCTGGAATGCGTGCTGCGCCTGGCCCACCCGATCATCCCGTTCATCACGGAGGAACTCTGGCAGAAGGTGTCGGTGGTGGCCGGCAAGCGCAAGGAGGGCGTGGCCGACAGCGTCAGCGTCCAGCCGTATCCGCAAGCCAACCCGGCCGCGGTGGATGCGGCCGCCGAGGCCGACGTGGCCGAACTCAAGGCGCAGGTGGAAGCCGTGCGCGCCCTGCGCGGCGAAATGAACCTGTCGCCGGCCCAGAAGGTGCCGCTGTGCGCCCAGGGCGACGCGCCCACGCTCACGCGCAACGCGCCGTACCTGGCCGCGCTGGCCAAGCTGAGCCAAGTCGATGTGCTGGACGTCCTGCCGGACGCCGGCGCGCCGGTCCAGGTCGTCGGCGCCAGCCGCCTGATGCTGCACGTCGAGATCGACGTGGCCGCCGAGCGCATCCGCCTGGACAAGGAGATTGCTCGCCTGGAAGGGGAAATCGCCAAGGCCAACGGCAAGCTGTCGAACGCCAGCTTCGTCGAACGCGCCCCGGCGGCGGTCGTCGAACAGGAAAAGGCGCGCATGGCGCAGTTCGGTGAAACCCTGCAGAAGGTGCGTGAACAACGCGCCAAGCTGGGCGACTGACCAGACGCCCCCACCGGCTGAAACGAAAAACCCCGGACTGGTTCCGGGGTTTTTTCATTTCAAGGGCGACAAGGGCCGCCGATGTCACACCCCGCCGTCGGTCATGCGGTACCAGGTCACCACGGCATTGACGTAAAGCCGCCGCAGGCCGTACATCGGAAACGGCACGACCGGCGACAAGGGCAAAGGCAGCGCACCCGCGTCGCCCGTCGCCACGTACTGGGCCATGGCGCGGCCCATGCTGGTCTGCAGCCCTACCCCGCGACCCTGGCAGCCGATGTCCACCAGCAGGCCCGGTTGCGGCTCGTGCAGATGCGGGAGGTAGTCACGGGTGACAGCGACGCGCCCGCACCAGCGGTACTCGAACGGGATGCCCGCCACCTGCGGGAACAGCTTCAGCATCACCCGTTCCAGGTGCGCCCAATCTGCCTGCCCCTTGGGTTCGCGGAACGGGCCGCGGCCGCCCATCAGCAGCCGGCCCTGGTGGTCCAGCCGGAAGTACAGCAGCAGGTTGCGGGTGTCGGAGCTGACGTGTCCTTCAGGAAGGATGCCCGCGCGCACCGTCTCGGACAATGGCGCTGTGGCCACCTGGAAGGTATTGGCATCGATGACGGACGTCTTCAAGCCAGGTAACAGGTCGCCGCCATAGGCATTGGTGCACATCACCACCCGGTCGGCGCTGACCGTCGGGCCACCCGCGGTCGTCGCCACCCATTTGCCACCGTTGCGGGTCAGGCCGGTGACGGGCGTATCCGTATGGATCGTGGCGCCGGCATTCAGCGCGGCGCGCGCCAGCCCGCGCGCATAGCTCAGCGGCTGTACTGCGCCAGCGCGGTGATCGACCCATCCGCCCAGATAGCGGTCCGTGCCCAACAGGCGGCCCACCTGCGCGCGATCCAGGGGTTGCGCGTCCACGCCATGGCGCGCCCATTGCGCCGCGCGGTCGTGCGCGATACGCAGCGCGTCGGCGTTGTGGGCGCCCTGGATCCAGCCTTTGCGGACGTGCGGCACATCCATGGCGTGGCGGTCGATCAGGTTGAACACGGCGTCCGCGGTCGAGCCCGCGAACCGCAGCAGCCGTTCGCCCCGCTCCTGGCCGAACATCGATATCAGGGCGTCCGGATCGTATTTCAGTCCCGGAATCACCTGGCCGCCATTGCGGCCCGACCCGCCGAAACCGATCTCGCGCGCTTCCAGCACCACGGCATTGACGCCGCGCTCGGCCAGATGCAGCGCCGTGCTCAGGCCGGCGTAGCCGCCGCCGATGACCAGCACATCGGCCTGCAAGGAGGCGGCTAGCGGCTGGGTAGGCGGAGGCGCCGCCGCGGTCGCTGCCCACAACGAAGGGGAAAGAGGAAACGGCACTTGCTGCATGATGATTCCTTCCTACATGGGATGCAGCACACGGCGCAGGAAATCCTGCGTACGGGGGTGCTGCGGATGGTTCAGAAGCTCTCGGGCGGCGCCCTGCTCGACCATGACGCCGCCGTCGAAGAACATGACGCGGTCGGCGACCTCGCGCGCGAAGCTCATTTCATGCGTCACCACGACCATGGTCATGCCGGCCTCGGCAAGCTTGCGCATCACGCCCAGCACGTCGCCCACCAGTTCGGGATCGAGCGCGGACGTCGGCTCGTCGAACAGGATGGCCTTGGGCTGCATCGCCAGCGCGCGCGCAATGGCCACGCGTTGCTGCTGCCCGCCCGACAACTGGTTCGGATGCGCGTCCGCCTTGTCAGCCAGACCCACGCTGGCCAACAGCTCGCGGCCGCGTTCCAGCACCTGCGCACGGGGCTCTTTCTTCACGAAGATCGGCCCCTCGATCACGTTTTCCAGCGCGGTACGGTGCGGGAACAGGTTGAAGCGCTGGAACACCATCGCCACCTGAGTCCGGATGGACACGATGGACGGGGCGTCGGCGTCGACCAGCTCGCCATCGACCGTAATGCGCCCGGCGTTGTAGCGCTCCAGCCCGTTGATGCAACGCAGGATGGTGGATTTACCGGAACCGGACGGGCCGATCACGCACACGACTTCGCCCTTGGTGACTTCGGCGTCGATGCCCTTGAGCACCTCAAGCGGACCGAAGCTTTTGCGGACCCCTTTGAGCTCGATCATTTCGTGGCGCTCCTTTTTTCCAGATGCCTGACCAACAGAATCAGCGGCACGCACATCACCAGGTACATCAGCGCGACCAGCGAGAACACGGTGGCGTTCTTGAAGGTCGACACGGCGATCAGCTTGCCTTGCAAGGCCAGTTCGGCCACCGTGATCGTGGACGCTTGCGACGAATCCTTGAGCATCATGATCATGATGTTGCCGTAAGGCGGCAGCACGATCTTCACGGCTTGCGGCAGCACCACGCGCCGCATCGTCATGCTCCAGCTCATGCCCATCGCCATGGCGGCTTCGATCTGGCCGCGGTCGATCGCCTGGATGCCGGCGCGGAAGTTCTCGGCCTGATAGGCGGAGTACGCCACGCCCAGGCCGATGATGGCGGCCTGCACCGCCGTCAGCGACACCCCCATGTCGGGCATCACGAAGTAGATGTAGAACAGCAGCACGATGATCGGGATGCCGCGCAGCAAGTTGATGATCCCGCCGCTGAGCTTGGACAGGAACGTATTCCCGGAGACCCGCATCAGCGCCCACACCAGCCCCAGCACGGTCGACAATGCGAGCGAACCCAGCGTCACCAGGATCGTCAGCTTCGCCCCTTGCAGCAATATCGGCAGGTACTCCGCCGAATCCTTGAAGAATTCCGTCATGACTCCACCCATCCCGACAAGACAGCCCGCTGGCACGCGGGATGCGCCCGGCCTGCCAGCACGCGGAAAGCGCGCCGGCCGGGCCGATGCAATAACGCTTGGTTGCTTGAGATCAGGCCGGCATCAGGCGCCGGACAAGCCCCACTTTTTCAGGATGGCGTCGATCGCGCCGTCTGCCTTGAGCTTGACCAGCGCCTTGTTGATGCGATCGAGCAAGGCCGAATCTTCCTTGCGCGTCGCGAGACCCAGGCTGCCCATGATGGTCGGCTGATAGGACGACGCCATCTTCAAGTTGGGGTAGTTGCCCTGCGTGAGGATGTAGGCCGCGATGGGGAAGTCCATGAAACCGCCCTGGATGCGGCCGGCGTTGGCGTCGCGCATCATGTCGGGCGGATTGTCATAGAGCTTCACTTCCTTGAACATGCCGCTTTTCTGGATCGGCTCGACAAACGCGGTGCCGACCTGCACGCCGACCGTCATGCCCTTCATGTCGGCGAAGGACTTGTATTCCTTGCTGTCGGTCTTCAGCACCATCAGCCCTTCGCCATAGCGGTATACGGGGTCCGAAAAGCTGACGACCTGCTGCCGCTGCGGCGTGATGAACATGGCCGCCGACACGATGTCGATGCGCTTGGAGGTCAGCGAGCCGATCAGCGCCGAGAACGCCATGGGCTCGATCTGCACTTCGAATCCCGCCTCTTTGCCGACCGCCTTCACGATGTCGACCATCACCCCTTCGATACTGTTGGTCTTGGTGTCGAGAAAGGTGAAGGGACTGCCGGTGGGTGTGGACCCCACTTTCAACACCGTCTGGGCGTGCGCGCCCGCGGCCATGGACAATGCTGCGAATACCGAGACAACCAGAGTCTTGAATTTCATGACATATCCTCATCGTGGCAAAGAAGGCCGGACAGCGCGCGGCGTGCCCGGTGGCGCGGCGATCCCCTGAGTCATCGCGCCGTGATGGAAGCAATGCGCTTAGGGCGCCTGTTGCGTGTCGTCCCCCGCAGGTTGAGTGATGTTGGAGATGGCCCAGATGACCTCGGTCGTCTGCGAGCCGGGATTGCGCCAGCGACGCGGCGTGCTGCTGGCATAGCAAAAACTGTCGCCCTCATTGAGGAGCATGACTCGGTCGCCCACCCACAACTCCAGCGAGCCCTTGAGCACCACGCCGATCTGCTCGCCCTGCCCCGTCACGAAGAGCTCCTGACCGGTCGAGCCGCCGGGCTCGATGGTGGCGCGGCACAGGTCCATGCTGCGGCACGCCGGCGGCGTGTACATCTCTTTGCTGATGCCTTTTTCGCTTAGATCGATATAGCGGTGGGTGCCCGCGCGGGCGACTCGGCCGCCGTCCTCGCTTTGCGTGTGCTCGGCGTTGCGCAACAGCGAATTCACGGACACGTTGAATTCGCGGGCCAATACGTGCAGGACCTTTACCGACGCGGAACTCAGGCCGCGTTCGATCTGGCTCAACAAGCCCAGCGACATGCCGCAAGCGCGGGCGACTTCTGCCAGCGAACGCCCTTGCTGCTTGCGCAGCTGGCGCAGTTGCTGGCCCAGCCACAGGTCCACGGCGGATTCCGGCCTGCCCGCCAGCGCGCTTGCCGGTGGCGGCAAGGCAGCGCGGCGCTCAGGGCTGGAACGGCCAGTAGAGGAACGAGTCATATGAAAATTTCATTTGCATGTAATTTTCAATACTAAGGAGCAGCCGAAACGGCCACAACCTAGGAACATCCCTAGCGGTTGCGGACCGGATCAGGCAGGGAGACCGCTGCTCAGGACGCCTCTGGCGTCTTGGGCGGCTGGAGCGGCTTGGCCGACGGTTTGCGCCGGCGTTTGGGCGCGTCGGCAGCGGGGTCGTACGTGCCGGCCAATTCGGCCAGGTAGCGTTCGTCTGCCTTGTTCAGCCAGCCCTTGGCGCGGGCGGATTCGATCAGCTCCGGACGCCGGGCGGCCGTCAGCGCGAGCGAGCGCTCGCGCCGCCAGCGGGCGATGTTGGCGTGATGGCCGCTTAGCAGCGGCGCGGGCACGGATTCGCCCTCATAGACTTCGGGCCGCGTGTAATGCGGGCTGTCCAGCAAGCCGGACAAGGTGTCATTGAACGAATCCTGCAAGGCGGAATCGCCATCGTTCAGCACGCCGGGCAAGAGGCGCACGGCGGCGTCGATCACCGCCAGGGCGGCGATCTCTCCGCCGGACAACACGAAGTCGCCCAGCGAGATCTCATGCGTGACGCAGCGTTCAATGAAACGCTGGTCCACGCCTTCGTAACGGCCGCAAATCAGGATGATCCCGTCGCTTGCGGCCAATGTTTCGGCGCCCGCTTGATCGTAGCGCCGGCCCACAGGCGCCAACAGCGCCACGGGCGCATGGCCCAGGCCTTGCGCGGCACGCGCTTGCTGGGCGGCATTGACAGCGGCTTCCAAAGGGGCCGCCATCATTACCATTCCGGGGCCGCCGCCATAAGGGCGGTCGTCCACGGTGCGATGGACGTCCTGCGTGAAATCACGGGGATTCCAGGCGTGCAAGGACCACCGGCCCTGGGCATGCGCCCGGCCGGTGACACCCAGATCGCGCACCACCCCGAACATTTCGGGAAAGAGCGTAATGACGTCAAATCGCATCAAAGATCCGCCGGCCAGTCGCTGTCTATGCGGCGAGCAGCCAAATCGACGGCGTGTATGTGCGCGCGTACGAACGGAACAAGCATTTCGGCGGGTCGGCCTTTGGCGTTCAGGATAGGCTCGGGCCCTTCGGCCCCCACCTTCTGGCACAAGACCTTCAAAACGGCGTGAGCGCCGTTATCAAGGACTTCGTCCACCACGCCAATCAGCGCGGGTTCACCGGCGGCGCTGGTATACAGCGAACATCCGATGAGGTCGACCCAGTAGTATTCGTCTTCCTTGGGCGCGGGAAAAGAACCGCGCGGCGCTTGCACGGCGTATCCGCGCAAGGCTTCCGCCTGATCGCGATCCGCAATGCCTGCCAGCTGGGCCACCACGGTGGCGCCCTGCGAACGGACTTGCAGAACCTTGATTGCGACAGGCGCAGACGCGACAGCGCCCCGCGCCAATTCAGGCACAGGGCGAGTCAACCACCATTGAGACGCTGAGAGCAGCACTTCGGCATTGGCCGAATGTGGCTGCACCTTAACCCAGCCTTTCACACCGTAGGCTGCACTGATGCGGCCCAGCTCGATCAAATCCGTAGGCGCCGCGTTAGAGGTTGCGGCATCAGACATGTATCGCGCTCTTCGTAATGATGAAACAGCTAAGAATGGTAGCTTTACAGCTGAACTAACGGCTGGCTGTACGACGCAGGCAATTAAGCTGCGGCGGAAACCTTGGCCGAGTAGTCCTTGACCAGACGCTCGACAGCGGGCGACAGTTGCGCGCCAGTGCCGGTCCAGTACTGCACGCGATCCAGCGCAATGCGCAGGTTTTCCGTGCCTTCGCTAGCTACGGGGTTGTAGAAACCCACGCGCTCGATGAAGCGGCCGTCGCGACGGTTACGCGAATCGGTGGCCACCAGGTTGTAAAACGGACGCTTCTTGGACCCACCGCGGGCCAGGCGAATCACCACCATAGGTAATCCCTTGAATTAGTTGTGAAAAACGGGAAATTCTAGCACTTAAACAAGCCGGCTGGCAAATGCAGGTGCTGAATCAGTCGTGGCGGCGCAATTTGTATCCTAAAACACCACATCCGGGTATTCTACAAATACGGGCCGGAGCCCGCCGCAGGTGAAAGTGTAGCCCCCAGCCGCGCTTCGCGTCTGCATTTGTGCGGTTGAACCTGAGTGCGTGTGAAGAATAACCCGATTGGAGAGATCGGTTTTATGTCGACCTGCGCAAGACCTGACGATTTGCTCCCCCCGGCTACGCCACTATGGCGCCGCCCTTCTGCTGCTTTCAAGCCCTCGCCCTGAGGGCGGACCATCCCCCTTTTTTCCTGCCCCGGCTTTCCCCGCGTTTTTTCCGTGTTTTTTCCCAACACTTCCTCTATTGGAGAGGTGCCACACCATGAAGAACCAGAAATCCGTCTTCGCCCCCGTCGCGCGCCTTGCTCTGACCGGCCTATTGCTGGGCACGCTGGCGATGCCGCTTGCGGCCTCCGCCCGTGTCGTCGGCGCGGCATTGACCACCGCTTCGGGCAAGGTCACGGCTGTCGACCCTGCCACCCGCACCATCACGCTGCAAGGCGCCAACGGTAATACCGTGGACGTGCTGGCGGGCCCGGAAGTCCGCAATTTCCAACAGATCAAACCGGGCGACACGCTGACACTGGACTATTACGAGTCCGTCGCGGTCGATGTGCGTCCCGCCGGTTCGGGCGCCCCTGAAGTGGTGACCGAGACCGCGGCCAACCGCAGCGCCAAGGGCGCCAAGCCGGGCGGCGCAATGGGCCGCCAGACGACGATCACCGCCGAGATCTGGCACATCAACAAAAGCGCCAACCTGGTCACGCTGAAAGGCCCGCAGGGCGGCATGCGCACGATCCAGGTAAAGGACCCCGCCCTGCAAGCGCGTCTGCAGCAGCTCAAGGAAGGCGACCTGGTGGATTTCACCATCACCCAGGCCGTCGCGGCGGCCATCCACAAGTAAGCACGCCGACGCACACGAAAAAAGGCCCGCGGGAAGCGGGCCTTTTCGTTGGCGCAGGGGCGGACGGCATCAAGCCGCGCCCCGCAGGAAAGCTCAGCGCCGGCGCAGGTAATGCACGCCGCGGCCGTCATCCTCTTGCTGCAAGACCAGCGCGTTGCCGGTTTGCCGAGCAAAAGCCTGGAAGTCGCGGATGGCGTTGCGGTCCGTCGTAATGACGCGCAAGACCTCGCCGCTGGCCATCTGCGCCAAGGCCTTCTTGGCGCGCAGGATGGGCAACGGGCAAGTCAGGCCGCTGGCATCCACTTCCTGTTCGAAAGCAGGCGCTTGCGCGCCCGCATCGAGGCCGGTATCCGCGCCGCCCATCAGAGACGCTCGTCCACCCACTTCTGCACCCCGGCGATCGCCGCGGGCAAGGCAGCGAGGTCGGTGCCGCCGCCCATGGCCATGTCGGGGCGACCGCCGCCCTTGCCGCCCACCTGGCTGGCCACGAAGCCCACCAGGTCGCCGGCCTTGATGCGGTCGGTCAGGTCAGCCGTGACGCCACCCACCACGCTGATCTTGCCGTCGGCAGAGCCGGTGGCAAGCAGCACGACGGCCGGCTTCAGGCGGTCTTTCAGGTTGTCGACCATGCCGCGCAAGGCCTTCGGGTCCACGTCGCCGATACTGGCGGCCAGGACCTTGATGCCCTTGACGTCCACCGCGGCGCTGGTGGCGAGGTCGTTGCCTGCGCTGGCGGCCAGCTTGTTGCGCGATTGCTCCAGGTCTTTTTCCAGCGCCTTGACCTGATCCTGCACCTGCGCGATGCGGGCCGGCACATCGGCCGGCGTGCTGCGCAGCATGCCCGCGATCTGGGTCAGCAAGGCGTTCTGGTTCTGCACCCAGGCCAGCGCGTTGTCGCCGGTGATGGCCTCGATACGGCGCACACCCGCGGCCACGCCGCCTTCGGAAACGATCTTGAACAGGCCGATATCGCCCGTGCGGCTGACGTGCGTGCCGCCGCAGAGTTCGCGCGAGAAGCCGATATCCAGCACCCGCACCGTATCGCCGTACTTTTCGCCGAACAGCGCCATGGCGCCGCCCTTGACCGCATCGTCGTAGGCCATGACCTGGGCCACGGTGGGCTGGTTGGCCAGCACTTCGGCATTGACGATGGCCTCGACGCGCGCGATCTGCTCGGCGGTCATGGGCGCGTCCTGCGCGAAGTCGAAGCGGGTCTTGTCGGCGTCCACCAGCGAGCCGCGCTGTTGCACGTGCGCGCCCAGCACCTGGCGCAAGGCCTTGTGCATCAGGTGGGTGGCCGAGTGGTTGCGGACCGTACGAGCGCGGCGGACCGCGTCAACACGAGCCAGCAGGGTGTCACCCACCGACAGCGAACCGGATTCCAGCACGCCATGGTGGCCGAAAACACCGGCCTGGATCTTCAGGGTGTCGGCGACGGCGAAGCGCACGCCGTCCGCTTCCAGCAGGCCGGTGTCGCCGACCTGGCCGCCCGACTCCGCATAGAACGGAGTGGCGTCCAGCACGACCACGGCGCCTTGGCCGGCCTTCACTTCCTGCACCTGCGTGCCGTCCACGTACAAGGCGGTGACCTTGACGTTGTCCAGCTCCAGCTTTTCGTAGCCTTCGAAGCGCGTTTCGGCGCCTTCGTAGCTGAGGCCTTCGGCCATCTTGAACTTGCCGGCGGCACGAGCCTGGTCGCGCTGGCGTTCCATGGCGACCTCGAAGCCGGCCATGTCGATCTCGACTTCGCGTTCGCGGCAGATGTCGGCGGTCAGGTCTACCGGGAAACCGTAGGTGTCGTAGAGCGTGAACAGCGTGTTGCCGTCCAGCACGCCACCCTTGGCCACGTTGGCAAGCGCCGTGTCCAGGATGCGCATGCCGTGTTCCAGCGTTTCGCCGAAACGCTCTTCTTCCTGCTTGAGCACCTGGGCCACGCGGTCGGCCATGGCGGCCAGTTCCGGATAGGCTTCGCCCATTTCGGCGACCAGATCCGGCACCAGACGGTGGAAGAACGGCTTGGTCTGGCCCAGCTTGTAGCCGTGGCGCAGCGCGCGGCGCACGATGCGGCGCAGCACGTAGCCGCGGCCCTCGTTGCTGGGGATCACGCCGTCCACGATCAGGAACGAGCAGGCGCGGATGTGGTCCGCGATGACCTTGAGCGAATTGTTTTCCAGGTCTTTGATGCCGGTTTCGCGAGCGGCGGCGTGGATCAGTTTCTGGAAAAGGTCGATTTCGTAGTTGGAGTGCACGCCCTGCAGGACGGCGGCAATACGCTCCAGGCCCATGCCGGTATCGACACAGGGGCGCGGCAGGCGCGGCATGTTGCCGGCGGCGTCGCGCTCGAATTGCATGAACACCAGGTTCCAGATCTCGATGTAGCGGTCGCCGTCTTCCTCGGGCGATCCCGGGGGGCCGCCCCAGATCTCCGGGCCGTGGTCGAAGAAGATTTCCGAGCACGGGCCGCACGGGCCGGTGTCGGCCATCTGCCAGAAGTTGTCGGAGGCGTAGCGCGCGCCCTTGTTGTCGCCGATGCGGATGATGCGCTCGGTCGGCACGCCGACTTCCTTGGCCCAGATGTCATAGGCCTCGTCGTCTTCCTGGTACACGGTGACCCAGAGCTTTTCGGCCGGCAGCTTGTAGACCTGCGTCAGCAGTTCCCAGGCGTACTGGATGGCGTCACGCTTGAAGTAGTCGCCGAAGCTGAAGTTGCCCAGCATTTCGAAGAACGTATGGTGGCGGGCGGTGTAGCCCACGTTCTCCAGGTCGTTGTGCTTGCCGCCGGCGCGCACGCTGCGCTGCGAGGACGTGGCGCGCGTGTACGACCGCGATTCCTTGCCGGTGAAGACGTCCTTGAACTGGACCATGCCCGAATTGGTGAAGAGCAGGGTCGGGTCGTTGCCGGGGACGAGCGACGACGAAGGAACAATGGTGTGCCCCTTCGACTGGAAGAATTGCAGGAACTGGCGGCGAATCTCAGAGGATTTCATCGTGGATGACGCAGGATTTAGGCGAATCTTTGATTATAGAGGGTTGGCGGAAAAGCGCGGAACGGGCGGGCGGCAAGGCTAGCGGACGCAGACATAGCCGGTTGTCCAGCCCTCGGTTTCGGTCCATTTCCCCCCCGCCGATACGATAACGGGCTGGTAGGCCGCGGGACACGAACAATTCCCCGTCCGCGGATTCGCCGTCGATTGGCCCGTGTAATGCCGGCATCCGAACCGGTTGTTGGTACTGAATGCGCCGCCGAATCCGCTGCTGGCGGGTTGCCACACGCCGGATTGGCACGCCAGCAGCTCGCCGGCGTCCGTGCTGGCCATGGTGCCGTTGGCCAGGCCGCACGCATGCCCTGGCTGGCCGCGCGCGCCCACGTGCAGGTAGGCGCCCGCCGCCACGGAGGCCGCAACGGTCAACGACCCGGCAAGCACGGGATCGCGCGCATCGCCAATGCGGACAAATGGATCCAGATCAGGAAAGGCCGGGACGGGATCCGCCCCGAGTTCGGGCCCCGCCCCCGCCCAAAGCGCCACCGTGCCGGGCGCGTAGGCTGGCGCGCCAGGCATCAGCGGATTGCCGAAGTTGAAGGCGGCGCCCCGGGCCTGCCCTGGCGTTTCGGGCCAGACGGCCCCGCCATAGCCCCCCGCAGCCTCGATGACGGACGCCAGGCCCACCAGGTCAGGCGACCGCGCCCCCCGTTTCAACACCGGGGTGGCGCTGTAGACCAGGGCATCGATCCGGCACCGCTCGCCGGGGCAGCCCCCTCCCCGCAGCACCCGGACCTGCGCGCCGAAACCCAGGGCCGACGTTTCAGGGAAGTCGCCCGGCAGGTGCGCCAGGCTGCGCAATTCCGCCACCGTGGGCGATAGCGGATCCGCGAACAGCGCGGCGCCCGCATCGTCCAGGGGTGCCGCGCCGTTGGCCCAGGCGTCAAAATGACGTGCAAGCATGCCGGCGGCCGCCAGCCGGACCTGCGCCATCCACACGCCCGCCGAGCGCGCCGCCGCATCCTCGATCCGTTGGACGAGCTGATTGGAAGCCCAAAGGGCGACCAGGGAGCTCAACGCCAAGGCCAGCGCCAAACCCGCCAATGAAAAGCCGCCCTGGCGCCCGGAGCGGGCCGCAGCGCAGTGGGGCAGGCAGCGGCGCCTCATCGAGCGGTAAACACGAAAGTGTTGACCTCACCCTGGCCGCATAGGGCCTGGGCTTGCGCGGCGCGGTACGGCACCGCGGGCGTCGCTAGCGTGTCTTTCACGATTTTGGCGCCGCCACTGCCTCCGATCGATATGGTTTC
Source organism: uncultured Achromobacter sp. (assembly GCA_963530045.1). Classification (GTDB taxonomy): domain Bacteria; phylum Pseudomonadota; class Gammaproteobacteria; order Burkholderiales; family Burkholderiaceae_B; genus Achromobacter. The sequence goes on from CAUSDE010000010.1 coordinate 69,553, forward strand.
CGAGACGCGCTGCATCACGGAAGCCAGCGCCGGGCAGGCGGCATGGCTGACGTTGGTGAGCGTGAGGGTGAACGCGGAGCCCAGCCCTGCGCCGCCCCACGCCGCGGCAGCGACCTCGACGACCCCGCTGCGGCCCGATCCGCTACCGCCCAAGCCATGCGTGATGCGCGCCGAGGCCCCAGCGCCTTGGACGGCCAGCACGCTGGAGTCGCGCATGGCATTGGCCAAGGCGCCGGTATCCAGCCCGGTATAGGGCGTGACGCCCCCGCCCTGGGCATTGATCTTCATGCTGGCGACAAAGCGCTGAAGCTCTTCGCCGACCTTGGGCACCTTGTTTTCGATGACATAGGCCCCGATCGCAGGAATGCCTACGATCGCTATCAGCAGGACGACGGCGGTCACGATGGACACCTCCATCAAGGAAAACCCCCGCTGGCGCGCGGCGCCGGAATGGACCTGATTGACCTGGTGCATCATTACCTCCGTTACGTGAACAGGACACGCATGCGCCTCTGGGCACGCATGCGCGTGACAACGCTATTGGCTTGCGTAAAAGTTGGTGAGGGCCCGGCGCAACTCATCCATGACGGCGTAGTGCCAGAGCGTGACGCCAAGCACGGTCGCCAACGACGCGATCAGCAGCACCCAGCGCAACGCGGCCGCCTGCCGCCGGACCCTGGACAGCAGGCGCGCTTCGACGCGATGGCGGACCTGCGCCAGTCCGGCCTCCAGCCCAAGCGCATCGGTCATGTCGGCCAGGTACCACCACGTTTGCTCGTCCAGCAGCCCCGTGCTGAATATCTCGGCCCCCCTGGCGCCGCCGTCCAGACGGCTCAACATGGATTGAAGATGCGCATGCATCCACGGCCGCGCGTCCCGCGTCTGGACCGCCAACGCGTGGCGCAAGCGGGTATCGGCCGCGCCGTGCTGCCGGACCAGCACCGACAGCAGGCAAAGAAAGCGGATCGCCTGAAAATCGCGGTAGAGCCGCCACAGCAGCCAGCGGTCGAGTCCGGAGCGCCATGCGCCTGTGACGTTCGGCAGCGACCATAAGCTCAGCAGGACCATGCCCACGCCAAGCACCAGCCACAACAGCAGCCATTGCCGCAACACCTGGGCCAAGGCAAACAATCCGCGCGTCAAACGCCCGTAGTCTTCGGCAGGCACCATCTGGAAAACCTGCTGCAAGCGCGGCACGCTGAAAAACGGGATCGCGCACAACAAGGCGAGCGCAACGACCGCTGCCGCCACGCCTGCCGCCCCCGCCGACACCACGGCTACCCAGGCATCGCCGCCCAATCGGACTGCTCGGGCCAAGTCGCGCAGCGCCTCGGCCAGATCGCCGCCCTCTTCCTGGACGCAGCTCAGCACAAGGCATTCTTCGGCGGGCAGCGTCCCGGACCAGGCCACGCCGAGGTCGCCCCCCGCCTCCAGGTAGGCGGCGGCCCAGTAACGCGACAGGCGCCCCCTCACGGTGCGCCGCCCGTAGCGGTGCGCATCGTCATCGAAAATGTCGCGCAAGCTCTTGCGCCCTTGCGTTCCCTCGACCAGATCCGCCAGATACTCGTAGTAGTCCGCACGCAGGGCTCGGAAGCGCAGCGCATCCAGGCGCAGAAAAAGGGGGATCATGCCGGCCTCCCCTGCGCGCTATGCGCCCCGGCAGGCTTCATGCGCACGATGTGCGGCGACACGGCAAGGTCGAAACGCCTCAGCAATACCCGAGGGTCCACGTCGCCGGCACTCACTTTGTGCAATGCGCAGTGCAGCGCCCGCAAGCCGGCCCCCCGCGCATCGCGCCAGCCGCCGGCAGCACGCTGCCCGTCTTCCCCCTGCGCAAGCGCCTGGTTGTCGCGCTTGCGCACGCGTTCCAGGAAACCGTCCACACGCTCAGGCTCGATCAATTCCGCCGCGACACAACGCCCTGCCGTCCCGTTGAGCTCCGGCAAATGGGGCCGGCGGCAAGCGGCGCACCCCGCCGTATTCCTGACCTTGAGCGCGTCGGCTTCCAGCAGGTAGGTCCGCCGCAGCCAGGCAGCCCAGGCCCGCCAATCCAGCGATCCATCGGATGCTTGTGCATGCCCCCGCCACAAGCTGTCCATCGGCAAGGCGCAGGCTGCGCACAAGCGGGGCAACAGCGCCTGATAGACCAGCAGCTTCAGAATGCCGGGCGTGGCAAGAAAATCGCGCGACACGCCGATCGCATCCGAGGCCAGGCGCTCGGGAATCAAGGCCGCCGCGCCCGCGTGCGTGGTGGCATACAGGCTGACGCCCGAGCCGGCAAGATCCATGAAAGCGCGGCCGGTATCGGCATCGCGGATTTCTCCGATCAGCAGATCGTTCATGGCCGAGCGCTTGATGGTCTTGAGCTTGGCATCGAACGCCGGCCACGCGGATTCGGCCAATGCGCTGCCCAGCGTGTTCTGCAAGGCATTGGCGATGACGTATTCGACCGGGTCTTCCAGCGTGATGACTTTGCGGGTGGACGCGATGCCACGCATGAGCGTGGCAATGGTGGTCGACTTGCCAGACCCGACGACGCCCGCCAGCACGATGGCGCCCCCTTCGCGTTCGCGCGCACGCAGCAAGGTCTCGATCTGCTCAGGCAGGTAGCCCAACGCATGCAGGTCGCCACCCGCTGTGGCGTCCAGACGCAAAATGCGCAGGCAGACCGACGGCCCCGCATCGGTGGCCAGAGACGCCCAGCGAAGCACCAGCGGCACGGCATCCACGTCAAGCGCGATGCGCCCCTGCTGCTCGAGCGCCGGATCGAACACGGCGCCATTGCCGCCGCGCACGTCCATCCACGCCACCGCCAACACCTCCAGCAGCGTCGTGTTCGACAAGCCAGAGAAGCGCTCGGTGGTGACGTATTCCCCATTGATGGTGTAGCGGATGTCGCAAGCCTCGCGGCGGCGATTCACATTGATGTGCACATCGCTCGCGCCCTGCGTCACGCCCCACCGCACGATATCCAGAAAGAGCGCGGCCAGCGCGGAGGCACGCTCGGTTTGCCGCCCCCCGCCGCGCGACGAACGGCCTGCCGCCGTCAATTGCCCGCGCGCGACCATCAGCAACAAGGGCGCCGGCAGCGCATACCGGGACGGTTGCGCCAAGCGGTATCCGCCCGCACGCACCAGGCGCTCGACCTCGTCGATGGGATCGCCCTGGATGTATTCCCTGACGGCAAAGATGGCCGCATCGCCGCTTTCCAGCAGCACGGGACACAAGCGGCCGGCCAACGAGGCCAGGTCGAATTCCCGGGTCAAGGCGCGGGCAAAGGCAGGCACCAGGCGGGAAATGTCGTCGGCGGTATGCAATTCGCGGGGCAGCAGGGCTTGCGCCGGTGTCGATGGGCGATTCATGGCTCCGCCCTTCCCGCCGCCAGGCAGGCGATATGGTCTGCGGCATCCCGGCGCAAGCGCACGCAAGCGCCTTCGATGGCAAGCAGCTGGTAGGTGCCTGCCGAGACCTCCCCCGCGACGGGCGCGGCGCGGCCTGCCTGGTAGCGCAGCAACGCGCCGTTGACGACAACGTCGACGCTAAGCCGCCTGGCCAGCCCGAATATCGCGGCCACGCGGATATCGTCGCGCGGTCGGGCCATGGGCTCCCCCGCCGCGGCGGACGCCGCACCGGCGAGGCAAATGCCGGGGATCCGGCAATCGGCCAGCGCGGCGGCGGCATCGGCGCGCAACAGCGTGCGCACCGTTTCCACTTCCGGCCATTCCTGCGCGGCATCGGACTGCGGCGGCGATGCCTGCGACGCCACGGCCGGCACGGAACCGAAGCCCGCCGCCAGGATCCATGCGACACCGCCCGCGAAGGCCGCGCGGCCTGATGCGAAGTCATTCCTGCTCATACAGTTCTCCGTGCAATTCGGCGACCAGCGTGCTGGCAACCAGGCTGGGCTGGCGTTGCGGCTGCACATCCAGCGTCAGGCGCGACCAACGCACAGCCGGAAGCGGCCCAGGCAACAATGCGAATGAACGCAATGGCCCGGCCATACGCAACGCGCGGCGCCGGATGGCCGGCGGGGCGGGCGCCTGGAACGCGGACGGTTCCGTCGCGGGCGATGGCGGTAGCGGCAATGCGACCGCCGGATCCAGTGCGACGGAGGCGAATGCCGGCTGCAAGCGCTGCAGTGCCGCAACCAGTTCGGTATCCACACGCAACGCGCTGGGTAGCCGCAACCGGGCCAAGGGCACGGCATCCGCCGAAACCCGCCAGGACAGCGTGGCTTCGTCGAACGGTTTGAAGGACACTTGCCAGCCGGGAGGCAACCGGGCGTGCAGCAACTGGTTGGTGGCGAAGGAATGCGCTCGGGCGTAGCGCGCGGAACAGTTCCAGGCTCTAGGCCCGGCATCGCATTGTGCGTGGCGCAGCGCCCAACCCTGCACCAAGATGGGAAGCCTTCCCACGGCGCCCAGCAAACGCAAAAGATCCGCGGGCGCATGCGCGGGCGTCCCTTCCAGCATTGCCAGATAGGGGTCCACCGGCTCTGCCGTCGCGTGATCAAGCACTTCCGGTTTGCGCGAGAGGACCCACGTCGACAAGCCATTCCATAGCGGTGGCATGGCCGCGGACAACGCCACGCATATCAGGAACAGACGCAAGGCCAGCGGCAGTGCGGCCCACCGGGACGGCAGCGCCGCCAGCCGTGCGCCGGGCTCCACGGCCTGCTGCAACGCGGCCCACACCGCACCCGCATCGTGCTCGGGCAAGGCCGGACGTTGCTCTCGCAAGCGCGCATGCGCATGCAAGGCCTCGCGATGCGACGCAAACACCTTGTCCGCCTGCGACAACACGCTGCCGTCCTGCGCCGCGGCCAACCAATAGCGGCCTTCCGGAAGCGGGACCAGGCACAAGCCGCCTTCGGGATACCGCAATGCGTAGAGTTGCGCGGCAGCCTGGATATGCGGCATGTGCCGCCGCCGAGATGCCTGGGCCTGCGAACCCCGGCGCCAGAACGAACGCGCCCGGCCATAACCCGCCACCGTCGCGGGAGAACCGCCGACGACGAGGTGAGTCGCCCGCAAGCGCCAACCGCGGGCACGGGCCAGCCTGGACACATCGGAGCCGATCAGCACCTGCCAGCTCAGGCCGAAAGCCAGCTTGCGGTCAGCGCCTGCGCAATCGATCAGAAGGAAATGGGGAGCTCGGTTCATGGCGCGCCCTCAATAGCCTTCTTCGACCTGCGCCGTCACCAGGACGAGCGTCGTCTCGCGCTCCTGCGCGGCGCTGTCCTGCCCGCCGGTGATCAGCGGCAAGCCCGGCGCCAGGCGTTGGCGGTCGTGCTGGTCCTGGCTGCGGTCAAAACCGGACAGGATGACGGGCAGACCTGGCCGTAACTCGATCTGCTGCACGGTGCCGTTGCCGTCGATCGTGATTTGCTGGACCTGGACCTGATTGCCGCGCTCTCCGAAGGTGATGGTCTTAAGCGGTTGCGCCACGGCGTTGTCATAGGCGACAGACAAGAGGATCTGTCCGTCTTCCTGGATGTCAGGCAACAGCGTCAAGAACGAGCCGACGGTTTCTTCCTTCTGGGTGATCGACACCGCGGGCAGCGAACCATTGGCGCCGCCAGCCGTCGTGCCCGGAACGGCAGTACTCTGCACCCGGTCGATATAAGAAAACGTGGTCCGGATCGCATGGGTGACCGGCCGGCGGTTCAGGGTCAGGACGGGAACCTTGCGGTGACGCACGATCGCGCCCATCGTGCTGAGCGCCGAAACGACCGCGCGCGACCCGTCGAACGGCCCCCGGCCGACACCGGTCTCGAGCATGCCCGCGCCCAGCGGGGCGGCCCCGGGCAAGGCAAGGCGCGCCGATGCGCCTGCGGCGGCGTACAACGCGTTCCAATCCACCCCGCCCGACGCCGATTGCTTGAGGATGACGGTGATTTCCTCGAAGACGAGCCGCACACGGCGCGTCATCGCCTTGTTCTCGCGTTCGAGGTAGTGCGCCACGCGTTCCAGGGCCTCGGGCGTGTCCGTCACCACCAGCGACGACGCCCCATCCACCGCGTCCGCGACTAAGCCCGAGCGCGTCAGGAACGGGACGATGCTGGCGCGCAGAACCGCCAACGCGTTGTGCTCCTTCGCGGACAAGGTCGTGTTGGAGGTGCTTTCGAAGCCCTCGCCGTCTTCGCTGCCCGACCGGCCCAAACGCACATCGACCGCACTGGCAAGCGACAGTGCCCGCGCATCGAACACGCGGGTTTCTGTGCGGTAGAACTCCAGCGCATCACGCACATAGCGCCAGTGCACCGAAAACCGCGCGGCCAACGCATCCAGCAGATCGGCCAGAGGCAAAGGCCCCTCCCGGACTTCAAGCCGGGTTGGAGATGGCGTTGCCAGCCCGGTATCGACGGCCAGGCGCGGCAGGAACTGTTCAAGCGGGAGCAAGGCGTCGGGCCGCACGCGCACCGGGATGCCGGTGGCGGCGCCCAGGCGTTGGGCCAGGGCGGGAAGGTCTGCCCCGTCGGCCAGCATCAGCGTCGTGGGGACGTTTTCCCGCAACGCAGGCGGCAAGGACACGGCGCGCGCCAGCGGCTGCGGCTTGCCCGCGATCCACGGCGCGGCGACGTCCTGCGCGGCGATGCGCGCCTGGCGGTCCGTCAAGCGATCCGCGAAGGCCTGATGGCGGCTGGCCAGGCCCGCGTGCCGGTCGTTCGCCTCCCGGGTCAGATCCGCCGCGTGGTCCGATGCCGCGCAACCGCTCAACACCCCACCCACCACCCCGCACGCCACCACGCCCCTCATGCGCCTGATCGTCATGCCCCGCCTCCTTGCAGTGATGCCATGCGAGAGCAGGACTGGGCGAGCGGCACCACGCGCAGCACCTGGTTGCCGTAGAAGCAAGGCTGCAAGGGCTTCTCGGCCAGCTCGGTTGCGCCGAGCAATTCGCGGACGGCGGACTTGAAGTCACCCGAGAAGTCCGCCGACGCGGACAAGGGGATGTCGACGTCCACCGCCCAATGCTGCGGCTGGAACGTCCAACCCGAACTTTCCGCCCAACGCGCCAGCACGGCGCGGAGCGTGGCGTCCGGCGGCGCTGCCCGGAATTGCGGAAGCGGCACGGCAGGCGGCGGGGATATCACAGGTTCCGACGCTGCGACCGCCGCAGGGCCACTGACGGCCAACGGCCCCTCAGCGGCCAACGCGCCGACGCCTGGCATCGGCACCGGCCGGGATTGCGCGGGCGCCGCAGCCATGTTCGCCACGTCGTCCTCACGCTCCGCCCTTGCCGCCAAGCGGCCCCCGCGAAAGCGCAGCATGGCCCATTCGCCTTTCACGACCACATAGGGATGGCGGCGCACATAGGGCAAGGCATGTTCGCCATCGCCCCGCACGCCGAACACGGCGGGCAAGGCCTGGCCCGGCGCGAACTGCAGCCAGACTTCCCTGCCGTTGTCGAACACCTGCACGGGCGCAACCGCGGGATCCCCCGACAGGCGCCAATCAAACCGGAAGCCACCCGCGGCAGGCTCAGACGCCTGCCATGATGCGCCAGGACCGCCATTGGCCGGCCAGCTTGTGCAAGCGCCCAGGCCGGACAGGCTTGCCACCAGGAAGAAAAGTCGAACCATGCCTCACCGCAAGCAAAGGGCGCACCCGAAGCGGTACGCGTGAACGGCATGGTGGACGACGGGCTGGCGCCCCGCCAGACTGGCATGTACGCATGGATGCTTTGATCCCCCCCGCGTCGACGCGATCTGGGGACGAAAAAAAACCCGGTCCTGGGACCGGGTTCTTGCGGGCACAACCGGCAGGCGTCAACGCTGCCGGATCAAGCCACGAGGATCAACGTTGCGTGGCGATGCTGCGCGCTTGAGTCGCCGCATTGTTCAGGGCCGACACGGGCGGCACCTTGCCTTCAAAGGCATCGTTCAGTTGCTGGTTCAGCACGGGCTCGATGCGGTTGTAGTTCGCCATCCGGAAGCCACGGCTGTTGCTGGCCGGACGCGAGCTCATCGAAGCGATCACGGCTTGCGCGCCCGGGATGCTCTTGTAGAACGACACGTCGGATGCGCGGAACGCCGCTTCCGTCAGCGGCAGGAAACCCGTGCGCTGGTGCCATTCGGCGGCGACCACCGGCTTGGAGAGCCAGGCCAGGAACTGCGCGGTGGCCTTTTCTTCGGCCTGCGGACGACCGTCAAGCGCCCACAGCGCAGAGCCACTGACAAACGGCTGGCCGGCGGTCTTGGTGGCCTGATCGTAGTAAGGGACCGGCGCCACGCCGAACGACAGCGACTTGGTGGCCACGAAGGTGCCGAAGGCGCCCGAATTGGCCGTCAGCACGGCGCATTCGCCCTTGGCGAACAGCTTGTCGGCCGAGGCGTCGCCCGTGTGCGCCATGAACAGCAGCGAACGCTTCCAGCTGACCATCAGCGAGATGTGGCGCATGTAGAGCGTGTCGAACTGCATGGCAGGCGCGGCGCTCTTCTTGGTGACTGCGTCCAGTCCGTTGTTGTTGCTGGTGAATTGCTGGCCGTTGATCGGCGCCAGGTTCTCCAGGTGCACGGTGACCTGGTCGCTGGAGGCGTACGGACAATCGATGTCCGCCACGTCGCGCAGCTTCAGCAGTTCGGCTTGCAGGCCGTTCCAGGTACGGGCCGGATTGTTGGGATCGAGGCCCGCCTTCTTGTAGGCGGCGGTGTTGTAGAACATCACCGGCACTTCAGCCATCCAGGGGAAGGCCAGCAGGCGGCCCTTGCCGTCGCGCGTGAAGCTGCTGGTGGCCGGCACGAACCAGTTCAAGTCCTTGATCGGGTACTTGGCCAGCAGTTCGTACATCGGCAGGATGGCCTTGTGCTGGGCCACGACTTCCGGCGAGTGGTTGTCGGTCAGCTGCACCAGATTGGGCGCCTTCTTGGCCTTGACGGCCGTGACGGCCTCTTGCTCAAGCGCGTCCTGCGAGTTGAACCCGCGCAGCTTGACGCTGACCTGGTCCTGCTCTTTGTTGTACTGCTTGGCCAGTTTTTCGAACTCGGCCTTATTCGCGTCCGACAGCGTGTGCCAGACTTGGATTTCCACGGGAGCGGCGTTTGCCACGCCTGCCATTGCCATGGCGGCGCCGAACACCCATGCACGCCGGCTGGCGAACATCGCGCGGGCAACGCCCGCCAATTGCAGATTCTTCATAGGTTCACAGACCAAGAAAAGGGAATTCCGGTTCTGGCCGCCGTCCGCTAAGCAGATCGGCCAATGCCCGGCCCGAGCCAACACCCATCGTCCAGCCAAGCGTACCGTGTCCCGTATTGATATACAAATTGGGGATACGGCTACGGCCGATGATGGGCACATTCGAGGGAGTGGACGGGCGCAAGCCCGACCAATAGCTGACGCGCGCGAAATCGAGCGCGTCGGGAAAGAGTTCTTGCGCCAGGCGGGTCAAGGCTTCGCAACGGCTGGTGTTCAGGCCCCGGGAGTATCCCGAGAGTTCTGCCGTGCCAGCCATGCGCAACCGGTCGCCCAGGCGCGAGAACACGATTTTGTGGCTGCTGTCCGTCAGGCTGACCGTAGGCGTGGCCTCCGGTTTCAACACCGGGAAGGTCGCCGAGTACCCCTTGGCGGGATAGACGTTGCAGGGGATGCCCAGCGGACGCAGCATGTTGGGGCTGAAACTGCCCATGGCCACCACGTAAGCGTCGGCCGAGACCGCGCCGTAGCGGCCATCGGGTTCAATGACCTCGACGCCTTGCACGGTGCCGCCCTGGGTCAAGAGGCGGGTCGCCCGCGTGCTGTAGCGGAATTCGACGCCGGCGCGGGCGCAGCGTTCGGCCAGCGCGACCGTGAACAGGTGCACGTCGCCGCTTTCGTCTTCGGGGGTGTAGTCGCCCCCGACGATCGTTTGCCGGTGGGGCGCCAAGGCGGGTTCGATGGCGATGACCTCGTCGGCCGAGACCACCCGGCGTTCCACGCCGAAATCGCGCATCAGCCCGGCCGCGCGCTGGGAGTTTTCGAATTCGTGCGGGTCACGGTAGAAATTCAGGATGCCGCGTTCAAGGTGGTCGTATTCGATGCCCAGCTCGGCACGCATGCCGCGCAGCGTGGCACGGCTGTACTCGGCCATGCGGACCATGGCGCGGATATTCGGCGCCAGGCGGCTGGGCAGGCATTCGCGCAGGAACGCCAAGCCCCACATCCATTGCCGCCAATCCAATTGCGGGCGGAACAGCAACGGCGCGTCGTCCTGGAACATCCATTTGAGCAGTTTGAGCGGAGCCTGCGGATTGGCCCACGGTTCGGCATACGAGACCGAGATCTGCGCGCCGTTGGCCAGGCTGGTTTCCTGCGCGGGACCGGTGCAGCGATCAATGACCACGACGTCATGGCCGGCCTGGCTTAGCCACCAGGCGCTGGAGATTCCGATAATGCCGCTACCCAATACCGCTACTTTCATGCCCGCATTGCTCCTTGCGTGCCAAATCGGCTCACGGACCCGATGTCCGCCCCCTTGGCAAGCCGCTGCCAAGGCAGTTTACCCCGCCGATTTGCCTTCGCCTACGTATAAAAAAGGGCCCCCACGCCGCGCACGCCTTGCGTGCTTGCTGCCCCCAAGGGGGCGTTTTTACCTTGGGGCGGCCCAGCGGTAAAAAAAGCCCCCACGCCGCGCACGCCTTGCGTGCTTGCTGCCCCCCGAGGGGGCCTTTTTACCTTGGGGCGGCCCAGCGGTAAAAAAAGCCCCCACGCCGCGCACGCGCCGCGTGCTTGCTGCCCCCCAGGGGGGCGTTTTTACCTCGGGGCGGCCCAGCGGTAAAAAGGGGCGGAAGTCACAACGCTTTTCCGCTTGTGAATTCCACCCCTGGTGCTTCGTGCCGGTCCGGTTACGACGCGGCTTTCGCCAGGTCGGCTTCGGACGTGAAGGCGTCCGCGTAGAACTCTTCCGGCGGCAGGCCGTTCTGCGCGCTGAACTCGCGGCGGGCGGCGTCGACCATCAGCGGCGTGCCGCAGGCGTAGACCTGGTGGCCGGACAGATCGGCGATGTCCTGCATGACGGCCTCGTGGACGAAACCGGTGCGGCCCGTCCAACCGTCTTCCTGCAGCGCGTTGGACACGACCGGGACATAGGTGAACCCCGGCAGCAGGCTCGACCAGGATTGCGCCAGCGCGTCCATATACAGGTCGCGCGGACGGCGTCCGCCCCAATACAGGGTGACCGGCCGGTTGATGTTCTTGTGGATCATGTGCTCCACGATGGCCTTCACGGGCGCGAACCCCGTGCCGCTGGCCAGCAGCACGATCGGCTTGTCGCTGTCTTCGCGCAGGAAGAACGAGCCGAACGGGCCTTCCAGGCGCAGGATTTCGCGCTCTTTCATCTGCGTGTCGCCCGCGCCGAAGACGTGGTCGGTGAACAGCCCGCCCGGCATGTGGCGGATGTGCAGTTCCAGCGGGCTGCCGGTGTGCGGCGCGCCGGCCATGGAATAGCTGCGGCGGCGGCCGTCCTTCAAGATGACTTCGATGTACTGCCCCGCGTAATAGCGGAACTGTTCCGAAGCCGGCAGCTGAAGCTTGATCACGGTGACGTCGGGCGCCACGCGCTCAAGCGTCTGCACACGCGACGGCAGCTTGCGGATCTGGATGTCGCTGGCCAGGCGGACCTCGGTGGATTCGACCACCATGTCCGACCCGGGACGGGCCTGGCAGAACAGCGTGTAGCCGTCGGCCAGTTCCTCGGGCGACAGGATCTGGGCGGGATACTGCCCGGCGTCGAACTCCCCGGACACCACTTTGCCCTTGCAGGTGGAGCACGCGCCGTTGCGACAGCTGTAAGGCAGCACGATGCCGGCAGCCAAGGCGCCGTCGAGCACGGTCTGGCCGGGCTCGACCGGGAATTGATGCTTGCTGGGTTGAATGGTGACCTGGAAGCTCATGATGAAACGATTCTGAGTTGACGCAGCGTCTTCCGGCCTGCCCGGAAGCGCGCTGCGCCCGGCCCGGCGTCAGGCCGGGAACTTGCGGATTTCCTTGACGCGGTTCGCGTCGTCCACCAACACCACCTGCGGCTTATGCGTGGCGGAATCAGCTTCGGACATCGGACCGTAGGTGCAGATGATCAGCAGATCGCCGACCTGGGCCCGGCGGGCCGCTGCGCCGTTCAGCGAGATGGCGCCGCTGCCGCGGGCCGCCTTGATGATGTACGTGTCGAAACGTTCGCCGTTGGTGACGTTGTAGAGCTCGATGCGTTCGAACTCGCGCATGCCGGCAGCGTCCAGCAGGTCTTCGTCGATGCCACAAGAGCCTTCGTAATGAAGGTCGGCTTCGGTGACCGTGACGCGGTGCAGCTTTGCCCGCAGCATGATGCGTTGCATGATAGAAATATCCTGGTTCGCGGCCCGGTCCGCGAAGCGTTGCTAAGTGATGCCCGGCATCCGGTATTGCCGTTGGAACCCGGTATTCTATAATTTTTGCCGCCCCGGGACGTCCGCTGCGCCATTGCGCAGGCGGCCGACTTCGCTGCAGGGGCCGAACAGCGCCCCCGCGCGCGCCTAGAAATCCAGTTCGATCTCGACCGCGTCGCCGACCTTCAGACGCGCGCCAGCCGGCGCATCCAGAATGGCGTTCTGGCCGAACACCACCCCGATTTCCAGATTCCGGTAGCCCGCCAGCGTACGCCCGGGCTCATCGTATTGCTGGGCCGTACGCTGGTCGATATCGGGGATCGAACACCGCGTGCAAGGTTTGACGAACGCCATCCGGACCCCGTTGGCGGTGATCATGGCGGTATGGTCTTCCTCAAAAGGCTCCCATTCGCCCTCGACCACGATATTCGGCCGGAAGCGGTCCATCGGCACCGGCGCCACGCCCTTGGCTTGCAAGCGGGCATTCAAGTCGTCAAGCGAGGCCTGGTTGGCGATCAGCAGGGGAAAGCCGTCGGCGAAACCGAAGTGGTGTTCCCCGGCGAACGCCTCCGCCAGATCGGGATGCGCGTCGACCCAGCGGGACACCCAATCGGGCTTGGCGTTGCGCTCGGCCGCCGCATCCACCTTGAGCAGGCGGCAAGGCGTCTTGAGGAAATCGGAAAACCATTGCCCGACTGCCGTGCTTTCGCGCCGGGCGGAAATGGTGTCGCTCCAGACCGCCACGGTTTCCGCCCCCGGCTCCAGGCCGGACCCGTCCAATGGCACATCCAGGTCGGCCATGCCCGGTGCGGACAGGCGCAGCGCGCCGGCCGTAAGCGCGGTGCGGATCAGCGCCATCGCCGGCCACTGACGCTGGGTCATGAATTGGCCGTCGGCGCTGATCAGCATCCAGCGGCGGTCTTGGGCCAGGCCGGCCCGGTCAATGGGGGACTCCGCCAGGTCGATGCCTGCGCAGGATTTGATCGGGTAGATATGCAAGCTGAGGATACGGGCGGACATGGCGGCGAAAAGTCAGCGGAGAATGCGCGGAAGGATAGCAGAGAGCGTGCCGCCTTCGGCGCGCGTCTTCCCCTGTCGCCGCCATGAAAAAACCCGGGCCAGGCCCGGGTTTCGAATGCGACGGCAGGCGGTACCTTCTAGCCGCCGACCAGCTTCAAGGTATCCAGCGGCGTCACCGCCTTGAACCCCTTGCGCGTCGCGATATGTTCAGGACGCGGGGTCAGCCCGTACTTGGGCGGATTCAAGGTATTTTCCATGCTGTTGTAGACCATGAACACATTGGCGCGCGGCCACGGCGAAATATTGCTGTTCGAGCCGTGCATCGTGTTGCAGTCGAAGAACACCACCGAACCGGCCTTGGCCGTCATGGAACGGATGCCGCCCTGCTCCACCAGCAATTGCAGGCTGACCGGGTCCGGCACGCCGTACTCCTGCTTCTTCAGCGATTGCTTGTAGTGCTCGTTCGGGGTTTCGCCGACGCACGAGATGAATTGCCGATGCGAACCGGGCACCAGCATCAGCGGGCCGTTGCACTCGTTGTTGTCGGTCAACAGCACCGAGCAGCTGAGCGCGCGCATCGAGGGCATGCCGTCTTCGACGTGCCAGGTCTCGAAATCGGAGTGCCAATAGAACTCCTTGCCCTTGAAGCCAGGCTTCATGTTGGCGCGCGACTGGTGGATATAGACCTCGGAGCCGAGGATCTGGCGCGCCACATTGACCAGCCGGGGGTCGCGCACCAGGCGCGACAGCACGGGGTTCAGCACATGCACCATGAAGATGGAACGCACGGCATTGCTGCCGGGCTCGGTGATGGACTCTTCGCGCCGGATGATCGACGGGTCGCGCGTCATGCGCTCGACCTCGGACGACAAGGCGCGAATCTCGGCTTCAGAGAACAGGTTCTCCAGCAAGAGGAAACCGTCGCGCTCGTACTGGCCGACTTGCTCGCCGGACAGGGCGTTGGCGTACTGGCCGTCTTCATAGACCACCGGATCCTGACGGGCGATGATGGCGGAACTTCGATCCGTACGGGAGGCGTACGGATCCTGCGCAGGTGAGATCATGCGAACCTCCTTGTCTTGTTCAGGCCGCTTTGGCTTGGGCTTCAGGCAGGGCGTAGACGCCCTCTTTGTCATGCACTTCCTGGCCGGTCAGCGGCGGGTTGAAGACGCAGATGACGCGCAGCGGCTCTTTGCCGCCGCACAGCCAGTGCTCGTCGTTTTCGTTCAGGGCGTAGACCACGCCGGGGCCCAGGTCGTACTTATTGCCGTCGGCGATGGTCTCGATGGAGCCGTCGCCTTCAATGCACCACACCGCTTCAAGATGGTTCTTGTAGTGGATGTGCGTGCGGCCGCCCGGGAAGATGGTGGTCTCATGGAAGGAAAAGCCCATTCCGTCCTTTTTCAGCAGCACGCGGCGGCTGACCCAGGTGTCGGTGCGGACTTCGTCGGCGGTGCCGATCACATCTTTGACGTTGCGTACGATCATTGGCGTTTTCCTCCAAATTTCAGAATGCGGGCAGACTGCCCCTCTTCGGCCAGCGCTTCAGCCACGCTGGCCTCGATCACGTCCAGGCCCTTGCTGAGCAGCTCTTCCTCGATCGTCAACGCGGGCAGCAGCTTCAGCACTTCGTCGTGCGCGCCCGAGGTTTCGATGACGACGCCCTTCTTGAAAGCGTTCTGCGCGATGCGGTTGGCCAGGGCGGGCGTCGTGTTGCACACCAGCCCCTGGATCAGGCCGCGGCCGCGCACCGACAAGCCGGCATTGGGATAGCTGTGGACCAGGTTTTCGAGCCAATCGCGGACCTGGCGCTCTTTGCGCTGGATCTCGGCGGTGAACGCCGTGTTGGCCCAATAGGTCTCCAGCGCCTGCGTCGCCGTGACGAAGGCCAGGTTGTTGCCGCGGAACGTGCCGCTGTGGGCGCCCGGCTTCCAGATGTCCAGCTCGGGCTTCATCAGCACCAGCGACATCGGCAGCCCGAAACCGGACAGCGACTTCGACAGCGTGATGATGTCCGGACGGATGCCGGCGGCCTCGAAGCTGAAGAACGTGCCGGTGCGGCCGCACCCGACCTGGATGTCGTCCACGATCAGCAGCATGTCGTGGCGCTTGCACAGCTTTTCCAGCTCTTTCAGCCAGCGCAGCGTCGCCACGTTGACGCCGCCCTCGCCTTGCACCGTTTCCACGATGACGGCGGCGGGCTTGTCCATGCCGCTGCTGGGATCTTCCAGCATGCGTTCCAGGTACGCCATGGTGTCCACGTCCGGACCGAAGTAGCCGTCATAGGGCATGAACGTCGTGTTGCCCAGCGCGTAGCCCGAGGCCTCGCGGAACTTCATGTTGGCCGTCACGGCCAGCGAACCGCCGCTGACGCCATGGAAACCATGGGTGAACGAAATCACATTGGGGCGGCCCTTGACCTGGCGCGCGATCTTCAGCGCGGCTTCCACGGCATTGGTGCCGGTGGGGCCGGTGAACTGCAGCGTGTATTGCCAGTTGCGCGGCTTGAGCAGCACGCGATCCACCGTCTCCAGGAAACGCTTCTTCGCGCTGGTGGCCATATCCAGTCCGTGGACGACGCCGTCCGACTGTACATACTCCAGCAGCTTTTCCTTGAGAACAGGATTGTTGTGGCCATAGTTCAGCGTGCCTGCGCCGCTGAAGAAATCGATGTATTCGGTGCCGTCCTCATCAATCAGCGTCGAGCCTCGGGCCTGGCTGAATATCACGGGAAACGACCGAATGTAGCCCCGCACCTCCGACTCCATCCGGTCAAAGATTTTCAAGTCCATATGATTAATCCTCCCTTTCATCTCATAAGTTGACAGACGGCCAGCTCCCCTCCGGATGCGTGGACGCATTCGGATCGGCAAAGCCATCCCGGTATTTCGATAAGTCCGCTGGGGTTGCGCCGCCCTACGGGGCAGGCAATGCGAACGGGCCTATCCTCAACAGCATCTCGTCGTCATGGTCCGCGCCCCCGAACAATTGCCGGTCGAAGAACGGCTGCTCGGACACGTGGGCGCCCAGCTCGCCGGCCAGGCCGGTAAAGCTGCGGCGCGATGCCTGGTTGTCAGGCCCCACCGTGGTTTCAAGATGACGAACATGCGCGAGCCCCTTGCGCTGCAAGAGTTCGCGAAGCATGGCGCGGGCCAACCGGTGGCCGCGTGCGCGGGCGTGCACCGCAACCTGCCAGACGAACAACACGTCGGGCCGGGTCGGGATCACATAAGCGGAGATAAAACCATCGATACGTCCGCCGGCACTTTCGGCGATGACGCTGGTGTCGCTGAAATGCTCACACAGGAGCAAGTAGGCGTAGAGGGAATTCAGGTCGAGCGGCGGGCACTCGGAAATGAGGCGGTGAATGGCGGCGCCGTCTTTGCGGTCGGGCAGACGCATCGTATGGGTCTGCGCGCGAACCGCCGGCGCCACGGCACTTGAGAGAGTTGTTGTATCCAGTTCGATTGTCTTCATGCAACGATTCCCGATTCTGGGGGTGCCCCGCCCGTGGGCACTTCAAGGATGGGCGACGACACGTCGCCGTGCGCTTCCGCGGCGACTGCCTGGCCTTCTTGCTCCATCAGCGCCACGATGCGTTCCAGCGACAGCGTGATCGTGGCTTGCTCAAGTTCAGGCAAGGCGTTCAGCGCGTCGGCCAGATGCTTCTGCAACGGCGATGGCGCGCCCTGCGCCAGTTCACGGCCGGTGTCGGTGGCCGTGACGAAGACGATGCGGCGGTCTTCACGGCCGCGCTCGCGGCGGATGAACCCTTTGTCTTCCAGGCGGTCCAGGATGCCGACCACCGTGCTGGGGCTGACGTGCATCTCGCGGCTGATGGCGGTGGCCGTCATGGGGCCGTTGGCCATCACCGTACGCAAGCACATCAGTTGAGGCGCGGTGATGTGGCTGACTGCTGACAACTGGCGCGAATGCAATGCGATCGAGCGCGTGATGCGGCGCAGGGCTCGCAAAATGCGCAGGTCGTACTGCTGTGTCGGATCGGATTGCGCGGCGTTGTTCATGGAAATTAAGAGTTCGATCAAATTGATTTCTACACAAATGATATGCGCACGATTTATTCGAGTCAAACAAAAACCCCCTGCATGATGTAAATAAATAAACACGGAATTGCAGAAGATGACCGCAGGATTGCCGGACTTGGCGGCGCCTCCCAGGGACGGCGCGCGCATCGGGCGGCCTAGTGAAAATCCTTAGACAAAACATATGTTTTTTTTAAGAACCAGGATTTATCATTTGTTTTTTTGATGATTCCCACGATGCCCCTCCCCACCGACGTCATCCTCACCCTGCAGGAGAAGCTGGAATCCCTGCCGCCCGAGCTGCAACGCGCGGCGCATTGGGTGGCGGCGCATCCCGCTGAAGTCGGCCTGTGGTCCATGCGCCGGCAAGCCCAGGCGCTCGGCGTGGCGCCGGCCACCATGCTGCGGCTGGCGCGGGCGGTCGGGTATTCCAGTTACGAGGATTTCCGTCAGCCGTTCCAGCAGGCCCTTGCAGGGCCGCGCAACCCGGGGCTGCGTGAGCGCGCCGCCGCCTTGCAGGCCGCCGCGGGCACCGCCGAGGCGCCCGGGCACGATGTACTGACGGAATACCAGATCCAGGCGATGAGCTCGGTGTGCGCCTTGAACCCGGCGGGCGCGTTCGACGCCGCCGTGCAGACACTGCTGAACGCACGCCAGGTCGGCTTCCTGGGCACCCGGTCGGCGTTCGGCATCGCGTTCCAGATGCGCTATGCGTATCAGCTGGTACGCCGCAACAGCGTGCTGATCGACGGCCTGGGCGGCGCCCCCGCCGAGCAGGCCGACAACCTGGACGCCGGCGACGCGCTGATCGTGATCTCGCAGGCGCCTTACCCCACGGCCACGGTGCAACTGGCGCGCCAGGCCGCGCAGCGGGGCGTCGCGCTGATCGCGCTGACCGACGACCCGCTGTCGCCGCTGGCCGTGGAGGCCTGCCACACGCTGCGTTTCGCCCCACCCGACCGCGACGGCGTCCAGGCGCGCCCCGCGCGCCAAGGGCCCGGCTCGTTCTTCCATACCACCGCCGGCCTGCTGGGCCTGGCCGAGCACCTGATTGCGCGCCTGACCGCCCGCGGCGGCGCCGATGTGCTCAACCGCCTGACCGAAGTCGAAGATCGGCTGCGCACCGACAACGTCTACTGGGCCGCGCCCGCCTCGCGACGGCCTGGCTGACCGCCCGCCCCTTCCAACCATCGCCCTTTCCCACCGCCCACTCACGCATCCCGGAATCCCCATGAGCCAAACCCACGTCCTGCATCGTTCCCTACGCCAGACGCCGCCTGTCGCCGTACGCGGCCAGGGCGTGTGGATCCACGACAGCGCGGGCAGCGCCTATCTTGACGGGTCGGGCGGCGCGGCCGTCTCCTGCCTGGGGCACAACCACCCCGACATCCAGGCCGCCATGCATGCACAGATCGACGCGCTGGCCTACGCCCACACCAGCTTTTTCACCACGGAAGTGGCCGAGCGACTGGCCGACCGCCTGGTCGCCGACGCGCCTGCCGGCATCTCGCATGCCTACTTCGTCTCGGGCGGCTCCGAAGCCGTCGAGGCCGCGCTGAAGATGGCGCGCCAGTATTTCGTGGAAACCGGTCAGCCGGAACGCCGCCACATCGTGGCGCGCCGCCAGAGCTACCACGGCAATACGCTGGGCGCGCTGGCCGTGGGCGGCAACGCCTGGCGCCGCGCCCAATTCGCGCCGCTGCTGATCGAGGTCGAACACGTCTCGCCTTGCTACGCCTATCGCGACCAGCGCCCGAACGAAAGCCCCGAACAGTACGGCGAGCGGCTGGCCCTGGAACTGGATCAGACCTTCGAAAAACTGGGGGCCGGCACCGTGATGGCTTTCGTGGCCGAGCCGGTGGTGGGCGCCACGTCCGGGGCCGTGACGGCGGTGCCCGGTTATTTCCGCCGGATCCGCGAAGTCTGCGACCGTCATGGCGTACTGCTGATCGCCGACGAAGTGATGTGCGGCATGGGCCGCACCGGTACGCTCTACGCGGTGGAGCAGGAAGGCGTCGTGCCGGACCTGATCACCATCGCCAAGGGCTTGGGCGGCGGCTATCAGCCCATCGGCGCAGTGATGGCGCAGCAGCGCATCGTGGACGCCATGCAGCAAGGCAGCGGCTTCTTCCAGCACGGCCACACCTACCTGGGCCACGCCATCGCCTGCGCCGCCTCGCTTGCCGTGCAGGATGTGATCCGCCGCGACAACCTGCTGGCGCGGGTGCGCGAACAGGGCGCAGGCTTGCGCCAGCGCCTTGAACAGGCGCTGGGCGCGCATCCGCATGTGGGCGACATCCGCGGCCGGGGCCTCTTCATGGGCATCGAACTGGTGCAGGACCGCGGCACGAAGCAGACCTTCGACCCTGCGTTGACGCTGCATGCCCGGATCAAGCGCGAAGCCATGGCCCGGGGCCTCATGGTCTACCCGATGGGCGGCACGATCGACGGCCGCCAGGGCGACCACGTGCTGCTTGCCCCGCCCTTCATCATTTCCGACGACGAACTGGACCAATTGACCGAACGCCTGGCCGGCGCCATCGACGCCGCCATTGCACAGGCCCGAGCCTAGCGCCGGCCTGCGCGCGCAGCGAGGGGATCCGCCGCGCGCCGCCCGCCACCCGCGGGCACGTGATGATTCGTACAGGACGCCCCGCAGGCTCGCGGGGTGGACCAACCGCCGGCAAAGACCGGCAAATCACGGGGAAAAACCCCATAAGGAGTTTGCATGACCACGTCCGTCAAACATCCCTTGGGCCATCGCAACGCCTGGACGCTCGCCGCGGCAGGCTTGGCCACGGCATTGCTGTCCATGGCGCCGGCACCCGCCGCCGCCCAACAGAAGTTCGTCAGCATCGGCACGGGAGGCGTCACCGGCGTCTACTATGCCGCCGGCGGCGCCATCTGCCGCCTGGTCAATAAAGACCGCGCCACGCACGGCATCCGCTGTTCGGTCGAATCCACCGGCGGCTCGGTATTCAACGCCAACACCATCAAGGCCGGTGAACTCGACCTGGGCGTGGTGCAGTCCGACGTGGGCTTTAACGCCTACAACGGCGAGGGCCAGTTCAAGCAGGCCGGGCCCTATCCGAAATTGCGATCGGTATTTTCGATCCACCCCGAGCCCTTCACCGTCGTCACGCGCAAAGACGCCAACATCAAGAGCTTCGAGGACCTGAAGGGCAAGCGCTTCAACGTCGGCAACCCGGGCTCGGGCACGCGCTCGTCGATGGAGGAACTGCTGGCCACGATGGGCTGGACACTGAAGGACTTTTCGCTGGCGTCGGAACTGCGCCCCGACGAGCACGGTTCCGCCGTGTGCGACGGCAAGATCGATGGCTTCTTCTACGGCGTCGGCCACCCCTCGGCCAACATCCAGGACCCCACCACCAGCTGCGGCGCCAAGCTCGTGTCGCTAACTGGCCCGGCGGTGGACAAGCTGGTCGAGAAGTACCCCTATTACGCCCACGCCACGATCCCGGCCGGGCTGTATCCGAACAACCCCGCGGAAACCAGGACGTACGGCGTCACGGCCACCTTCGTCACGTCCGCCGACGTGCCCGACGCCACGGTCTACACCGTGGTCAAGGCGGTGTTCGACAACTTCGACGACTTCAAGAAGCTGCATCCGGCGTTCGCGAACCTGAAGCCGGCAGACATGGTGAAGAACGGCTTGTCGGCCCCGCTGCATCCGGGCGCCGAGAAGTACTTCAAGGAAAAGGGCCTGCTCTAAGGCCTGGCCAGCGCGCGCTCGCCGCGCGCCAGCACACAACGCGCGCCGCTTGGCCGGCGCGCGCCATGACTCGTAGGGGAATTTCATGACAAAAGCGCCGCACACGCCGGCCCCGGACCTGGAACAGCTTGTCGCCGACGCCGACCGCGGCGGCCGCAACGTGGGCGGCGTCGCCGGCGCCACGCTGGCGGCCGGCGCGCTGATCTGGTCCTTCTTCCAGCTCTGGTACGCGTCGCCGCTGCCGTTCTCGTTCAACTGGGGCATCTTCAACGACACCGAGGCGCGCGCGCTGCATCTCGGCATCGCGATGTTCCTCGGCTACCTGGCGTACCCGGCCAGCAAGCGCGCCGCGCGCGACCGCATGCCCTGGTACGACTGGATCCTGGCGCTGGCCGCCGGATTTTGCGGCAGCTACCTGTACGTCTTCTATAACGAACTGGCCGGCCGCCCCGGACAGCCCACGCCGATGGATGTGGCGACGGCCGTGATTGGCCTGGCGCTGCTGCTGGAAGTGACGCGCCGGGCGCTCGGCCTGCCCATGACGGTGCTGGGCCTGGTGTTCGTGGCCTACGCGCTGGCCGGCCCCTGGCTGCCTGACGTGCTGGCCCACCGCGGCGCATCGCTCGAACGCCTGATGTCGCACATGTGGCTGACGACCGAAGGCGTGTACGGCGTGGCGCTGGGCGTATCGGTGTCCTACATCTTCATCTTCGTGCTGCTGGGCTCCATGCTGGACAAGTGCGGGGCGGGCAACTACATGATGCAGGTGTCGTTCGCGCTTCTCGGCCATCTGCGCGGCGGACCGGCCAAGGTGGCCGTGGTGTCCTCGGCGGTCAACGGTTTGGTGTCCGCCTCGTCGGTGGCCAACGTGGTCACCGGCGGCATCTTCACGATCCCCCTCATGAAGAAGGCGGGCTACGGCGGCGTGCGGGCGGGCGCGATCGAGACCGCATCGTCGGTCAATGGCCAGATCATGCCGCCTGTCATGGGGGCCGCCGCCTTCCTGATGATCGAATACGTCGGCATCCCCTACACGGACATCATCCGCCACGCGATCCTGCCGGCGGCGATCTCCTACATCGCGCTGTTCTACATCGTCCACCTGGAAGCGCTGAAGCTGGGCATCCAGCCGATGATGGCCGCAGGCCCCGTCCGCACGCCCCTGCAGAAGCTGGCGGGATGGGGCATGGGGATCAGCGGCACGCTGCTGGTGATGGGCGCGGCCTATTGGATCGGCACCGGCGTGCAGGCGGTGGCGGGCGCCGCGGCCATCTGGGTGCTGCTGGCGATCCTGGCGGCGCTCTATCTGTGGCTGTTGCGCGTTGCCGCGGCGCATCCCGACCTGCCGCAGGACATCGACATCAATCATCCCGTGCGCCCGCAACCTTGGCCCACCGTGCGCGCCGGACTGTATTTCCTGATCCCGATCGGCATCCTGGTGTGGTGCCTGAGCGTCGAGGAACTGTCCGCAGGCCTGTCGGCGTTCTGGGCGGCGATGGCCATGCTGTTCCAGATGGTGACGCAGCGCCCGCTGATGGCCTGGTTCCGCAAGCAGGACGCGGCTCCGGCCTGGCGCCAGGGCTGGCGCGACGCCATCGGCGGACTGCAGGACGGCGCACGCAACATGATCGGCATCGCGATCGCCTGCGGCACCGCCGGCCTGATCGTGGGCGCCATCACCCTGACCGGCCTGGGCCTGCGCATGACCGCGTTCGTCGAACTGGTGTCGATGGGCAACGTGCTGCTGATGCTGATCTTCACCGCGCTCGTGTGCCTGATCCTGGGGCTGGGCATGCCGACGACCGCGAACTACATCCTGATGGCGACGCTGATGGCGCCGGTCGTGGTGGAATTGGGCGCGCAGAACGGCCTGGTCATCCCGCTGATCGCCGTGCACATGTTCGTGTTCTATTACGGCATCATGGCCGACATCACCCCGCCTGTCGGCCTGGCCACCTTCGCTGCGGCGGCGATATCGGGCGAAGATCCGATCAAGACCGGCATCCAGGGCGTGACCTACGCCGCGCGTACCGCCATTCTGCCGTTCATGTTCGTGTTCAACCCGGCCCTGCTGCTGATCGACGTCAATTATGGATGGGAGCTGGCGCTGGTCGTGGCCGGCGCCACGCTGGCGTCGTTGACGTTCGCCGCGGCCACCATGCGGTGGTTCCGCACGCGCTGCACGTGGGCTGAAGTCGGCGTGCTGTTGCTGGCGACGTTCATGCTGTTCCGTCCCGACTGGTTCATGGACCATTTCGCGCCGCAATACGAAAGCCGTCCCGCCTCCGACATGCTGACGATTGCTGCGGCCATGCCCGACAACGGCCGCCTGACCGTGGTGCTGCGCGGGATCAATCTGGAGGGGGACGAACTGACCAAGACCGTCGCCGTGGCGCTGCCCGCGCTGGAGCCAGGTCCCGATGCGTCGGGCGTCGATGCGTCGGGCGCCGATGCGTCGAAAGTCACGACGGCGGGCGCTGCATTGCCCGCACAGGGACGCCAGCGCCTGGCCGATGCGGGGCTGACGCTGATGAGCCTGGGCGACCAGACCCAGATCGGCGGGGTGCGTTTCGGCAGCCGCGCCCAGCGCTCGGGCTGGGAGCAAGGCTGGGACGTGCTGGAAGTCAAAGCGCCCAACCCGCAACGCTGGTCGGACCACTGGGTCTACCTGCCCGCCGTGCTGTTGCTGGCGGGCATGTGGATGCGGCAGGGCCGCCGGGACGGCGGCTCCCCGGTGGGCCGGCTGCGGGCAGGAACGGCCTGATCAGCCTGCGCGCACCCGCCGCCAGGGCGGTACCGCCCCGATGGTGAGCGCGCGCAGGAACCATTCAATGGGGCCATAGGCGTGGTGGCGCAACCACCACGCGGACAACGGCAATTGCGCGGCGAAGATGGCCAACGCGATACCGGTTGCCGCCAGCGGCGACACCGACGCGAACAGGCGCAGGCCCCAGCCCGTGAACAGGAACGCGCAAACGACGGACTGCATCAGATAGTTCGTCAGCGCCATCCGGCCGGCAGGCGCCAGCCAAGCGCCCATGGATCCGAACACCCGGGTCCGCAAGGCCAGCAGGAAGGCGGCGGCGTATGACATGCTTAGCAACGGCGCAGTCAGCAAGTCCGCCGCCAGGCCGGGAAGCTCCCAGGCCGCGCCGGCAAACGGCAGCGACGACGTGGCATACAGCGCCGAACCCGCCAAACCCGGCAACAGCCCCAACGCGCACAGCAGCCACAGCGCGCGCGGCTGCTGCCAGGGATCCGCAAGCGCATTGCGCCGCCCCAGCGCATAGCCGACCAGGAACATCGCAAAGACGAACGGCCCCTGCACAAACAAGACCATGAACCAGACGCTCTCGGTCAGTTCCTTGATGTGCTGAGAGATCGTCGTGCCGATGGTGCCACGGTAGGCTTCGATGGAGGCCAGCGCCTCCGCCTTGTACAGCGCCTGGTAGCCGGCGGGCACCGGGTCCAGGAAACTCAGGACCCCCAGAATCGCCCAGACCGACGCGGCCAGCACGATCAGCCACAACGCGGCGCGCAATGCGCGCTTGGGGTCCATCCTGCGGCACAGCAGCAGCCCCAGGCCCAATAGCGCGTAGGTCAGCAGGATGTCGCCCTGGTAGAACAGCACGGCATGCGCCAGGCCCAGCAGCGCCAACCCTGCCAGCCGCCGCAGGAAGCGCGGCGCAAAGGCCGCCTGGCTGCGTTCAGCTGCCGACATCTGCAAGGTGAAGCTATAACCGAACAGGAACGAGAACAGCAGATAGAACTTGGTTTCGAACAGCCACGCGATCAGCCAGCGCACCGCCAGATCCAACGGGCGGGAATAGGCAGGATCGGCCATGCCGGCGCCGTAGAACGGCGACGAGAAAACGCCGATGTTGACGATCAAAATGCCGAAGAGCGCAAAGCCGCGCAGCGCGTCCACGTGGGCCAGCCGGGCGGGGTTCTGACGGGCGTTGTTCATGCTTGCCCCCTTCCGGCCTGCGGGCGGCGCGGTCCGCGGTGGCCCTCGGCGGCGGCAGGCGGCAGGCTGCGTTCCACGGCCTCGGCCAGCAGGTCGGCCGCGGCGCGGGCGCCGAAAGCGGGGTCCACCACCGATCGGCTGAAGACGCCATCCAGGAGCAGCAACAACACGTCTGCCATTGCCGCCAGCGGCTGCGGGGCAGCCTGCCCCATCCAGACCGCCTCCAGCAGGGTCAGCAGGCCTGTCTTGCGCTCGCCTTCATTGGCCATCACCAAGGTGTGCACGCGCGGATTTCGCACGGCCTCGGCCAGCACCTCCATGCCCAGGCGCACGAACGCCGGATCCTGATACAGGGCCAGCTGGCCGTCGACCCATTCGCGCAAGGCGCGGCACGCATCGGGGGCCGCGCTGGCGGCCTGCATGCGTGACCGGATGTCGTCGGTGTCGGAGGCGACAAGTGCCTCGATGATGTCGGCCTTGCTGGCGTAGTAATGGAACAGGTTGCCGGGGCTCATCGCCGCCCGCGCGCAGATCTGCGCGGTGGAAGTGGCGTGGAAACCGTGTTCTGCAAAGCAATGCGCGGCAGCCTCCAGGATGTGGCGGCGGCGTTCCTGCTGCTTGATGGGATCTGTTTTACGCATTCGTTATTAATAGACTGACTGGTCTATCTATTAAATAGCAACCCCTTGGATCCGGTCAAGAAAAAAAGCGGGCCATATGGCCCGCCCCTCTTGGCGCCAGGCGGCAGGGAGCGGATCCGCTCCCTGCCGGCCCGCCATCAACCCAGTACGGGCGACAGCACCGGCTGCTTGGGACGCACGTCCAGCTGCCGCCCCTTGCGCGCACGCTTGCCCACATAGGGCGCCAGCGCGTCGCCGACCAGGATGTCTTCGGTCAGCTTATTGCGGTAGATGCCCGTGGCGCGCAGGCCGCGGGCGCCGATCGGCACCGTCTGGTCCAGCTTGTCCGAGGCGTCCAGGCCCATGAGGATGGTGCCGCGGCCGCCGCCGGACAGGGATTTGCATTCGTCCAGGCCAAAGACCAGGAACTTGCCCTTGGCGGACAGCAGGGCCAATTGCGTGGCGCCGTCGAACAACGGCACCGGGCGCAGCATCTCGTCGCCCTCTTCCAGGGTGATGAACTGCTTGCCGGCGCGCTGGCGGCTGACCATGTCGGACAGCTTGGCGGCAAAGCCGTAGCCGCCGCGGGTGGCCAACAGCCAACGCGTATCCGGCGCCGCGGCGATGGTATGCACGATGCGCGTGCCGGACTCCAGGTCGATCATGGTGGTGACCGGCTGGCCGTCGCCCCGGGCCGAGGGCAGCCCCCCGACCGGCACCGAATACACCCGGCCGTTGTCGCCCATCGCGATCAACGTGTCGGTGGTGCGGCACTCAAATGCGCCGTACAGGTCGTCGCCCTGCTTGAAACCGAACTGCGAGGCGTCGTGGCCATGGCCCTGACGGGCGCGCAGCCAGCCCTTTTGCGACACGATGACCGTGACCGGCTCGTCCAGCACCTTGGTTTCCAGCACGGCGCGTTCGGCCGTCTCGATCAGGGTGCGGCGGTCGTCGCCGTACTGCTTGGCGTCAGCCTCGATTTCCTTGATCAACAGGCGCTTGAGCGTGTTCGGGTTATCCAGCAGCTCTTGCAGCGAGATCTGATCCTTGCGTTTGTCGGCCAACTCCTGCTCGATCTTGAAGCCTTCAAGACGGGCCAATTGGCGCAAGCGCATTTCCAGGATGTCTTCGGCCTGGCGCTCGGACAGCTTGAAGCGTTCCATCAGCGCGGCGCGCGGCTCGTCGGATTCGCGGATCGTCTGGATGACTTCGTCCACGTTCAGGTAGACCAGCATGCGGCCTTCCAGCACGTGGATGCGGTCGGTGACCTTGTCCAGGCGGAAGCGCGTGCGGCGCATCACAGTGTTGGTGCGGAATGCCACCCACTCGACCAGGATGTCGCGCAGGCCCTTCTGCCGCGGCCGGCCGTCGGTGCCGATGCAGACCAGGTTGATCGACGAGCTGCTTTCCATGCTGGTCTGCGCCAGCAGCGTGTTGACGAATTCGTCGCGGTCCACCCGCGAAGTCTTCGGTTCGAAGACGAGTCGCACCGCGGCGTCCTTGCCGGATTCGTCGCGCACGGCGTCCAGCAGATTCAGCATGACCGCCTTGGCCTGCGTCTGCTCGGGCGTCAGGCTCTTCTTGCCGGACTTGACCTTCGGGTTGGTGATTTCCTCGATCTCTTCCAGGACCTTCTGGCCCGACGTGCCCGGGGGCAGCTCGGTGATCACCAGTTGCCACTGGCCGCGCGCCATTTCCTCGAACTGCCAGCGGGCGCGCACCTTCAGCGAACCCCGGCCCGCGCGGTAGATCTGCGCGATATCGGCGGCGGGCGTAATGATCTGGCCGCCACCGGCGAAGTCGGGGCCGGGGATCATGGCGTGCAGCTCTTCGTCCGGCAATTGCGGATGCTTGATCAGCGCCACGCAGGCCTGGGCCACTTCGCGCAGATTGTGCGACGGGATTTCAGTGGCCATGCCGACCGCGATGCCCGAGGCGCCGTTCAGCAGCATCACGGGCAGGCGCGCCGGCAGCATTTGCGGCTCTTGCTGGCTGCCGTCGTAGTTGGGGACAAAGTCCACCGTGCCCTCGTCCAGCTCGTCCAGCAGCAGCTTGGCGATGGGCGTCAGGCGGGCTTCGGTGTATCGCATCGCCGCGGCGTTGTCGCCGTCGCGCGAACCGAAGTTGCCCTGGCCGTCGATCAGCGGATAGCGCAGCGAAAAATCCTGCGCCATGCGCACCATGGCGTCGTAGGCGGCCTGGTCGCCATGCGGGTGGTACTTACCCAGCACGTCGCCCACGACACGCGCGGACTTCACGGGCTTGGCGCCTGCGGCCAGACCCATCGCCTGCATGGCGAACAGGATGCGGCGCTGCACGGGCTTCTGCCCGTCGCCCACGTCAGGCAAGGCGCGGCCCCGCACGACGGAAACCGCGTAGTCCAGATAGGCCTGTTCGGCATAGCGCGCCAGCGTGATGGCCGCGTTGGCGTCGCCATCGCCGTCAGGCGGAGTGGGGTCGAACAAGCCGGGTTGATTGCTGTCGGTCATGATGGTTTCAGGTAGACAAATTCATCGAAACGGCGTCAATGCGCCTCAAGCGGACGGCGCCAGCTGCGTATCGTCGACGTGCGCGCGCAATTGGGCGCGCACCGCCTCCAACGTAGCGGCGTCCTGGCCGCGCTTGGGAATGATCACGCCTTGCAAGGTGCCCAGGATGACGTACAGGTGCTGCGGGGTTTCTTCCACCCGGCGGATGTCGGCCCACTCCATGCGCCCGGAGGCGGTTGCGGTCGTGTCCGAGATGCCGTCGGGTCCGAAGTCCAGCTGATGCCGGCCCAGGAACAGGTCGTCGGGCTGCTTTTTCAGCATGCGCCGCGTGTTCATCCTGACCAGTGGGGGCAAGGCGAACTCGTAGGCCAGCGCCAGCAGCGCCAGGATGCCCAGCCCCACGGCCAGTCCCTGGAAATACACGGGCAATATCCGTCCCCAGTCAGGCCCCTTGCCGTCCCAGGTCTGCCAGATCAGGTAGGCCAGCAAGGCCACGATCATCAGGACGGCGAAGCGCAGGTGGGAACGGTAGCGGCGGCGGCGCAGTTCGGGGCGCTTGTACACGTAGGCCGCGAACTCCGCGTAGTCGTCGGCCGTCATGTCGACGGTCATCCGGGCTTGGCCGGGCGTAGCGGACGTCATCAGATATCCAGCTCCGCCAGGTTGCCCTTTTCTTCGATCCAGGCGCGGCGTTGCGAGGACTCGCCCTTGCCCATCAGCATGTCGAACATGCGGGTGGTGTCTTCCGGCGTCTGATCGCCATAGCCCACGGGCAGCAAGCGGCGCGTGTCCGGATTCATCGTGGTTTCCCACAGCTGTTCCGGGTTCATTTCACCCAGGCCCTTGAAGCGGCTGACCGCCCAGGCGCCTTCGCGCACGCCTTCCTTGCGCAACTTGTCCTGTGCGGCCTCAAGCTCGCCTTCGTCCAGGCAATAGATCTTGCGGGCCGGGCGCTTGCCTTGCGCCGGCACGTCCAGGCGGAATAGCGGCGGCTTGGCCACATAGACATTCCCCGCTTCGACGAGCTTGGGAAAGTGCTTGTAGAACAAGGTCAGCAGCAGCACCTGGATGTGCGAGCCGTCGACGTCAGCGTCCGACAGGATGCAGATGCGGCCGTAGCGCAGGCCCGACAGGTCCGGCGTATCGCCGGGGCCGTGCGGATCCACGCCGATCGCGACGGAAATGTCATGGATTTCGTTGTTGGCGAACAGCCGGTCGCGATCCACTTCCCAGGAATTGAGCACCTTGCCGCGCAGCGGCAGGATGGCCTGGAATTCCTTGTCGCGGCCCATCTTGGCGGAACCGCCTGCGGAGTCGCCCTCGACCAGGAAGACTTCGGTGCGCGTCGCGTCGCTGGATTCACAGTCGGTCAGCTTGCCGGGCAGCACCGCCACGCCCGAGCTCTTGCGCTTTTCGACCTTCTGGGCGGAACGCTGGCGCGCCTGCGCCTGGCGGATCGCCAGTTCGGCCAGCTTCTTGCCGTATTCCACGTTGCTGTGCAGCCACAGGTCCAGCGCGCTCTTGGAGAAGCCGCCCACCAGGCGCACCGCGTCGCGGCTGTTCAGGCGTTCCTTGATCTGGCCCTGGAATTGCGGGTCCAGCACTTTGGCCGACAGCACGAAGCTGGCGCGTGCGAACACGTCTTCAGGCAGCAGCTTCACGCCCTTGGGCAGCAGGCTGTGCAGTTCGGCAAAGCCCTTGACCGCGCCGAACAGGCCCTCGCGCAAGCCGGATTCGTGGGTGCCGCCGGCAGGCGTCGGAATCAGGTTGACGTAGGACTCGCGCACCGCGTTGCTGTCCTCCGTCCAGGCCACCACCCACTGCGCGCCCTCGCCTTCGGCGAAGTTCTCGTGGTCGGCGCCGGCGTACTGCTGGCCTTCGAAGAACGGCACCATCAGCTCGGCGCCGGTCAGCGCCTCGGCCAGGTAGCCGCGCAAGCCGTCCTGGTATTGCCAGGTCTTGGTGTCGCCGGATTTCTCGTTGACCAGCGTGACTTTCACGCCGGGCAACAACACGGCCTTGCTGCGCAAGAGGTGCGTCAGTTCGCCCAGCGGGATGTTGGGGCTGTCGAAGTATTTCGCGTCCGGCCACACGCGCACGCGGGTGCCGGACTTCTTGCGGCCGCCCTCGGCGTACGGCGCCAGCGGTTCAGCGACATCGCCGCCCTTGAACACCAGCCGGTTGACCGCGCCGTCGCGCCACACCACCACTTCCAGCCGGGTGGCCAGCGCGTTGGTGACGGACACGCCCACGCCGTGCAGGCCGCCGGAAAAGGCGTAGGCGCCGCCGCCCGCCTTGTCGAACTTGCCGCCCGCATGCAGGCGGGTGAAGACCAGCTCCACGACGGGAGCGCCTTCTTCAGGGTGCAGACCGACGGGGATGCCCCGCCCGTCGTCCTCGACGGACACGCTGCCATCAATGTGGAGCGTGACCTGGATCTGTTTGCCGTAGCCGGCCAAGGCCTCGTCTGCGGCGTTATCAATGACCTCTTGCACGACGTGCAGCGGGTTTTCGGTGCGGGTGTACATGCCCGGGCGCTGGCGCACGGGCTCCAGCCCCTTCAGGACGCGAATGGACGCCTCGGTGTAACGTGGAGTGGCCAAGTTATCCCCAACATCTGTGGAAAAAAACCGACATTTTACGGATAAGCCTAGATTCTGCGCGGCTCCCGGTAGGATGCGCACGACCTGACCAGCCCCGAATTCGGTAGGATGATGACAGTCACAGCCAGCGCGTCAGGGTTCAATCACCCGGATCACGACGACTGCGCCGCAACATCCTACACAAAACCAGCAAACCCTGTTGTTATTAACAGTGGTATGCCTGTTGTTATTGACAGTGGTATGCTTTAATCCATTCCACATACAAGAACAACGGCAAGGCGCGTCCCTTTTTTCGCGCCTTTTGCTGCCGAACCGAGAATCACCATCATGAGCGACCAAATCAAGAACGTCAGTGACGCAAGCTTCGATGCCGA
Source organism: uncultured Achromobacter sp. (assembly GCA_963530045.1). Taxonomy (GTDB): domain Bacteria; phylum Pseudomonadota; class Gammaproteobacteria; order Burkholderiales; family Burkholderiaceae_B; genus Achromobacter. The sequence continues at coordinate 100,742 of CAUSDE010000010.1, forward strand.
TGTGTTGAAATCCGGCCAGCCGGTGCTGGTGGACTACTGGGCTGCCTGGTGTGGCCCCTGCAAGATGATTGCCCCGATCCTGGAAGAAGTCGCCACCGAGTACGCAGGTCGCCTGACGATCGCGAAGCTGAACGTGGACGAAAACCAGGGCACCGCCACCAAATATGGCATCCGCGGCATTCCCACCCTTATGCTCTTTAAAGACGGCCAAGCCGCCGCCACCAAAGTTGGCGCGCTGTCGAAGTCGCAACTCACCGCATTCCTGGACGGCGCGTTGTAAACTGCGTGCTGTGAACGAAGGCGCCGCCCTGGAGGCGGCGCTCATTCAATACCGCGCGAGCCCGTCCGTGGCGCGCCGCCAGAGCCCTCCTTTACTTTTCCCCCACCAATCACCGCGATGCACCTCAACGAACTGAAGGCGCTGCATGTCTCGCAGCTGCTGGAAATGGCCGCTGGCCTGGAAATCGAGAACGCCAACCGCCTGCGCAAGCAGGAATTGATGTTCGCCATCATGAAACGGCGCGCCAAGCAAGGCGAGCAGATCTTTGGCGACGGCGTCCTTGAAGTCCTGCCCGACGGCTTCGGTTTCCTGCGCTCGCCCGAGACCTCGTATCTGGCCAGCACGGACGACATCTATATCTCGCCGTCGCAGATCCGCCGTTTCAACCTGCACACCGGCGACTCGATCGAAGGTGAAGTCCGCACGCCGAAAGACGGCGAGCGCTACTTCGCGCTGGTCAAGGTGGACAAGGTCAACGGCGTGGCGCCGGAAGCGATCAAGCATCGCATCATGTTCGAAAACCTGACGCCGCTGCATCCGAACCGGACGATGCGTCTGGAACGCGACATCAAGAGCGAAGAAAACCTGACGGGCCGTATCCTCGACGTCTTCGCCCCCATCGGCATGGGCCAGCGCGGCCTGATCGTCGCCAGCCCCAAGTCCGGCAAGACGGTGATGATGCAGCACATTGCGCATGCCATCACCACCAACTACCCCGACGCGGTCATGATCGTCCTGCTGGTCGACGAGCGCCCGGAAGAAGTGACGGAAATGCAACGCACGGTGCGCGGCGAAGTGGTGGCGTCGACCTTCGACGAACCCGCTACCCGTCACGTGCAAGTGGCCGAAATGGTCATCGAAAAGGCCAAGCGCCTGGTCGAAATGAAGAAGGACGTCGTGATCCTGCTGGACTCGATCACCCGTCTGGCCCGCGCTTACAACACCGTGGTGCCGGCTTCCGGCAAGGTGCTGACCGGCGGTGTGGACGCCAACGCCCTGCAACGCCCCAAGCGCTTCTTCGGCGCAGCCCGCAACCTGGAAGAAGGCGGTTCGCTGACCATCCTGGGTACGGCGCTGATCGAAACCGGCAGCCGCATGGACGAAGTGATTTACGAAGAATTCAAGGGAACGGGTAACTCCGAAGTCCACCTTGAGCGTCGCCTGGCTGAAAAGCGCGTCTACCCGTCGATCAACCTGAACAAGTCGGGTACCCGCCGCGAAGAACTGCTGATCGCTCCGGACCTGCTGCAAAAGGTCTGGGTCCTGCGCAAGTTCATCCACGACATGGACGAAGTGCAATCCATGGAATTCATCCTGGACAAGATGCGCGCCACCAAGACCAATGCCGAATTCTTCGACATGATGAAGAAGAAGTAAGACAGGTCTTGCCCGCCATGAAAAAACCGCCATCCGGCGGTTTTTTTATTGGCGAACGGCAGGCTCAGTGCTCGATGTATTGGGGAATGCGGCCGCGGGGCGCCGCATCGGCGGGCCGCGGCGTCTGCTTGTCCGGCTCCTTGCCCGACCCGTCGATCGGCTCGATCCGGGGATCGTCCCAATTGCCCGTCACCGAATACTCCATGGTCATCGCCCGCGCCAGCGGCTGCTTGAGCAGCCATTGCGTGACGAACGCGCCCAGGCCGATCAGGGGATTCACGGCAAGCGCCGTCACCATGGCCGCGCCGCTGGCGTCCAGGTTCGGAATCACCACCGCCTTCAGGTCCCAGCGCTCGCGGATGATATTGACGCCGCCCGCCAGGACGATCGCGGCCACGGGGCCGTTGATCTTGTAGCCTTCGGTGGACATGGCCCCGTCCGCCATCTTCACGCGCCCCCGAATGGTGTCGAACGGAAATCCGTCGCGCAGCAAATTGGTCGGATTCACGTCCAGCCGGGCCAGCCGCTGCAGCGATTGCAGCGACAGCAGCTCCAGCAGGCGCGCCGTGCGGGAGTTCACGTGCATGAAGCGGCCCTTGTCCAGGCTGATGTCGACTTCACCCGACACGTCGGCGATATTGTGGGTCCAGGGCAGGTTGCGCCACGTCGCCTTGCCGACCGCCGAGCCTTCGCCGCCGGACACCATGTTCTCGAAGCCGATCCGCGTCAAGAACTTGCCCAAATCGGCGAACTTGGCCGTCGCGTCCACCGTCAGCCCCCGATCCGGCCCTTCCAGCCGCCAGTTGCCCGTGGCATTCAGATTGGCCGCGTCGTTGGTGATCGACAATTTGTCCAGCCGCCATTGGTGGCCACGCTCCAGGTTGGTGCCCACCACTTGGAGCTCGCCCACGTTCTTGCCGTACAGGAAGAATTCCTTGGCTTGCAGGTCGATCGCCGGGATATCCGACAGGTCATTGCCGGACGCCAGGGCTTTGTCCGCCTCGTTGGTGTCATCGGCGCCGCCGAACGACAAATGCTTCAGGCGGGCGGTGATCTGGCCGGCGATCGCCCCCGACGCTTCCCGCCACTCCAGCGACCCCGTAGCCTGCCGCGACTGGATGTCCACCCGCCACTGCGCCGGCCCCGGCCGGGTCGCGTATAGCGTCAGGTCGTTCAGCGTGTAGCCGCTGGCGCGCAGCAGGCCGGTTGCCAGGCTGACGCGCTCGGGTTCCGGGAACACCGGTTTGGCCGCGGCTTTCTTGGCCCCGCCCTTGCCGGCGGGCGTATCGAAGCCGTCCAGCACGGTTTCCCACCCGTCCATGTCCAGTTCCGGCAGGCTGGCGTTCAGGCTCATCCCGCGCTCGGGCAAGCTGGCCGGCCGGCCGATGCCCAGCGCCCCGCGCGCAAAGTAAGACGGCGCCGCATCGCCTGGATCGCGCTCGAACAACGCATTGACGTTTTCACCCAGGCTTGCCGTCAACCACCGCCTGCCCTTGGTGCCGCGGTCTTGCGCCGCCCCCCATTGCAGCTTCAGCAATTGGGACGACGAGGCGGCCTTGCCGACCGGCGCCGGCATATCGATCGCCATGCCGGCCAGGTCGGACTCCATCGATATCTCGACCGAACCGCCCTTCTGGTATCCCACGCGCCCCTTGTAGGCGGCCTTGCCGCTGAAGCGCGCCATGGACGGCGCGTTGATCAGTTGCGGCAAGCCCGAGCCCGCCAGGGTGCCGTCAAAATGCAGGGCATCCGACCCTTGCGCCAGCGTGCCGGAAATCTTGACGGGCCCGCCCAGGAATTGCGCGCGGATATCCTTGGCCTGGACGCCCTTCTCCGAAAACTCCAGATCGCCGTGCATCTGGCTCAGCAAGGGCATTTCGGGCATGAAGGTGAAGGTGTTTTCCGAGAACACGATGCGTCCCTGAACTTGGGTGTCGTCCGTATTGAGCAGCGGCACCTTCAGCTTGAGCGGCAGGCGCCAATCGCCGGTGCCGCGGGCCTCGTCCAAGGCGCCGTCCAACAGTTCGCCCAACGGCGAATTCGCGGCCATCGCCAGATAGGCCGGAACGGGACCCGAGGTCTCGCCGTCGAGCATCAGTTCGGCGTTGTGGTCCATATCGGGAATCGTCGCCGTCACGGCGCCCAAATTGACCGCCTGGCCCGCCCCGGTGCGCGCGACGGCGCCGCCCGGGCTGTCCAGAGTCAGGCTCACCTTGTCGATGCGGAAGCTGCCGGACAGGTTTTCCAGCATGGGCCAGCCCTTGCGGTGCTGCCGGGCCGGCGCGTAGTCGACCTTGGCGCCGGCATAGGCGCCGGCGATCACGAATTCGCCCGCGACGCCGGGCGAATTGAACGGAAAATCGTCCAAGTCCCCTTTCAGCGTGATGGCGGCCGAACGCATCTCACCCGCCGGCAAACCGGTGGCCAGCCATTCCCGGGCGTCCGCGTTGACCTCCAGGGGCAGGTAGCGGTGTATGGACGGCATCGAACCGCGCACCATCGTGCCGCGCATGTCCGCGCTGCCCGCCGCCGTCTTGCCCTCGCGCCGCCATTGGCCCTGCAAACGCACGTCCAGGTCATCGTTGACCACGTGCAGCTGCGTCACGTCCACGAACCAGTTCTGGGCGTCCGGCCCCTTGATCTGCGCATCCAGCGCCAGTTCGCGCGCCGCCAGCGTGGGTTCCTCGAACACGCCCGGCAGCGTCACCCCCAATTGCTGCACCGCGCCCTTGATCGAGGCGTCTGCAGCACCCGGGCTGCGCGCAAGCGGCAGGCCGTCGATCTGCACAAAATCGCCAGGCAGGCCTTGCAGGCGGAACTGGCCCGAACCGGCGCGTACCGCGGGGCCGTCCTTGCCTGCGGACCAATTCACGCCCCTGACAGCGATGTCCGAGGTCAATTCAGTGAATTTTCCCCGGTCCAATTGCAACCATGCCCGGCCCGCGATCCGGCCGGCGACCTGGGGCGGCTTCACCCATGGCGCCCAGGCCAGCGGCTCCACGTCATCGGCTTCGGCGTAGAGCTGCCCGCTCCAGTTCGCGGGATTGGCGGCATTGGCCGCGAACAGGCTGCGGTTGAACTCCCCGCGCAGTTCCACCTTGCGGGCCAAGGCGTCCCCGGCGGAGGCCTGCAGCACGAAGCGGTGCGACAGGCTGCCGTTGCGCATCAAGAAATCCACGGCGCTCAAGGTCAGCGCCGGCGCTTGACGCAAATCGTCTTGCCAGACGATGGTCGCGTCGCGTATCAGCAGTTCACGTTGGGCCACCAGCCAGCGCAGGGCGGGATGATTCAGGTCGGACTGATGGTCGCTGGCGTTCAGGTCAATGTCCTGCCCGGCCACCCACAGATGATTGGCGGCATCGCGGCGCAGCGTCAGTTCGGGTTTTTCCACACGCAGGCGCACCAGCGTGGGCGACAGCGCCAGGATGCTGCGCCACGCCAACACGGCCGACACGGAAGGCAGGGTCAAGACCCGCGCCGCTTCGTCGTCGTAAACCTGTACGGCAGTAAGATCGAGTTTGGGATTCAGCCCCTGCCAATTGGCCTGGATGCCGCCAATGGAGACGCGGGCGCCCAGCGCCTGGCTGGCGTAAGCCTCTATCTGCGGCCGCCACTGATCCACACGCGGCAAAACCCAGTACCGTACGCCCAGGAAACCGATGGCCACCACGCCATAAATAGTCAGCGCGACCCAAAACAGGCAGCAGAGCACGCGACGCGCGTGCGGCGTGGGGACGGTATTTGAAACAGACACGGATCGTGTGTGGTGGGCAGGAGAAGATGTCTTGCGGTATCGTCCCCACTTATACCTGAAACGCGCCCATTCGTCTGCCGCCCTTACGCCATGTCATCGTCTCCTATGCTTGCTCCCGCCCTTGCCTGGTCCGGTCACCTGCGCCGCCGCCTGGATGCCCATCCTGATCTGGCCGCCTGGCTGGCCGACGCCGTGCAAGCGCCGGTCACCCCGGCCCGCCTGGCGCAATGGCAGTCTGAATTGGCCGGGCACGACGCGCCCGCGACGCTGCCGGTGGACACCTGCCGCATGGTGCTGCGCAAGCTGCGCGAGCGGGTGTTCAGCGCGTTAATCGTGCGCGACCTGGCAGGCCAGGCAGACCTGGAGGAAGTGGTCGGCGCGATGACCGCGCTGGCCGACATCGCAGTAGCGGCGGCCTACCGCAGCGTGGCTGCCGACCTGGCGGCCGTGCACGGCGTGCCACGCGATCCGGCTACCGGCAAGCCGCAGGAAATGCTGATCGTCGGCATGGGCAAGCTGGGCGGCTGCGAACTGAACGTGTCGTCCGACATCGACCTGATCATGCTGTACGGCGAAGAAGGCGAAACGGACGGCCCGCGCCGCATCAGCCACCACGAGTTCTACGGCCGCCTGACGCGGCGCATGATGCCGGTGATTTCCGAAGTGGACGCCAACGGCCAGGTATTCCGCACCGACTTGCGGCTGCGCCCCGACGGCGACGCCGGCCCGCTGGCCTGGAGCTTGGACGCGCTGGAGCACTATCTGATCGGCCAGGGCCGCGAATGGGAACGCTATGCCTGGCTGAAGGCCCGCCTGATGCCCGCCCAGGCCTTCGAAGGCAGCGACAGCGCCCCGCAGGCCCGACAGCTGGAAAGCCTGCGCGTGCCGTTCGTCTATCGCAAGTATTTCGATTTTGACGCGCTGGCCGCGTTGCGCGCCCTGCGCGAACGCATCCGCCAGGACTGGCAACGGCGCGCCATGGCGCGCAACGGCATCGACAGCGCCAATAACATCAAGCTGGGCGATGGCGGCATCCGCGAAATCGAGTTCGTCGTCCAATTGGCCCAGTTGATCCGAGGCGGCCGCATGCCCGCGCTGCAAAAGCGCGGCCTGCTTGAAGCGCTGCACGCCGAGCAGCTGGCAGGCCTGGTGCCGGAAGACGACGCCCGGCGGCTGGAGGAAGCTTACCGCTACCTGCGCCGCACCGAACACGCCTTGCAGTACCGCGAAGACGAACAGACCCATCTGCTGCCGGGCGACCCGGCCCAGCGCGCCGCGTTGGCGGCCGCCCTGGGCATGAGCCCGGAAGACTTCGAAAGCACGCTTGCCGCGCACCGCAAGTTCGTCTCGCAGACCTTCCGCAACGTGTTCCGCATGGTGGGCATGGGCGACGCTGAAGATACCAGCACGCCGGCCGATGACGCTCCTGACACGCCCGACAACGAATGCGAGCTTGCCGAACAGATCCGGCAGGCCTTCGGCGACGAAGCGCAAGACCTGCTGCGCCGAACCGAAACCCTGCTGGGCAGCCACCGCGTGCGCAGCCTGCCCGACAGCAGCCGCCGCCGCATGGAAGCCTTGCTGCCGGCCGCCCTGCGCGCCGCGCTCCAGACCCCGGCGCCGTTGGACGCGGCCGTCCGCCTGTTCGACCTGATCGAAAAGATCGCCCAGCGCAGCGCCTACCTGGCGCTCTTGGCCGAATACCCGGACACGCTGGCGCGCGTGGCGCGCATGGTCGCCGCCAGCCCCTGGGCCGCGCAATACCTGACCCAGCATCCTTTGCTGCTGGACAGCCTGATTGATTGGCGCACGCTGTTCGAACCCTTGGACTTCACGCAGATCGCCCGGCAACTGACCGCCGACCTGGATGCGTGCAAGCTGCCCGACGGCGATCCGGACATCGAGCGCCAGATGAACCTGATGCGCGACGTGCAGCGCCAGGCCAGCTTCCAATTGCTGGCGCAGGATCTGGAGGGCGAACTCACGGTGGAAAAGCTGGCGGACCAGTTGTCGGCGCTTGCCGACCTGCTGCTGGCCGAGACCATCCGCCGCGCCTGGCCGCTGGTGAACAAGGTGCCGGGCGCCCAACCCCATTTCGCCGTCATCGCCTACGGCAAGCTGGGCGGCAAGGAGCTGGGCTATGCCTCGGACCTGGATCTGGTCTTCCTGTTTGACGATTCGCGCGATGACGCGGCCGAGGTCTACGCCAAGCTCGGCCGGCGCATGACGTCCTGGTTGTCGACCATGACCTCGTCCGGCCGACTCTACGAGGTGGACCTGCGCCTGCGGCCGGACGGCGATGCCGGGCTGCTGGCCGTCTCGGTGGAAGCCTTTGAGCAATACCAGAACAAGCACGCCTGGGCCTGGGAGCATCAGGCGTTGACCCGCGCCCGCCACGCAGCGGGCGACGCCGACGTGGGCGCCCGATTCGAAACGATCCGCGAAGCCATCCTGGTGCGGCCCCGCGACCAGGCGGCGCTGCGCGAAGAAGTGCTGGCCATGCGCGAGAAGATCAACGCCGGCCACCCGAACACCAGCCAGAAGTTCGACTTGAAGCATGACCGGGGCGGCATGGTCGACGTGGAGTTCGTCACGCAATACCTGGTGCTGTGCTACGCGGGGACGCACCCGGTACTGGTGCGCAACCTGGGCAACATCACCTTGCTGCGCCTGGCCAGCGAGGCTGGCCTGATCGCGCCCGAACTGGCCACGCGCGCCGCCGACGCCTACCGCACACTGCGCCGCGTGCAGCATCAGCTGCGCATGCAGGGGGTTGAAAAAGCGCGCGTCGGGCCGGAACAACTGGTGGAGGAACGCGCTGCGGTGCGCGAGCTCTGGGACGCCGTGCTGGGCTAGGACCCGTCGGGGCCCCAGGCCTGCCCCGGCTGACGGCAACTCGCGGTAAAATAAGGGGTTTTCCGCCTTTTTTGCCTGCAAGCCATGTCCGAACTCGTCCGCCCCAAGCTTGACCTCCCCGCTGGCCGCAGCAAGGTGCTGATGCACTCCTGCTGCGCGCCCTGTTCCGGCGAAGTAATGGAAGCCATGACGGCCTCCGGCATCGACTACGCGATCTACTTCTACAACCCGAATATCCATCCGGTCAAAGAGTACGAGATCCGCAAGCAGGAAAACATCCGCTTCGCCGAACAGCACGGCATCGAATTCATCGATGCCGACTACGACATGGACAACTGGTTCGACCGCGTCAAGGGTATGGAAAACGCCCCCGAACGCGGCGAACGGTGCACCGCCTGCTTCGACATGCGCTTTGAGCGCACTGCGCTGTACGCGCACGAACACGGGTTCGACACCATCACCAGTTCGCTTGGCATTTCGCGCTGGAAGGACATGAACCAGATCAACGGCTGCGGCGAGCGCGCCGCAGCCCGCTACGACGACCTGGTCTACTGGACCTACAACTGGCGCAAAGGCGGCGGGTCCGCTCGCATGATCGAAATCAGCAAGCGCGAAAACTTCTATCAGCAGGAATACTGCGGCTGCGTCTATTCCCTGCGCGACACCAACCGCCACCGCCGTTCGCAAGGCCGCGACCGCATCCACATCGGCGTGAAGTTCTACGGCAAGGAAGACCTGATCAACGAAGAGCTGCTCTGATTCCAGAACAGCGCTGATCCGCCAGCTTGGGCGCTAGCGCGCCTGTCGGCGGTACTCCGACGGCGACGCGCCATAGCGCTTGCGAAACGCGTGGCTGAATCGCGCCGCATCTGAAAACCCGAACCGGTAGGCGATATCGCCAATCTGGCGCACGGACTGCGTCGCGTCGCACAGCGCATCCCGGCTGCGTTCCAGCCTGGCGCTGAGGATGAAATCGGCAGGCGTGGTGGCCGCCAGCGCAAACAGGTTGTACAGATAGCGCCGCGACATGCGGAACGCCGCGGCCGCGGATGCCGGCGACAAGGCCGGATCGTGCAGGTTTTCAAGAATGTGCTGCTGGACGCGGCGCAACTGCGCCTGCTTCAGGCCAGCCTGGTCTTGCTCGGCCTGCCCGCCGGCCCGCTCGCTGATATCCAGCCCCATCATCTGCAACACCGCATTGGCCGCATCGCGCGCCGCGCTTTCGGACAGGTGGGCGTGTTCGCCCAACGCGACGCGCAACAGGTCCATGGCCATGCGACCGCAGCCATGCTGGCCGCTGAAATTGCGGGCCACGGCGTTCTGCATATAGGGCTGCCAGGCTTCGGTCTGCTTGCCCGGCACCTGCATCACCAGGAAATGCGCGCCGTCATCCACATCGACCTCGTACGGCCGGGTCGTGTCGTAAATGCTCCACTCGCCCGGCATCAGCAAGGCGGTGCGATTGGATTGGCGGATTTCGCTGCGGCCCGCCAATTGCAGCGTGACCTTGTAGCCCGCTTCCTCGGAACGGGCCGCCAGCAATTTGCTGCGGCGTACGCGCTGCGCGCTGCTGTGCAATTCGCTGACCTGCATCCAGCCCAGGCAGCCCACCGCCACGCTGTTGCGAAAACGCGTGGGGAACACAGCGGATACTTCCAGTGGCACGAACGTGCTGCTGATACTTTCCTGCCAGCTGGCGCAATCCAGGAAGTGCCTGGGCGCGCTGTGCAAAAGGGATGATGACATGGCGACTCCGGCGTCTCGAAACGGCGTGCCTTTTGTGCCATGGACAGCTCGCCCGGCGGCACAGCTACAGCGTTGAATGGAAATGCTGCCTCTTTCTAGCACTGCGCGTCGGGTGCGAGTATCGGTGACAACCCCTAACTGCCGGCCCGGCTAGGGTTTCCTGTCACTGCCATACGAGTATTCGGACAACGCGAATCCCATCGACGAAAGCTGTTCGGCCAATCCGTGGCGCACCGGCACCACATCGTCATAGCGATTCGGCCGCGCCGCCGCGACCTCCGCTTCGGTATAGGGTTTGAAATCCGCCGGCAACTCGGCCCTGCTGAATTCGACCAGCACCCAGTTCAGCACCGCCGCAAGCTCGGCGTTGCTCAGTTGCGAATGCGCGGCGCCCGGCACGCGGATCAGGTATTCCCGCCCCGCCGGCAGATGCGTGAAGGCGCCGACCGATTGGCGGAAATCCGGTATGCCGTGCGGGCTGCTGCCCCGGCCATCCACGCGGTGGCAGCCGGCGCATTGCAGCACATAGTCGGCACGCACCGCTTGCCGCAGGCGCTCGGCGTCGGCGGCAGCGCCTTCCTGCGCTGCCGCGCCCTGCATCGCGCACAGCAGGATGGCGAGGAAAAATCCCCCGCCCCATCCTGCCCGCGGCCGCCTCCAAGGCCTCATGGCTTGGGCGCCGCCTTGGGTTGCGGCTTGGCCAGCCCCACGATCACCGACGTCGTGCAGTGGAAGATCGACGACTCGTTGGACATGCACCAGTTCACGTCGTTGTGCAGGAACATCTGGTAGCCCGGGCGTTCGCGTTCGGCCGCCGCGCACATGCACTTGCCGCAGGCCGTCTTGCCGCAGCAGTCGTTGTAGCTGATGAGGTAGTCCTTGCCATCCAGCGGATTGTGGCACGTGCCTACCCAAGACACGGCGGATGGCGACGTGCCGGGCGGGCATGACGTCATGCTGCCGCCGCAGCACGAACACAGGAAGCCGTCCACCGCGCAATAGCGCCAGTAATCGCAGGCCGTGTCGTCCATCTGCGGCTTCTTGCCCGCTGCGGGGGCCGAACGCGCCACCGGCAGCACCGGCATCAGGAAGGCGGTCCCCACCAGCAGCTTGCCGATACGGTTCAGCACGCTGCGGCGCGACGTGGTGTGCGCGACGGAGCGCGTCGCGCGCTCGCCAAGTTTATCCAGCCAATGCATTGCCGCTCTCCTTGCGGGAAATTCGGGTCTCTTCCAGGCTGCCCGCGGCCAGGAAATCCTGCACCGAGGCCACGCCCAGTTCCTTGGCCGTGAACAGGCTTTCCAACTGTTCACGGGAATTGATCAGGCCCTTGGCGCGCAAGACGCCCGACTCGTCCATCAACACGGCGTATGGCAATTTGCTGATCTGGAACTTCATGCCCAACTCGGTCGACAGCAGATACGGGAACCTCTCCAGCCCGGCCTGCTTGTAGAACGCCAGGTGCTCGGGCATTTCCCCGTCGCTCGCCAAGACAATGCGCAGCCAGGCGCTTTCCGTACTGGCGACCGATTTCAGGATGGGCAGCAGCTTCTTGCACACGGGGCATGTGGGCGACAGGAAGAACAGCAATTGGCTGTGCTGCCCGCGTTCGCCGATGGTGATGCGGCGCCCAAGCAGGTCGGGCAGCGCAAAGCGCGGCGCGGCCTCGCCCACGGCGGGCCCCTTGTCCATCGTCAGCGCCCCCATCGGCGCCACACGCTCGTACAGCACGCCGATTTGACGCGACAGGGCCAGGATGACCAGCACCAGGCACAGCACCACGCCCCACAGCAGGAAATTGGAAATGATCAAGGCATCCATATGAAACTCCTTCAAAGATTCCGCAGCTTGAGATGCGAGGCCAAGAGGTGATTGGCTGTGAAATACAGGCCCACGGCGGTCATCGCCAGGCCGAAAACCGCAGCGGCGTCCGCCCATTGCAGGCTGCGCGATTGTCCGGCCGCCGCGATCAGCACCGGCGCCGTCCATAGCGCCAGCACCGCATTGCGCAGCACCAGCCACCACGACAGCCCCCCGCCCGGCACGCCATCGCGCCCCCGGGTGGCGGGGCCGCCGCAGCCGCAATCGATGTCGCGATGCCCGCGCGCCAGGTTGTAGGCCAGCCCCAGCGTCGCCACCGCCAGCACGAACAACGCCAACGCCGCGCCCGTCGCCTGGAGCGAGGGCATCAGCAACATGGCGCCCGCGGCGGCCTCCGCCAACGCATAGACGCGCGCGAACGCGCCGCTCAAGCCGGAAGGCAGGATGTCGTAGGCGGCGACGGCGCGGGAGAACGCCGCCAGATCTTTCAGCTTTTCAAGCGCTCCCAGCAGCAGCACGCAGGCCAACGCGGCGCTGGCGCCATAGAGCAGGACCGGGTCGTTCATTTCAGGCCTCCCGTGGGTTGCGGTTCGACTTGCAACGCGGTCTCGCCCGCCGCCTGGATGGTGGTCTTGAACACGGGGGCCGCGGGCGTCGCGTCATAGATGTTGACGTTGCCGCCGTCGATAGTGAAAAGGCGCGGCTTGTCGTCTTGCGAAACCGACATCGACAAGGCGTTCTTGCCGGGCACGCGCGCCAGGCGCTTGTGCGTGGCCAGGTCGTACACCCAGATTTCCGCGGCGGGCGTCTTGTGCGTGCCTTCCGCGCCGTTCGGATGCATGCCCACGTACAGCCGCTTGGACGCCCGGTTGATGGCCAGCAGGTTGTAGCCGCCGGGTCGCCAGCCACGGTCCTTGCCGGCGGCGTCCAGCAGCGACCACGGGGCGCCGAAGCTGACTTCCTTGCCGCTGAAGTCGGCGCTGTAGACGTTGCCGTTGTAGGACACGAAGTAGAAGGTATCGCCCACATTCTCGGTATGCGTGAAGATGGGGTCTTTCTCAAGCTCGAACATCGGCTTGCTGCGCTGCTGGCCGGCGGGCTTGCCGGCGGTGTCCAGGTCGATGGTCAGCAGCCCGCCGTCACCGCAGATGGTGGCGAAGCTGCGCGGGCGCGAGGGCAGCGGGATGATGCTCCAGCATCCCGCCGCGGCCGTGACCTCGTCGGCGAACTGGCGGGTCTTCAAGTCCACCACCGTCACCGACGTCGCGGGCGTGGCGTTCTGCACGAATAGCAGCTCGCCGTCGGTGCTCTGGCGCAGGTAGTTGCGGTAGTTCAGCGCCTGTGCGCGCTTCTGCGGAATGGGCACTTCGTACTTGGGCGTCAACGTCTCGGCGTCCCAGGCTTCGATCACGTCGGTGCGCTTGCCCCGGTTGAGCCGTTCGTAATAGGTCGTCATGACATAAATGTCGCGGCCGTCCGCCGACACCGTCATGTGGCCGTTGAACGATGTGGGCACCAGCCCCAGGAATTTCCCGGAATCGCCGTCGTAGATGTTGACCCGGCTGTCGACCAGGTGGTTGAAGGCCGCATCCATCACGTACAGCCGGTGCGGCGTGGCCGGGGGCAAGCGGGTGCCGCCCTTGAGTTCTTCCACGGGCAGGTCCGCCCAGGCCAGGCCCGTGGCGCTTGCCAGGGCGGCGCACAGCGCCCACCGTCCGGCCCGCGATGCGCGTGATGTGGCTCGAAGCGCAATCATCGATGTTCTCCTCTCATGATCCGGTTTCCTAGAACGCGTAGACGTAGCGCAACTGCACGCCCCGCATCCGCGGCCCGTTCTCGACCTTCAGGTCGTGGATGTACTGCATCTGAATCTGGTTGGCGTCGTTGATCTGGTGCGTCAGTTCAACGGCCAACTGGTGATTGCGCGCCCGGGTGGCGACGGTCTCGCCCGAGGACGTCTCGCGCCCGCCGGTTTCATAGCGGTAGCGGATGCCCGTGTAGGTGTCTGGGGTCAGGTTGGTCGAGGCCAGCGCGAAGAAGCGGAACGACGGGTCTTTCTTCAACGTCTGGCCGTACCAGTCGGTGTTGCGGCCGTAGATCTCCACTTCGGCGATGGCCTCCAGGAACGTGGATTCGCCCACGCCTTTGACAAAAGAGAAGTCCTGGATGGTGGACCACCGGTTCTTGCCCGGCGACACGTCCGGGCGCGAGCCGTCGTAGCGGCCGACCGGCGCCACGACGAAGGGCTCCCAGGCGAACCAGGTCTTGGTCTGCTCATTGTTGTACAGCCAGATCGCCGAGCCCAGCGTCACGTCGCCGATGCCGGTCTGGTGGTCGCCCGGCGCGCCGGGCAAGTCCAGCGACGTGCGGTACATGGGCACGATGAATTCCAGCTGCACGGTCTTGCCGTAGAAGTCGCGGTAGTGCATCTGACGATAGATCAGCGCGTTCACGTCGAGCGACGCGCCGTCCACCCGCTTGCCTTCCGAGTACAGTCCCGACGAGCGCAGGCCCGCCAGGTATCCCGCCACGATATTGGTGCCTACGGGCGCCGGTATCCAGTCGCGTGCGCTGGGGTCGCCCGCCCACGCCGGCTGCGTCGCGCCCGCCCATGCCAGCACCAGCGCGGCGCCCGCCCGGGCGCGGCCATGTGTCTTGCTTGCCATGCACTTCCCCTTGGTCTTGCGAACGCGACGCCGCCGGTATCTCCCGGCTTGGCCGACGCGCCGCTACGTTCTAGTACGCGATGCAGACGGACTTCTTCTCCAGGTACATCTCGATCACGGCACGGCCGTGTTCGCGGCCGATGCCGGATTGCTTGAATCCGCCAAACGGCATGTTGGGATCCAGCATGTTGTGGGTGTTGACCCAGACCGTGCCCGCGTCGATGCGCGGAATCAGGCGCTGCACGCGCGACAGGTCATTGCTCCAGAGGCTGGCTCCCAGGCCGAAGGCGCTGTCGTTGGCCAGCCGCACCGCGTCGTCCAGCGTGTCGAACGGCTGCGCCACGACGACGGGACCGAAGATCTCTTCCTGTGCGATGCGGGCGTCTTGCCGGACGTCCGTGAAGACGGTGGGCCGCACGAAATAGCCCGCGCCGTCGCCCGCGGCGCCGCCCGCCAGCACGCGGCCGCCTTCCGCCCGGCCGATACCGATGTAATCCATGACGCGCTGCTGATGCCGGGCCGAGATCAGCGGACCGATCTGCGTACCCGCGTCAAAGCCGGAGCCCAGCGTCAGGCTGGCGGCCACATCCGCCAGCCCCTGCACGACCTTGGCGTACAGGCCCTGCTGCACATACAGGCGCGACCCCGCCGTGCAGACCTGGCCTTGGTTGAAGAAGATGGCCGCGGCGGCGCCCTGGACCGCGTGATCGACGTCGCAATCGTCCAACACGATCACGGGTGACTTGCCGCCCAGTTCCAGCGACACGCGCTTCATGCCGTCCATCGCCGCCCGCCCGATCAGCTTGCCGACCTCGGTAGAGCCGGTAAAAGCGATCTTGTCGATGCCGGGATGCGCCACCAGCGCCGCGCCGGCGGTTTCGCCGCGCCCCGTGATCACGTTGACGACGCCGGGTGGAAAGCCCGCTTCCAGTGCCAGTTCGGCCAGGCGCAATGCGGTCAACGGCGTTTCCTCGGCGGGTTTGAGCACGATGGTGCAGCCCGCGGCCAATGCCGGCGCGATTTTCCACACCGCCATCAGCAGCGGGAAGTTCCACGGGATGATCGCGCCCACCACGCCCACGGGCTGCGCCAGCGTGTAGGCGCTGTACTGGACGCCCGGCGGAAAGGGAATCGACAAGGACAGGGTGTCGCCCGTGATCTTGGTGGCCCATCCGGCCATGTAGCGCAACCACTGGGCGCCCGCGCCCACTTCCAGCCCTTGGGCAATGCCGAGGAGCTTGCCGTTGTTCAACGTTTCCAGCCGCGCCAGTTCAGTGCCGTGCTGCTCCAGCAAGTCCGCCAGCTTCAGCAGCAGACGTTCACGGCCTGCGGGCAGCATGTCGTGCCAGGGCCCGGAGGCAAATGCGCGGCGCGCGGCCTGTACCGCGAGGTCCACCTGCGCGGGGCCGGCGTCCGGTTGATGCGCGATGACCTGGCCCGTGGCGGGGTCGTAGACGGGGATCGGCTTGCCCTGCCCCTCATGCACCGGCTTGCCGTCGATCAGCATGAATTCCCTGATCGCGCCCAATTCCGGGCGGTCGCCCCCTGCGGGGCCGGCGGTCGAATCGCTTGGGAAAGACATCTGAAGCTCCAACGAAAAGTGTGGGAGCCAGAATAGCAACGGCATTGCAGGCTGGCTTGTCGGGCCGTGCATGGGGATTTGTCATTCTGCGCACGCGGACGGCGCACGGAGAAGACCCCCGCGCCGCGCAAACCGCATGGTCTTGCCGTCGCCCGAGGAGGCGCTTTGCCCTGGGGCGGCCCGGCGATAAAAAACCGGGCAGGCCGCATAGATAGCGGCCTGCCCGGTCGGTTGCGGGCTCGCCAGGGAGCCCGCGCGGCGGATAGCGCCGATCAGTCCAGCATCAGCACCGTGGCGCCCGTGGTCTTGCGCGAGGCCAGCGCGGTCTGCGCTTCGCCCACTTGTTCCAGGCTGTAGCGTTGGTCGATACGGACCTTGATCTTCTTCTTCAGCACCAGGTCGAACACTTCTTCGGATGCGGCTTGCAGCTTTTCCAGCGTGTTCACATGCACGCCCAGCGACGGGCGCGTGACGTACAGGCTGCCCTTCTGGTTCAGCACGGCCAGGTTGACGCCGGCGACAGGACCCGACGCATTGCCGAAGCTGACCATCAGGCCGCGCGGCTCGATGCAGTCCAGCGAGGTTTCCCAGGTGTCCTTGCCCACGCCGTCATACACCACCGGCACTTTCTTGCCGCCGGTCAGTTCCAGCACGCGCTCCGCGACGTTTTCGCGCGAGTAGTCGATGGTTTCCCAGGCGCCGTTGGCGCGGGCCAGTTCCGCCTTTTCCGGGCTGGAGACCGTGCCGATCAGCTTTACGCCCA
This sequence comes from uncultured Achromobacter sp., assembly GCA_963530045.1. GTDB lineage: Bacteria > Pseudomonadota > Gammaproteobacteria > Burkholderiales > Burkholderiaceae_B > Achromobacter. Next base: position 117,587 of record CAUSDE010000010.1, read on the forward strand.
GGGCTTTGGCCCATTGGCAAGCGATCAGGCCCACACCGCCAGCGGCCGCATGGAACAGGATGGTTTCGCCGCCTTGCAGGCGATAGGTCTGACGGAACAGGTACTGCACCGTCAGGCCCTTGAGCATCAGCGCGGCGGCTTCGTCGAAACCGATGCCCTTGGGCACCTTGACGACCTGGTTGGCGGGCACGTTGCGCGCCTTGGCGTAGGCGCCGATGGGGCTTTGGCCGTAGGCGACGCGGTCGCCCTTCTTCAGGTGCTTGACGTCTGCGCCCACGGCTGTGACCACGCCGGCGGCTTCGAAGCCCAGCCCGTGCGGCAGCGGATGGGGATACAAGCCCGTGCGGAAATAGATATCGATGAAATTCAGGCCGGCGGCGTGCTGCTCGATCGTGACTTCATTGGCGGCGGGCGGCAGGACTTCCACCTCGACCAGCTTCAGGACTTCGGGACCACCGTGCTGCTCGATACGAATTGCCTTGACGAGATTGCTGGCCATGCTGGCCTCCTTTGATGGGAAAAAAATGGGGTGTAACCGAGAAAACCGGACTTCAGCGCGGCGGGCGGGCCTCGCGCGGCGTGGCGGACGCCTGCTTGCCGGCGCCAACGCCCATCAGGGCGAACACACCGGCCAGCACCAACGCGGTCCCTGCCATCTGCCATACCGTGATGGGCTCATTCAGGAACCACGACGCCAGGAACAGCACCGACACCGGCCCCACCATGCCCAGCAGCGACGCCGTGGGCGCGCCAATCAGCGACACCGCCCACATCAGCATGAAGACCGGCACCACCGTGTTCAGCGTGGCATGGATCACGGAATATCCGTAGACCCCGGCCGGTTGAATCAGCATCGACGGCGGATGAATCACGAAAAACTGGATGATGCAGGCCACGCACGACACCAGCATGGCATAAGCCACCAGGCGCGTCGGGCCGACCCGCTTGATCAGTTCGCCAGAACAAATCAGGTAGACAGAATAGCTTGCCGCCGAGCCAAAAACGAACAAAGACCCTAACAGCACCTCGCCCCCGCCGCCAAAGGACAGGTCGTGGGCGAACACCAGCACCACGCCCGCGTAGGACAGCACCATGGCCAGCCATTGCCGGCGCTCGACCGGACGCTTGAACCAGAACGCCGACAGCAGCACGACCAGCGACGGCGACAGGAAGAGGATCAGGCGCTCGAGGCTGGCGGTGATGTAGCGCAGGCCCAGGAAATCCAGGAAGCTGGACAGGTAGTAGCCCAGCAGGCCCAGCACAATGACCTGCGCGCGTTCCTTGGCCGTCATGACCACGATTTCGCCGCGGGCGGCGCGGCGCGATTGATGCCAGGCCACCGCCGCGAAGAACGGCATGGCGAACAACATGCGGAAGGCGATGAGCGTCACCGCGTCGATGCCGTAGCGGTAGGTGAACTTGACGACGATCGCCTTGGCCGAAAACAGCACCGCGCCAAGCGTCGCCATGAGGATTCCGGCCGCGCGGCCGGACAGGCAGGAAGGCGGCAAAAACTTGGCAAGACGATTCATGCGATGATTTTAGATTCAGTGCAAAGCGATTTGCACGTCCCTCTATGCTTTTTGGCATCACCCCCCCCTACGCATGACCCGACAACGCGCTCTGACCCAAATCCATTTTGCCGCCGTGCTATTCGGCCTGACCGGCGTCTTCGGGGAGTTGATCCAGGCCAGCGCCGCCGTCATCACGCTGGGGCGGGCGATCTTCGCGGTGATTTCGCTGGGCGTATTCGCCCGCATGCGGCGCAAGCCCCTGCTGGGCGTCCTGACGCCCGCGCAGCTGTTCGTGCTGGTGATCGCCGGGGCGCTGCTGGCCACGCACTGGGTCACCTTCTTCATTTCGGTCAAGGTCGGCGGCATCGCCATCGCCACGCTGGGCTTCGCCAGCTTCCCCGCCTTCATCACGTTGTTCGAAGGCCTGATCTTCCGGGAGCGCATCCGGGCGGCCGAGTGGATGCTGCTGGGACTGGTCACCGCCGGCCTGGTCCTGGTCACGCCGTCTTTCGACTTCGCGGACCAGGGCACGATCGGCCTGGCATGGGGGCTGCTGTCCGGCCTGACTTTCGCCCTGCTGGCCCTGAGCAACCGGCGCTCGGCCTCCGGCATGGACCCGATGCAGGTGGCCTGCTGGCAGAACGTGGTGGTGGCGCTGGTCATGGTGCCGTTCGCCGTGGGCCAGTTGCCCGCCCTGCCCGCCGTGGACTGGTTCTGGCTGGCCTTGCTGGGCATCTTCTGCACGGGCCTGTCGCACTACCTGTTCGTCTCCAGCCTGACCCGCCTGAACGCCCGTACCGCCGGGCTGGTGATCGCCCTGGAACCCGTCTACGCCATTGCCTTCGCCTGGGCGCTTTTCAGCCAGGAGCCCACGCCGCGCATGATGGCGGGCGCTGCCCTCATCGTGGCCGCCATCGTCTGGTCGGGCCTGCGCAAGAGCGCGGCCGTGGAAGCCGGTCTGCCTCCAAAAACGCAGCCTTGACAATAACTGACTAGGCAGTAAAATTCGGCGCATGAATGCCGAAATTTCCCCGCCGTCGTCCGATACTCCTGTCCACTACCGCGGCGACACCCGCTGCATGGCCGAAGACAACGCCGGCTACTTGATCAAGCTTGCCTATCATTCCCTGAACCGGATGCTGGACCAGGAAATGTCCCCGCTCGGCCTGACCGCCATGCAATGGCGCCCCCTGGCCATGGTGTTCCTGGGGCGTGCCGATACCCCCGCCGAACTGGCGCGGTTAAATGACATGGACACGGGCGCCATGACCCGCGCGCTGGACCGCCTCGAGGCCAAAGGCCTGCTACGCCGCACGCGCAGCCAGACAGACCGCCGCGTCGTGAAGATCGAACTCACGGAACTGGGCGAAGCCAAGGCCCGCGAAATCCCCCCGAATATCGCGCGTTCGCTGAACCATCACCTGCGTGGTTTTTCGGCTGACGAAGTCACCCAGCTGATGCACTTCATGCGGCGCATGATCGCCAACGGCTCCGCTTCCAGCACCGCGCCTGAACGCTGACGGCGCTCTCTCCCTGCGCGCCCCGCCCCATTCACTTTGGGGTTTTATTTGGCATAATATTTGCCTAGGCAAATACAGATTAATCAATTACTTTCAGCAAACAGTCAGGATGAAACGCCTTCTTTCTACCGTATTGGTGCTGGCCCTGAGCGGTTGCGCACTGATGGAACCCGGGTCTGAGCCCGTTGCGGCGCTGGATGCGGCCAAACTGGGGCTGACCGGCCAGGAGACGGCCTGGCCGAATACGCAATGGTGGCAGCGGTACGGCGACGCCCAACTCAATGCCCTCATGGACGAAGCGCTGGCCAACAGCCCGTCGATGAGCGCCGCGCAAGCTCGCCTGGCCAAAGCCAATGCCGCCGTCAGTACGGCCCGCGCGCCGCTGATGCCGCGCGTGGATGCCGATTACTCGCTGACGCGTGAGCACCTCTCGTCGGACTACATCTACCCGGCCCCGCTGGGCGGCTCCGTCGTCAGCGACAACCGGCTGGCGCTGGACTTCAGCTATGAGCTGGACTTCTGGGGCAAGAACCGGTCGCGGCTGAAGTCGGCCGTGTCCGAGCGCGAAGCGGCCGTCGCCGATGCGCAAGCCGCCCGCAATATGCTGGCCAGCGCCACGGTCCGCGCCTATCTGAACCTGCAGAACGCCTTTGCCCAGCGCGACGTGCTCAAGCGTGTGATCGCGCAACGAGCCGACGTGCTGTCCCTGACGCAAGGTCGCTACACCGCCGGCCTGGACACCCAGGTGGAAGTGAAACAGGCGGAATCGTCGCTGGCCGCCGGCCGCGTGGAGTTGACGCAGACCGAGACGACGCTGGCGCAGTTGCGCAACCAGGTCGCCGCACTGACCGGCGCGGGCCCGCAGCGCGGCCAATCGCTCGTCGCCGTGGACCTGACCGCCCCCGCAGGGGTGGTGCCGGCCCAAATCCCGCTGGACCTGCTGGGCCACCGCCCCGACGTCGTCGCCTCACGCTGGCGTGCCGAGGCCGCCCGCAGCGCCATCGATACCGCAAAGGCCGAGTTCTACCCCAACGTCAACCTGACTGCCTTCGCCGGCTTCCAGGCCCTGGGCACCGGCAACCTGCTGGGCGCCGCCGCGCGCACCGCCGGCTTCGGTCCGGCCATCACGCTGCCCATCTTCCACGGCGGCGAATTGAACGCCAACCTGGCGGGCCGCCGCGCCGACGCCGATCTGGCCGTCTCGGACTACAACCAGTCCGTGCTGGACGCCGTGCACCAAGTGGCCGATGCGCTGGACGGTTTGCGCCTGCTGGATCAGGAACGGGCGCAGCAACGCCAGGCCCGCGAAGCGATCGAAGCCGCCTATGAACTGGCGGTGAACCGCTACAAGGCCGGCCTGGGCAACTACATCACCGTGCTCATCGCGCAGACCGGCGTGCTCACCCAGGCCCGCCTGGACACCGACCTGCGCATCCGCGCTTATCAGCTGGATGCCAATCTGGCCAACGCGCTGGGCGGCGGCTATGTCCCTGGGACCGAGCCAGGCGCCACGCCTGCCGCCCAGGCGCCCTCCACGCCCGCCACGAACCCCATTCATTGAACGATCCCCGGATTCAGACGTCATGAACGCTGCCACCCCCACGACCAACCCCGCCCGTAAACGCCTGCTGCTGCTGGCCACCGGCGCCTTCATTCTTGTCGCCATCGCCTACGGCATCTGGTGGGCCCTGTTCGGCGCCCACTTCGAAAGCACCGACGACGCCTACGTGCACGGCAACCTGGTGCAGATCACGCCGCAAGTGCCCGGCACGGTCATCGCCATCGAAGCCGACGACACCGAAACCGTCGTTGCCGGCCAGCCGCTGGTGCGCCTGGATCCCGCCGACACCGACGTGGCCCTGCAGCAGGCGCAGGCCAAACTGGCGCAGATGGTGCGCCAGGTCCGCACCTACTACGTGCAGAACGACGCGCTGGCTGCCGACGTCGATCTGCGCAACGCCGACATCATGCGCGCCCAGGCCGAACTGACCCGCGCGCAAAGCGACGTCACTCGCCGCCAGCAACTGGCCAAGTCCGGCGGCGTCAGCGGTGAAGAAATCCTGCACGCCGAGGCCGCCCTGAAGTCCGCCCAGTCCGGCCTGGCGCAAGCCCGCGCCTCGCTGGCCGCATCGCGCGCCAAGCTGGCCACCAACCAGGCCTTGACGCAGGGCACGACGGTTGCCAACCATCCCGACGTGCTTCAGGCCGCGGCCGGTCTGCGCAATGCCTGGCTGGCGCAGTCCCGCACGGTGCTGCCGGCGCCTGTCAGCGGCGTCATCGCCCGCCGCAGCGCGCAAGTCGGCCAGCGCGTCGCCCCCGGCAATGCGCTGATGACGGTGGTTCCGCTGGATCAGGTCTGGGTGGAAGCCAACTTCAAGGAAGGCCAGCTGCGCAAGATGCGCATCGGCCAGCCGGTCAAGATGGTGGCCGACCTGTACGGCAGCGCGGTGACGTACCACGGCAAGATCTCGGGCCTGGATGCCGGTACCGGCAGCGCCTTCGCCCTGCTGCCCGCGCAGAACGCCACCGGCAACTGGATCAAGGTGGTGCAGCGCGTGCCCGTGCGCATCACGCTGGACCCCGAAGACCTGAAAGCGCATCCGCTGCGCGTCGGCCTTTCCATGGACGTGGAAGTCGACGTGGGCAAGCAGGAAGGCGAGCCGCTGACCCAAGCCTCCCGCAAGGAACCGGCCTGGTCCACCCGCGCCTTCGAACCCGCGCACGATGAAGTCGACACCATGATCACCAAAATCATCCAGGACAACCTGGCATCATGAGCACGACCGCCCAGCCCGCGGGCGCTGGCGCGCCCGACGTGCCGCCGGTCCTGCCGGCAGGCACCTACCCGCCGCTGGAAGGCGCGACCCGCATCATCGGCTCGATCGCCTTGTCCACCGCGGTGTTCATGAACGTGCTGGACACCTCGATCGCGAACGTGTCCATCCCCACCATCTCGGGCGACCTGGGCGTGAGTTCCAGCCAGGGCACCTGGGTCATCACCTCGTTCGCCGTCGCCAACGCCATCACGGTGCCCCTGACCGGTTGGCTGACGCAGCGCTTCGGCCAGGTACGCCTGTTCCTGATTTCGACGCTGCTGTTCGTGCTGGCTTCATGGCTGTGCGGCTTTTCGCCCTCGCTTGAAGCGCTGATCGCCTTCCGCGTGCTGCAAGGCGCGGTCGCCGGCCCCATGATTCCGCTGTCGCAGACACTGATGCTGGCCAGCTTCCCCAAGTCCAAGGCGGGCATGGCGCTGGCGGTGTGGTCCATGACCACGCTGGTCGCGCCCGTTGCCGGGCCATTGCTGGGCGGGTGGATCTCGGACAACTACACGTGGCCCTGGATCTTCTACATCAATGTGCCGGTCGGCCTGCTCGCGGCCTGGATCAGCTGGCGCATCTACGGCAACCGCGAGTCCCTGACCCGCAAGCTGCCCATCGACAAGCTGGGCCTGGTGCTGCTGGTCGTCTGGGTCGGCGCCTTGCAGATCATGCTGGACAAAGGCAAGGAACTGGACTGGTTCGCCAGCCCGACCATCATTGCGCTGGCCGCGATCGCCTTCGTGGCCTTCGTCTTCTTCCTGATCTGGGAACTGACTGACGCGCACCCCGTCGTCGACCTGCGCCTGTTCAAGATCCGCAACTTCACGGTCGGCGCGCTGACGCTGGCGGTGGCGTACGGCGTCTTCTTCGGCAACGTCGTGCTGCTGCCCCTGTGGCTGCAAAGCAATATGGGGTACACGGCGACCTACGCCGGTCTGGTGACGGCGCCGGTGGGCCTGCTGGCCATCCTGCTGACGCCGCTGGTGGGCAAGATGCTGGCAACGCGCGATCCCCGCCAGATCGTGACGGTGGCCTTCCTGATCTTCGCGCTGGTCTGCTTCATGCGTTCGGGCTTCAACACCCAGACCGACGTGCGCACGCTGATGATCCCGACGATCATCCAGGGCGCGGCGATGGCGGCGTTCTTCGTGCCGCTGACCTCGATCACGCTGTCCAGCATCGAACCGTGGCGCATCCCCGCGGCCTCGGGCCTGTCGAACTTCCTGCGCCTGACGGCCGGCGCGTTCGGCACCTCGATCGCCACGACGCTGTGGGAAAACCGCGCCACCATGCATCACTCGCAGCTGACCGAAATCGCCAAGCCTGGACAGCAGGCGTTCGACCAGACGCTCAATGCCTTGCAGAACGGGTTGGGCATGTCGCACCAGCAGGCCCTGACCATGGTGGACGGGCTGATCAACGCACAGGCGTTCACCATGTCCGCGGTGGACGTGTTCTACGCCTCGGCGATCATCTTCCTGATGCTGACCGGACTGGTCTGGTTTGCCCGCCCCCGGTCCACCAAGGCCGGAGGCGGCGGCGCGGCCGAAGCGGCGGCCGGCGCGCACTGACCGCATGGCCGAAAAAAAGGGCGCCTTCTCAGGCGCCCTTTTGCATGGCCGATTCCTCTTTCAACAGAACCTGCCAATCCTTGCGTTCGATGATGTCGGCCGACAAGGCGCTGACCGGCGACAGGTTGAACACCGACACGCCACGGGCGCGCCACTGGGCCGCCGCAAACCGGAACGACGGCTCGATCAGGTTCGCGAACTTGCGTGCCAGGCGGCTGGACTGGGGCTGCGCGCCCTCGTCGTAGAAACGCAGGCCGTGCTGCACGGTCAGGTCCAGGCCGTGCACATACACCTGGCGGGCGCCTCCAGACACCAGCACCTGCAAGGCGGCATAGGCCACCGTGTCGGCGTCGAACACGCCCAGCGAGGCATCGAAGCTGTAACCCATGCCTTGCTTGGCATCCAGCAATTGCACATCCGGCGTTGCCGCGGCAATCCGCTTCAGCATGGCGGGCGCGGCGCTGCGCTGGTAGGCCCTTTCGGAGATCAGTTCAATGATGCAGATCCGGCAGCGGATCTCGTCCTGCGGGATGCCTTGCATGATGTAGCGCAGCACCTCGGGGAACACGTACAGCGTCAGGTCGCGTCCGACGATTTCGCGCACCAGATCAATGCGGTCCCGCACGAAGTTCTGGTCAATGATGCAGTAATACTTGAACGGCAGGTCGAACTTGCGTGCAAGCGCGATCGCGCCGTTCACGCCCATCGCGACACGGATGTCCAACTGGTCGTAGGGAATCTGAGCAACCGACGGGCCGCTCAGGATCAAATGCACCGTTTCATCGGCGCGGTCGTAGCCTTGCGCCAGGGGCGTGACGGGAAGCGACCGGCCAAAGGCGCGGAAACCGCAAATCACCCCTGCCCGATCCCGCCAGATGCGCACGAACGGCCACAGATGCTGGTTATGCCTTTGCGTGCGCGAACGCAGCAGGCGGAACAGCTTGCGCACAAAGCGGTCGGCCCGCCCTCCGCCCACAGGCGGGGCGGCGGGCAAGGGGGTGATTGAGTTTTCCATCGACTCGCCTGGCTGGCCGTACCGGCTGCCGCCTAACCGGCGGAAATCAGCGACGCGATCGCGTTGCCGACTTCGACGGTCGAAGCGTTGCCCTTCATGTCCCGGGTGCGCGGGCCGTCAGCCAACACGGATTCGATCGCTTTCACCACCGCGGCCGACGCCTCCGGGTACCCCAGGAAATCAAGCATCAAGGCGCCGCTCCAGATCTGCCCGATCGGGTTGGCGATGCCCTTACCGTAGATGTCGGGCGCCGAACCGTGCACCGGCTCGAACAGCGACGGGAACTTGCGCTCCGGATTCAGGTTCGCCGACGGGGCGATGCCGATCGTCCCGGTGCACGCCGGCCCCAGGTCGGAGAGGATGTCGCCGAACAGGTTGGAAGCCACCACCACGTCGAACCAATCAGGATGTTGCACGAAATGCGCACACAGGATGTCGATGTGATATTTGTCCCAACGCACGTCCGGATAGTTCCCGGCCATGTCGGCCACGCGCTCATCCCACCACGGCATCGAAATCGAAATGCCGTTGGACTTGGTCGCGGCAGTCAGGTGCTTGCCGCGCTTCTGGGCCAGTTCGAAGGCGAATTTCAGCACGCGGTCGGCGCCGACGCGCGTGAACACGCTTTCCTGGATGACGACTTCCCGTTCGGTTCCCTCGAACAGGCGGCCGCCGCTGTTGGAGTATTCGCCTTCGGTGTTCTCGCGAACGATGAAGAAATCGATGTCGCCCGGCTTGCGGTCCGCCAACGGGGACGGCACGCCAGGCATCAGGCGGACTGGCCGCAAATTGATGTATTGATCAAATTCGCGACGGAATTTGAACAGCGAGCCCCACAGGGCCTCGTGATCCGGCACCGTAGCGGGCCAACCGATAGAACCGAAGAATATCGCTTCGTGCTGGCCGATCTGCGCCTTCCAGTCGTCCGGCATCATCTTGCCGTGCGTGGCGTAGTAGTCGCAGCTCCAGTCGAAATGATCCCACTGGAAATCAATGCCGAAGCGCGCCGCGACGGCATCCAGCACTTTCAAGCCTTCAGGCACGACCTCCTTGCCAATCCCGTCTCCTGGAATTACCGCAATCTTGTGTTTCTTAGCCACCACGTTTCCTTGTTTTTCCTTTGATAGACCGCCCAGAATCATAGGCATAAACGGGCGCGCCGCAACACCCCCCGTTACAAAACGGTGGTGTCGCCATTTTCGACTAACCGCGAGGCGGTTTCAGCGCCGGCTCTTGGAGCCCAGCAAAGACCCCAATATGCCCCGCGTCAGCTCCCGGGCAATCGAACGGACCGTGCTTTTTGCCATGGTCTGAACAACGCCGTCGCGTTTGCCGCCCCGCGGGCCGGTTGATCCGAACAGCACATCGTTCAGGCTGTCCATCAGGCCGCCCCCCGACGCCTCGGCCGGGGGCTCGGCGCCCGCAGCCGGCTTGGCCGGCGCCCCCTTGGTCTGCACCTGATCGGCCGGCGCCGCAGCGCGGCCCGCCAGGACTTCATAGGCGGATTCGCGGTCGACGGCCTTTTCGTACTTGGCCGCCATCGGGCTGCCCTGGCGCAGCGCCTGACGCTCGGCATCCGTCGCCGGACCGATCCGGCTGGCCGGCGGCACGATGAAAGCGCGCTCGGTCGGCATGGGCCGCCCCTTGGCGTCCAGCAGGGACACCAGGGCCTCGCCCACGCCCAATTCGGTAATGGCCGCTTCGATATCCAGCCCCGGATTGGGGCGCATCGTCTGCGCAGCCGTCTTGACGGCTTTCTGGTCGCGCGGGGTGAACGCCCGCAAGGCATGCTGGACACGGTTGCCCAACTGGCCAAGGACGGTATCGGGGATGTCCAGCGGGTTTTGTGTCACGAAATAAACGCCCACGCCCTTGGACCGGACCAGGCGCACGACCTGTTCGATCTTGTTCAGCAGCGCCGGCGGCGCGTCGTTGAACAGCAGATGCGCCTCGTCGAAGAAGAACACCAGTTTGGGCTGGTCCATGTCGCCCACTTCGGGCAGCTTTTCGTACAGGTCGGCCAGCAGCCACAGCAGGAAAATGGCGTACAGGCGCGGCGCCTGCATCAGTTTGTCGGCCGCCAGCACGTTGACCATGCCATGGCCCTGGGCGTCGGTCCGCATCAGATCGGCCACGTCCAGCATGGGTTCGCCAAAGAATTTCTCGGCGCCCTGGGACTCCAGCGCCAACAGACCGCGCTGGATGGCCCCGACACTGGCCGACGACACATTGCCGTAGCGGGTCTTGAGCTCGGCCGAGCGGTCGGCCACGTTCTGGAGCATGGCACGCAGGTCTTTCAAGTCCAGCAGCAACTGACCTTCGTCATCGGCCACCTTGAACACCAGGGTCAGCACCCCTTCCTGCGTGTCGTTCAGTTCCAGGATGCGCGACAGCAGCAGCGGACCCATATCGGTGATGGTGGCCCGCACCGGCAGCCCTTGCTCGCCGAACACGTCCCACAGCGTCACCGGGCTGGCGCCCCAGACCGGTTCGGCCAGGCCCAGGCTCTTCAGGCGCTCGGACAGTTTGGGGCTGGCCGCGCCCGCCTGGGAAATGCCGGTCAGGTCGCCCTTGACGTCGGCCATGAAGACCGGCGTGCCGATGCGGGAAAAGGACTCGGCCAGCACCTGGAGGGTGACGGTCTTGCCGGTGCCGGTGGCGCCGGTGATGCATCCATGCCGGTTGGCCAGGGCGGGCAGCAGCGCCAACTCGGCCTGTGCGTTTTTAGCAATGACGATGGGGTTGGGCATGTGCAGCGCTCCGGACCAGGGAATCAGAGGGGATGCCCAAGTGTAGAGCCTGCCGCCCGGCTTGTGCGCGTGGCAATAAGGACACAGGCGCCTGCCTGCCGGGCGCGCGGGCCGCCGGCACGGTAAAATGCCTTTTTTGCAGACAATTTCTCCTGGGAAGCCATGGCCGGACACAGCAAATGGGCCAATATTCAGCACCGTAAAGGGCGTCAAGACGCCAAGCGCGGAAAGCTGTGGACCAAGATCATTCGTGAAATCACCGTGGCGGCGCGCGCCGGCGGCCCCGACCCGGACAGCAACCCGCGCTTGCGCATGGCCTGGGACAAGGCGACCGACGCCAACATGCCCAAGGACAACATCCAGCGCGCCATCCAGCGTGGCGCCGGCGGCGCCGACGGCGACGCCTATGAGGAAGTCCGCTACGAAGGCTACGGCATCGGCGGCGCGGCCGTCATCGTCGATTGCATGACCGACAACCGCACCCGTACCGTGGCGGAAGTCCGCCACGCCTTCGCCAAGAACGGCGGCAACCTGGGCCAGGAAGGCTCGGTGGCCTTCATGTTCAAGCACTGCGGCCAATTCGTGTTCGCCCCCGGCACGCCCGAAGACAAGGTCATGGAAGCCGCGCTGGAAGCAGGCGCCGAAGACGTCCTGACCGACGAGGAAGGCGTGATCGAAGTCGTTTGCGCGCCGGCTGATTACGCCGCCGTGCGCCGCGCTTTTGATGACGCGGGCTTGAAGGCCGAAGTCGACGGCATCGTCATGAAGGCCCTGAACGAGACCGAACTGGCTGGCGAAGACGCCATCAAGATGCAGAAACTGCTCGACGCCCTGGAAGGCCTGGACGACGTGCAGGAAGTCTATACGACCGTCATTTTCGACGAAGCGCAGTAAATCCCACCCTGTTGACGCACGGGCGGCCCTTGCCGCCCGCGCGCCAGTGGCAACCTTCAGACTCACGCAACATGAAACTCCTGGTAATTGGCTCGGGCGGCCGCGAACATGCCCTCGCCTGGCGGCTGGCCCGCTCCCCGCGCGTACACAAGGTGTACGTCGCTCCGGGCAACGGCGGCACGCAACGGGCCGAGCAGATGGAAAACATCGCGCTCACCAATGCCGAGGAATTGGCTGATTTCGTCCAGCGCGAGGGGATCGCCCTGACGGTCGTCGGCCCCGAGGCGCCGCTGGCCGCTGGCGTCGTGGACGTGTTCCGCGCCCGTGGCCTGAAAATCTTCGGCCCCACCAAAGCCGCTGCGCAGCTGGAAAGCTCGAAGGACTACGCCAAGGCCTTCATGGTCCGGCACAACATCCCGACCGCCCGCTACGAGACCTTCACCGATCCGGCCCTGGCCCACGCCCATATTGATAAGGAAGGCGCCCCGATCGTGATCAAGGCCGACGGCCTGGCCGCCGGCAAGGGCGTCGTGGTCGCCGCCACGCTGGAAGAGGCCCACGCCGCTGTCGACGCCATGCTGGGCGACGGCTCCATGGGCGCCGCCGGCGCGCGCGTCGTCATCGAAGAATGTCTGGTGGGCGAGGAAGCCAGCTTCATCGTCATGTGCGACGGCCGCAACGTGCTGGCGCTGGCCACCAGCCAGGACCACAAGCGCCTGCAGGATGGCGATCAAGGCCCCAACACGGGCGGCATGGGCGCGTATTCGCCCGCTCCCGTGGTCACGCCGGAACTCCATCACCGCATCATGCGCGAAATCATCCTGCCGACCGTGCAGGGCATGACGCGCGACGGCATTCCCTACACGGGCTTCCTGTACGCCGGCCTGATGATCGCCCCCGGCGATGATCCCGACCGCGCCATCAAGACCCTGGAATTCAACTGCCGCATGGGCGACCCGGAAACGCAGCCCATCATGATGCGCGTCAAGAGCGACCTGCTGGATGCCCTTGAGCACGCCGTGGAGGGCACGCTGAACCAGGCCGACATCGTCTGGGACCGCCGCACGGCGCTTGGCGTGGTGCTGGCTTCGCACAACTACCCCAACACCCCGCGCACCGGCGACGTCATCCGCGGCCTGCCTGCCGACGCCGAAGACTGCATGGTCTTCCATGCCGCCACGGAGCTCGACGGCGACGACACCAAGACCACCGGCGGCCGCGTGCTGTGCGTCACGGCCCTGGGCGACTCGGTCAAGATGGCGCGCGACCGCGTGTACGAAGCCATCGACGGCATCCATTTCGATGGCCGCCAGTACCGCAGCGACATCGGCTGGCGCGCGCTCAAGCCGTCGCAGCAAAAGCCCAAGTCCCACGCCTGAACGGAAAGCGATAGATGAACGCCTTGCCTGTCGCCTCGGTCCGCGACTACTTCACCGGCTTGCAGGCCCGCATCGTCGGCGCCCTGGAAGCAGCGGAAGGCGGTGCCTTCCGCGCCGATGAATGGGTCCGGCCAGAAGGCGGCGGCGGCCTGTCGCGCCTGCTTGAAGGCGGCAAGCTGTTCGAACGGGCGGGCGTGCTGTTCAGCCACGTCAAGGGCACGAAGCTGCCCCCGTCGGCCAGCGCCCATCGTCCCGAGCTTGCCGGCCGCGGCTGGGAAGCCATGGGCGTGTCGATGGTGCTGCACCCGCGCAATCCTTATGTGCCCACCACGCACATGAACGTGCGGATGTTCATAGCAGCGGCGCGCCCTGGCCACGCGGAATCCGACGTATTCTGGTTCGGCGGCGGCATCGACCTGACCCCTTACTACCCCTTCGAAGAAGACGCCCGGCACTTCCACACGGTTTGCCGGGATGCGCTGGCCGCGCATGGCGCCGAATACTACCCGCGCTATAAGCGCTGGTGCGACGAATACTTCTTCCTCAAGCACCGCAATGAAACCCGCGGCATCGGCGGCATTTTCTTCGACGACCTGAATGCGCCGGGGTTCGACGCCTCGTTCGCCTTGACGCGGTCGGTCGGCGACGCCTTCCTGCCCAGCTATCTGCCTATCGTGGAACGCCGGCGCGAACTTGCCTATGCCGAGCGCGAGCGCGACTTCCAAGCCTATCGCCGTGGCCGCTATGTCGAATTCAACCTGGTATTCGACCGTGGCACGCTGTTCGGGCTGCAATCGGGCGGCCGCACGGAATCGATCCTGCTGTCCATGCCGCCGCTTGCGCAGTGGCGTTACGATTGGCAGCCGGAAGCGGGCACCCCCGAGGCCGAGCTCGCCGCCTACCTGACGCCGCGGGACTGGGTTTGAAACGCGTCGGTCTCCTGGGCGGCAGCTTCGACCCCGTCCACGTCGCACATCTCGCATTGGCGCAAAACGCCCTGCAAACCCTCGGCCTGGCGGCCGTCGAACTGATCCCGGCCGCCAATCCCTGGCAACGCGCAGCCTTGCACGCCACTGGCGAACAGCGCTGCGACATGCTTGAGCTGGCGATCGCCGGCCATGATGGCCTTGCCGTCAATCCCATTGAAATCGAACGCGGCGGCGCCACCTACACCATCGACACCTTGCGCGCCCTGCCCCAGGACGCGCGCTATGTCTGGTTGCTGGGCGCCGACCAGTTGGCCAATTTCTGCACCTGGCGCAACTGGCGCGACATCGCCAGCCTGGTTGACCTGGCGGTGGCCACCCGTCCCGGCACCCCATTGACGCCCCCGGCCGAACTGGCCGCCTGGCTGGGCGAACAGGGGCACAGCCTGGAAGAACTGCCCTTTGCCCCCATGGCGGTGTCCGCCTCCGAGATCCGCCGGCGCCTGGCTGCCGGCGAGTCCACCGACGGCCTGCTGCCCCCCGCTGTCGCCGCGTATATTGCGGCGCACAAGCTTTACCGATAAACCCACACCCGCCGGGCGCCCAAAGCGCCACGGAGCCGGCATCCGCCGTCCGTCCGCGGGTTATATTTGCAGCTATGGATATAACGAAACTCCAACGCGCCGTCATCGATGCCCTCGAAGACGTCAAGGCGCAAGACATCAAGGTCTACAACACCACGCATCTGACGAGCCTGTTCGATCGCGTCGTGATTGCAAGCGCCACCTCCAACCGCCAGACCCGTGCCCTCGCCTCCAGCGTGGCCGACAGCGGCCGTGCGCTGGACTTGTCCGGCATCACCATCGAAGGCGAAGACACCGGTGAATGGGTCGTCGTCGACTTGGGCGACGTCGTCGTGCACATCATGCAGCCCGCGATCCGCCAGTACTACAACCTGGAAGAGATCTGGGGCGGCAAGCCGGTACGCGTGAAGCTCCTGCCCGAATCCACCCGGGCGGCGCCGATCCCCACCGACAGCGGCTACGACGACGCCGAAAGCTGAGTTCCTGCCGTGAAACTGATCGTTGCGGCCGTGGGCACGCGGATGCCGGACTGGGTAGAAACCGCCTGGGCCGACTACGCGAAACGCCTGCCGGCCGACTGCGCGCTTGAACTGCGCGAGATCAAGCCCGAACCGCGTACCACCGGCAAGACGCCGGCCCAGATGATGGCGGCGGAAGCCAAGCGCATCGAAGCCGCGCTGCCCTCCGGCGCATTGCGCCTGGCGCTGGACGAACGCGGCCGCGACTTGACCACGATGGCCTTGTCGCAAAAGCTGGAGCAATGGCGGGCGGGCGGACAGGATGTCGCCTTCCTCGTCGGTGGACCGGATGGACTGGACCCCGACCTGAAAGCCTCCTGCAGCGGCCAGTTGCGCCTGTCGTCCCTGACGCTGCCGCACCCCATGGTGCGCGTGGTGCTGGCCGAGCAGCTCTACCGGGCCTGGGCCATCATGACCAACCATCCTTACCACCGCGCCTGACCGCTGGCCGGGCCGGCGCCCATCCTGATCCCGCATGAGCCAGACAGCCGACTCCGATTCCCCCGCCCGCCTCTATCTTGCTTCAGCCAGTCCCCGGCGACGCGAATTGCTGACCCAGATCGGCGTGGCCCATGAAGTCCTGCGGGTGCCGGCGCCGCCCGGTGAAGACGAACCCCAGCATCCAGGCGAAAGCGCGGCCGATTATGTCCGGCGCACCGCGCGCGACAAGGCGTTGCGCGGACGCGACTGGATGCACAGCCAAGCCCTGCCCCACCTGCCGCTGCTGGCCGCCGACACCACCGTTATCCTGGAGGGTGCCGTGCTGGGCAAACCGGCCGACCGCGACGACGCCCTACGCATCCTGCGCGCCCTGTCCGGGGCGGCCCATGAAGTGCATACCGCCGTCGCCGTCTGGACAGGCGATCAACTGCTGGAAGCCGTTTCGATCACGCAGGTCCGCATGCGTGACCTCGACGAAGAAGAAATCGGCCGCTACTGCGACAGCGGTGAACCCTTCGGCAAGGCCGGCGCCTACGGCATCCAGGGGCTGGCCGGCACATTCATCTCGCACATCTCCGGCAGCTACACGGGCGTAATGGGCTTGCCGCTGTTCGAAACGGCCAATCTATTGCGAGCTGCGGGCATCCAGACTCCCTGACGCAGCCCTTCCCGCACGACCAACAAAAATCCCCCGCAGCCTTCCGGCCCGGGGGATTTTTCATCGCAGGGCAGTGGCTGCGAGTTACGCCGTATGGCTCAACGGCGTCGGGGCTTCGGCGGCCGGACCGGCGTCGGGCAGCGCCGGCGCCTGGCCGTCAAGCGCCGCATGCAGCTGTTCCTGATCCAGTTCGCCTTCCCAGCGGGCGACCACCACGGCGGCGGTCGCGTTGCCGACCAGGTTCGTCAGCGCGCGGCATTCCGACATGAATCGGTCCACGCCCAGGATCAGCGTCATCCCGGCGATCGGCACGGACGGCACGACGGACAGCGTCGCGGCCAAGGTGATGAAACCCGCGCCCGTCACCCCGGCGGCGCCCTTGGAGCTCAGCATCGCCACCGCCAGCAGCAGGATCTGATCCCCCAGCGACACCGGGATATCGCAGGCCTGCGCGATGAACAGCGCCGCCATCGTCATGTAGATATTGGTGCCGTCCAGGTTGAACGAGTATCCCGTGGGCACTACCAGGCCGACCACCGACTTCGAACACCCGGCGCGCTCCATCTTCTGCATCAAGGTGGGCAGCGCTGCCTCGGACGAACTCGTGCCCAGCACCAGCAGCAGTTCTTCACGGATGTAGCGCACCAGCTTCAGGATCGAGAAGCCGTTGTACCGGGCGACCAGGCCCAGCACCACCACCACGAACAGCACCGAAGTGGCATAGAACGTGCCTACCAGCATCGCCAGGTTCACGACCGACTTGATGCCGTACTTGCCGATGGTGAAGGCCATCGCCCCAAATGCGCCGATCGGGGCCGCCTTCATCAGGATGGCGACCAGCTTGAAGATCGGCTGGGCCAGGGCCGTCATGAAGTTCAGGATGGGCTTGCCGCGCTCGCCCACCATCGCCAGCGCGATGCCGAACAGCACCGCCACGAACAGGACCTGAAGAATGTCCCCACCCACGAACGGGCTGAAGATCGTCGTCGGGATGATGTTCATCAGGAAGCCGGTAATCGTCGAATCGTGCGCCTTGGCCACGTACGTCGCCACCGCCTTCTCGTCCAGCGTCTTGGGGTCGATATGCATCCCGGCGCCCGGCTGGACCAGGTGGCTGACCAGCATGCCCACGATCAGGGCCAACGTCGAGAAGATCAGGAAATACAGCATGGCCTTGCCCGCCACACGGCCGACCTTCTTCAGGTCGCTCATGGCGGCGATGCCGGACGCCACAGTCAGGAAGATCACCGGGGCGATGATCATCTTCACCAGCTTGATGAAGGCGTCGCCCAGCGGCTGCATCTGCTGGCCGAGTTCAGGCTTGAACGCGCCCAACAAAATGCCGACCACAATGGCGAAAATCACCTGGACATAGAGGATTTGATAGAACTTGAGCTTGCGCGCAGGCGCGTCGTGATCCACGTCGATCATTGGGTTTGTCCCCACCAATGCCCCTTGCCCCGGGCGGCTGAGCGCGGCGGGCGACGGAGCGTTATCTGTTTTGTGGCTTTGCGTTATCTCCGCAAGCCCATTTCACCGGGCAGTCATCCCAGGCTTGACTCGATATACGCAAAAGCTGTGCCAGGGTGGGAAAGGGTATGTCTTTGAGGGCAAGCCCTTGATATCTAGGCACTTCCCAGTTACCCGATCGCCTAGAGGCAGACAAATTCGGCGAAAAATCACACAAAAACCGGATAGAATGTGCGGAAAACCGCACACACCATGCCTACCCGCCCCGCCTCCCCACCGCCTGCCCGCCCGGGCTGGGACCAATCCGCCGTGCCACTGCAGCAGCGACGCTCGTCGGCAAACGGGTCGTGGCTCGCGCGCACGGTCATGGCCCTGTTCACAGTCGCCCTTGTCTTCGGCGTGCTGCATGTCGCAACGCAATGGGCGCGCGATGGCGCGGTCAAGGCCGCCGCCGTGCAAGCGCGCGCCGCCGGCCAGCTCAATGCTGCCCTGCTCCGCAACAATCTGGACAAGTTCAGGGCGCTGCCCTTCGTGTTGACGCGCGACGTGGACGTGCGGGCGGCCCTGCAGGGAGCCTCTGCCGCGCAGATCGAATCGCTGGACGAAAAACTCGATACGCTGAGCCATGGCGTGGGCGCGTCGGCCATCTACCTGCTCGACAAGAAGGGCTTGGCCATCGCCGCCAGCAACTGGCGCGAACCGGCGACCTTCGTCGGCGTGGATTACCAGTTCCGGCCTTACTTCCAAGGGTCCGTCACTCGCGGCTTCGCGGAACACTTCGCGTTGGGCACCGTCAGCCACGAAGCCGGCTTGTATCTGTCCCGGCGCATCGACGACAGCAACGGCGCGCTGCTGGGCGTCATCGTGCTGAAGGTGGATTTCCGCGACCTGGAATCCGACTGGCGCCAGTCCAGCGCGCCCATCTTCGTCACCGACGAACACGGCGTGGTGCTGCTGGGCAGCATCCCCGGCTGGCGCTTCGATGTCCTGGCTCCGCTTGCGCCTGACATGGCGCAAAGCTTGCGCACCAGCCTGCAGTTTGGCGACGCGCAGTTCCAGCCCCTACCGCTGTCCCCACCGCTTGCGCCAGTCAGCACCGGCCAGTTGGTGCGCGCCGATGATGCCTTGCCGCCGTTGCCCAAGGGCGCGCCCTTGTTGCACACGACGCTGCCCATCGTGGAATCGCCGGGCTGGACCTTGCACCTCTTGTCCCCCGTGCAAACGGCAATGAACCAGGCTAGCGCCAACGCGCAATTGGGCGTCCTGCTGGCCTTGAGCTTGCTGGCTGCCGCCCTCGGCATCGTGCTGGTCCGGCGCCATCGCCAGCGTGAACGCACGGAACAGCAAGCCGCCATCCAGGCGCAGCTGGCCTCGTTGGTGGACGAACGTACCGCCCAGCTGTTGGCGGTCAATGAACAACTGACGGACGAGATGGACGAGCGCCAGCGCACCGAGGCCCGGCTGCACACCATGCAGGATGAACTCGTGCAAGCCAACAAACTTGCCTTGCTGGGCCAGGTCGCCGCCGGCGTCGCGCACGAGATCAATCAACCGGTCGCAGCCATCCGCGCCTACGCGGACAACGCGTCCGAATTCCTCCGGCGCGCGGATGCCGGTTCCGCACAGGAAAACCTGGGCACCATCGCCTCGCTGACCGAACGCATCGGCCACATCACCGGTGAACTGCGCGCGTTCTCCCGCAAGGCCGGCGCCTCGGTGGGCCCCACCAGCCTGAAGGAAGCGCTGGATGGCGCCCTGCTGCTGGTCGGCCCTCGCGCCCGCCGCCAAGGCGTCATCTTGCAGCGCCCGCTGGATGGACAAGACTGCCTCGTCCGTGCCAACCGCGTACGGTTGGAACAGGTGCTGGTCAACCTGCTGCAAAACGCGCTCGAAGCGCTTGAAGGCCGTCCGGACGGCCGTGTCATCGTCGCGCTTGAAGACCTGGGCGCAACGGTGCAGGTCCATGTCAGTGACAACGGCCCCGGCCTGACGCCGGCCGCCCGGGCGCGCCTGTTCACGCCGTTTCACACAAGCAAACCGGAAGGCCTCGGCCTGGGACTGGTGATTTGCCGCGACATCGTCACCGAATTCGGCGGCGAATTGCGCGCCGCGCACCCCAGCGACCCGGGCTTCCCGATCCCGCACGGCCCCCAACAGGGGGCCATGTTCACTCTGACGCTGCAGAAGGCAGCCCCCGGAACGTCCCTTCCGGCCTTTACGCCATGACCCGCGCCCCTGCTCCGCTTGCTTCCCCCTCCCCCTCGACAGGGGAGCCACTCGGCAAACCCACCCAGCCTCACGTCGTCTTCATCGACGACGATGAGGACCTGCGGCGGGCAAATGTCCAAACCCTGAAACTGCACGGCATGACGGTGGAAGCGCACGTCTCGGCTCGCGCCGCGCTGCCCCATCTGCACCGCGAATTCGACGGGGTCGTCGTAACCGACATCCGCATGCCCGATATCGATGGCCTGCAATTGTTCCATCGCCTGCGCGATATCGATCCCGAGCTCCCCGTCATCCTCATCACGGGCCACGGCGATATCGCCACCGCCGTGCAATGCATGCGCGACGGGGCCTACGACTTCCTGGCCAAGCCGTATCCCCCCGACCGGCTTCTTACCGCGATCACGCACGCCGCTGAAAAACGGCGCCTGATCCTGGAGAACCGGCGTCTGCGAGAAGCCGCGTTTGCGGTCGAAGCCGACGAAGTGCCTTTCATCGGCACCACGCCCGCCATGCAACGCATCAAGCAGACACTGCGCCATATCGCCGACGCCGATGTCGACGTGCTGGTCGAAGGCGAAACGGGCACCGGCAAGGAAGTGGTGGCCACTGCGCTCCACCGGCTCAGCCGCCGCCGCCATCACGCGTTGGTCGCGATCAATTGCGGCGCCTTGCCCGAAAGCGTCATCGAAAGCGAACTGTTCGGACATGAGCCCGGCGCCTTCACCGGCGCCCAGAAAAAGCGCATCGGCCGTATCGAACACGCCAGCGGTGGCACCCTATTCCTGGACGAAATCGAAAGCATGCCCTTGGCCGTGCAGGTCAAGCTGCTGCGCGTACTGGAATCGCGCCAGATCACCCCGCTCGGCAGCAATGACGTCCGCAATCTGGATCTGCGCGTCGTTGCCGCCACCAAGGAAGACCTGGGCAGCCCTGCCATCCGCGCCAAATTCCGCGAAGACCTGTTCTACCGGCTGAATGTCGTCACCATCCGCATCCCGCCCCTGCGCGAACGCCGGGACGACATCCCGCTGCTCTTCGCACACTACCTCGGCCATGCATCGCGCCGCTTCCACCGCGACATTCCAGAAATGCCCGCGGCGATCAAGCAATATGTCATGACGCACGACTGGCCAGGCAATGTGCG
>CAUSDE010000011.1:0-135562 GCA_963530045.1 uncultured Achromobacter sp.
CGCCCGCGCAGACCGGCCGCCCGGCCTCGGCCGCGGCGCCCCGTCCTGCCGCCCCTGCCGCGCCGGCGCAGCAGGCCTGCCAGAGCTGTGGCGTGGTGGAATCGGTCCGCCAGGTGCAAGTGCCTGTGAAGGACAATAGCGACCATCTGGTCGGCACCATCGGTGGCGGGGTGGTGGGAGGCGTTGTGGGTAATCAGTTTGGCGGAGGCAGCGGCAAGACGGCCCTGACCGTGCTGGGCGCGGTCGGCGGCGCTTTGGCAGGCCGTGAAGTTGAGCGTAATATCAGACAGCAACAAACGGTGACGCACTATGAACTCACGGTCCGCATGGGCGACGGTAGTGCGCGCCAGTTCCGTAGCGCGCAGCCGTTCGCCTTTGCCTCGGGCGACCGTGTGCGCGTGGAGAATAATCAGCTGCTGCCGGGTTGACCGGCGGCCGGCGGAAACCATCCGTATTTGGGGAGACCTGGCATGAGCGACCAATTCACGAATCCGTTCGTCCTTCCTGGCATGGGACAGAACTCCGACCTGTCGGGCAATCCCCTCCTGGCCAGCATGGAAATGATGCGCCAGGCCTGGGCCGGCCTGACGGGACCCGGCGGCCTGGCCAGCAGCCTGCCGATGGCGCCGCCCATGAATCTCGAAGACCTGGACCGCCGCATCGCCGAATTGCGCTCGGTGGAAAACTGGCTGCGCATGAACCTGTCCATGTTGTCTTCCACCATTCAGGGCATGGAAGTGCAGCGCTCCACCATCAGCACGCTGCGCGCGTTCGTGGATAGCGCGGCCAATATGGACCTGGGCGCGGTCCGCGACAGCGGCGCAGCGTCTCCGCTGGAAGTGGTGCTGGGGCTGAAACCCGCGCCCAAGGCCGCCGCCAAGCCGGCCTCGAATCCGCCGCCGGCACAAGACAAGGCCCAGCCCGAGGCCGACGGCAAGGACGCGGACGGGTCCGCGGACAAGGCCGCGCCGGAGTCGGCCATGCAGGGCATGAGCGAACAGATGGGCGCCGCCGCGCAATCGGCGTCCAAGGCCTGGTGGGACCTGCTGCAGCAGCAGTTCACCCAGATCGCCGCGGCCACCGCCGCGTCCATGCCGGCCAGTCCCGCCGCGCCGGGCGTGGACCCGGGGGCGGACCCCAAGGCCAAACCCGGCGACGCCAAGGCCGCCGCGAAGACCGAGGCCAAGGCGTCCAAACCCGCGACACGCAAGCCGGCCGCCAAGACGGCCGCCAAGTCCGCGGCCAAGACCGCCAAGAAACCGGGGCCTGCCGACGGCAAGCCCTGATCCCCTTTCAATCGACACGCGAGACGGCTAGAAGGCCGCTCGACCGTCCCAACCTTTCCTGGAACCTATGCTTAATGTAGTGATTCTTGCCGCCGGACTGGGCAAACGCATGCAGTCCGACCTTCCCAAAGTGCTGCACACGCTGGCGGGCAAGCCGATGCTGGCCCACGTGCTGGACAGCGCGCGCCAACTGAAGCCGGCGCGCATCATCGTCGTGGTGGGCCACGGCGCCGACCGCGTCAAACAGGCTTTCGATGGTCAGGCCGATCTGCACTTCGTGCTGCAGCAGCCGCAGCAAGGCACCGGCCACGCGGTGCAGCAGGCAGTGCCGCTGCTGCTGGAAGGCGATGGCAAGGATGACGTGACGCTGGTGCTGTATGGCGACGTGCCGCTGGTGCAGCCGGACACGCTGCAACGCCTGCTGGCCGCGCGCGCCTCGGGCGCCGCGGTGCTGACGGAAGTGCTGGCGGACTCCACCGGCTATGGCCGCATCGTGCGCGACGCCCAGGGCAACGTGTGCCGCATCGTCGAGCACAAGGACGCCTCGGAAGCCGAGCACGCCATCAAGGAAGTGAACACGGGCATCCTGACCGCGCCGACCGCCAAGCTGAAAGACTGGCTGACCCGCATCGACAACAAGAACGCCCAGGGCGAGTACTACCTGACCGATGTGGTCGGGCTGGCGGTCGTCGACGGCGTGCCGGTGGGCGCGGCCCAGCCTGGCGCGGGCTGGGAAACGCTGGGCGTGAACAGCCGCGTGCAGCAAGCCGAACTGGAACGCCGCTGGCAGGGCGAGCAGGCGCGCCGCCAGCTGGAAGCCGGCGTCACGCTGGCCGACCCGGCGCGCTTTGACGTGCGCGGCACGCTTTCCTGCGGACGCGACGTGTTCATCGACGTGGGCTGCGTGTTCGAAGGCACCGTGACCTTGGCCGACGGCGTGCGCGTGGGCCCGCACTGCGTCCTGCGCGACGTCACCGTCGGCGCCGGCACGCAGATCGAAGCGTTCAGCCATCTGCAGCAGGCCGAAGTCGGCCGCGACGCGCGCGTGGGCCCGTATGCCCGCCTGCGCCCGGGCGCCGAACTGGGCGACCGCAGCCACGTCGGCAACTTCGTCGAGATCAAGAAGAGCGTGCTGGGCGCCGACAGCAAGGCCAATCACCTGGCTTACATCGGCGACGCCGACATCGGCGCGCGCGTCAATGTGGGTGCCGGCACCATTACCTGCAATTACGACGGCGTGAACAAGCACCGCACCATCATCGAGGATGACGCCTTCATCGGCTCGGATACGCAATTGGTGGCGCCCGTGCGCGTGGGCCGCGGCGCGACCCTGGGCGCCGGCACCACCCTGACCCGCGACGCACCGGCCGAGAAGCTGACCGTGTCGCGCGCTAGACAGCTCACCGTTGAGGGTTGGCAGCGTCCGGTCAAGAAGTCGTGATGGCGGAGAGCGACGCCGCACAGAACACGCCCCAGGGCGGCGGCGCCAAGCCCGCCCCGCCCGACGGTTTGCCGGCCCCCCGCCGGTACTGGGCGGCCGCTACGGTGATGACGGGCATCAGCCTGTCGGTGCTGGACACCACCATCGCCAACGTGGCCCTGCCCACCATTGCCGTCGACCTGCACGCCTCGCCCGCCGAAGCCGTCTGGATCGTCAACGCCTACAACCTGGCGGTGGTGATGACGCTGCTGCCGCTGTCGGCGCTGGCCGAGCGCATCGGTTTCCGCCGCATGTTCACCTTCGGCCTGATGCTGTTCACCCTGGCCTCGCTGGGGTGCGCGCTGGCCGGCACGCTGTGGCAGCTGACCGCGGCGCGCGTGTTCCAGGGCGTGGGCGCAGCGACGCTGATGTGCATGTTCGGCGGCCTGGTGCGCAATATCTACCCCCTGAAGATGCTGGGCCGGGGCATCAGCATCAACGCCACGACGGTGGCGGTGATGTCGGTGCTGGGCCCCACCATCGGGTCCGCCATCCTGTCGGTGGCGCCGTGGCCGTGGATCTTCGCGGTGAACCTGCCGATCTGCGTGCTGGCCATGTTCGGCCTGCGCCATCTGCCGGAAGTGCCGCGCAACGACGTGAAGCTGGATTGGGTCAGCGCCCTGCTGTGCATGGCGACGCTGGGCGTCTTCATTTCGGGCGTGGACATGATGGGCCAGGACCTGCTGCGCGGCATCGGCCTGGTGGCGATCGCGTCCGTCGCGGGCCTGGTGCTGGTGCGCCGCGTCAGCAAGCAACCGGCGCCCCTGGTGCCGGTGGACCTGCTGCGCATCCGCCCGCTGGCGTTCGCCGTGGGCGCGTCGGCCTGCACCTTCGCGGCGCAAATGGCGTCTTACGTGTCGCTGCCCTTCTATTTTCAGCAGGTGCTGGGCCGGCCGTACCTGGAGGTGGGCATGCTGATGGGCGCCTGGCCCGTGGGCACGGCGATCATCGCCCCGCTGGCGGGCCGCCTGTCCGACCGCTATTCCGCCGCCACCCTGAGCGGCGTGGGGGCGGCCACCATGGTGGCCGGCATGCTGTGGTTGGCGCTGCTGCCGTCCTCGGTGTCCAACTGGCCCATCGTGGCGGGCATGTTCGTGGCCGGGGTGGGCTTCGGCTTCTTCCAGACGCCGAACAACCGTGCCATGCTGTCGGCCGCGCCCCGCTCGCGCAGTGGCGCGGCAGGTGGCTTGCAGGCCACCACCCGCGTCTTCGGCCAGAGCTTCGGCACGGCGCTGGTGGCCATCGCCTTCAGCGTCAGTGTCGCGCATGGCCCCGGGCTGGCGCTGGTGTTGGGGACGGTTTGCGCCGCCCTGGCGGTGGTGGTCAACACCGTCCGGTTCAACAAACTGCGGGTCTAGGGCGGTTCCGCCCCTGGCCCGTGGCCGCTTCTATAATGGCGGCCGGCGCCTGGTCCTGAGGCCAGGCGCGCAAGATTCCCTATTTTGAAGGCGTGCAGGCATGAAAATCACGGTCGTGGGTACCGGTTACGTGGGGTTGGTGTCGGGAGCGTGCCTGGCCGACATGGGCAACGACGTCATGTGTCTGGACGTGGACGCGGCGAAGATCGCCCTGTTGCGCCAGGGCGGCATCCCCATCTACGAGCCCGGTCTGGAAGACCTGGTCCGCCGCAACGTGCAGGCGGGCCGCCTGCATTTCACCGACGACGTGGCGCAGAGCGTGGCCTTCGGCGACGTGCAATTCATCGCCGTGGGCACGCCGCCGGGCGAAGACGGCTCCGCCGACCTGAAATACGTGCTGGCCGCCGCCCAGAACATCGCGCGCCACATGACGTCCCGCAAGCTGATCGTGGACAAGTCGACTGTGCCCGTCGGCACGGCCGACAAGGTGCGAGCGGTGGTGAACAAGGAACTGGCCGCCCGCGGCGTGGAGATCCCGTTCAGCGTGGCCTCCAACCCCGAATTCCTGAAGGAAGGGGCCGCCATCAATGACTTCATGAGCCCGGACCGCGTGGTCGTCGGCGCCGACGACGACTACACGGTCGGCGTGATGCGCCGCATCTACGAACCGTTCCAGCGCACGCACGACCGCCTGATGGTGATGGACGTGCGTTCGGCCGAACTGACGAAATACGCCGCCAACGCCATGCTGGCCACGCGCATCTCGTTCATGAACGAAATGGCGAACCTGGCCGAAGCGCTGGGGGCGGACATCGAACAGGTGCGCCGCGGCATCGGCGCCGATCCCCGCATCGGCTACCACTTCCTGTACCCCGGGGCGGGCTACGGCGGTTCCTGCTTCCCCAAGGACGTGCAGGCGCTGGTCAACACCGCCGCCGAGAATTCCCTGCCCATGCGGGTGATTGAAGCCGCCGAAGCCGCCAATCACGCGCAGAAGTTCCGCTTGTCGGAAAAGCTGGTGGCGCGCTACGGCGAAGACCTGCGCGGCCGCAAGATCGCGCTGTGGGGCTTGTCGTTCAAGCCGAACACCGATGACATGCGCGAGGCCCCCAGCCTGACGGTCATCGCCGAACTGACGCGCCGCGGCGCCGACGTGCGGGCCTATGACCCCGTGGCCATGCACGAGGCCGCCCGCGTGCTGGTCGGCCAGCCGGGCATCAGCTTCGCCACCGACATGTACGACGCCCTGGACGGCGCGGATGCGCTCTTGATCGCTACCGAATGGAAGGTCTTCCGCGCGCCGGACTTCGACCGCGTGAAGGCCTTGCTGAAGACGCCGCTGATCATCGACGGCCGCAACCTGTACACACCGGCCGACGTGCGCGGCCTGGGCTTCGAGTATTCCGGCATCGGGCGCGCATGAAGATCCTGCAGCTGAACTTCGAGAAAGGCTGGCGCGGCGGTGAGCGGCAGACGCTGTATTGCATGCGCGCTTTCCGCAAGGCCGGCCACGATGTCGAAGTGATGTGCCGCGAGGGCGCGCCCCTGGCCGAACGCGCCCGCCAGGAGGGCTTTGTGGCCCATACCTGCCGCAACGTGCCCGGGCAGCTGGCGTTCCTGGCTGGCGCCGGCCGCTACGACATCATCCACGCCCAGACCGCCAACACGATCACCTGGGCCGTCCTGACCAAATGGCTGCATCGCAGCCCGGTGGCGTTTTCGCGCCGCACGTCGTTCGTGGTCAAGCCGGGCGACGAATGGAAGACCGGCTTCAAGTGGCGGCACGCCAACCTGTTCGTGGCCATCAGCGAGATGGCGGCGAGCGAACCGCGCCGGCTGGGCATCGAACCGGTCATCATCCGCAGCGCCGTCGAACCGCACGAGATCAATGCGGAAAACGTCGCCGCGCTGGTCCGTGAATTCGATCTGGCCGGCAAGAAGGTCATGGCGACGTCCGCCGCGCTGATCCGCGACAAGGACCCGGTGACCTTGGTGCGCGCCGTGGGCGAACTGGCGAAGACGCGCCGCGACTTCGTCTTCCTGCACTTCGGCGCCGGCGGCGACCGCGAGCAGCAGGCCAAGGACGAAGCGAAAAAACTCGGCATCGAAGACGTCTACCGTTTCGCCGGGTTCCGCAAGGGGGTCGAAGACTTCTACAGCATTCTCGACGTGTTCGTCATGAGCTCAGAGGAAGAGGCGCTGGGCAGCAGCGTGCTGGACGCCTTTCTGCAGCGCGTGCCGGTGGTCTCCACCGACGCGGGCGGCTTGAAGGAAAGCCTGGCCGATGGCCGCGGCGTGCTGGTTGCGGTAGGCGACCACCAGGCCATGGCGGCCGGCATGGCCCGCTGCCTGGACGACGCGGCCTTCCGCCACGACGTCACCGAGCGCGCCTATGCGTACGTGAAGAGCGAGCACGACGTCCAGGAGATGGGCAACCGCTACCTGGCGCAGTTCCAGCGCCTGCTGGGCCGCCAGTAAACGGCCCTCGCCGCGGCATCACGCCCGCACGTCGATCCGCGTCTCGAACTTGGCGCGATGCACCGAAAAGAACGTGCGCACGTTGCGCACGTTGGCCTGGGCGGTGAAGGCCCGGTGCACCAGCGCGTGATAGGCCGGCATGTCCTTGACCTGCGCGATCACCACGAAATCCGGCCCCGGCGACACCCGGTAGCACTGCAGCACCGCGGGTTCGGCCAGCATGCTTTGCTCGAACGCATCCAGGCTTTCCGCCGCCTGCACGTCCAGCGTGATCTCCACAATCGCCGTCAGGGTGCTGCCCAGCTTCTCGGCCGCCAGGATGGCGACCTGCCGGTCTATCACGCCTTCGTCCACCAGCCGCCGCACGCGCCGCAGGCAGGTTGGGGGCGACGCATGCACGCGCGCGGCCAGATCCTGATTGGTCAGCGCGCTGTCTTCTTGTAACTGTTCAAGAATGCGCCGGTCCAGATCATCCAGTTCCGGTAGCGAAATCGGCACGTTTTGCATGATTAATTCAAAAATAGGTTTTTGAAGAAAGATTATTTAATCACAATTATGTAAGTGAATTAACTTCCATTTTTGGCAGCATAAAGAAATCAAATTTCTTGGCGAGTCGCGCACAATGCGTCGGTACACGAACTTAGCGGAGTCTCTCCTATGTGCGGCATTGTTGGCGCCGTCGCCCAGCGCGACATCACCCCGATCCTGGTAGAAGGCCTGAAGCGGCTGGAATACCGTGGCTACGACTCCTGCGGCGTCGCCGTCTACGCCGACGGCCATCTGCGCCGCACGCGCAGTACGCAACGCGTGGCCGAACTGGCCGAGCAGGTTGCCGAGGACAAGGTCCAAGGCTTCACCGGCATCGCCCACACCCGCTGGGCCACGCACGGCGTGCCGGCCACGCACAATGCCCACCCGCATTTCTCGCGCCTGGGCAACGACGAGCCGCGCATTGCGCTGGTCCACAACGGCATCATCGAAAACCACGACGAACTGCGCGCCGAGCTGCAGGCCGTGGGCTACGTGTTTGAAAGCCAGACCGACACCGAAGTCATCGCGCACCTGGTGAACCACCTGTATGCCGGCGATCTGTTCGAAGCCGTGCAGAACGCCGTGCGCCGCCTGCATGGCGCCTACGCCATCGCCGTGTTCTGCCGCGACGAACCGCACCGCGTGGTCGGCGCGCGCCAAGGCTCGCCGCTGGTGGTGGGCGTGGGCCAGAACGAGAACTTCCTGGCCTCCGACGCGCTGGCCCTGGCCGGCACGACCGACCAGATCATCTACCTGGAAGACGGCGACGTCGTCGACCTGCAGCTGTCGCGCGTGTGGATTGTGGACGCCAACGGCAAGAACGTGGACCGCGAGGTCCACACGGTGCACGTGCACACCGGCGCGGCTGAACTTGGGCCCTACCGCCACTACATGCAGAAGGAAATCTTCGAGCAGCCCCGCGCCGTCGGCGATACGCTGCAAGACATCGAAGCCATCACGCCCGAGCTGTTCGGCGATGGCGCCTTCAAGATCTTCAAGGACATCGATTCGCTGCTGATCCTGGCTTGCGGCACCAGCTACTACGCGGGCCTGACCGCCAAGTACTGGATCGAGTCCATCGCGAAGATCCCGGTCGCCGTCGAAATCGCCAGCGAATACCGCTACCGCGATAGCGTGCCCAACCCGCGTTCGCTGGTGGTGACCATTTCGCAGTCCGGTGAAACCGCCGATACGCTGGCCGCGCTGAAGCATGCGCGTTCGCTGGGCATGGAAAACACGCTGACCATCTGCAACGTGTCGACCAGCGCGATGGTGCGCGAGTGCAAGCTGTCGTACATCACCCGCGCCGGCGTTGAAATCGGCGTGGCGTCGACCAAGGCCTTCACCACGCAGCTGACCGCCCTGTTCCTCTTGACGCTGACGCTGGCGCAAGTGCGCGGCCGCCTGACCGACGAGCAGGAAGCCGAGCACCTGAAGGCGCTGCGCCACCTGCCGGTGGCCATCGGTTCGGTGCTGGCGCTGGAACCGCAGATCATGGCGTGGGCCGACCGCTTCGCCTCCAAGGAAAACGCGTTGTTCCTCGGCCGCGGCATGCACTACCCGATCGCGCTGGAAGGCGCGTTGAAGCTGAAGGAAATCAGCTACATCCACGCCGAAGCCTATCCGGCCGGTGAACTCAAGCACGGCCCGCTGGCGCTGGTGACGGAGCACATGCCTGTTGTGACCATCGCGCCCAAGGACGAGCTGCTGGAAAAGCTGAAGTCCAACATGCAGGAAGTGCGCGCGCGCGGCGGTGAGCTTTACGTCTTTGCCGACGCCGACAGCAAGATCCAAAGCGCCGAAGGCATGCACGTGATCCGCATGCCGGAGAACTACGGCAAGCTGTCGCCGATCCTGCACACGATCCCGCTGCAACTGCTGTCGTACCACACGGCATGCGCGCGCGGCACCGACGTGGACAAGCCGCGCAACCTGGCCAAGAGCGTGACGGTGGAGTGATGAAGGGCGGAGCCGGCGGGCGGCATCTGCCGCCATGCTGGGCCTGAGTTCTGCCTTCAATGCACAGAAGGGCCGCGGTCGCGGCCCTTCTGCTTTTTGAGGATCCTGGCGTTCGGGCAAGATCTGGGCTCCGAACCGCTCCGATCCTTCCCGGACCGAAGCCGCCCGATCACCACAGGTAGGGGTTGTCTTTCAGGACCTTCCTGGCCTGCCGGTAGGCATAGGTGAAGGCGCCCAGCGCCGCCAGGATCAGCAGCCAGCCGTTGCGCCTTTTGTTTTGCTTGCTGGCCAGGGCGCTCTGGTACTGGGCGTCCGGGTCCGCCAGCCATTTGCCGTCCTGGCGCAGGCCGTAGACCCCTATCCGCGTGAAGACGCTGGCCATCTTCCCGTGATACGCGTTCACCAGGTTGGCCGGGTCGTGATCGACCATCAACTCCAGGCGGACGGGAGGGGTGAGCGTGTAGCGGGCTGCCGCGCCGCGCATCTCCAATGCCGCACCCGGGTGCGCGTTGGAATACACGCAGCGCGGGCTGTGCCAACTGGTCTGGCTGCCGACCCGGATCCGGTCCGAATACGGGCATTCGGCCACCTTGTCCACCTGCATCGTCACGCTGCGCAGGGACGCCGGGTCGGGCGGCAGGCGGACACCATCGGCCGCGTCAAAGCTCAGCCAGGAAACATACAGCAGCGCCACCGCGGCGAGCGAGGTCTGAATGGGACGCTTGAAGCGCGACTTGCCGATCGTCCACGGCTCGCTCATGGGGCCGACCCTTCTTTCTGCACTGGCGGCGTCATGGGAATCCTCGGAATCGGGTGATGGGGCGGGTTCGAGCCCCCGGTCGGCCGGTCCCTGGATTGGCTTCGCGGGTGCATGCTAGCGAATTTCGGGAGGCGCGATTGGCCGCTATTAAACATAAGGTTGACCGATGTTTCAAATTAAGAGGCGATCCAGCAAGTGGCTCTTAAATACCGATCGCCCAGGCGCCAGATAGTGGCCCCGATTTGAGCGGTAAATAACCAATAATGCGGGGAGATCCCGGTAAATTGCGCCGCCATTACCTCTGGTCATTAATAAATAATCGCGATAGGGTATTATGTTTTTTCAGTTTGGTTAAACAAAAATAAGAAAAACGCTTTTTCATATTTACTAACAACTCAGCCGCCTGGTTGTGTTGCCGTTTGTGTAATGAATGTAATTATTTGAGGGAAATCCCGGGTTTATTACGGGCATCTCTGATTTATTTCCACAGCAATAAAAATTTTTAGAAAAAAGTTTGCTGTCTGGGACCTCTACCATTCGTTGGCTCGTCTCGCCCCACGTATTAAGGGGTATCGAGCTGTAATTATTCTTAAGCAATACGTCCGCCCAAATAGCACAAAGTTATTTCGATTTCACGTCGATAACTTGTCGCTGGGCGTCAATTTCTAGTGTCTGCGACACGATGAAGACAGTGAGGTCCCCCGTGGTAAAGAGAATCGCAGTGTGTGGCCTTGGATATGTCGGCCTGCCCGTAGCCGTCGCATTTTCCAAGCGCTTTGATGTCATCGGTTTCGATGTGGACAAGCGGCGAATCGCACGACTGAAAGAGGGTGATGACTGGACAGGCGAGATCGAACGCGACGTATTGCTGGCTTCCCCGATGCAGTTCACCGACCAGGTGACGGAACTGGAAGGCTGCGACTTTTTCGTCGTCGCGGTTCCGACGCCGGTCGACGAGAAAAACAATCCCGATTTTTCCTTGCTGGTCCGGGCGTGCCGCTCGATCGGCCCCGTGCTGCGTCCGGGATGCATCGTGGTTTTCGAATCCACCGTCCACCCTGGCGCGACGGAAGAAATCTGCGGCCCCGAGTTGGAAAAGGTATCCGGGCTGCGCTGCGGCGTCGACTTCAAGCTGGGCTACAGCCCCGAACGGATCAACCCGGGCGACCGCGAGCATCCGCTTGAGAAGATCGTCAAGATCGTGTCTGGCCAGGACGAGCAATCGCTGGAAGTCATCGCCGGCGTCTACGAGACGATCATCGACGCGGGCGTGCACCGCGCTTCGTCCATCAAGGTGGCCGAAGCGGCGAAGGTGCTTGAGAACACCCAGCGCGACATCAACATCGCGTTGATGAACGAAATGTCGAAGATCTGCGACCTGGTCGGCATCCGCACCTCGGAAGTGCTGGCGGCGGCAGGCACGAAGTGGAACTTCCTGAAGTTCACGCCCGGGCTCGTGGGCGGGCACTGCATCGGCGTGGATCCCTATTACCTGACCTCGAAGGCGCAGGAACTGGGCTATCACCCCGAGGTCATCCTGTCGGGCCGTCGCATCAACGACGGCATGGCTACCCACGTCGCTTCGCGCGTGGTCCAGACCCTGGCCCGCAACGGCCGCCTGAACGCCACGACCCGTGTGGGCATCCTGGGGATGACGTTCAAGGAGAACGTCCCCGACATCCGCAATTCGAAGGTCGTGGACCTTTACAACGCCCTGGGCAAATACGGCATTACGCCGGTTGCGTGCGATCCGATGGCCGACGCCGACCAGATGGAACACGAGTACGGCATCAAGCTGGTCAAGCGCGACGAATTCCGGGACATGGACGTGCTCATCCTTGCGGTTCCGCACCGCGAAACCATGGACACCATCTGGGAAGACATGCCGCAGCTGGTCAAGAGCGGAGGCATGGTGTGCGACCTGAAGTCCGTGCTTGACAGCAAACGGCTGCAATCCGACCTCTTGTACTGGACTCTCTAAGTTCGGTCTCGCGATCCATCTCTACAGGAGAGACCCTCAATGACTGCATTCACCACCGCTCCGATTGGAACCTGCCGCATCCATACGCCGCTGCGCGATGCCGTGGGCCGCTATCCGATAAAACTGCAACTGAGCCGCAACTACGGTTTCGTGCACACCACCGCCGAAGCGCTGCAGCAGGCACGCTTCATGTTCGGGCAAGCCGACATTCCCGCCGCCGTGCAGCGCGTGATCTTCCGGCCCTCGAACGGCGAGCAGGCGCGCCGCGGCACGCATAAGCCGGCAGACCTGTACATGGTCGAACTGTCCTCGCGCAAGCTGCTGACCGTCGACGGCTATCCCATCCAGTCCAACTATCTGGTGCGCTACTTCAGCGAATTCTTCGCCGACCGCACGCGCACCCGCATGTTCTGGTCGCTGGCCCATGCCGACAAGCTTGCCGAACGGCGAGTGTTGCTGGACCAGGACCCCGTGTTCAAGAGCCTGTCTTCGGATGACCGCGACCTGCTTTCGCGCATCGTCAAGCGCGACCAGACCGATGAAGAGATCGAGACGGAAATGCGCCAGCTGGTCGAGCTGCTGGGTCGCGACAAAGTGGTGTTCGTCACGCACGTCAACGCCTTGACGCCGGACAACGTGCCGATCGAACAGCGCGAGCAGTTGATCGCCGCGATTACCGCCAGCGCGCAGCGCATCGGCGTGCCTTGCTACGACCCGACGCCGCTGATGAACAAGATCGGGCAAGCCGATGCAATGGAAGACGGCGGCCTGGACCTGACGCACTACACGTCGGTTTTTGCCGAGCGCCTGTACGTCGACTGGTTCAAGAACTTCATGCGCCCGAGAATGAGCGCATCCACGCCGCAGCTGGCCGTGCCCAAGCTCAGTGCCGACGAAAGCGTCGAGCGCATCGAGAAGCTGTGGGATTCGGGCGAACTGCGCGAGGCCTCGCGCCGTGTGCGCGAGGTGCTGCGCCGCCATCCCGGCCTGCCCGACCACATGCTGCTGTTCGCGAAGATCCAGGAAGAGCTGGGCGATTACGAAGGGTCGCTGGCGCTTCTGGGCAGCGCGGACGGCGCGCTGGCTTCCGGCAGCAAGGCCGAGCAGATCCTGATGCGCAACCAGTTCAAGCTGGGACGCCATGATGTGGCGTACTCGCTGGCGGCCGGCCTGCTGGGCGACGAGATCGAGACGCCCGAGATCGTCCGGATCGCGGCGGTGTCGGCGGGTCAGCTGGGCCACGGCGACGAGTCCCTGGGCAACTGGAAGCAACTGTTCCGCATTTCCTCGCCCCACGAGGCCGGCGCCGTGGAAGCGGCGGACACGGTGTTGTCGCTGCTGCACGCCAGCGGCGACATGGAGTCGGCCATCCGCTGGGTGCACGAAGTCCGTGCGGCCATCCCCGCGTACGGCCGGGGCTTCGCGGTGCTGTGGCGCGACCGGCTGCTGGCCAGCGACCGCGCGGGGCTGCGTGCCCTGGCGTCCGAGTCGCCCGCGCTGGAAGACGTGGACGCGCTGGAGCTCGTCAAGGAAGCGTCGTGGCGCGGTTGCATCATGGCAGCCGCCGCGCTTGCCGTGTCGTGCGACCTGGCCAACAGCGAACACGAGGACATCCGCGCGTGGCTGCTTGCGCAGTCGTCGGCGTGGGCCGAGGAAGGCAATCGCGCCCTGGAGGAAGGACGCCTGCGCGACGCGGCGGAACGCATCTGCGCGCACCGCCTGCTCAACCCGAATGCCTTGGCCGGCGCGCGCGCGCAGCGGGCGTTCGAACGTGCCATGCGCCTTGGCGTGCGGGCCGCGCTGGTGGCGGGCAACCACAAGGAAGTGATCGACCTGACGGACATCGCCATCGACACGCAAGTCGATTTTCCCGAGCTGGACGCCATGCGCGGCCGCGCGGCGGATGCGTTGGGCGACAAGCAAACCGCCATGCGGCATCTGGAACAGGCGGCCGCGGGCGACGCCGCTCCGCTCAGCACGCAGCTGTACTTTGCCCGGGTGGCATTCAACGGCGGCTGGTTCGGCGAAGCGATCGACGCCTACAAGTCGGTGCTGGCCCATGCGTCGGCCGACCAGAGCGCCAAGGACGAGGCCGAACGCCAGCTTGGCAGGCTCGGCCCCCGCGCCATCCGCGGCGCCCGCGAGATCCTGTCTGGCGGCGATCCGCTGAAGGCTTGGCAACTGCTGGACCGCGTGGCCCGGTCGTGGCCGGGGATGCCGGAAGTCGACCACGAGAAGCGGCGCATCCTGGCCGTCCTGTATGCCGAAGCGCGTGCGCTGGAACCCGCCAGCACGACCGAGCGCCTGGCGCTGGGCGAGCGGATCGTGCAGCTCGTGCCCGAGGACCCCATTGGCCTGCGTCTGGCCGCGGTCGGCGCCATGCGTCTGCATCGCTTCGAGCAGGCCCTGCCGTATTGGCGAAAGCTGCAGGAGGGTTCCGAGAATCCGGCGCAGTTTGACCACTACATCGAACGCTGCCAGGTGTGGATCGAGAAGATCAACCGGAGAAAGGCCGCATGAATCCGCCACTGATAACCGAACGGGCGGACGCGAAGTCCGATCTTCAATGGGTCCAAGCGCAATTGGAGGAGATCGTCGCCGCGTCGGGGCGGGTTCAGGTGGCGCAGGAGAACCTGGCCAGGGCGAAAGTGCTGGCCCGTGATCACATGGAAGATTCGAAGGTCCGCTTTCTGCTGCTCAGGCTGCAGGAGTCGGCGGGCTTGAACGAGGGCATGGCCGAGCAATGGGCCACGCTATTGCAGGAATGCCCGGACGATCTTCAGATCGTGCGCTACTGCGCGACCCGCCTGGTGAAGGAACGGCACGTCGACGAGGCCTTGTCGCTGGTCGACCGGCACCTGCCCGAGTCGGCGGAAAGCCCTGACCGCCTGTTCGCGCGGGCCAAGCTGTTGAGCGACATCCGCGCGCACGAACAATCGGACGCGCTGTTCCGCCGGCTGATCACGCAATACACGGACCGCAACATGCGGGTCGAGTTCGCCAAGCGCCTGCGCAAGCGCGGCCTGCTGGCCGATGCTTTCGAGGCGATCGCGCCGGTTGCGAAACACCTGGCGCCCGGCAGCAAAGCGGCGGAGCTGGCCGATGGATTGGCAAGCGACTATGCCTTCTACCAGCGCTTCGAATCCGAAGAGGCGCTGGCCGGAAAGGACATCAGGATCGTGTCGATGAAGCATGCGATCCTGCACTTCCGCGACCGGCAGATCGCCGAGAATTCCCCGGAAAAGCCCGTCTCGGTCGCGCTTGTGACCGGCAGCCTTGGGCCGGGCGGCGCCGAGCGGCAACTGACCCGGCTGGCGGGCGAACTGACGCGTTGGGCGGAGTCGCCCGATCTGCAGCTGGCCGACGTGCTGATGAAGCCGAAGAAGGTCGAAGTGCTGGTGAAGCAGCACACCGACCCGGCGGGATCCGCGAAAAAGAAGCAGGAGCTGGATTTCTTCCTGCCCGTGCTGGTCAAGGCGCAGATCCCGGTCACGGAAATCAACAGGCTGCCCGCCATCTCGGTGTCGCATCAGACCGTTCCCGAAGGCAGCCTGGGCCGCTTGCTGGAACAGCTGCCTCCCCCTGTCCACTACGGCGTGACGCGCCTGGCGCCGGTGTTGCGCGCCAACGCGTTCGACGTGGTGAGCCTGTGGCAGGACGGAACGTGCCTGTTCGGCGCGCTGGCCGCGCTGCTGGCCGGCGCGCCGACCATCCATCTGGTCTTCCGCGGGCTGCCGCCCAATATCCGCAAGGACCGCTTCCGCGAAGAGTATCCCGAGCTGTACCAGGCCCTGGCGCAGGTGCCCGGCGTGGTCTTCGTCAGCAACAGCCGCAAGGCCGCGGAGGCGTATTCGGAATGGCTGGACATCCCGATCATGCGCTTTCACATCCTGTACAACGGCGTGCCGGATCTGGCGACTGACGCGTCGCCGGCCGACGAGGAAAAGTGGAAGGCCTTCCAGGAAAGCACCACCGACGCTACCGAGACGATCGGCGGCGTATTCCGGCTGGAACCGGACAAGCGGCCGCAGCTGTGGATCAAGCTGGCGGCGCTGTATCTGAAGGAACGCCCGCAAGCCCGCTTTGTCATCGTCGGCGACGGGCGCCTGCGCGACATCATCGAGGCGCTGGCGCAAGAGCTGAGCGTGACCGACCGGCTATTGCTCGTCGGCTTGTCGAACCACGTCGGCTATTGGTATTCGCAAATGGATGCCAGCGTGCTGCTGTCGCGCTATGAAGGCCTGCCAAACGTCCTGATCGAAGCGCAGCTGCTGGGCGTGCCGGTGATTTCGACGCCGGCCGGTGGCGCGGGCGAGTGCTTCGTGGAGGACGAGACCGGCCATCTGCTCAGCGACGTCGATCACCCGGACCTGCACGAGGCATGCGAGAAAGTCGCATCGATGGTGGACCGGGTGCGCAGCAATGCGCAACTCCGGGACCACAGCCGGCAACGGGCGCAGAAGCTGTTTTCGCTTGACGCGATGCTGACCAAGTTCCTGGGGTTGTGCATGCCGGTCATGGGCATGTCCGAGAACGACGAACGCATGGATGCCGTGCCGCTGTGCCGGATGACGGCCTGATTGCCGGCTTGTCTTTCCGGTGTTCTGAAAATAAAGGGTTTTATGCAAATGAACGTCCCGGCCTCGGGCCTGCGGCGCAAGGCAGGCTTGACCATCGTGCTGCTTGCCGCACTTTCACTTTCGGGATGCCAGCTGCCGCGTTCCGGTCCGATGTTGAGCGAGATGACGGGGGCTCACGACGACAAGGATGTCATCGTGATGCCCGTGTCGCGCGAGCTTGCGCAGGCAAGCCGGGTCCCGGAGGTCGCGGACTTTCCCGTGCGCTACCGAGACCTGACCCAGGCCGGATTCGACAGCCTCGTGCCCGGTGACGGCATCAACGTGAAGGTGTGGGAGCGCGGCGGCTTGGGCGTGTTCGCCGCAGACCCGTCGGGCGTGAGCGACCTGGGCAACCAGGAGATAGACCGGGCGGGCAATGTCAGTTTCCCCATCCTGGGGAAATTCCATGCCGAGGGCCTGACGCTGGGCAAGCTGCACGACGCCATCGTCGCGCGCCTGGCCAAGCTGGTGGTCGGGGCCGACGTCAGCGTGACGCGCGCGGCCGACGCGCGCGGGCAGATGGTGACCGTGCAGGGCAACCTGACCAAGCCCGGCATGTTCCCCATCACGCAGACCGCGCAGCGCCTGAGCAGCGCGCTGGCCCAGGCGGCGCCCGTGCAGACCAACCCCGAACAGCTCGTCATCAGCCTGCGGCGCGACAACCAGGTGGCGTCGGTCCGGTTGTCGGATATCTACCGCAACCAGAACAACGACATCCTGTTGCGGCCAGGCGACGTCATCACCGCCTATGACTCGAAAGAGTATCTGACCGTCCTGGGCGCGGCCGGCAACCAGGGACGCGTGGCCATCAGCAAGCGCAACTACACGGTGCTGGATGCGCTGGCCGACTCCAAGGGGCTTGACGACAAGACCGCGGACCCGCGCTCCGTCTTCCTGTTCACGCCGGCAAAGGCCGGCGCCGAAGGCAAGCCGGACTTGCTGCCCGTCGTCTACCAATTCGACCTGACGCGGCCGGAGCAGGTGGCGCTGGCGCGCGAATTCAGCGTGCATGAGGGCCAGGCCATCTATATCTCGGATGCGCCGTTCACCCAGGTGCAGAAGGTCTTGTCGGCGTTCCGCGTCACCATGAGCGCCGGCTTCAGCGCCACGCGGGCCATTGACAGCGATTCGGGCTCCAGTTCCGGCGTCTCCCAATAGCGTGTCGATGAGCAACGAGGACCGGATTAAAGGCTGGCGTTCGCGCCGCAAGGACAGCAACTACGCGGTGGGAGCGGGCGTCGCGGCCTGGCGGCTGGATCCCGCCGCCCTGTTTGAAGCAAACGCCACGCCAGCGGTCTTGTTCAAGCCGCTGCTCGCCCGCCTTCAGGGCGAGCCGCACGACTCCGTGGCCGCCCGCCGGGCGGTGTACGAGGCCGTGCAGGCGGAGTTGGATGCCGAGATCGCAAGCAGCCGGGTCGACGAGACCCTGGCGGATTTTTCACGGCGGCGCCTGCGTCTGATCGTGCGCCTGCTGGAACAGGATATCCGCGCGGGCGTGGCGGTGTTCGCGCCGGGGTACATGCCGGCCAAGCTGGTGGCGGAAGACGCGCGCTTGGCCGCGGCGCATGCCCGGCGCGTGGAGCGGCGCAAGCAGGACGAGGCGCGCGAAGCGCGCCGTCATGCCTCCCGCAACGACATTGCGCTGGAGATCGAGCTGTCCGGCAGCGAGGCCGGCGATCTTGCGATCTTGCGGCAACGCTTGCAGGCCTTGCATGAAGGACATCCCGCAAGCGGCGCCGGCAATGTCCGGCCCGTCGGGCGCACGCTGATGGCGTTGTTCGTCTACCAGTTGCGCGTGATACATGGCGAGAGCCGGATCGCGTTGCTGTGGGCGCTGGTCGGCCCGGTGGTGCTGCTGACGCTGATCTCGTCCTTGTACATCCTGATGGGAACGCATTACATCCTGGGCATGGATGTGCAGACGTTCTCGCTGCTGGGTGCAACGACCTGGATCATGTTCCGGCAGATCATTTTCCGAAGCAGCGCGGCGTACATATCCGCGCGGGGCCTGCTGAACTTCCAGGGCGTGACGCCGCTGATGTGCGCGCTGGTGCAGGCGCTGATCTACCTGTCGGTGTATCTGGTGGTGTTCGCGGTGCTGATCAGCGCGGGGCACGCGTTGGAGCTGATCACGCTGCCGGAAAGTTGGGCGGGGTTCATTCTTTTCGTCGTGCTGATGGGGTGTTGCGGCGCGGCGATGGGGGTGTTGTTCGGCTCCATCGCGACGTTCTGGCACTTCTATCTGAGGCTCGCTCCCGTGATCGAGCGGTTTCTCCAGATCTTCTCAAGCGTCTTTTTTGTGTCGGAGCAACTGCCGGAGCATTTGCGTCCCTGGATCCTGTGGTCGCCCTTCGCGCATGGGATGCAACTGCTGCGTTCGGCGTACTTCGAGGCCTACGAGTCGCACGACGCGAGCCTGGGCTATTTCCTGACGTCGCTGGTGTTCCTGATGGTGGTCGCCCTGGCGGCCGAGCGCCTGGCCCGTCCCAATGTCCAGCCGATGTGAGGCAAGAGAATGATTCATCTCAATGGCGTCACTGACGAACCCTATGCATTCGGAAGCCGGCAACCGCTGCTGGCCAATGTCGATCTCGACATTCCCGTCGGGCGCTATGCCTTGCTGTCGCATTCGCCCGAGCTGCATCGCCAGATCGTCGACGTGCTGTGCTGTCTGCGGCCGCCGCGCCAGGGCTTCGTCAAGCACGACGGAAACGTGTCGTGGGCGATAGGACGGCAAGGCTTCATCCGCGGCAAGGCAAGCGGCCTGAGCATCATCGATTTCGTCTGCGAGATGTACGAGATCGACGTGGACGCCACGTACGAACTGGTCGCCGACCTGATCAGCGATCCGAAAGTCCTGGCCAAGCCCATGGAACATTGGCCGCTCTACGCCCGGCAGGAGTTTTCGTTCGCACTGGCGCTGGCGCCGGCGTTCGATGTCTACGTGATCGAAGGGGCCATCCCTTTCGAACCTTGCCGTTTCACCCGCCTTTGGCTGGCTCTGTTCGAAGAGCGGCTGATTGGCCGGACACTCATTTTTTCCAGTTACCGCCAGAATCAGATGGCGGATTACTGCCTAAAAGGCTTGATTTATGAACGAAGCGCTCTCAGCATCGAAGACGACCTCGACCAGTGCATCAGCAAGTTCCCCCCTCGACGATCAAGGAGCGAATCCGGCACAGGCGACGACGGCTTCGGAGGCGGCTTCGAGGAAGGGCAGCTCGGCCTCTGAAGGCGGGTCCGAGATCGAACGCCGCCGTCGCGAGCGGCAGTCGGCGCTGCGCGAGCGTCGCCGCCACCGTTGGATCAATGCGGTCATCGTCGTTGCGCCGGTCGTGTTCGCGCTGATCTACGTGCTCTGCATCGCGACGCCGCGCTACGAGGCCGAGTCGCGGTTCTTCGTGCAATCGGGGTCCGGCCAGCAAGGCGGCGGAGGCGGCGCGGCAAGCCTGCTCACCACCGGCAACATGGGCGGCATGCTGGGCGGCTTTGTCGACGGTTGGGCCGTTGCGGATTTCCTGAAGTCGCGCGACGCCATGCAGCAGCTGGATAAGAAAGTAGGCCTGCGCCAATACCTGATCCGCGCGGGCATGGACCCGGTCAGCCACCTTGCCGAAGATTCGAGCGAAGACGATCTGTATCGCGCCTATCAGGCGTCGGTGCAGGTGTCGTTCAATGCGCTGGAGCAGATCGACGTATTGCGCGTGAGCGCGTTCTCGCCGGAGGATGCCGCGACGCTGTCGAAGGCGCTGATCGGTCTGGCCGAGGACTTCGTCAGCTCGATGAACGAAAAGGGCGTGGCCGACAAATTGAAGGTCAGCGAGGAATCGGTCAAGCTTGCCGAGCAGAAGGCGTTTGCCGCCCGGGAGGCACTGACGGCGTGGCGCACCACGCACGGCAACATCGATCCGTCAGCTACGGTGGCGATGCTGCTGAACCTGTCCAGCCAGCTCGAAGGCGAGCTCAGCAGTGCGCAGATCAATCTGGACAAGATCCGCGCGCTGGGCAACAAAGACCACTTCATGCTGAAACCTGCCGAGTTGCA
Source organism: uncultured Achromobacter sp. (assembly GCA_963530045.1). Taxonomy (GTDB): domain Bacteria; phylum Pseudomonadota; class Gammaproteobacteria; order Burkholderiales; family Burkholderiaceae_B; genus Achromobacter. Next base: position 20,498 of record CAUSDE010000011.1, read on the forward strand.
GGTCGCGGCGCTGCAAAAGCGCATCGCGTCATTGCGCCGCCGCCTGAGCGGCGAAGGCAATACGGAAGCCAAACAGCTCAAGTCGTACGAGGCGCTGAGGAATACCCAGGCGTTCGCGGATTCGAACCTGACGCTGGCGCAGCAGACGTACCAGCAGGCCGTGACCGACGCGCTGCGGTTGCAGCGGTATTTGTCCATCATTGCGCAACCGGTGCCGACCGACCGGCCCAGCAGCCCGCGCACGGGGATCCTGCTGCTGCAAGCGCTGGCGTTGGGCTTTGTGCTGATGTTCATCTCGCGGGTGGGGATGGCGTTGTTGAGGGGGCTGCGTCATGGTTGATACGGCGATCGAAAACCGTCGCGCCGAGGGCGACGCCACGGCCGGGCTGCGCGAGGTCATCAAGGACATCCATTCCGCCGCCGACCCGGAACAGCACATGGCCAGGCTTGCGCCGGCGCTGGCGCAGGTCAGTGACGGTTGGCGTGACGTCCGGCGCTTGCTGGTTTCTCCCTTCGTGCGAGAGGGCAGGTTTGCGCCGGCGATCGCCGCGCTTGACGTCCTGGCGGCTGCCTACCCCTTGCGCGCCGATGATCGCCGCATGCTGGCGAGCCTGTTGGGACGCACGGAACAGTGGGACCGCGCGATCGCCGAGGCGGACGCCGCGGCGCGCATCGAGCCCGACGCCGCAGCGCTGCATGCCGCAAGGATTCAATTGCGCGTGCAGGCCGGGCGTGTGGCCGAGGCCGCCGAAGTCGCCCGCGCGACCCTCGGCCTGGCGCAGCGGGAACCGGGCGAAGCGTACTTCTGGTTGCTTGCCTTCGTGCGCAACGGTGATGTCGCCGAGGCGGCGGGCATTGCCGCCGCGCTGGATCCGGACAATTTGCCCAACGAACGCGCCGCGACGATGGCCGTGCGCGCCCTGCTTGAGGACGGCAGGGTGGAGGCGTCGATCCGGCTCGGCGATGCGGCGTTGGCCGCGGGCCATGACAGCGCCGCGTTGCGCTCGTCCGTGGGGCTATCGCACCTGCGGCGTGCTTCCGAGGACGATCGCAAGGTGCATGCGCTGGCGCATTTCGAGGCGGGCCTGAAGGCGTCACCCGCCGATGTCAGGCTGTTGACGCTTTACGGCGAAACCCTGCTGCGTGCCGGGCGGTACAAGGAGGCGGTGGCGCCGCTGGCGCAGGCCATCGATCTGGCGCCCGATCTGGAGCAGACGCGCGCCCTGTATGCGCGCGCGCTGCGCTATACGCTGCAGTACGACGATGCCGCCGACCAGATGATGAAGCTGGTCGAGAAATCTCCAGATAAGCTGCTCTGGCAGCGTTCGGCCATTGGCGCGCTTTCGCAGGCGGGCCGCAAGCAGGAAGCCGAGGCGCTGTTCGAACAATATGTCGCGAAACGTGGCACCGCGCTGCCGAAGACCTTCCAGGAGGCGTTGAGCCAACTGGAGGATCGCCTGCACGCGGCCCCGATTCCGCAGGCGCGCCTGGACTGGGCGTGGTCGCTGCGCGGCGAGCCCGACGCCGATCGCGCGCAATGGGAACGCCGGGCGCGCTGGGGCCATCTGGTGGATCATCTTCTGTTCGATTGGCTCGAATGCCGCGAGGACAACGTCGAAGAGGCCATGCAGGTGTTGGGCGAGCTCGATACGGGCGAGCGCTTTTTCGCGCCGCTGCTGGCGGCGGGCCGGGGCGTGGTGGTGGCCACCGCGCACGTCGGCCCCATGTACGCGGGGCTGATGGCGTTGGAATTGCTGGGCATTCCGTCGCGCTGGCTTGCCACGGCGCCCAGCATCGCCCAAAGCAGCTATGCGGCGGCCTTGATCTCCACCGCGGACCAGACCGAGGCGCAGGTCGCCAAGGCCTGCATGCGCGCGATCGGATCGGGCTACGTGCTGTGCCTGGCGATCGACGGCGCGGCCAACCCGGCTGCGCCGCGGACGACCTTCGAAGGGCAGGAAGTCACGTACTCCAGTTTTGCGGCGCATCTGGCGCATCGCCTTCGCGTGCCGTCGGTGTTCTACGCGCCGCGCTGGGAGAACGGCCAGGTCGCGTATACGCTGGAAATGCTGCCTGCTGCCGAGCCGGGGGAGGACGCCGATGCGTACGCGCTGCGCTGGCAGAAGGCGTACTTCGAACGGCTTCGCGAACACCTGGCCGGCCCGCCGGAGAACCTGCGCTTGAGCGGGGGAATCTGGCGTCATGTGCAATCCGCGGACCGGTCCGCGCAGTGAGAGGGAGCAAGCATCGATGAGATCAGGAATGAAGCCGCTGCGTTGGCTGTTGGCCTTGGCCGTCTTGCATGGCGGCGCGGTGGCCGCGAATGAAACGTGCGCAAGCCCGGATGAACACTGCCCGTCCATCGCGTCGCTGCTTTCCCAGCGCGAGGGCTACGGCGCCCGCGCCACCGGCGGATTGGGAGGCCGATTCGTCGAGGTCACGTCCGACAAGGACGCCGGGCCGGGAACGCTGCGCGCCGCGCTGGAGCAAGCCAGGAAGGGACCTGCGTGGATCCGCTTTGCGTCCGACATGACGATTCTGCTCGACTCGCAACTGCGCGTGCCGTCGAACGTCACCATCGACGGGCGCGGCAAGCAGGTCACGTTGATCGATGACGGGCTGGGCGTGTATGGCAGCAAGAACGTCATCTTGACGCATCTGACCATCGACGGGCGTCTGACGCGGCTGACCCAGGCCGTGAACGTGGCCAACGGCAGCAGCGACGTATGGGTCGATCACCTTGATCTCTCGCGTATGTCGGACCGCCTGCTCAATGTGAAGAACGGCTCGACCGACGTCACGGTGTCATGGACGAAGTTCCATAACTCCAACAAGGTGATGCTGCTGAACAACATTACCTCGAAGAACCTGTTCGAGAACTACGACCGCGATTCGATCGCGCGCGTGACGCTGCACCACAATTATTTCTTCAACACCGTGCAACGCAACCCAAGAGGGCAATTCGGCACGTTCCACCTGTTCAACAACCTGCTGGAGAACTGGGATTTCTACGGCATGAGCTTCAGCCTGGAGGCCAAGGCGTTTGTCGAAGGGAACATATTCAGCAACGACGCGCAGCGCAAATGCGTGGAGCCCGCGTTCTTCCCCACGGTGGAAGGCATCAACGTGAATTACTGCCGCTACATCCCTGTGGCGTCCAAGCGCAGCGCGCTGGACAATGGCGAGTCCGATCGCGGCGCCTACGAGAAGCTGAAGGCGCAGCATGGCTATACGCGCGACTACAAGGCGTTCTTGCGCTTGAAAGACAATCTTTACCTGGGCGACGCGAAGCCGGTGCTGCAGGACTACCGGCCCGAGGCGGCGCCAACGCCGCCGTATTGCTATGGTTATGAACGCGCCACGCCGGAACTGGCCGAGAAGATCCGCAAGTTCGCCGGCAACACGGCCGGCGATACGCCGTTGCCGGCGACAAGGGTGGGATCGGGCTGCTGAGCGCCGGGTGCGTCGGCTTCAAAGATGCAGTGCCGGGCCTGCTCCGGCCCCAGACGGCGCGGACCCGACGCTGACCCGTAGTGCGATCAGGAGCGCAGCAAGCAGCATCAAGATGCCGCCAGCGAGGAATACGCCCGCGATGCCAGTGAAGCTGAACATCGCGCCGCCGGCAGCCGCACCGGCTGCGATCGAGGATTGCACCGAGGCCACGACCATTCCGCCCGCGCTTTCCGCTTGATCCGGCACGGCGCGCGCCACCCAGTTCGACCATGCCACGGGCACGCCGCCGAAGGCCAGCCCCCAGAACGCTACCAGTAGCGCCTGTCCCCCCAGCGAAGCCGGCATCAAGACCAGGGCCAACCCGGCCACGCCCACCAGCGCGGGCATCACTGCCAACGTCATGTGCAGGCTGCGCTGCATGAGCACGCCGGCCAGCATCGTGCCGGCGAAATTCGCGATACCGAAACCCAGCAATATCAACGCGAGGCCGTCCGTGCCGACGCCCGTCGTGCTTTCCAGGAACGGGCGGATGTAGGTGAAGAGTGCGAAATGGCCGGTATGGGCAAGCACACACCCCAACATCCCGATGGCGATTCCCGGGCGCAGCAGCACATCCAGAACCGTTCCAAGCCGTGCCGGCTGGCGCGGCGCCATCCGCGGGAGCGTGAACCACTGGAAGGCCAACGTAATCAGTCCAACTGCGGCTGCCGCGACGAAAGCGCTGCGCCAGCCATACCTCCCTCCCAGGTAACTGCCAAGGGGCACGGCCACCACGGTGCCTACCGCGATGCCGCTGAAAATGATCGACAGGGCGCGTGGCAGCAGCGCGGGCGGCACCAGTCGCATCGCAACGGCAGCGGCCATGCTCCAGAATCCCCCCAGCGCGATGCCCAGCAGCACCCGCATCGTGAGCAGCACCCACATGCTGGAGGACAAGGCGACCAACAGGTTGGAGGCGATCATCAGCGTGGAAAAGCCAAGCAGGACCACGCGCCGGTCAATGCCCCGCGTCAGGCCCGGCACCAGTAATCCGGCAAACAACGCCACGACGGCCGTCACGGTCACTGCCTGTCCCGCCAAGGCTTCCGACACGCTCAGGGCGGCGGCCATCGGTGTCAGCAGGCTGGCCGGGAGGTACTCCGCCGTCAACAGGCCGAACACCCCCATCGCCAACGAGAACACCGCCATCCAGGCCGCAGAGGTCGGCGCGGCGTCGCCCGCATGGCCCCCCGTGGTATTGGCCAAGGGGTCACAGATACAGTTGCTCATCACATTACTTCCCAGAAAAACAATCTCAGCCCAGAGTCTAGGTTTGAATTTCAGGATGATCTATGATGGTTCGTCTTGAATGTTTGATCGAAACTCCTGGAATGGACGCGTCGGACAATTTTTCCCTTTCCTCGGACCTCATCAGCGAACTGTTGACCGGCATGCGTCTGCGCGGCGTCCAGTACCGCCGTATCCAGGCCGGCCCGTCCTTCGGACTGAGCTTCGAAGCCAAGCCCGGCCATGGCTACTTCCATTACCTGGCGGTCGGCACCGCCGTGCTACGCACCGCCGACGGCAGCTTGCACGAGTTGTCGGCCGGCAATGCCGTGTTCATTCCCCAAGGTGGCGCGCATCAACTGTTATCCGGGCCGGACGTGCCGGTCCAGGGTATCGACAGCTTTGTGGCGGCGCCTCTTGGGGATGCGGTCAGCGCCGTGGATGCGTGTCCCAGCACCCATCCCATTCCCAGCGTCATCCTGTTTTACGGCTGCATGGAGTTCGACCTGGGCGGCATGCAGGGTCTTGGCAAGCTGATGCCCGGTGTCATGCAGGTGGATGCGGCCGGCGAGCGCTATCCCGGCCTGATGCCCATCCTGGCTTCCATGAAAGGGGAAATCTGCTCCGGGCGGGTGGGGTTCGCGGGTATTCTGGCCCGCCTGGCCGAAGTGGTGGCCGCCATGATCGTGCGCGGCTGGGTCGAGTGTGGATGTGACAATGCTTCGGGTCTGGTGGCCGCCTTGCGCGACCCCCGGCTGGCCCGGGCCATCCTGGCGCTGCATCGGCAGCCAGGACGCGATTGGACGGTGGCAGAGCTGGCAGAGGAATGCCATATTTCTCGGTCCGTCTTTGCGGACCGCTTCCAGGCAACGATCGGCACGCCGCCCTTACGATACGCCACGGAGCTGAAGATGCGCCTTGCCAGCCAGTGGCTTACCCAAGACAGGCTTTCGATCGAAGTCGTGGCCCAGCAATTGGGCTATACATCCCAAGCGGCCTTCAGCCGCGCTTTCAAGCGCATTACCGGTCTACCGCCCGGCGCGAGCCGACAGCTGCGGTGACCTGCCAACAAAACAGGACGTGCGAAATGGATCAACAAGAACGCAACGGCGCATCTTCCGAAGGACGTGCCCCCACGGGCGGCTTCGCGGCCATGGTCCCGGAGCTGGATGTCACCCGTCTGGAAGCCAGCCTTGATTTCTGGTGCGGGCTGCTCGGCTTCGAGATCGCCTATGCGCGGCGCGAGGCGGGATTCGCGTATCTGGAGCGCGGTCCGCTTCAGATCATGCTTTGCGAACTCAACCACGAATGGGACACGGCCCCGCTTGAACGCCCCTTCGGGCGCGGTGTCAATTTCCAGATGCAGGTGGACCGCGTGGAACCCATCGTGCAAGCGTTGGCCGAAGCCCGGTGGCCGCTCTTTCGCCCCATCGAGGAAAAGCGCTACCGGGTCGGTGCGGGCTGGTCGTCGTGCAAGGAATTCCTGGTGCAGGATCCGGACGGCTATCTGCTGCGGTTTGCGGCGGATGGGGCGCGGGAGCCCGTTGCCCTGTGACACCGGCCTCGACGGGGCGGCGTGACGGGTCGGCCCGGTATACAAATGCCAGGCTGTATTCGCGTTTTACAAACGTTAGTTTGTAACCTCGGCCCCCTGGGTCGGGCAGGACTTTCCAGCGTTCTTGTCATTCCCCGTTACCGGGAGGAAAATCCCCGCTTGGCGCGCGGCGCAGCCAGCGCGAGGACGTTGCTCGATCCGCCTGCCGGGGGAATTGCACGTGAAGGATGCTGGTCAGTACAAGACGCACGACGCAACCGTACTTGAACCCAGTCCGTCGTCGGACTGGGTGTACCACTGCGCGATGAGCCTGCTGAAACGCCCGGCCGATGATGCGATATCGGAATTGCTGGCGTTCATGGGCGAGACCTCGGACGTGGACCGGTCATGGATGATCGAATACCGGCCCGACTTGCTGCGCCTGCGCAATACCCATGAGTGGTGCCGGGGCCAGACGCAGCCGTTCGTGGCCGAGCTTCAGGACGTGCCGACGACGCTGATCGCCTGGCTGCACCGGTTCATGGTGAAAGGCCAGGCCGTGGCCATCCACGACGTGAACGACCTGCCGCGGACCGCACGGGCGATCCAGGTGGAGTTCCAGCGCCAGGGCAACAAGAGCGTGCTGAGCGTGCCCGTCTTTCATGAGAAGAAGCTCTACGGGATCATCGGTTTCGACACCACCGTCAAGCACAGGACCTGGTCGCCCGACGAGGTCCAGGCGCTGTTCCAATGCGCCCGCCTGATCGGGCAGGCCAAGTACGCGAACAGTCGCGACCACAGCCGGACGGCGCACTATGAACGGTCGACGGCGGTCATCTATCTGAGCACGCGCGGCGTGGTACGGGGCGTGCAGCCCGAGGCGATCGTAGGCGTGCGCTCGGCGGGAAACTACAGCGAGATCTGGCTGGATGACGGGTCGATGGTGCTGGACTCCCGCGCGCTGGGCATGTGGTCGACCCTGCTGCCCGAGAAGACGTTCTTCCGCGTCCATCGGACCGCCATTGCAAACGCGTTGCATGTCATGGACGTGGACCGTCGCAGCGTGGACAAATGGCTGATCAGGATGCGCGCGGTGGACAGCAACTGGCCGGTGTCGCGCTCTTACCGGAAGCTGCTGCGCGAGCGCATGGGGATCTGAGGGCGGCGCTTCCCGCCGTATGTCATTCGTCATGCCGGCATGTTGTTTCGTCCTGGCGGGCGCGACCATTCGCCAAGTTCTTGGGATCATCTCGCATGCGGCGGAATTCCCATTCCCCGAGCCACTTTGAGAGAACAGGCATGCTGGCGTCCCGCTTTTTTTCGCGCGTTACCCTTCTGGCGTTGTCGGCCGCTTGCGCGCTGGGCGCGGCCCCGGCCCGCGCGGCCGACCTGGCCCTGCAGGACGCCGTGTCCATGGCCGGCATGCAGCTCTATTTGAACTCGGGCGCGCCCGCCGTGATCATCGCGGTGGTGCGCGGCGATCAGGTCGTCATCCAGGGGTATGGGGAGACGGCGCCGGGCAATGGGGTCGAGCCGGACGCGAATTCCATCTTCAGGATCGCGTCGGTGTCGAAGGTCTTCGCCGCGGACGTGCTGGCGTCGCTGGCCGCCAAGGGCAAGCTGAAGCTGACCGACCCGCTGGCGAAATACGCGCCCGACAATGCCCGTGTCGAGACCAACGGCCGTCCTATCACGCTGCTGGACCTGGCCACGCATTCGGCCGGCCTGCCGCGCGAATTGCCCGACCCGAACGTCAAGCCGTCCGACAACCCCTTTGCCGCCTTCGATCGCGCGTACTACTGGAAATGGATCGGCAGCAACAAGCCGGCCTACGTACCCGGCACCACCACGCTCTATTCGAACCTGGGCTTTGGCCTGCTGGGCGATGCGCTGGCGAAGGCGGGGGGCGCGGACTATTCCACGGTGCTGGCCAACGAAGTCATCAAGCCCGCGGGCCTGGCCGATACCACCAATGTGCTGAACGACGCGCAAAAGAAGCGGCTGATGACGGGCCTGGACCCGTTCGGCAAGCCGGACCCGAACGCCACGGTGCCCGACGTGATGTACGCGAGCGCGGGCATCTATTCCACGGCGTCGGACATGGCGCGCTGGATGCGCTGGCATCTGGACGGCGCCCGGCAGGCACAGGAGGCGTTCGCGCTGGACCATGTGATGTGGCTGCCGTACGACGGGCTGAAGTCCGTCGTGGGCACCGAAGTGACGGACGCCGACGGCATGGGCCTGGGCTGGGTGGTGACGCTGCCGCGCAACGGCTCGCCGTTGTTGCTGGGAAAAAGCGGGGGGCTGGGCGGTTTCATGAGCTATGCGGTGTTGTCGCCGAATCGCGACCTGGGCGTGTTTGTCGTGGCCAGCCGCGTGAACTTCGCCATGTTCGGCAACATCCATTCCCAGGTGCGCGAACTGGCGGCTGAGCTGGCGCGGTGATCGGGTCAGGCTTGTTCACGGCAATGGGCAAGCGCATCGGGTCAACGCTCTGCAAGGCTGCGGTCTTGGCGGCATGCGCCGTGCAAGGCGCGCTCGCCCAAGAGGCCAGGGACATCTTCAAGACGGAAATCTTCCTCACGCCCTATAGCGAATTGGGCGACGGGCAAGACACGTATCCCCGTTTGAACGGCCGGTTTCTGCTGATGACGGGGTACACCGGCTTCTTCGGGATCCAGGACGACAACGGACAGATTCCGCGTTCGCATTGGAGCAGTGTGCAGCCGACGGCGGAAGCCGCGCTGGTCTTGCAGTTGACGCGCGAATTCTCGATCCGCACGAAGGCGACGTTCAACTCGTCGACAAACGAAACGAAGGACAACGCGTTCTCTGACCTGGGCGCGGACCTGGACAACCTGTTCGCGGCCTACACCGCCGACAACTACGCGCTGTACGGCGGGAAGATGGACCTGGGTTTTGGCGACGCCTGGCACGTCATCGACGGCCTGTACAGCGGCTTCAACGAGAACTCGGAGTTCCGCGGATCGATCGGCGTGGGCGGACGCCATACCTTCGACACGGCAGGCGTGGGAACGCACTCGGTCGCCGCGGTGCTGTTCAAGCACGACGACACCGGCTTGAACCACCGGCTGAGCCTGGACGATGGTTTCATCCGACCGGACCAGCCGCCCGCGTTCAGCGACCAGATGAAGTCGTTCATCCTGTCATACGATTTTCGCGATCTTCCCGGGCTGGAGCGCTTGTCGGGCGGCGTGGATGCCGGCCGCCTGCACCTTGACCCGAACCAGGGGGAAAGCGCCAATACGGTGTCTGCGCGGCTGCGCTACGACGCTCCCTTGGGCAATGCGTGGAACCTCGGCTGGTTCAACGAGGCGACGTTTTCCAGTGCCTTCCGCGGCGCGCCGGTGTCCAACGGCAATGGCGTGACGTCGCTGTCATTCTCGCGCGACCGCTGGCAGCTGACCGCGACCGCCGCGGTGCGCAAGCTGTCGGGCAGCGAACATAAGCTGGCGCAATTCGGACTCAAGGATGACGTGGATTGGGCGCTTTCAGGCGCGGTCACCTACGTGACGCCGATCGGCTTCATCGTGCAGGCGGGGCTGACGCATCAGCGCGACCAGACCACGCGCATCAACCAGGGTGTTTTTCGCATCGCTTATCAAGCGGGATTCTGAGGGCATCATGACAAGCAAACCATCACTTCTTGCCGGCGCATGCGTTCTGGCGCTTGGCGCCTCCATGGCGGCGTGGGCGCAGCCCGTGGCCATTGAAAGCGCGCCCAATCCGCCGGCGGACGCCGTCGCGATCCCCAAGGGCAGCAAGGAGCGCGCAGTCGAAGACCTGCCGCGCATCGTCGAAGACATCATGAAGCGCAGCCAGGTGCCCGGCATGGCCGTCGCCGTCGTTATCGACGGCAAGACCGTGCTGGCGCAGGGCTACGGCACGCGCGAGGCGGGCAAGAATGCGCCCGTGGACGCGCAGACCGTGTTCCAGATCGCTTCGATCTCCAAGTCGCTGTCGGCGACGGTGGCGGCGATTGAAGTGTCGAAGGGCACCGTGGCGTGGGGCGATCCGGTGGCGCGGTATCTGCCGGACTTCAGGCTAAGCAATGCCTATGTGTCGGAGCACGCCACCATCGGGGATTTCTTCGCGCATCGATCCGGTTTGCCGGGCACGGCCGGTGACGACCTTGAAGACCTGGGTTTCACGCGCAGCGACGTCATCGCCCGGCTGCGGCTATTGCCGCTGGACGCCTTCCGGACGTCCTATCACTACGCGAACTTCAGCACGACGATCGGCGCCGAGGCCGTGGCACGCGCCGCGGGGCGCCCGTGGGACGGGCTGGCCGATGACTTGCTGTTCAAGCCGCTGGGGATGACGGCGACGAGTTATCGGTTCAGCGATTTCATGGCGCGCGAGAACCGCGCCGTGCTGCACGGCTACCAGAAGGGCGTGTTCGTGCCGCTGGGGCAGCGCGATGCGGATCAGCAGGCGCCTGCGGGCGGCGCGTCGTCGACGGTGGTCGATATGGCGCAATGGATCAAGCTGCTGCTTGCCGACGGCCAGTATCAAGGCAAGCCGATGATCGCCGCCGGCGCCCTGCTGCCCGCGCTGACCTCCCAGGCCTTTTCCGCGCGGGCGCACGACCTGAATTCGCGTTCGGGCTTTTACGGCTATGGCTTCAACGTCAACACCGAGTTGGGCGGGCGGCCGTCCATGGGCCATTCGGGCGCCTTCCTGATGGGTACGGGCACCACATTCAGGATCGTGCCGTCCGCCGGTATCGGTATTGTGGTGCTGACGAACGGCGCGCCCGTCGGCGCGGCCGAGTCCGTCGCGGCGTCGTTCATCGACACGGCGTTGTACGGCAAGCCCACGCGCGACTGGTTCGCGGCCTATCACGGCGCGATGAAGGGCTTCTTTGAACCGCAAGCGGATCTTTCCGCGCAGACCAGGCCCGCGAAACCTGCGCCGGCGAAGGCGTGGGCGGCGTACGTGGGCCGTTTCGAAAACCCCTATTACGGCACCGCCAACATCGAGCAAGCCGACGATGGCCTGGTCCTGGTGTTGGGCCCCGAGGGCATGCGTTTCCCGGTCCGGCACTGGGATGGCGATACCTTCGCCTTCGCGCCGGCAGGCGAGGCGGACCTGGTCGACTCGCTGGCGTCCCTCGTATTCAAGACGGATCAGGGCAAGGCCAGCGGGTTCGACATCAAGTTCTACGACGACAACGGCCTGGGGCGCTGGACCCGCAAGTAGCCGGGTGCCGCCTGCCGCGTCAGAAGCGGTAGGCGGCGCGCAGCGTCAGCGACTGGTCGCGGTATTGCCCGTTGCCGCGCAGCGCGTATTCCGTCTTCAGTTCCATGCCCTTGGGCGTGACGTATTCCAGGCCAGCCGACAGGTTGCCGTAGGTTTTCGGCATGCCGGACTTCAATGAGAACGGGGTCGTGTTGAAGCCGCTCAGCCGCATGGTCGTCACGACGTCACCGCCGCTCAGGAAACTCATCCCGGCGGCCGCATACGACCGCAAGGTCGAGCCATTGTCCAGGTCATGACGTCCGCCGATTTCGATCATGGGCGAGACCATGAGCGACGTCGTGTCGTTGCCGCGCACCTTCAGGTTGAACACGCTGGGGCCCTGTTCCCGGTAGCCGTCCTGCCGGATATGGTTCACGTCGACGTCCACGTACGGGCGCAGGTACCAGGACGGCTGGCTGAATTCATAGGCGGTGCGCCACCGCGCCGCAAGAAAGGACGAATCGGGTTTGCTCTTGGCCACGCCGTCCAGCGTGCCGCGCGACATCCTGCTTTTCTCAACGCCGCCATGCACGGCAAGCGCGATCTGCCAGGGCGCGTTGTTGTACTTCAGGGCCAGGCCGCCGGCGAAGGTGTCGCTGTTGCCGGACAGGTCGGAGGACGACGTGGTCTTGCCGTAGGCATAGCTGAGCGATCCCCCCAGGAACCAGTTGGGGGCGACTTCGCGTTGCGCGCCAAGCGTCAACGCCGTTTGCCGGATACGGTAGCCCTGGTCGTTCGAAGTGCCTTCACGCTGCGTCCAGTTCGTGTCCAGGCGCGACCAGACGCAATCGCCTTCGCGCAGGATCGTGCTTTCACCGACAAATCCCGGGCAACTCATCATGCGGTTCATCGAGGCGTACGACGCATGCATCTGGTTGGCGGCGCGAGCGAATTGCCCATCGTGCGCGACGCCGTTCAGCGCGTCGCGGTACTGTTCGGCGGTCTGGATGCCGGTGAATTTGTCGAACAGGGATGCGCTGCTGCGATTGCCCTGATTCCACAGTCCTTGCAGCGCATTCGCGATACTGATGCGGTCTGCGCTGATCGGCAGCGCCGACGGCGTGAAATTGGCATCGACGGAAATCAGCGGGTCGCGCAGGCCGCCGTTGCCGTTGTTCTTGATCGCGTACTGGAACAGCGGGCTGTCGCTGGCGGTGGCCGGGACGCTGGCTTGCGGCGCATCGAAATGGCCGATGCCCAGCCACACGTTCTTCACGGGGTTGCGCAACACCGGCTTGACGGTGCCTGCGAAGGTCGATGCGCCCGACACGGAAATGAAATCGCTGTTGTGGCCGCCGAAATCCAGGTCCGGCCGGTAGGTGCCCGTGTTGTTCAGCGTGCCGGTGAAGCGGGTCGCGGCATACGTGCCCGGCCCGCCCGGGTTCAGGATGCCCGCGTTGTTCAAGTCGCCCTGGAAGCGGCCGCCGCTGTACAGGTTGGCGCCGGCCTGGTTGTTGAACGTGCTGCCGCCGCCCATCACCACATCGCCCGCCACGGTTCCCGTGTTGTTGACGATCGTCAGGCCCAAGGTATCGATGGCGGTCTTGGCCTGGATGGTGCCGGCATTGGTGATGGTGGTGGTGGCCAGCGGGGCGACCGCAAGAATGGCCGTTCCGGACGTGCCGTTGGCGCCGAGCAGCGCGTTCGGACCCACGTTGACGGTGATCGGCCGGCCGCCGCCGTTCGCGCCATTGCTGATGGCCACGATGGCGGGCGAATTGGCGCCGGTGGCGGCCACGTGCGCGGCCTGGCCGATATCGATGGATACCGGTCCGCCGTACGTCAGGGCGTTGTTGGGGGTGCTGTATTGGTACAGCGTGCCGTCCTTGAACACGCCGCCGCCGCCCACGCTCATGGCCAGGATCGCGGGCGCGTTCGCGCCGGCGGTCTGGACGGTGCCGCCTGTGCCGATGGTCACGTTGACGGCACTGCCATTGCCGGTGCCGCCGGTGAGTCCGACGCTCTGGATGAGGCCCGTCGTGTAAAGCGCCGAAGACTGGTCGCCGGTCAAGCCGCCGCCGCCGCCCACGCTCTGGGCCAGGATGCCGGCAGCGCCATTGCCGGATGTTGCGACCGTGCCTTGGAGGGTCAGGTTGACGGTGTTGCCGTCGCCGTCTTCGGTGGAAGCGGCGACCGGCTTTAACGTCGTCAGGCCGGCCTGGGTGGCGAGCCCCGCGATGCCGCCGCCGCCGCCCACGCTTTGCGCCAGGATGCCATGCGAATTCGTGCCGGCCGTGAACAGGCTGCCGCCGACGTCTTGCGTGACGGTGACCGTTCCTGCGGCGCCGCGCATCGGCGAGTTTGCGCCGAAGGTGATGTTCGCGGCGTTTGCCGCTGGCGTGACGCCGTTGTCGATCGTGACCAGGCCCCCGCCGCCGCCGACGCTTTGCGCCAGCACGCCGAAGGACAGCGCGCCGTAGGTGGCGATGCTGCCGCCCGAGTTTGCGACGGTGACGTTACCGCCATTGCCGGTGACCGAGTTGGGCGTGGGGCCGAAGGTATTGGTGGCGATGCTGCCCAGCTGGATGTCGACGCTGCCGAGCGACGCGCTGGACGACACCGCGGCTATCCCGCCGCCGCCACCCACGCTTTGCGCCAGGACTCCCGGCGAGAAGATCCCTTGCGTCACGATGCGGCCGGTGTTGTTGGCGGCGTTCACGTCGCCTCCCGGCACCAGCGAGAAGTTCGACCCGCCAAAACGGTTCGCCGGGTATTCGCTGCCAAGCGTGATCGTCAGCGTCGCGGTCTGCGTCATGGCGGCCTGGCTGGCGTTGCGCAGGGAAAGTGTGCCGACGCCACCACCGCCGCCGACGCTTTGCGCGATGATCCCTGCGGAGCCCGCTGCGTTCGTCCCCAACGCGCCGCCATGGATGACGTTGACGGCGCCGCCCATGCTCAGCTGGGGGCCTTGTCCAGAATCGCCCGCCACCCCTAGCCCCATCGTCGCGGTGGTGGCGCCCGACAGGAACAGCGGCTGGTCGACGACCGAAAGGCCGCCACCCCCGCCCACGCTCTGGGCCAGGATGCCGGGCGCCTGGACGCCTTGCGTGGTGATCCGGCTGGTCGAGGCGCTGGCGTCGACCGTGACCACGCCGCCCGCGCCGTTGGCGCCGTCCAGGCCGCCATTGCGCACATTGATCAGAGAGCCCAGCACGGAGCCGCCTTTGGTGCCCAGGATATTGATGATGCGTGTGATCTTGTCGATGATCTCGGGGCTGGTGTTGCCCGCCGCGGCGGACACGACCGCTTGCAGGTCCTGTCCGCTGGCCGTGCTGCGGCCACCGCCGCCACCGATGCTCTGCGCCACGATGCCTGCCGAACCCCTGCCTTGCGTGGCGACCGTCCCGGTGTTCACGACGAGGCTCGGGTTGGACGCGGTGCCGCCGCCCGAGCCGCCGGCGCCGCCGCTGCCGCCGGTCTGGTGGGTGATATTGGCTTGCGGAAGCGCAACGGTGAACACGTTCTCCACGCCCGATCCGGCGGCCTTGATCAAGGCGTCGATACTGGACAGCAGGCTGGATGCCCCGGCCGAGTCGATCATGCCGGCATTGCCGCCGCCGCCACCGACGCTCTGCGCCAGGATGCCGGGCGCATGATCGCCCTTCGTGGCGATGGCGCCGTCATTGCGAACGTTGAAGGCGCTTGCCGCGCCGCCGTCGCCGCCATTGCCGCCGGTCGTCACTCCGACGGACAGGCTGACGGCTTTGCTGAACGCCACTTGCGGACCGCTTTCCAGCCAGCTGGCCGCCTTGTCCAACAGGCCGGCCAGGTTGGAGGGCGAGCCCAGGATGTCGTTGAAGGAATTGGCGTCTTGCGCCTGGACGATGCCGCCGTTGCCGCCGCCGCCACCGATGCTCTGCGCCACGATGCCGGCCGAGCCCGTGCCCAGCGTGGAGACGGCGCCGGTGCCGGAATTGCTGGCTTGCACCGAGCCGCCATTGCCGCCCTTGCCGCCTTGGGCGCCATGCCGCACGCTCAGCTGCAGGTCGATCAGCGAGTTGCCGATGGTCGGTGTCTTGACGGGCGCCAGGACGCCGCCGCCGTTGCCGCCGCTGCCGCCGATGCTTTGCGCCACCACGCCGTTGCTCTGTGCGGCGGCCGTGCTGATGGTCCCGTCGTTGGCGACGTTGATGGTGCCGCCGTTGCCTGCCCCTTGCCCTGCGCCGCCGTTGGAGACCGTCAGCGTGACCGTGCCGCTGGGGTTGTCGCCCACCTGCGGCGCGATCGTGATGGCGCGGGAGTTGGCGACCCCGCCGTTGCCGCCGCCGCCGCCGATGCTCTGCGCCAGCACGCCATTGCTTTGCACGCCCAGCGTCGCAATCGCGCCCTGGCTTGCCTGCGCGAACGACACGGTGCCCGCGGAGCCGCCCTTGCCGCCCTGGCCGCCGGTCGCCACCGTCACGTTCAGCCCGATGCCGACGCCGACGGCATTGGCCGACCCGCCGCTGCCGCCGCCGCCACCGATGCTCTGGAGGACGACGCCTGCGGCATTGGCCGCACGCGTCAGGATCTTGCCTTGCGATGAAAACTGGACCAGGCCGCCGTTGCCGGCCGCGCCGCCCGTGCCGCCGATCGCGACGGTGGCGATGACGCCGGTGGCGTTGGCGTCGCCGCCTATGCCGCCACCGCCGCCGATGCTCTGCAGGATCACGGCTGCGCTGTGGTCGCCGGACGTGTCGATGGCGCCGCTGTTCGTCATCGCCACGCCGCCGCCTGCGCCGCCCGCCCCGCCATGGCCGCCACCCACGCCGATGATGCCGTTGCTGGACGACGCCATCTCGCCGCCGCCGCCCGCGCTATTGGCGACGACGGCCGCGGCGTCGTTGCCGAGGGTGCTGATCGTCCCCGCGTTGGTGAGGGTGATCGCCTGGCCCGCAACGGCGCCCGCGCCGCCGTTGCCCCCAGGCCCGAAGGCGCCGCTGGCGCCGCCGGGTCCGCCCTCGCCGCCCAGCACGCTGGCCACGATGCCTTTCGCACCGACGGTGCCGATCGCGCCGGTCGTGATCGTTCCGGTGTTGGTGATGACGATGGCGCCGGGCGTGCCGCCCGCGGCGCCGTTGTGCCCGCCCGCCCACGACCCGTCGCCGCCGTTGCCGCCATTGCCGCCTTGCGTCAGCGCGTAGATGCCGATTCCGCGGTTGCCGGTCGTGGTGATCGTGCCGCCGTTGGTGAGGTTGACCTGGCCGGCATTGCCGCCTGCCGCGGCTTGCGTATTGACGTCGTTCGCGGTCGACGCATTGCCGCCGATGGAGCGCGCGATCACGCCATACACGCCATCGCCCTGGCCGGTGACCGAGGAGCCCGCCGACGAGACGAACGTGATGGTCGACGCATCCCCGCCGCGACCGGCATCGACGTGCCCGCCAAAGTCGCCGCTGCGCGCGCCGGCTCCGCCGCTGCCGCCCGACGAGATCAGGCCGACGGCCGCGCTGACGTCGTTGGGGCCGGGGCCGCGGGCGGTGATCGATGTGCCGCCCTGCAAGCTCACGTATGCCTCGCCCGCGCTGCCGCCGTGGCCGGCGTTGTCCGCGCCGCCGAACCAGCCGACGATCCCGCTGTCGGATCCGGCGCCGCCCCAGGACTGGACCGCGACGCCGAAGCCGGTGCCGATGACGGTGGCGTTGTTCAGCGTGACGCCCGCGCGGTGCCCGTCGCCGCCGATGCCGTAGCCGCCGTGCGGCCCGTCGGCATTGCCCCACAGGCCGCCGCTGCCGCCGGCCGAGTACAGGTCGATGCCGCGGCCGGTGGCAGTGACGGAACTGGTCGCCAGGGTGTAATCGATGATCCGCCCGCCGCCGCCGTTGCCGCCCCAATGATTGGGGTCGGAATCCCGCCCGTTGCCGCCACGGCCGCCACTGACATCGATGAGGATGCCGGTCTGGCCGGGCGCCGTCGCGTTGATGCGCTGGTTGCTGTCCTGGTGGACGAAGTCAGACGGGGCCCATTGGCCGTCGTGGCCGTTGTCCGGGTAATCGCCGCTGGAGCAGCAGGTGCCGTCCGCGCCGCGATTGACGTAGGACAGCGGCTCGGACTGCGCGTAGCCCGGCCGGCCGAACACATACAGCGTCGATATGCCGGCGTGCAGCAGGACGGCAAGCCAGGGAAACCGGGGGCGGAGCCGGTCCGGCTTCGGGAGATATCGCGGGGAGGTCATGGCAGCGCGTCGACGTCAAAACGGGGCAGATAAGAAAATCGCCGTTCGCCGCTTGCCGGACAAGGTGAAGATGACGAATCAACCATCCTGTATGACGAGTGCCTGCCGCCTGGCCACCGGTGCACGCGGCCCAGCCGTTTGCCGAATCCGTGTCCAGGCGCAGGCGGCCGCCGCATCCCGAAACCGGTCCGGCGCCGCGACGCCGACGTGTCGTGGCGCAGCGGGTGGTATCTTGTGCCTGTTTTCTCTACCCGCCTTGCCCATGTCCGATACCTCGCATTCCGCCGACGCCCAGCACCCTGACGAGCCGGCGGCCATTCACAGGCCTTTTGTCCAGAACCACGGCACCCACCGCACGCTGCATTTCACGCAGAAGGAAATCCAGAGCAGCATGTCCGTGCTCAATCCCGATGCGTTGGAGCTTGAGTACACGCGGATGATGATGGGCTTTGTGCTGTTCAACCCCGAGCCCGCCCGTATCCTGATGGTGGGCCTGGGCGGCGGTTCCCTGCCGAAATTCTGCTATCGGCACCTGCCCCGGGCGGCGATTGAAGTGGTCGAGATCGATCCGGCCGTGATCGCGCTGCGCGATACCTTCATGGTGCCGCAGGACGATGCGAGATTCTCGGTGATCCAGGCCGATGCGGCAGAGCATCTGCATCGCCTGTCGGACCACGCCGACGTGATCTTCCTGGACGGCTTTGGCGTGGGCGGCATTCCCGATGCGCTGTGCGCCGAGGCGTTCTATGCGGATTGCCACCGGGCGTTGCGCGATGACGGGATCCTGGTCATCAACTTCCACGTCAATCACCCGATGCATCACGACTACCTGGACCGCGTGCGCGCGGCCTTCGGGTCCGCCATGTTCGAAGTGGTGGACGACGACATGACCAACAGCATCGTCTTCGCCTGCAAGGGCGATTTGCTGAACGACCCGGCCGCCGCCGATCTCAAGCGCCCCGCCGCCATCGCCAAGGACGCCTGGCGGCAGTTGATGCCGACCCTGCGCGTGATCGGCGCGACGCTGGAGCTCAGGTAGCGCCCGAGCCGCCCGCGCGCTAGGCGGCTTTCCTGATCACCACCGGGATGGACTTGTAGCTGGGCGTGCCGCTTTGCTTGTCCTGATAGTCCAGCGGGCAAAGGTTGTTGGCTTCGGGGTAGTACGCGCCGACCGAGCCCGGCGCGATGTCGTAGGCAATGGCGGTGAGCCGCAGGCGGCGATGGGATTCGCCGGGCAGGCCGGTGCTGATGTCGACCGCGTCGCCATGCTCCAGGCCATGCCGCGCCAGGTCGGCGGTATTCATGAACAGCACGTCGCGCCGGCCGAACACGCCGCGGTAGCGGTCGTCCAAGCCGTAGATGGTGGTGTTGTACTGGTCGTGGCTGCGCAGTGTCGTCAGTTTCAGGCTGCCCGATTCGACGGCGCCGGGGTCTTCCTGCAACCCCTTGAAGGGCAGGAATTCAGCCTTGCCCGACTTCGTTTTCCAGACGCGTTCAGTGGGCGGCAACGGCAGGCGGAATCCGCCCGGCTTCAGAATGCGTTCGTTGTATCCGCGGAAATCCGGGTAAACCTTTGCAATCAGGTCGCGGATGCGTCCGTAATCTTCGACCAGGTAATGCCATTGAACGCGCGTGTGGGGTAGCGTGGCGGCAGCCATGCCCGCGATGATGGCGGGTTCCGAGCGCAGGTATTCGGAGGCCGGCGCCAGCTTGCCGCGCGAGGCGTGCACCATGGACATGGAGTCTTCCACCGTGACGGACTGGGCGCCGGTGGCCTGGACGTCGCTTTCGGTACGGCCCAGCACCGGCAGGATGATGGCGTCGCGCCCGATCATCAGGTGCGACCGGTTCAGCTTGGTGTTCATGTGCACCGCAAGTTGCAACCGGCGCATGCCGGCCTCGCACCGCTCGGTGTCGGACAAGGCCATGGCCAGGTTGCCGCCCAGGCAGATCAGCACGCGGGTGTAGCCGCTGGCCATCGCCTTCATGGCGTCGACCGCGTCGTGCCCGTGGCGCTCGGGCGGGCGGAAACCGAAGGTCTTTTCGATGTTGTCGAACATCACCGGATCTATCTTCTCGGTGATGCCGACGGTCCGGTTGCCCTGCACGTTGGAGTGGCCGCGCAACGGGCAGATGCCGGCGCCGGGCCGGCCGAAGTTGCCGCGCATCAGCAGCAGCGCGGCGATCTGCTGCACGTTCTGCGTGCCGCGCGCATGCTGGGTGATGCCCATGCCATAGGTGACGATGGCGGCCTTGGATTTGGCGTAGGCGGCGGCGACCTGTTCAAGGTCGGCTTGCGTCAGGCCGCAGGCTTGTTCGATGTCGGCCCATGCGGTGTTGTCCAGGTCTTCGATATAGGCGTCAAAGCCGTTCGTGTGTTCGGCGATGAACGCGTGGTCGATGGCGCCGGGCGCGCGGCGATCGGCCGCCAGCAGCGCTTTCATGATGCCTTTGAGCGCGGCCGCGTCGCCGCCGACCTTCACCTGGTAATAGGTGGACGCGATGCGCGTGGAACCCAGGGTGCCCATTTCAATGGCGTTCTGCGGGTCGGCGAAGCGCTCGAGCGCCCGTTCGCGCAAGGGGTTGAACACGATGATGGGTACGCCGCGGCGCGCGCATTCGTGCAAGGTGCCCATCATGCGCGGGTGGTTGGTGCCGGGGTTGTGTCCCATCGAGATGATCAGGTCGCAGGCGTCGAAGTCGTCCAGCGACACCGTCCCCTTGCCGATGCCGATCGTCTGCGGCAGGCCGACGCTTGTGGCCTCGTGGCACATGTTCGAGCAGTCGGGGAAGTTGTTGGTCCCGAACTCGCGCGCGAACAGGCTGAACAGGAAGGCGGCTTCGTTCGAGGCGCGGCCCGACGTGTAGAACTCGACCATGTCGGGTTCGGGCACGCTGGCCATGGCGCTGCCGATGCGCGCGAACGCGGCGTCCCATTCGATGGGCTGGTAGGTGTCGCTGGCGGCGTCATAGACCAGCGGGTGCGTCAGGCGGCCGGCGTCTTCCAGGTCGTGGTCCGACCAGGTCTGCAATTCCGTGAGCGTGTGCGCGGCGAAGAACTCCGGCGTGACGCGCTTCTTGGTGGCTTCCCACGTGACCGCCTTCGCGCCGTTCTCGCAGAACTGGAAGGTGGACGTGTGGGCCTTGTCGGGCCACGCGCAGCCCGGACAGTCGAAGCCGTCGGGCTTGTTGGTGCGCAACAGCAGCACGGGCGCTTCGGCCAGGCGCATCTGGTCGGCCACCGCCTGCGCGGTCGCCTTGAGCGCGCCCCAGCCTCCTGCGGGCGCGTCGTAACGATGGATACCGGTCAGGTTGCGTGATTTCATGATTGGTCTCTTAAGGGGAGCTGCGCATCGTCCGGCTGGCGGCCACCGGGGATCGGGCGGCGCGGGACGAGAAAAAATGGTGCGCTGCCGTAGAGCCTGCCACAGCCAGGATGATCGGCACCAGAAAACCCTGATCGACGCGCGTGAATTCGGCGATCAGCACGATGGCGGTCAGCGGCATGCTCATGGAGGCCGCGAGGAATGCCGCCGCGCCGACGACGGCATAGGCGCCGAGCGGCGCGCCCGGCCAGGCCAGGCTCCACAGGCCGCCCAGGACGACGGCCAGCAGCGCGCCGATGGCGATGCCCGGCGTCAGCAGGCCGCCCGAGGCGCCGGCGCGCAGCGAGCTGCTGGTGACGGCGACTTTCAACACCAGCAGCGTGGCCGCCATCCCGATGGTCAGTGCATTGCTGAATCCCAATTGGGCGGCGCCCTTGCCGTTGCCCAGCAGCGCCGGCAGCGCCATGGCCAGGCAGCCGATGAGGGTGAAGTTGATCAACGCCGCCACGGGCAGGCGCCAGCCGCGCGCGGCATGGCGGCGGGCGGCCGACGTCAGCCGGACGAAGCCATAGGCCGCCAGGCCGAACACCGGGCCCGCCAGCACCGACCACGCGATGAGACCGGCATTGACCGTCATGGCGGGCAGGGCGTACTGGATCTCGTCGCCCAGCCCGATCCAGGCGACGACGGCGCCAATGCAGCTGGCAGCCAGCGCCGCCGTGGCGGCGGGCCAGGTGAAGGTGCCCAGCAACACTTCCAGCACGAAGAGCGCGGCGCCCAGCGGCACGTTGTACACGGCGGCCAGGCCCGCGCCCGCGCCGCACGCCACGATCAGGCGATGCGCGTCGGGCGGCAGGCGCAGCAGCGCCGACAACCGGCTGGCGGCCAGCGCGCCCACTTCGCGCGGCGCGACTTCGCGTCCCAGCGGCGAGCCCAGCGCCACGGTGACGATCTGCAGGGTGGCATGCGCCAACGTCGTCTTGGCGGGCATGCGGGCGGTGGGATCCCGCACGGCATCGGTCACGCTGACCAGCGGGCGCCCATAGCGGTAGATCAGCCACCAGCCGGTGCCAGCGACCAACCCGCACACGACCAGCACCAGCAGACGCCGCGTGCCGTCGGCGGCTTCGACCCCTTCCAGAAAAGACTCGTGGCTGACGATGCGGTCCAGGCTGTAGCCATAGGCCAGATGCTGGACGGCGTGCAGCAGCATGCCCAGCAACATGCCGCCCAGGCCCGCCACGACGCCGGTCAGCAGTACGGCAATAAACAGTCTGGCGCGCCATCGCGGCGGATCGTCCGCCGAACCCTCATTCATCGCTGAACCACTCCTATCCGTCCCGCGCCCGCAAAGGCTTGCAAGCGTTTTATAGCAGGCAGTGTATGCAGGAGGTTGTCAACGAAATGTGATCGGGGAGGTCAAGGGCATGCGCGCGCCAGGGGGAGACCGGAACGGTCCGACCCCATTTGGACGCGCGCTGTCGGCGGTTCAGCGCGGCATCTCGCACTCGATCCAGCCGAGCACGCTGGCGTGCCGTGGCGACCAGCCCAGTTCCTCGCGCGCCTTGTCGGCGCTGACGCGGCTGTTGGATCCCAGGGCGTAGGCGCCCAGGTCCTTGCCCCAGCACGCGATCGCGTCGGCGGGCGGCCAGGGCTGGGCCGCGCCCAGTCCTAGCCGGTTGGCGATGGCGCCGACCAGGTCGCTGAACGACGCCTCGCCGTTCTCGACAAAATAGAAACTGCCGGCTGGCGCCTCGGACAGCGCCAAGACATAGAGCGCCGCAACGTCGGCGATATGCACGTTCGACCAGCGGTTCAGGCCGCGGCCGACGTGCCGCGCGATGCCGCTGGCTTGCGCCTGCGCGACCAGCGGCGGAATCTGTACGCTTTGCGCGCGCGGCCCGAGCGCGTTGCCGTAGATCAGGCTATGGCACAGCACCACGCCGTGCACGCCGGGCGCTGCGGCCAGGATGCGGTCGTTGATCGCGATGCGGGCGGCCTTTGCCGGGACCGGCGTGATGGGGGTGGCTTCGTCGAAGCGCGCCTCCGAGGGTTGGCCCAAGGCGTCGTCCGCGACCAGGCTGGAGCCGCTGGTGTGGATAAAGCGTTTGCCGCTGCCGCGCAACGCCTCAAGCATGGCGTCGACCGCGCCGCCGTGATCGCTGTCGGCGGCGTTGATGACTGCGTCGGCCGCACGCGCTTCATCCTGCAGCAGCGGGGAATCGTCCAAGGTGCCGACAACGGGTTCGATGCCGAAGGCGCGTAGCTCGTCCGCGCGCGACGGATCGCGGATCAGTCCCCTGACCGCGTGGCCGGCCTTTGCGAGTGTTGCCGCGACGGCGCCGCCGATGAATCCGCTGGCGCCAGTGATGAAGATCTTCATGCGGGTTGCTCCTGGTTGTGCGGGTAGGCCGGATAGTCCGTCAGCCCCCGGGCGTCGCCGCCGAAGAGGGTCGCGCGGTCATGCTCGGCCAGCGGTTCGTCGTTGCGCAGCCGTTCCGGCAGATCGGGGTTGGCCACGAACGGCCGGCCAAACGCGATCAGATCGGCCCAGCCCGCTTGCAGCGCATCGCGGGCGCGCAGGGCGGTGTACTTGCCGGCGTAGATCAGCACGCCGGGGTAGGCGCGGCGCAGCGCCTGCTTGAAGGCCGCCGGCATGTCCGGCGCGTCGTCCCAGTCCGCCTCGGCGATGTGGAGGTAGCCCACGCCGATCTCGCCCAGGCGCTGCGCGGCAGCCGTATAGGTGGCCACCGGGTCCGCATCCACGCAGCCGTTCAGGGTGGTCAGCGGCGCCAGGCGGATGCCGACGCGGGCCGGATCGCCCACGGCGTCGACCAGGGCGCGGGCCACTTCGTCCAGGAACCGGATGCGGTTCTCCAGCGAACCGCCGTACTCGTCGGTGCGCGCGTTGGCTTGCGAATCCAGGAACTGGTTGACCAGGTAGCCGTTGGCGGCATGCAGCTCCACGCCGTCGAAACCGGCAACGATGGCGCGGCGCGCGGCTTGGGCGTATTCCTCGACGATGGCGCGGATTTCGGCTTTGGACAGCGCGCGCGGCAGGGAGGCCTGCACGAAGTTCGGGCTGCCATCGGCATTCTCGACGAAGACGTTGACGCCGTCGGCCTGGATCGCGGACGAGGACACGGGCGCGCGGCCGCCCAAGAGGCTGGTGTGGCTCAGGCGCCCCACATGCCACAGCTGCGCGAAGATGCGGCCGCCGGCGGCGTGCACCGCGTCGGTCACACAGCGCCAGCCGGCGACTTGCGCCGGGGTGCACAGGCCCGGCGTGCCGGCATAGCCCTTGCCCATGGGCGAGATATAGGTGCCTTCGCTGACGATCAGGCCGGCGCTGGCGCGCTGGGCGTAGTAGTGCGCCATCAGGGCGTTGGCTTCGTCGCCCGGCTGGGTGGCGCGCGAGCGGGTCATGGGCGGCATCACGACGCGATTGGGCAGCGTCAGGCCGCCCAGCGTCAACGGCTCAAACAAGGGATCGCGTGTCTTCATGGAGGCTCTCTTCGGGGGATTCGGTATGGAAATGGGGCAAGACTTCTTCCGCGATTTCGCGCAGTGTCTCGTCCAGCGGCCGGGTGTTGCGGCGCAGGTGCAGTCCGATGTGGTGCACGCCCGAGGCATGCAGCGCGCGCAGTTCTTCGATCAAGGCGCGGCGGCCGGCCTGTGCGCCGAAACGGAACCGGCGCAGCGGCGCATCGGCGTCCTCCACCAGGTCCAGATGGATGAAGCTGATGTAGGGCTTGTCGCCCGCCACGCGGCGCCAGGCGGCGGCGCGGTGCAGATGGTCGTCCGGCGCGCCGGGGTAAGCCAGGCAGCCGTCCAGATGGGCGCCGATCCAGTCCGGCGTCTGTTGCGCCAGCCCGGCCACCAGCAGCGGCAGCGGTGAGGGCGGACGGGGCAGCATGGCCAGGCCCGGCGGCAAATGCGCGCGCGCGTTGTCGCGCAGCAAGGCGATCTGCTCGCGGAACGCCGCGCCGCGCGAGGCGAAGTCGCGGCCGAACAGCGGGTACTCGACCGGACGGTCGCCGCTGGCCACGCCGAACAGCAGGCGGTTGCCGCTCAGGTGCTGGAGGGTGGAAGCCGACTTGAGCGTTAGCAGGGGTTCGCGCAGCGGGAGCACCACGGCCGCCGTGCCCAGCAGGATGTCACGCGTGATTCCCGCCAGATACCCCAGGTAGCTGAAGACCTCGAAGACCTGGGCGGCGTCGCCGAAGTTGGGGTCGTACACGGGCACATCGCGCACCCACAGCGCGCGAAAGCCCAGATGGTCGGCCAGGCGCGCCAGATCCGCATGCTGCTGCAGATCCGGTTCGCCGGGCAGGCGGCCAGACTGCCGCCGGGACGCCTCGCCGGCGGCGGTCCAGTCATGGTCGAGCGGGGCTTCAAGACCGATGCTGAAGCCGCCAGCCGTCAAGGTGTCCAATGCGGTCGTCATGGCGATTTCCTTTTAGTCCCAGGCGGCGGCCAGGCCTTCCGGGCTGACTTCGCGGCCGTTGCGTTCCAGCGCGGCGATCGCGGCCATGTCATCGGCCGTCAACCGCAGTTGCTGGGCGAGCAGGTTGCTGGCCAGGTTCTCGCGCCTGGTCGACGACGGGATCACGGAATAGCCCAGCTGCAGCGCCCAGGCCAGTGCGACTTGCGCGGGCGTGGCGTCGTGGCGTTCGGCGATCTGGCCGATGACGGGGTCTTTCAGCACCTTGCCGTAGGCCAGCGTCATGTAGGACGTGACGTGGATGCCCTGCTCTTTCAGGAAAGCGGTCAACGCGGCGTTCTGCAGGTAAGGGCTGAGCTCGATCTGGTTGGTGGCGATCGCGTCGCGGCCCACGGCGGCGATGGCGGCGCGGGTTTCGGCGATGGGGAAATTGGAAATGCCGATCTGGCGGGTCAGGCCCTGCGCCTTGGCTTGCCCCAGCGCGGTCATGAATTCCGCGACGGTCACGCCATTGCCCGGTGCGGGCCAGTGAATCAGGGTCAGGTCGACGTAGTCGGTGCGCAGCTTGGCCAGGCTGTCTTTCAGGCTGGGCACGAGCTTGTCCTGGCCATAGTTGGGCACCCAGATCTTGGTGGTGACGAACAAGTCTTCGCGGGCCACGCCCGACTCGGCGATGGCTTGGCCGACCTCGGCTTCGTTCTCATAGATCTGCGCGGTGTCGATGGCGCGGTAGCCGACGTCCAGCGCGTTGCGCACCGAATCGATGACGACCTGGCCTTGCAGGCGGAACGTGCCGACGCCAAATGCGGGAATGCTCATGTAAAACTCCAGGGTGGGTATGCGGGGCCGGACGGTATTGCCCGGGAATGCAGCCAGTGTGCCCGCGCGATACTTGCGGAAAAAGCCCTGTATTGGCGAAAGACTTTTGATATAACGTCAACTATGAAAACCACACTCGACGAAATGCAGGTCTTTATCGCCGTGGTCGACAGCGGGTCCATCACCGCCGCCGCCGACGTGCTGGGGCAGACCATTTCGGCCACCAGCCGCACGATGAGCCGGCTGGAAGAGAAGCTGCAGACGACGCTGATGCGCCGCACGACGCGCCGGCTGGAGCTGACCGAAGAGGGCAAGACCTACCTGGAGCAGGTGCGGCGGATCGTGGCCTCGGTGGAGGAAACCGAAGAACTGATGAACGTGCGCCGCAACCAGCCCGCCGGGCTGCTGCGGGTGGATGCGGCGTCGCCGTTCATGCTGCATGTGATCGCGCCGCTGGTGCCGGGATACCGCAAGCGCTATCCGCAGGTGGAGCTGGAGCTCAACAGCAACGAAGGCAACATCGACCTGCTGGAACGCCGCACGGACCTGGCCATCCGCATCGGGCGGCTGAAGGATTCGTCGCTGCACGCGGTGCCGCTGGGCGCAAGCCGCGTGCGCGTCCTGGCCAGCCCGGCGTACCTGGCCGCGCGCGGCACGCCCAAGCGCGTGGCGGACCTGGCCTCGCACACGCTGCTGGGTTTTTCGCAGCTGGAATCGTTGAACGAATGGCCGTTGCTCGATGGCGATGGCCAGCCCCTGCACGTCAAGCCGGGCGTGCGCGCCTTCAGCGGTGAAACGCTGCGGCAGTTGGCGCTGAACGATGGCGGGGTCGTCTGCCTGTCGGATTTCATGACGCGCGGCGACCGCGCCAGCGGCGCGCTGCAGCAGGTGCTGGTCAAGCAGACGCAGGACGTCAGGCAGCCGATCAACGCGGTGTACTACCGCAATACGGCGATCTCGTCGCGCATCAAATCCTTCATCGACTACGTGGTGGAGACGATCGGCAAGGACGGTTTCCTGGAGCCGGCCGCGCGGTGAGAGATGTGTCCATTGGCGACAGGGGCATGGTGGACGCCAGGGGCAACCGTATACTGCCCCCGTTTATTTTCCAGGTCCCCGAACCATGAGCATCTTCTCCCGTTTCTTTGGCCGCAAGGAAGAAACCGCTGACGCCCGCGCGCTGTCCGCCAACCCCGCCATCGAGAACCCGCTGAGCCTGCAAGTGCTCATCAAAGCGCCGCTGGCGATCGCGGAAGACACGCTGACGGCGGCGCTGCGCGCCTATCACCCGTCGATGGGCCAGGCGCGTGCCGAGATCGCGCCCGACATGCCCGAATTCCTGGGTCTGGCCGGGTGGGACCAGCATGTCGTGCGGATGGTGGGCTTCAACGCGCCCTATCCCAAGGACTCGCTGGAAGCCTGCGTGGCGCCCGCGCATTATCCGGGCACGGTGAAGGACGAGATCCGCGGCCATGCCAGCCACATCATCCTGTATTACGCCGGCTTTGAAGAAGATCCGCTGGAGCAGTATGTGGCGCTGGCCGCCGTGGCGGGCGCGTTGACGGGCTTCGGAGCAATGGCCGTGCTGAACGAGCATGCGCACACGTCGCTGCCCGCCGGCGTGTTCGACGCCGAATCGCTGGGCGAGGAAAGCCTTGACCTGTTGCGCACGCTGCCGCTGAACATGCTGTATTGCGGCTTCGTGAAATACGAGGTGGAAGGCGTGGACGGCGTGTGGATGCGCACCTACGGCGGCGACGCGTTCGGGCTGCCCGACTTCGCGGCGCTGGCCAGCGGCCATCATGAAGGCGAGACCTACTCGAACATGTTCAACAACATCATGGGATACCTGCGCGAGAGCGGCGCCGAGCTGGCCGCCGGCCACACGATGCAGATTGGCGAAAACGCCTTCATGAAGCTGCGCGACCCGGCCGAGGAAGAGTATTACCTGGACGGCCCCGGCCAGGTGCTGGTGGCCGAGATCATCACGGCCGACGAGATCAACAAGCCGCAATAGCGGCGAACGTCCGCGCGCCGGCGATAGCAGCCCGGCGCTGGCGGACGGTGTTGGCGCTGGCCTGGTCCCTATGCCGCGTAGCGGCTGGGGTGGCCGTTGCGGGTGATGCCGGGCCGCAACCGCAGGGCCAGCGCCACCGCCGCCGCGCTGGCTGCGACCAGCGTGACGCCGGTCCAGCCCCAGTGCGCCAGTGCCAGGCTGCCCAGCGCGCCGCCGGCGGCCATGCCGATGAACACGCCGGTCATCAGGATGGCGTTGAGCCGGCTGCGGGCGGCCGGGTCGATGCCGTAGACGATGCTCTGGTGCGCGATCAGCGAGGTCTGGATGCCCAGGTCGAAGCCGACGGCGCTGCCTGCGATCAGCCACAGCGCGGCATGCGGCGACAGCAGCGGCAGCAACAGCATCGCGGCGAACGACACCATCGTCAGCCCTGCGCCCAGGCTGGCGACGGCCATCGGGCCCCGGGTGTCGGCAACGCGCCCGGCCAGTGGCGCGGCCAAGGCGCCGGCCGCACCCGCCAGGCCGAACGCGCCCGCTGCGCCCGCGCCCAGATGGAAAGGCGCGCCGTGCAGCATCACGGCCAGGGTCGACCAGAACGCGCTGAAGCCCAGGGACAGCAGGCCTTGCGCGATGGCGGCGCGGCGCAGCCCGGGATGCTGGCGCCACAACGTCGCCAGCGATCCCAGCAGCGCGCGGTAGGCCAGTTGCGTCGAGGGCACGAAACGCGGCAGGCCCCGCGAGAGCGCCACGCCGAGTGCAACGATGGTCACGGCGGCCGCCACGAACATCGCCCGCCAGCCGAACTGTTCGGCGACGAAACCGCTGACCACGCGAGACAGCAGGATGCCCAGCAACAGGCCCGTCATGACCGTGCCGACGGTCTTGCCGCGTGCCTCGGCGGGCGCTAGATGGGCGGCCGCCGGCACGATGTCTTGCGCCAGCGTGGCCGACAGGCCCACCACGAAGCTGGCCGCCAGCAGCACGCCGATGGAAGGCGACACGGCGGCTGCCAGCAGCGCCAGGCTCAGCACGGCCGCCTTGATCAGGATGATGCGTTTTCTGTCGTGGCGGTCGCCCAGCGGCGCCAGCATCAGGATGCCGAAGGCATAGCCAAGCTGCGTCAGGGTGGGAATCCAGCCCAGCGTTTCGGCGCTGGCGTGGATGTCGGCGCCCAGGACGCCCAGCATGGGCTGGCTGTAATACAGGGACGCAACCGACAGGCCAGCGCCGACGGCAAGCAGCAGGACCAGGCCGCGCGACAGGGGGGATGAGGAAGTTCGAGATGACATGATGGCTATCCGGTGGATCAGGTACGGGGCAGATTCTGGGCGCCGCACCGCGGTTTTGGTAGCCGATCCCGAGGTACATCCGTTATACGATAGACGTATGAGCACTTCCGCCCTGAACGCCGCGGCCGGCACGGACCGCCTTCTTCTGATCGAAACGTTCGTGCGCATCGTCGAGGCTGGCAGCTTGTCGGCCGCCGCCGCGCAGATGGGCGGCACGCAGCCCACTGTCAGCCGGCGGCTGCAATTGCTGGAACGCACGATGGGCGTGCGGCTGTTGCAGCGGTCCACCCACGCGATCCGGCTCACGGAAGATGGGCAGCGCTGCTATGAACGCGCAAAGGAACTGATCGCCACCTGGCAATCGTTCGAAAGCGAGGTGCGCGGCGCGGGCGATGAGCCCATCGGCACCTTGCGCGTGGTGGCGCCGCATGCGTTCGGACAGGACCAGTTCGTCGAGCCGCTGGCGAAGTACCTGCAGCAGTACCCGAACATGCGGGTGGAATGGCTGCTGCATGACCGCATGCCCGACCTGATCGCCGAGAACGTCGATTGCGCGATCCGCGTGGGGGCCGTGACGGATCCGTCGGTGATCGCCGTGAAACTGGGCCACGTCCCGCGCATCGTGATCGCTTCGCCCGACTTGCTGCAAGGCGCGCCGGTGCCGCAGCAGCCCGCCGAACTGGCGCGCCTGCCCTGGCTGGCGCTGCGCACCTTCTACCGCACCGAAGTGAGCCTCACGCATTGCAGTTCAGGCGAATCTGAACGTTTCGGCATCCAGCCCCGCCTGTCCACCGACGGCCTGCATGCGCTGCGCAAGGCCGCCGTGCTGGGGCTGGGCGTGGCGCTGGGGTCCGCCTGGGCCATGCAGGAAGACCTGGCCGCGGGCCGGCTGGTGCATCTGGCACCGTACTGGCAGGCGGATCCGCTGCCGGTGTCGCTGGTTTATGCGCCGTCGCGTTTCCAGCCGGCGCGGCTGCGCCGATTCATCGAGATCATGCGCGAACACCTGCCGGCGGAACTGGCTGGCGGTTGACGCAACCCGGGAGCCCATCGCATGCGCAATCTGGATTTCAGTTCTTGGCAGGGCCTGCTGTCGACCCTGCTTGGCTTGGCGCTGATCACGCTGATCGGGGTGGGCATCCGCTTGCTGGTGATGCAGACCATCCAGCAGCGCCGCGCGCGCGAGAACCGGCAGATCAACGAACGGTTGCGCACCTTGATCGCAGCCTACAAGACGTTGGGCGGCTCGTTCACCGGCAATCTGGCGGTGGACCCGCGGCATCTGCGCGACGTGAAACGGCAGGCCGCGGGAGAGCCGCAGGCCGGGGGCGACGCGGAACCCGACTGGCCCAGCGGCGAACGCGCGCGCCGCATGCGCGACGCGGCCGAAGCGGCGCTGTCCGACATCATCCTGCTGGGCACGGAAGCACAGGTGCGGCTGGCGGCCAAGGCGGCGGCCGATCTGGTGGCGGGGCGTCCGGTGCACACGGCCGAGCTGGTGGTGTCGCTGCGCGATTTCATCCGCCAGGTCCTGGACCTGGAGCCGGTATCCGCAACGCTTGAGATCCCCAGGCAAGGCCCCGCGCGGCCGGCTTCGACTGCGCGCGGCAAGGGCGACGGCGGCGGTGCGAAATCAGGCGGCGAAGGCGGTGGCCAGGGCGGCGGCCAAGGCGGTGGGGGCGGCCTGATGATGGGCGTGAACCTGGATCAACACCCGGACCGCCATCCCTGATTCAGGACGTCAGCCGTTTACCGCTTCATATACCAGCGTGGCCAGCGTCAGGTCTTCCAGCGCGCTGCCTACGGCCTTGAACACGGTGATCTCCTGCGCATCGCGCCGGCCCGGGCGTTGGCCCGTCGTCAACTGGTGCAGGTCGCCCTGGATGGCTTCGCGCGTCAGCACGCCGGCCTCGAATGCGGCCAGCAGGTCGCCGGACTTGGTGGGCGCTTCGTCGGTGTCCACATAGACCGTCGTGCCGTCGAAGCAGGCGGCGTCGGTCTCGCGCATTTCCGGCTTGAAGCTGCCGATCAGGTCCAGATGGGTGCCGGGGCGCAGCCAGGCGCCCTGGATCAGGGGCACGGTGGACAAGGTGGCGCAGCTGATGATGTCCGCCTGGCGCGCGGCGGCTTCCAGATCGGTCGTGGCCTGGGCGTCGAAGCCTTGGGCGCGCAAGCCTTCCGCCAGCGATTCGGCGCCCGCCGCCCGGACGTTCCACACCAGCACGCGCTGGATCGGGCGCACGGTGCGCATGGCCTGCGCGACCAGGCCGGCGATGCGGCCCGAGCCCACGATCAAGAGCGTGCTGGCGTCCTGGCGGGCCAGGTAGTCCGCGCCCAGGGCCGCGGCGCCGGCCGTGCGGTAGACGGTGACGATGTCGCCGTCCACCTGCGCGATCGGCACGCCGGTCTTGGCGCTGTACAGGTTGTAGGTGGCATGCAGGCCGGGCAGGCCCAGGTGGGTGTTCTCGGGAAAGATATTGATGATCTTCACGCCGAAATAGCCGCGGTCGCTCCAGGCCGGCATGATCAGCGAGGTGCCGTGGGCGGTGCCGGACTGGATGGCGTGGACGTGCCGCCCCGGCACCGTGGCGCCCTCGCGGAAGGCGTCGCGCAGGGCGGGGATGACGGCGTCGAAGGACAGGGCGTCCCGGGTCTGTTCCGTGTCGATGAAGCGCATGGGATCACTGCCTGAAAGGGTTCAATCAATCGAAGGGCCGCAGGCAGTCTAGCAGCGCGCCTGCGGGGCCGTCCCGAGCAGCCGCTTCCCGGCTATCAATCTTTGCGCAGGCGTCATAACACCCCGTTATCGGGTGCGCTTTCCGGCCGCGCCGGAAATTCCATAAATCCATTACGAATCAATCGCTTGCGACGTCCGCGTCGCGCCGCGTCCAAATGGCTCCATAGTGGATTTCCCTGGGTCCCCGCGGCCCGGGCGCGCTGGCATTCTTCGACCACCGTAAGCCCCCGGGCGCACCAAGAGAGGTTGTTTCATGCCGAGATCCGTTCCCCCTGCCCACGCGCAGCCCGCACCGGGCGGCCGCGCCGGCAGGCCGAATCCCGCGACCGGAGGCCGCGTCGCATGATCCGGCAACTGCTCAACCGCCTCACCATTTCCTTGCCGGTCCTGCTGGGCGTGATCGTGGTGTGCTTCGTGCTGCTGCAAGTGGCGCCCGCCGATCCCGCCGCCGTCATCGCCGGCCCGACCGCCACCGCCGACGAGCTGGCGCAGGTGCGCCAGGAGCTGGGCCTGGACAAGCCGCTGCTGGTGCAGCTGACCGGCTACATGTGGCGCCTGGCGCATCTGGACCTGGGGCGCTCGATGATCTCGAACGTGCCGGTGATCGACGAGATCGGCGGCACCATCGGGGCCACGGTCGAATTGATGCTGGCCAGCGTGGTCTGGTCGATTCCGCTGGCGATCCTGCTGGGCACGCTGGCCGCCTACCGCCGCGGCAAGCTGATCGACCGCTTCGTCATGACGCTGTCTGTTGTCGGCGTGTCGTTGCCCGTGTTCTGGGTGGGCCTGCTGCTGGTCCAGCACGTGGGCGGCGCCGGGATCCTGCCCTACATCGGCCGCAACGGCCCCTTGTGGACGCTGGCCGGCCTGGAGTCCATCGCCCTGCCCGCGCTGACGCTGGGTTCGGTGCTGATCGGGCCGGTGGCGCGCATCACGCGCACCGCGGTCATCGAAACGCTCAGCGGCGACTACGTGCGCACCGCGCGCGCCAAGGGGGCGGGCGAAGGCCGCGTGGTGCTGCGCCATGCGCTGCGCAACGCCTTGCTGCCGATCGTGACGCTGGTGGGCCTGCAAGTGGGCAACCTGCTGGGCGGCGCGGTGGTGACCGAACAGATCTATTCGTGGCCCGGCGTGGGCCGCATGGCGGTGGGCGCCATCTTCGCCGGCGACTTCCCGCTGGCCCAGGGCGCGATCCTGGTGACGGCGCTGGGCTTCATCATCATCAACCTGATCGTGGATCTGCTCTACGGCTACCTGGATCCGCGGGGACAAAAATCATGAGCGCAGGGTCGACCTCTTCCATGGGCGCATTGCCGCCCCAGGCCATGGCCACGCCGCTGGCGCGCATCGCCGAGCGGCTGCGCCGCGATCCCATCCTGCTGCTGTCGCTGCTGGCGGTGATCGCCATTGTGCTGACGGCCCTGTTCGCGCCCTGGCTGGCGCCGCACGATCCGTACGCCACCAACATGGCCATCGCGCGCAAACTGCCGGGCTGGATGTCGTCCGACGGCATTACCTATCTGCTGGGCACCGACGTGCAAGGCCGCGACATCCTGTCGCGCATCATCTACGGCATCCGCGCGACCCTGATGCTGAGCGTGCTGGCGGTGATTGGCGGTTCGGGCATCGGCGCCGTCCTGGGCATCCTGGCGGCGTATTACCGGCCGCTGGAAGGCGTGATCATGCGCGTCGTAGACGTGCTGCTGTCGTTTCCGGCCATCCTGTTCGGCCTGAGCCTGTCGGCGCTGCTGGGGCCCGGCACCTTGTCGATGGTGCTGGCGCTGGGCGTGTCGGCCATCCCGGGCATGGCGCGCATCGCGCGCGGTTCCGCCATGGTGGTGATGAAGCAGGAGTACATGGAAGCCGGCCACGCCATGGGCTTCGGCAACTTCTACCTGATCACGCGCTACCTTCTGCCGAACTGCTCTTCCATGCTGATGATCTACGCGACCCTGCAGCTGGGCCACACGATCCTGCTGGGTTCGGTGCTGTCTTTCCTGGGCCTGGGCCCGCAGCCGCCGTTCGCCGAGCTGGGCAGCATGGCCGCCGACGGCCGCAAGTTCCTGCAGATCTTCCCGCACATTTCCACCATTCCCACGATGACGATCTTCTTCATCGTGCTGGCCTTCAATCTGCTGGGCGACAGCCTGCGCGATGCGCTGGATCCCAAGCTGCGTTTCTGAATCGCGCCTGACCACCACAACACACCACAACGGGGAAACCACCACCATGACGCTCATCAAAGGCCTGGCCCTCGCGCCCCTGGCGCTGACCTGCCTGCTGGCTGCGCCCACGCACGCCGTCGCCCAATCCGACAAGACGGTGCTGATCCTGCGCGAGCTGGACACCGACAAGTACGATCCGCACCGCACCACCGCGCGCGGCGCGGCGGAAGTGCTGTTCATGGCCGCCGACACCATGGTGGGCCTGGACTACGACATGAAGACGCCGGTGCCGGCGCTGGCCAAGAGCTGGACGGTGTCGCCCGACGGCCTGACCTACACCTTCGCGCTGCGCGACAACGTCTCGTTTTGCAGCGGCAAGAAGATGACGGCCAAGGACGTGGTGGCCAGCTACGAGCGTTGGCTGAACCCGGAAACCAAGGGCCTCGAGCGCTGGCGCGCCGGCCCCGTCGACAGCATCACGGCGCCCGACGACGTCACCGTGGTCTACAAGCTGAAGAAGCCCTACAACGAGCTGCTGCAGCAGATGGCGCACTACATGCACTCGGTCATCAACATCGACCAGGTCAAGGAGCTGGGTCCGGACTACGGCGTGAAGGCCTTTGACGGCACGGGCCCGTACTGCTTCCAGAGCTGGTCGCCGCGCAACGAAGTGGTCTTGACGCGCCACGCCGGCTACAACTGGGGCCCGTCCATCTACAAGGACCCGACGCCCAAGGTCGACAAGATCGTCTGGAAGATCGTGCCCGAGGAAAGCACCCGCCTGACCGCGCTGCAAAGCGGACAGGCCGACCTGTCGCGCTATTTGCCGCAATGGGCCATCAAGGACTTGAAGGGCGACAAGCGCCTGTTCGTCAGCCGCGCCGATCCGTTCTACTGGACGTTCTTCCTGGGCTTCAAGATCGACAAGCCCATGTTGACCGACGTGAACGTGCGCCGCGCCATCAACCTGGCCATCAACCGCAAGGCGTTGACCGAAGCCATCACCTTCGGCGAAGCGCAGCCCGCCACCAGCATGCTGGCCACGGCCACGGCCACGCCCGCCGGCAGCAACGACGCCTTCCGCTACGACCCCGCCGCCGCCAACAAGCTGCTGGACGAAGCCGGCTGGAAGAAGCAGTCGGACGGTTACCGCTACAAGGACGGCCAGAAGCTGTCGCTGCTGCACTACGGCATCACCGGCTACTGGAAAGACATCATGGAAGCCGTGCAGGGCGACATGAAGAAAGTGGGCGTGGACCTGCGCGTGCAGCTGTTCGATTCAACGTCCGCCTGGGGCAAGCTGGCCACGCAGGAATTCGATGAATTCAGCATGAGCTTCGGCTACATGAGCACGGGCGAAGCGCTCAACAGCTACTTCCTGTCCAACAGCGTGCCCACGCCTAACCGCATGAACTGGAAGGACGCCGAGACAGACCAGTGGCTGGCCGAAGGCAGCGAGGCGCTGGACGCCGCGGCCGGCGACGCCATCCTGTCCAAGGCCTTGACCAAGATCTCGGACGGCGCTGCGTGGATTCCGCTGTACCACGACTCGCTGTACCTGGTGGGCGGCCCGCGCATGAAGCCGTTCCGCGCGCACGGCATCTTCGGCGCGGCGGCCTACAAGGGCCTGGACATCGCCTTCAAGTAAGCCACGACAAGGCGGCGCGGCTCCGGCCGCGCCGCCGTTTCACCCCCTTTACGCCGTACAGAGAGCCTTCCGTGAGCGACACCAATCAAGCCCGCATCACCCATTTCAAAAACCTGTCCACGCTGGTGGCGTGGGACGCCGAACTGGGTTCGCACGTCTACATCGAAAACGCCGACCTGGTGATGCGCGGCAACACCGTCATCCACGCAGGCGCGGGCTATGCGGGGCCCGCCGACCACGTGGTGCCGGGTAGCGGCCTGATGGCGATGCCGGGCCTGGTCAACGTCCACACCCATCCGTCCTCGGAGCCCGGCAACCGCGGCTTGCTGGAAGAGCTGGGCAGCGACAAGCTGGGCCAGAGCTCGCTGTACGAATACATGCCCGTGTTCCGCATGGGCATCGAGACCGCGCAATACGCCAACCAGGTCGCCGTATCCGAAATGCTGCTGTCCGGCGTGACCACGTTCGTGGACATGTCCTTGCCGCGACCGGGCTGGGCCGACGTGGTGGCCGGCACCGGCATCCGCGGCGTGCTGGGCCCCATGTTCCGCTCCGCCGCCTGGCGCACGACCGACGGCCACTCGGTGGAATACACCTGGGACGAAGCCGGCGCCGTCAAATCGTTCGAAGCCGCGCTGGACGTGGTGGATAGCGCCATCAGCCATCCGAGCGGCCGCCTGAGCGCGATGCTGTGCCCGTCTCAGGTGGACACGTGTTCGCCGGAATTGCTGAAGGAAGCGCAGGCCGCCGCGCGCCGGCTGGGCATCCCCATGCAGATCCATGCCGCGCAAAGCGTGGTGGAATTCTCCGAGATGACGCGCCGCCATGGCCGCACGCCGATCGAATGGCTGGACGACCAGGGGCTGCTGGACCAGGACCTGATCATCGGCCACGGCATCTTCCTGAACGATCACCGCGCGCTGTACTGGCCGCATGCCGACGACTTCGGCCTGCTGCAGCGGTCGGGATCGCACGTGGCCCACTGTCCCACGGTGTTCGTGCGCCGCGGGATCGCGCTGAGCTTCCTGGGCCGCTATTTGCGCGCCGGCATCAATGTGGGCATCGGCACCGACACCTTCCCGCACAACATGCTCGATGAGATGCGCCTGGCCTGCTATGTGGCCCGGCTGCAGGCCGGCCACTTCCGCGCCGCATCCACCGAAGAAGTGTTCAACGCCGCCACGGTGAACGGCGCCAAGATGCTGGGCCGCGACGACATCGGCCGCATCGCGGTCGGCGGCAAGGCCGACTTCTCGCTGGTCGACCTGTCGCACCCCTACATGCGCCCCGGCCGCGAGCCGCTGCGCAGCCTGATCTATTCGGCCGGCGACCGCGCCATCCGCGACGTGTATGTGGACGGCGAACAGGTCGTCAAGAACGGGCAGCTGCTGACCATCGACATCGAACGCTGCATGCAGGAAGTCGAACGCGCCCAGGCGCAGACGATCGCGACGGTGTCGCAGCGCGACTACGCGGGCCGCAGCATCGACGCGATGTCGCCGCGCGTGTTCCCCAGCCGCGCGTAACGGAGAGCCGTGATGAACGAGACACTACTGGCGGTTGAAGGCCTGAGCGTGGAGTTCGGCGCCCGCGCCAAGCCGTACCGCGCGGTGAAGGCGCTGGACTTCACCATCGGCCGGGGCGAAACGGTGGCGCTGGTGGGCGAATCGGGCTCGGGAAAATCGGTGACGGCGCTGTCCATCCTGCGCCTGATCGAGCGCGCCGGCGGCCGCATTGCCACGGGCGCCGCGCGCTTCGTGCCGCGCGACGGCCGGGAAGTGGATCTCTTCAAGCTGCCCGAGTCGGACTTGCGCCGCATCCGCGGCAACGAGATCTCGATGATCTTCCAGGAGCCCATGACGTCGCTGAACCCGGTGATGACGGTGGGCGAGCAATTGGCCGAAGTCTATCTGCTGCATCAGGACATCTCGCGCGAAGAAGCGTGGACCCAGGCCGAGGCCATGCTGGTGGCCGTGAAGATGTCGGAGCCGCAGCGCCGCATGACGCAATACCCCGGCGACTTGTCCGGCGGCATGCGCCAGCGCGTGATGATCGCCATGGCCCTGGCCTGCCGCCCGCAGCTGCTGATTGCCGACGAGCCCACGACCGCGCTGGACGTCACCGTGCAGGCCGAGATCATCGACCTGATCCGGGACCTGCAGCGCGAAGTCGGCATGGCCGTGCTGTTCATCACGCACGACATGGGCGTGGTGGCCGAGATCGCCGACCGCGTGGTGGTGATGCGCCATGGCGACAAGGTCGAAGAGAACGCCACCGTGGCGCTGTTCGACGCGCCGCAGCAGCCCTACACGCGCGACCTGCTGGCCGCCGTGCCCAAACTGGGTGACGGTTCGCCCGACGAGGCCGTGGTGAAAGACCGGCCCACTGTGCTGGAGGTGACGGGCCTGGCCAAGCGTTTCCCCGTGAAAGCGGGCGCCTTCGGCAAGGTGGTGGCCAATGTGCACGCGGTCGAAGGCGTGTCGTTCACCCTGCGCGCCGGTGAAACGTTGGCGCTGGTGGGCGAATCCGGGTCGGGCAAGTCGACCACGGGCCGCCTTTTGATGAGGCTGGTGCAGCCCACGGAAGGCGCGATCCGGCTGGTGGGCCAGGACGTCACGCACATGTCGCCCGACAAAATGCGCGACATGCGCCGGCACATCCAGATGATCTTCCAGGACCCGTACGCGTCGCTGAACCCGCGCCTGCACGCGTGGGACCTGGTCAGCGAACCGCTTAAGGTCCACGGTGGATTCACGCGCGAACAGCGCCGCGAACGCGCCGCGCAACTGCTCGAGCGCGTCAACCTGCCGCGAGAATTCCTGGACCGCTACGCGCACCAGTTCTCGGGCGGGCAGCGCCAGCGCCTGTGCATCGCGCGCGCGCTGTCGGTGAACCCCAAGATCATCGTGGCCGACGAACCCGTGTCCGCGCTGGACGTGTCCGTGCAGGCGCGCGTGATCGAATTGATGAAGGAACTGCAGGCGGAGATGGGCTTGTCGTACCTGTTCATCTCGCACGACATGGCGGTGGTGGAGAAGGTCAGTCACCGTGTGGCGGTGATGGTCATGGGGCAGATCGTCGAGATCGGACCCACGCAGGAAGTGCTGCACCGGCCGCGCCATCCGTACACGCAGCGCCTGCTGTCGGCGGTGCCGATCCCCGACCCGGCGCGCCGTCATCAACGCACCGTGCGCGCCGCGCGCGACATCCCCAGCCCCATCCGCAAGGTGGGCGACAACCCGCAGGTGCCGCAATTGGTGCAGGTTGGTGCGGGGCATTTCGTGCAACAGGCGGCATGATGGGTTGCGCGCGTTGGGCGGCAGGGTTCTTGCCCGAAGCCTGGCGCGCTGCACCCTTCCCAGGGCAGACGTATCCGTCTTCTAGCGGCTGAACAGCCGCCCCGCCGCCATCGCCACGGCGGCCTGCGTCGGTTCCACTACCGGCAGCCCGCAAGCGTCTTCCAGCTGGTCGCGCAGGTCGGCCATGCCGGCGCATCCCATGATCAGCACATCGGCGCCATGCGCGTCGCGCAAGGTCTTGCCGACGCTCACCATGCGCGCAAACGCCAGGTCGGCGTTGGCCAGGTCGCTGACCTTCATATCCAGCGCCAGTTCGGCGCAAATGCGGTCGGCCACGCCCATCTGGCGGAAGTAGCGCAGGTGGCGCGGGACGGATGCGCCCGCGATGGCGATCACGCCGATGCGCGTCGCCATGCTCATGGCTGTCAGCACCGAGCACTCACCGATGCCCAGCACGGGCGCGGCCACCAGGTCGCGCAGGCCATGCAGCCCGGGGTCGCTGAAGCACGCCACGATGAAGGCGTCGGTCGCGGCCGCTTCCTGCAGGAACAGCTGCGCCATCGGCGCGATGCTGGCGTCGGCTTCGGCCTGGGTCTGGATGCCGGCCGGCCCGCCCGTGGAGGTCAGGCAGCGGAACGTCAGCGGCAGGCGCTGGAACGGCGCGACCGCGCGGGCGATGGCTTCCGTGACCGTGGTCAGCGAGTTCGGGTTTACGAGGGTGATGCGGGCGTTGGACACGATTGAGTAGAATCCCTGCAAAAGAGGCGGACAGGCGCAGTGCGCGCAGCGCCCAGGTCAAGAGGAAAGAAAAGCAGCATGTCGGAATTACCCGGGAAGGTCCGGTCTGGCCCGTTGAACCTGCGGCAGATCGAGGTGTTTCACGCCATCATGATCACGGGTTCGCTCAGCGCCGCAGGGCGGCTGCTGCATGTGACCCAGCCCGCCATCAGCCGGGTGCTGGCGTCGATAGAACTGCGCTTGGGTTATGCGTTGTTTGAACGGTTCAAGGGCCGCCTGCATCCCACCAAGGAAGCGCGCAAACTTTTCCAGGAAGTGGAATCCATTCAGGCGGGCGTCAACCGGCTGAACGATATGGCGGCCGGCCTGGCGGGCCACGGCGGCGGCCTGGTCAGCGTGGTGTCCAGCCCCAGCTTCGGCGAATGGCTGATTCCGGCGGCCACGGCGAAGTTCTGCGCCCGCAACCCCGGCGTGCGCATCCGTTACCGGCCGCTGGGCATGGACGCGCTGTTGCCCCAGTTGCTGCTGGGGCACGCGGACATCGCGATTTCCACGTTCAAGCCCGAACACCCCAACCTGATCACCAGCGAGCTTGCGCAGGGCGAGATCGTCTGCGTGCTGCCGGCCGGCCACCGGCTGGCGCGCGAGGCCGTCATCGAACCGGCGATGCTGGCCGGCGAGATGCTGGTGGGCTACGGGCGCGACACGCCGCTGGGCGAAACCTTGTTCAACTATCTGGAGCCGCTGGGACAGGCGGTCACTCCCGCCATCGAGGTGCGTTCGTCCCAGACGGCATGCTCGTTCGTGCGCCAGGGCGTCGGTGTGGCCCTGGTGGACTCGTACGGCCTGACGGATGCGCTGATGCACGGCATCGTGGTGCGGCGTATCGAGCCAGCGATTGCGTTGTCGGTGCACGTGTCCCATTCCCGGATCGAACCTCCGCCATCCATCGCCAAGGCGTTCCTGACCCAGTTTTCCCAGATCGTCAAAAAAGAATTGCCTGCGATGACGCAGGCAATCATCAGCCGGGCTTAGACCACTTCCGGCACGGGCAGCGGTTCGCCGGCGCCGGTGCGTTCGGTGATCAGCTTGTAGTGGTGCGGGCTGCGGTGCTTGGCGAAGTTGAAGACGTGGTCGCGGAAGGTCTGGCCCATGCCCAGGTCGATCTTCGCGGTGATCACTTCGTCTTCTTCGCCGCTGGAACGCGCCACGATCTCGCCGGACGGCGCCACGATCATTGAACTGCCGATCATGTGGTGGCCGTCTTCATGGCCGCACTTGGCGGCGGCGCCGACCCACACCGCGTTCTGATAGGCGCTGGCCTGCAGCACGATCTCGTGCGTGGTGGTGCGCCAGTGGGCGGGCTCGTCCCAGTGGATGTTCAACGACGGCGTGTTGTAGCCCAGCACGATCAGTTCGGCGCTTTGCAGCGACATGACGCGATACGTTTCGGGCCAGCGGCGGTCGTTGCACAGGCACATGCCGATCTTGACGTCGTTGGTGTCCCATACGCCGAAGCCCAGGTCGCCCACTTCGAAGAACTTCTTCTCCAGATGCTGGAACGGCGCGTCGACCTTGTGGTCCGAGTGGCCGGGCAGGTGGATCTTGCGGTATTTGCCGATGATCTTGGCGCTGCGGTCCACCAGGATGGCCGTGTTGAACTGGCGGCCTTCCGGGGTCAGTTCGGCGTATCCCAGATAGAAGCCGATGCCCAGTTCGCGTGCCGTGTCGAACAGCGGCTGCACGTCGGCGTTCGGCATGGTCTTTTCGAAGTAGCGGTCCACGGCTTCCGCGTCTTCCATCCAGTAGCGCGGGAAGAACGTCGTCAGCGCCAGTTCCGGGAACACGACGAATTCCGCCTTGCGGGCGGCGGCCTCGCGCATCATCTCGACCAGGCGGCGCACGACCACCGCGCGGGTGTCGGCCAGGTTCACGGCGCCCATCTGGGCGACCGCCAGGCCCATTTTGCGGGAGGGGGTTGCGTTGCTCACGATATCAATCTCCAGGTGTTCTTATCGAACGGGGTTCAGGTGCAAGGCGCCGCGGATCACGGCTCGATCACGTTCGGGAAAATCTTGCGCAGCAAGGCGGCGCGCGGCGAGATCTCGCGCGTTTTCTGCAGCGGGGCGGGCAGGCCGCGGGCGATGAAGCGGCCGCGGCCGCGCGCGGCCTGCAGCGCGCCGTCCTCGACGATGACTTCGCCCCGGCTCACCACCGTGGTGGGCCAACCGGTGACCTGGCGGCCTTCGTAGGGGGTGTAGCCGACGTTGTCGTGCAGCGTGGCGGCCGACAGCGTCACGACGCGTTCGGGATCCCAGATGGCGATGTCGGCGTCCGCGCCCACGCAAATCGTGCCCTTCTTCGGGTACAGGCCGTACATGCGGGCGTGGTTGGTGGACGTCAGCGCCACGAACTGCTGCAGCGTCAGGCGGCCGCTGCGCACGCCTTCCGAGAACAGCAGCGGCATGCGCACTTCCAGGCCGGGCAGGCCATTGGCGATCTGCTTGAACGTGGTGGCGTCGCCCGCGGGCAGCTTGCCGGATTCGTCGTAGCGATACGGCGCGTGGTCGGACGACAGCAGCGCCAGCGTGCCGCTGTCCAGGCTTTGCCACAGCGCCTGTTGCGACACCGGGTCGCGCGGCGGCGGACTGCAGCAGAACTTGGCGCCTTCAACGCCGGGGATGTCGATGTCTTCGGCGGTCAGCAGCAGGTAATGCGGGCAAGTCTCCCCATAAACGGGGGCGCCCAGCGTCTGTGCGGCGTGGATGGCCTGCGCGCCGCCCTGCGTGGACACGTGCACGATCAGCACCGGCACCTCCAGCACGGACGCCAGGCTGATGGCACGCTGCGTGGCTTCGTTTTCCGCGATGGGGTCGTGGCTGACCGCATGGTATTTCGGCGCGGTGTGGCCGGCGGCCAGCAGATGGCGCGCGATCCAGCTGATCACGTCGTTGTTTTCGGCGTGCACCATGGGCAACGCGCCTTCGCGCGCAGCGATCGCAAACACGTCCAGCAGCTGCTTGTCGTCCAGCTTGAGCTTGTCGTAGGTCATGAAGACCTTGAACGACGTGATGCCGGCGCGGATCAGCTCGGGCAAGTCGTGGTTCAACGTCTGCGGCGTGGGGTCCGAGATGATCAGGTGATAGCTGAAGTCGATGACCGATTTCGCGGCGGCGGACGCGGCGTACTCGTCGGCCACCTGGCGCAGCGATTGGCCGCGGTGCTGCGCGGCGAACGGCACGATGGTGGTGTTGCCGCCATGGGCCGCAGACACGGAGGCGCTGTACCAGTCGTCGGCGCACAGCACGCCCATGCTCGAGAGCTGTTCGACGTGGCAATGGCTGTCGATGCCGCCCGGCATCACTAGCCGGCCGGTCGCGTCGATGGCGCGCTTGCCTGCGGGAAGGCGGGTGGAGATGGCCGCGATGACGCCGTCGACGATGCCGATGTCGCCAATGAAATCGGCATCCGCGGTGACGATGCGGCCGTTGTGCAGAGTCAGGTCGAAGTCGGTCATGGGTGTCTGGACGCAAGGGTTGCATGCCGCGAGGCGCCTGGGCGGCGGGCGCGGCTGAAGGTGCAAGCATGCATGCGCTGGCGGAAAACCGATACCGCGCGACGGCGCGCCGCGGCAGGCGGCGGCGCCCGCGGGAATTTCCGCTAAGACACTGATTGGATTGAGGATTCAGGCAGGGGCGGCATCGGCGCCCGACCCCACGCATAACGCTGGATCATGGACGCTATGCAAACTTTTATATCGGGTTTCCCCGTGCTTCGACGTGGCTCGCGCCGGGCGGCTGCCGTCTCAGAACGCTTTGAACGTCTTCAGGTGGATGCTGGTCTCGGTGGCCGAGATGCCCTTGAGCGTGCGCAGCCGGTCCAGCACTTCGGACAACTGTTCGATGGTGGGCACGCGCAATTCGGCCAGCAGGTCCCAGCGGCCGTTGGTGTCGTGCAGGCCGGCCACGCTGGGTTCGCCCATCAGCAGGTTCACGATCTTGCGGGTCTCATGGCCTTCGACGGCGATGCTCATCCAGGCCACGATGTCTTCGGTTTCGACTTCGGGGCGCAGCCGAACGGTGTAGCCGACGATGATGCCCCGCTCTTCCAGCTTGCGGATGCGGTTGTCGATGGTGCCGCGCGAAACATCCAGCTTCTTCGCCAGCGTGGCGACAGACAGGCGGGCATTGGCGCGCAACAGGCCCAGCAAGCTTTGATCTAGCGTATCCATTGTGAGAAATGCTAATTTTGACTGTCGTAATGCCAGAATCTTAGCGTTTCGTGTTGAATGTTGTCACTATGAATTGGTTCGGCCGTCCGCCAGAATTTCTGTTCCATAACTCGGGGAGAAAATTTTGACGACACTGCTGACGACTTCGGACGTAGCCAATATCGTGGCCTTGCAAGGCCCGCGCAAGGTCTT
The DNA here is from genome assembly GCA_963530045.1 of uncultured Achromobacter sp. GTDB lineage: Bacteria > Pseudomonadota > Gammaproteobacteria > Burkholderiales > Burkholderiaceae_B > Achromobacter. The sequence continues at coordinate 65,072 of CAUSDE010000011.1, forward strand.
CACCGACCTGCTGGACTATGTGCTGGCCGACTTTCTGCGATGGCAGGAATTCGACAAATGCGCACGCGTAGCCAGCCATTCCGCCACCGGCGTCATCGAACTGATGCCCACTGCCGACAACGAGCTCTACAGCTTCAAGTTCGTGAACGGCCACCCGGATAACCCGCAGGCGGGCTTGTCCACCGTGATGGCTTTCGGCGCCTTGGCGCAAGTCAGCACGGGCGAACCGCTGCTGATCAGCGAACTGACCCTGACCACCGCCCTGCGCACCGCCGTGACCTCGGCCTTGGCTGCGCGCGCCCTGGCCCGCCCGGATTCGCGCACCATGGCGCTGATCGGCAACGGCGCCCAAGCCGAATTCCAGGCGCTGGCCTTCCACTACGTGCTGGGCATCGACACGCTGCATGTCTATGACGTGGACCCGGACGCCACCCGCAAGCTGGAAAGCAATCTGGCTACCGTGGCGCCCGACTTGCGCATCGTGCGCTTTGCGGGCACGGCCCAGGCCGTCAAGGGCGTGGACATCGTTACCACGGTCACTGCTGACAAGGCCTACGCCACCATCCTGACCGCCGACATGGTCGAGCCGGGCATGCACATCAATGCGTTGGGCGGCGACTGCCCGGGCAAGACGGAGCTGCATGCCGACGTGTTGCGCATGGGCCCGGTCTTCGTGGAATACGAGCCGCAGACGCGGATCGAGGGCGACTTGCAGCAGATGCCGGCTGATTTCGCCGTGACGGAACTGTGGCGCGTCCTGACGGGCCAGAGCGGCGGCCGCCAAAGCGCCGCGGAAGTGACCATTTTCGACTCGGTGGGTTTCGCGCTGGAAGATTTCTCGGCCCTGCGTTGGTTGCGCGACAGCGCGGCCCGGCACGGCGTCGGCACCCGCATCGAAGTGGCGCCGCAACTGCAGGACCCCAAGAACCTGTTCAACGTGGTGCGCACGGCCCGTAGCGGGCAGTCCGTCCTGGCGCAGGGCTAGGCTCGCGCGGTTTTCGCAAAAAAAAGACGCCCGTTCCCGAGGATGGGCGTTTTTCTTTTGGGTGGAAGGCAGGGTTGCGGTTACATTGCCTTACGCGCCGTCCTTTCCTCGGCAGGCGCAGCCCGTCTCCCCCACCCGATGTCACGTTTCCGAATTGCGGCTGTAGTCCTGTCGATGTCGACGCTGGGTTTCCTGGGGGGACTGGCGGCCGGACGGCTGATTGAAGTCAGCCAGGTCGACGACAGGCTGTCCCGGCACAACACCCGACTGCTGGCGCAAGCCGTGCGCGTGTCGCAGGAAAGCCAGCGGCTGATCCAGGCCGCCACGCATAGCACCGACCTGTGCTCGGATTCCGACGTTGCCACGTTGCGGGTGCTGTTGTTCAACGCCACGTTCCTGCGCGACATCGGCCGCCTGCACGACGGCATGCTGGTGTGTTCCGCCGCGTGGGGCGTGCTGGCGTCGCCCCACGCCTTGCCGCCCGCCTCTTTCACGACGCGCAGCGGCACCACCTTGTGGGTGGGCGCCGCCAACATCATCGATCGCCGCATCATCGGGGACATGGCGGCGCGCAACGACGTGGTGGTGTTCACCGCGCCGGGCGCGTTCGACGGATTTCCCGAACCCGGCTCGGCCATCGATTCCCTGCTTGTGACCCGCGATGGCGCGCACGTCTTCCGGCGGTTCGGCCGGACGGACGGCCTGGCGCTTTTCGGAGGCGCCAGCCCATCCGAAAACAGCCTGCGGGCCGAACGCCTGGTCGCGGAATGCGCCCCGCCCGCTGCGCCTGACATCTGCGCCGTGTCGCGCGTCAGTTCACACGACTGGTTCACGTTGCCGGCGCTGATCCTGGCAGGCACGGGCGCGCTGGTTGGCGGCCTGCTGGCGGGCCTGTGCGTGCTGTGGCACCAGCAATCCAAGAGCGAACGGGCCGCGCTGCGCAAAGCCATCCGCCGCGGCGGCGTGCAGGTCCGCTACCAGCCGTTGCGGGAGCTGTCCACGCGCCGCCTGGTCGGTGTCGAGGCCTTGGCGCGCTGGCGCGGGCGCGACGGGTCGGCGGTGCCGCCGGCGCTGTTCGTGCCGCTGGCCGAAGAGATGGGGCTGGGCCGCGAATTGTCCCGCGTGGTGACGCAGATCGCCCTGCACGACCTGGCGGCCCGGCTGCGGGACGCGACCGGGTTCTACGTCAGCATCAATGTGTCCGCGGAAGATCTTCAGGATGACGCCTATCCCGACTTCCTGCTGCGCACGGTGAACGAGCAAGGTATCGCGCCGCCGCGCGTGGCGCTGGAGATCACCGAAGGCTCGCCGCTGTCGGACGGCCACGTGCGCGGCATCATCCGGACGCTGCGCACCCAGGGGTTCCGGATCCTGATCGACGACTTCGGCACCGGCAATTCCAACCTGAACTACCTGGCCGAAATGCAGGCCGACGCCATCAAGCTGGACCGCCGCTTCACCCAGGCCATCGGCGCGGAACCCGCGGGCACGCTCATCATCGACCACGTCATCGATATCTCGCGCGAGCTGGGCGTGGGGCTGATCGTCGAAGGCATCGAGACCGAAGACCAGGCGCAATACCTGATGTCGCGCCAGCCCGCGACCGTCGGCCAGGGCTGGCTGCTGGGGCGGGCGGTGCGGGCGGAAGACATCCCGCTGGCGTGACAGCGGAGCGGCAATCCGGCCCCGTATACTGGCGCGATGAAGCCACTGACCCGCACCTTGCTGGCTGCTTCGCTGCTGTCCGCGACGGCCGCCTTATGGCCCGCCACGGGCGCCGCAGCTGCGGCCGCCGCCGAAGCTCCTGCCGAAGCCTCCTCGGAAAGCCCCTCGCCGTTCCTGCATCACATGCAGGAAGCGCACCGCCTGATGGCGGAAAAGGACTGGCCCGCCGCCGATCAAGCGGCAGGCAAGGCGCTGGAGGCCGCGCGGGCGAACGAGAACAGCTACGAAGAATTCGACGCCGTCGCTACCGTGGTCGGCCTGCTGCACCGGCAGCAGCGCTACGCCGATGCGCGCCGCGCCGCCGAAGCGCAGATTGCGATCTTCGACAAGCGCGACGCCAGCCAGGACGCCATCACGCAGCTGCTGGTCATGGCGATCCGCGAGGGCGCGGCCGCAGGCGAAGCCGCGGACGTGGCGCGCCTGCAGGACAGGGTTTATGCGCAGGCCAACCCCTACCCCGGGCAATGGACGCGCGATGCCGCCGCGCACCGGCTGGACTATGCGCTGGCCGGCATGAGGCTGCCCCTGGCCGTCGGGCGCTGGGCGCTGGTGAGCTTCAAACCGGCGGACCAGCGCGGCGATCGCGCGCAACTGGACTACGTGCAGACGCTGGACGACGGGCGCGCGGTGACCGCCCGCGTGTGGATCGCCTATCGCGAAGACCTGCGCGCCAAGGACGCGCCGGCGCGGCGCGAGGCTCTGGCCAGGCGCATGGAGACGCCGGACGGCGACCTGGCGCCCGCGCCGGACGCGGAACCGGCGTTGCCGGACCTGCCGTTCAAGGACGCGGTTGCCGCCAAGCGCGCGCAGCAAGCCGAGTATCCGCGGGGCGTGGGCATCGAAGCGCAGTGGATCGCGGTGCGCGGCGACTGGCAGGTCGAAGCGCGGGCCTCGTTCGCAAAGGACAGGCAGCCGGAGGCCGTCGCCCAGTTGCGCGTGTTGTTCGACGCCATGGCGTGGGAACGCGACGTGCGCCTGTTCCGCAGCAAGACCATGGCCGAGCAAAGCCGCGAGATCGAATCCTATTGGTCGATGGCGCGCGATTGGCCGCAAGCGGCCACGTTGGCACAGGCCGCGCTGCCGGATGCGGCATTCCCGCTGGAGATCGCCCGGTTGAACACTGTGGCGGGCCGCGCGGCGTACGGGCGCGATGACCTGCCGACGGCGCGCCGCGATCTGGACGTGGCGCTGGCCGCCTGGGCGCACGCCGGCAAGGCATATCACGACGAAACGCTGTATCAGACGGCGCTCGACGTGGCCGCCGACGTCGCCTACCGCCAGGGCCGCACGCAAGACGCCGTGGCGTTTAGCCGGCAGTTCGTGGCTTGGGTGGGCGGTCTGGGTCCGGCCTGGTCGATGCCGGCGGGCGGCGCGGTGCTGCGCAATGCCGAGTCCGGCATGTCGCTGCCGCTGCGGCTGGGCGATTTCCGCCTGGAACCCATCGATCCGAATCGCTTTTACTACCGCAATCTGAAGACGGGCGAACAGCTGGGCCTGGCGGTGGACCAGAACGCCGCGCTGCCGGACGAGACGCTGGAGGCGTCCATGCGGTCATTCATCGAAGACAAGCTGGGGCTGCGCATCCTGGACCTGGAGACGGCGGCGTTTTCTCCTGTTGCGCAGGCGGGCATTAGCGGTGAACCGCAAGGACGCAAGTGGACGTTCCAGGTCGAAGCCAGGCCGGACGACGGCCGCACGGTCGACCTGGGCGGCGGCCCGGCCGCCGCGCCGCCCGCCCGGATGGTGTTCTGGGTGGTGGACCGCGGCAACAGCCGGACCATCCTGCGCGCCCCGCTGCCGGCCGAAGGCGCGGCATCGGGCGCGGCAGGGTTCGCGCAGACGCTGGCCTGGTAGCCGCCTCTGCGCCTCGGCGCATCGGGAGGGGCGTCGGCCGGCGCCGTCACGTCCGCGGCGGCGCCTCGGCCGGCGGCGTGCCGTCATGGAACAGGCCCTTGAGCTGCGTGCGCAGCGCTGGCGAGTCCGTGTGCTTGTGCACCGTGGTGGCGTGCTGCACGGCGGCTTCCAGCAATTCGTCCTCAGTATCCGCCGCCAGCGCTACCGAGCAATTCATCTCGCTCGGGTACTCGCGGCAATCGATGTATTTACGCGTCATGGCGTTCTCCCTGCGCCGCGCGCTTCGGGGGCGGCTGGCGTGATGGAAAGTCCGACGCGCGGCGCGGAACGCATCGGGTCCGATGGCGCGTCGCAGCGCACCCGATGATGCAGAAAGTATAGGTCTGCGGGGGGCAGGCCAGGGGCCGGGAATGCGGGGTCGGCCCCCGTTTGCGAGTGGCTATTCGGCGTCTTCGATGGGGGTTTCGTGGGACACCGGCCGCCCCAGCAGATAGCCCTGGAAGTGCGAGCACCCTTCTTCGGTCAGACGGTCCAGCTGGGCCGCAGTCTCCACGCCTTCGGCGGTGGTGGGAATGTCCAGGCTGCGCCCGATGCCGTTGATGGCGCGGATGATGGCAAGCGCTTCCTTGCTGGATTCGACGTCCTGCGTGAACGACTTGTCGATCTTGATCTTGTCGAATTCGAACGAGCGCAGATAGCCCAGCGAGGAATAGCCGGTGCCGAAATCGTCCAGCGCCACTTTCACGCCCAGCTCCTTCAACTGGTTCAGCGTGTTCAGGTTGGCGGCCGAGTTCGCCAGCAATACGGATTCCGTGATCTCCAGCTCCAGCCGCCACGCCGGCAGGCCCGACTTGGACAAGGCGGATTCCACCAGCGACACCAGCGCGCTATTCGTGAACTGGCTGGCCGACAGGTTGACGGCCACGGTTTCGTGGTCGTCCCAGCGCATGGCTTCCGCGCACGCTTCGTGCAAGGTGAAGGCGCCCAGTTCATGGATCAGCCCGGTCTCCTCGGCGATGGGAATGAAGTCGTTGGGCATGATCAGGCCCTTGACCGGATGCTGCCAGCGCATCAGGGCCTCGCGGCCCACCACGCGCACGTGGCTGACATCCATGATGGGCTGGTAGTGCAGTTGCAGCTGTTGCCCCATGATGGCCTGGCGCAGGTCCATTTCGACTTCGTGCCGCTTGAGCGCCGCGGTCTCCATTTCGGGCTTGAAGAAGGCCAGGCAATTGCGGCCGTTGCGCTTGGCCTCGTACAAGGCCATGTCGGCGTAGCGCAGCAGGTGGTCGGCCGAGCAGTCGGGGGTATCCGCCAGCGCGATGCCGATGCTGACGCTGATGGGCACGGTATGGCCGTCGATCTCGAAGGGCTGGCGCACCGTTTCGAGCAGGCGCTCCGCCATTCTGCGCACGTCTTCCTGCTGGCCGATATTGGGCAGCACGATGGCGAATTCGTCGCCGCCCAGCCGGGCCAGCGTGTCCTGCTCGCGCAGGCTCTTGGGCAGGCGCTTGGCCAGCAGGCGCAGCAGCTCGTCGCCGTACGGGTGGCCCAGCGTGTCGTTCACGCTCTTGAAATTGTCCAGGTCCAGGCACAGCACCGCTGCCGTGCGGTCGGCGCTGCGGCTGTTCAGCGCCTTGAGCAGCTGTTCGCGGAACAGCCGCCGGTTGGGCATGCCGGTCAGGGTGTCGTGATGCGCCATGTAGCGCACCTGCGCATGGGCCGCGTTTTCGTCCGTGACGTCGTCCGAGATCAGCAACACGTAGCGCGACCGCGGATCGTTGCTGTGGAAAACCAGCGTCTTGGTGCGCAAGGTGCGCGTGCCGCGCGCCGTGGCCAGTTCCTCTTCCGCTTCGCGCAGGGCGCCGTCCGAACGCAGGGCCTCGTTGGTCAGCCGATCGAAGAATTCGCAGACGGCCGCCGGCAGGCATTGCTGCGCGGTCTTGCCGACGATGTCGGCGCGGTCGGCGCCGAAGGTCGCCTCGGCCTGCCGGTTGGCCAGGAGGATGGTGCGGGACACGGCATCCTGCACCAGCACGCAGGACGGAATGTGTGACACCACGGCGTCCAGGAAGCTCGATAGCGAGGTCAGTTCGGTGTTGTAGTGCTCGGCCAGTTCCTTGGCGCGCAGCACCTGCTGTTCGCGTTCGCGCCGCTCGGTGTTGTCGCGCGTGACTTTCGCGTAGCCGATCAGGGCGCCGTGGTCGTCATGGATCGCATCGATCACCACGTGCGCCCAGAACAGCGTGCCGTCCTTGCGCACGCGCCATCCTTCCGCCTCGAAGCGCCCGTGTTCGCGGGCATTGGCCAGACCCTGCTGCGGCAGCCCCGCCTCCTGGTCGCCGGGGCTGTAGAAGCACGAGAAGTGCCGGCCCACGATTTCTTCCTGCGAGTACCCCTTGGCGCGTTGCGCGCCGGCATTCCAGTTGGCGACCGTGCCATCCGGATGAAGCATGTAGATGGCATAGTCGACGACACCCTGCACAAGGTGCCGGTACATGACGTCGGAGTTGTCGATGATCATTGGATGTGGCGGGCAGGCGTGCCCGCCGCATGCATGTGAGCGCGCGCGAGGGCGGTCCCGCGGAAAGGCTGTGGATATACGGCTTTACGTCGGATGGGCCGCAATATTTAACGCGTTAGCGCAAAAAACGCGAATCTTGCGAATGTTGTCGCCGAAACTCATTTCTTTGCAACGCGCAGCCTGTCGCCGAGCCGGTCTGGGCGGGATTCAGGCTAGGCGTAGGACGCGATGATGGCTTTGGACTCCACCAGTTCGCTGACGATCCAGTCTTCCACCAGCTTGACCTGCCGCCGGTGGCGCAGGGCGGGACGGCGCACCAGGTAATACGACACCCCCGTCGGCACCGCCCGGCGCAGCGGGACGACGACCCGGCCATCCTGGATGGCCTGGTCGGCCAGCACGACGTCCGCGATGGCGACGCCCAGGCCGGCCTCGGCGGCGCTCAACGCCATGTCGAGCGCGTCGAAATCCAGGCCGCCGCGCGTGAACAGTTCGATGCCGGTCTTCTCGGACCACGTGATCCAGTCCTGATGGTCCGGCAAAGGGTGCAGCAGCGTGGACTCGCGCAGGCCGCGTTCGGGGTCGGCCGCATCGATATGGCCCGGCGCGCACACCGGTACGATCCACTCGGCGTAAAGCTCGGTGGCGTCTTCGTGCGAGAAATTGCCCAGCGCGTAGCGGATGCCCAGGTCGGAGTCGGTCTCGTCGGCCGTCATGTCGTTGAGCCGCGTGCGGACCACGACCTTGATCATGGGGTATTGCTCATGGAAGCGCCGCAGCCGGGGGAAAAGCCAACGCAGCGCGAACGTGGGGATCACCCGCAGCGTAACGATGTCCTGGTCGGTGTGCGTAGGGTCCAGGGCGTTGGCGATATGGTCGAACGCTTCCTTGACCGTCGTGGCCAGTTTGCGCCCGGCCTCGGTGATCTCCAGGCCGCTGTGCGTGCGCAGGAACAGCGTCTGCCCCAGTTGCTCTTCCAGGATGCGGACTTGGCGGCTGACCGCGCTTTCGCTGACATTCAGGATTTGGGCGGCCTTCTTGACGCTGGTGTGGGCGGCCACGACTTCAAAGCAGCGTAGCGCGTTCAGCGAGGGCAGGCGTCGGTGCATCCCGTTCTCCAGGGCGTTGGGGGTTAGGCTCGGCTCGGATCAAGGGGTACCGGCTGGCGCGCCGGCGGCATCATTCACTGGCTGCGCGGCTCGAGTATATTGCGCAGCCCTTCGCCGATGAAGTTCACGCTGGTCACGGTCAGCGCAATGGCGACGCCGGGCACGATGGCCAGCCATGGTGCTGAGGTCAGGTAGATCTGCGCGTTGTTCAGCATGTTGCCCAAGCTGGCCACCGGCGGCTGGATGCCATAGCCCAGGTAGCTGACATAGGATTCAAGCAGGATGGCGCGAGCCACGTTCAGCGTGGCGACGATGATGATGGGCCCCATGGCGTTAGGCAGCAGTTCGACGACCATGATGCGCAGCCCGGAGGCGCCGGCCGTCCGGGCCGCCGCGGCATACTCGGTGTTGCGCAGCGACCGGTACTGGCCTTCGACCAGGCGGGCGACTTCCATCCAGCAGGTGGCCGAGATCAGGATGGTGGTCGAGACGATGCCCGGCTTGACCAGCAAGGCCAGGGCCAGGATCAGGAAAATGGTCGGGAACGCCAGCATGGCGTCGACGAAGCGCATCAGCAGAGCACCCACGAAGCCGCGCCGGTAGCCGGCGATCATGCCCACGATGGTGCCGATGACGACCGATATCAGCATGGCCGCGAACCCGATCGTCAGCGAAATCCGCCCGCCGGCCATCAGGCGGGCCAGCACGTCGCGGCCCAGTTCGTCCGTGCCCAGCAGGTGCCCGCTGGTCAGCGGAGGCGCGAAGCGGTTCAGCACGTCGATATAGCTGGCGTCCAGCCGCAAGACCAGCGGCCCGGCAAAACACAGGATCACCATCAGGGCGATGGTCACGACGCCGGCGGCCGCCAGCTTGTTGCGGGTCAGGCGGCGCCAGCCGGCACGCAGCGGGCCGGGCGGACAGTACGGACCGGCCGCTGCGGCCGGATCGGAGATTCCAGGGGCTTTCATCATGCTCAGTCCATCCGAATACGAGGATCGGCGATGGCGTACAGCACATCGGCCAACAGCGAGCCCAGCATCACCATGATGGCGGACAGCATCAGAATGCCCATGACCACGGGGTAGTCGCGGTATTCCAGCGAATCGAAGAACAACCGGCCCATGCCGGGCCAGCTGAAGACCGTTTCGGTGATCAGTGCGCCGCCCAGCAAGGTCGGGAACTGCAGGCCCACGAGGGTGATCATGGGCAGCAGCGCATTGCGCAACGCATGCGACAGGATGATGGCGCGCCCGCCCGCGCCTTTGGCGCGCGCGGTGCGGATGTAGTCCTGCTCCAAGGTTTCGATCATTGACGACCGCATGAAGCGCGCCCACACCGCGGTCTCGACCAGCGCCAGCACCATGACCGGCGCGATCATGTGATGCGCCAGGTCCAGGAACGAGCCGTCGCCGAACGTCTGCTGATTGCCGGCGGGTAGCCAGCCCAGTTTGATGGAGAACAGGTAGATCGCCATCAGGCCGAACCAGAACGTCGGGATGGACAGCGCGATCATCGCGCCCACCGACGACAGCGCATCCATCAGCGAGTGCCGGCGGACCGCGCCCCAGATGCCGATCATGCCGCCCAGCAGCGCGGCGATGACGGTGGATACCGCCATCAACGACAAGGTCGCGCCGATATGCGAACCGATGGTGGCCAGCACGCCGATGCCGTCACGGTAGGACGCGCCCCAGTCGCCGCGCACCATGCGCAGCAGCCAGTCTCCGTACTGGATGAGGAAAGGGCGGTCCAGGCCCATGCTGCGGGTCAGGCGGTCGATGTCCTCTTGCGCCATGTTCGACGACTGCGCCAGCTGGGACAGCGGGCCGCCCGGCGACAGGTAGAGGATGCCGAATCCGATCAGGGAAACCAGCAACAGCAGCACCAGGGACTGGCCGCCGCGTTTGAGCAGATACTGGATCATCTGGAGGCTCCGGCCCGTCAGCTTGCCCAATACCAACTGCGCATGTTCCAGCAGTTGGACGAGCTGTTGATATTGTTTTCGTAGCCGACGAGCTTTTCCTTGACGGCCTCGATGATGACGGTCTGGGACACCGGCAATAGCACCAGGTCGGTTCTGACGATCTCCTGGATCCGATGATAGATGCGTTTGCGCTCATCCAGGTTGAATTCCCGGGTGCCCTGCACCAGAAGCTGATCCATTTCGGGGTTCTGGTACTGGTAGGTATTCAGGCCGCTGCCGCCCTTGGCGGGAATCGATGCGCTGGAGAAGCGCGCGGTCACGTCGGGGTCGCTGCCCTGAAGGAAGTTGGACGCCACCATGACCGACTGGTATTGCGACTTTTGCCAAAAGTTGCCCCAGATGACGGCCGCCGGCATGTTCTCGATGCTCATCTCCACGCCGATCTGCCGCCAGTCCTGCATCAGGAGTTGCTGCGATTGCTCGCGCGCCTGCGCGCCCGCCGTCGTGGAATTGGAGAACGCCAGGCGTTGGCCGTTCTTCACGCGGATGCCGTCGCTGCCCGGCACCCAGCCCGCCGCGTCCAGCAGGGCGCGCGCGGCCTGCGGGTCGTACCGGTGCGCCGGCAGCGTATCGTTGTACGCCCAATGGCCCTTGGGGACATAAGACTCCGTCGGCAGCGGACGGCCCTGGTAGATGGCCTTGATGCGGGCTTCCTTGTTCATGCCCAGATACAGGGCTTCGCGCACCGACTTGTCCGCGAAGGGGGCAAAGCCCAGGTTCAGCGCCACGTGTTCGATGAAGGGGGTGGGCACCGGCATGATGCGCGCCCCGCGCAGCTTGGCGGCCTCCTGCTCGAAACTGGGCTGGATGCCCGACAGCCCCAGGTAATCGATCTGGCCGCTGCGGAACTGCGTGTACAGCATGGTCTGGTCGGGGATGTATTTGAAGATGACGCGCAGCAGATAGGGGCCCTGGCCATGGTAGGCCGGGTTGCGTTCCAGCTGGATGTGGTCGCCGGCGCGGCGGCTGCCCCAGCGGAAGGGGCCTGTCCCGACAGGCGCCTGGTTGTATGGCGCGGTGTTGGGATCGGCGGCCGTGGCAAGCAGGTGCTCGGGGACCATGAAGGTCTGCGACAGCACCGACATGTAGGGCGTGAAGCTGCTTTCCATGCGCCAGTGGATCTCGTCGTCCGACACCACGGTGATGTCGCGCACCAGCGCATGCCCGACGCGGTTGCGCGCCCGGAACGCCGGATTGTTGATCAGTTCCAGCGTGTATTTGACGTCGCGCGCCGTGAACGGCTTGCCGTCGTGCCACGTGGCGTTCGTCTTCAGCTTCACCTTCCAGGTCAGGCCATCCGCCGACAGCCCGCCATTGGCGACCGACGGCACGTCGCGCGCCAGGTCCGCCACGGTATTGCCTTGCGCGTCGATGAACCACAGGGTGCTGAACAGCTGCCACCAGACGCCCTGGTCGACTTCGCTGCCCGGCATCAGCGGATTGAATACCGTGGGTTCCTGCGAAATGCCGGCGATCACCTGGCCGCGCGGCGCGGCGGGCGGCGTGGGCGCCGGTTGCGCCCACGCGGGTGCGGCCAGCAGCGTGCCGGCGGTGGCCGACAGTTTCAGGAAATCCCGCTTGGAGAGCTTATGGTGGATCATGGCGTCCGTTTCCCCGTTGTGGTTTGCTTGGTTGTTATGTACGGCAATCAGGCGGATCTGAGCGTGGCGCGGTCCGGCGACAAGGCCTCGGGCGTCAAGCCCTGCGCGCGCAACGCGTCGGGAAGCGCCTTGCGCTGGGCCAACGCCGCCACGGCCTGCCCCATCGCGGGCGAGGTCAGCACGCCGCAACCGCCCAGCGCCGCGTACCAGATGAAGTCGGGGCTGTCGCTGCGCGCGCCGCAGACGGGATTGCGGTCACGCACGTAGCTGCGCACGCCTGCCCAGACGCTGATGGGCCGCGGAACGCGCAACGCCGTCTCCTGTTCGATGTTGTAGATGCCCTGGGCCACGTCCAGCTCGTCCGGATAGACCTCGCCGGGCGCGACCGGCTGCGCGTCGGCAGGCGAACCCATGAAGCAGCCGTGTTCCGGCTTGACGTACCACTGGTAGTCCGCGTTGCACACGTGCGGCCAATGGGCGCCTTCGGCGCCTGGCAGCAGCGGGAAGGTGAAGGCGGTGCGCTTGTACGGGGTGATGCCGATGGGCGCTACGCCCGCCAGGTGGGCGACGGCGTCGGCCCAGCCGCCCGAGGCGTTGACCATGACGCTGGCGGTGTAGTCCTCGTCCTGGGTGCGAATGCGCCATTTTCCTTCCTGCCGTTCGATGGCCAGCACCGGCGTATTCGTGGCCAGCACCGCGCCGTTGCGCTTGGCGCTCTTGAGGTAGGCCTGAAGCAACGTGTTCACATCGATGTCCTGCGCGTCGGTCTCGTGGACACCCAGGTCGAACTTGTCGGCCAGCAGCGCAGGGAACAGGGCCATGGCCTGATCGCGATCCACCCATTCGGCGGTGCCACCCGCTTGCCCGATGCGTTCGTGCAGCTTGTCCAGCACGCCCTTCTGGCTGTGGCGGCCGAGCGTCAGGCTGCCGCGCTGCTCGATCAGGGGCAGTTCGGCGAAACCGGCCGGCGGCGCCTGGAAGAACGCCCGGCTGGCCGCAGCCATGGCGCGCATCTGGTCGGCGGAAATGCCGACGGTGAACTGGCCCGCCGTGCGGCCCGAGCTATGGAATCCGAAATGCGGCTCTTGTTCGATCAACGCCACTTTCCCGGCCTGGGAAAGAAAGTAGGCGGCCGCCGCGCCTGAAATCCCGCCGCCGACGATTGCAAAATCCACGTGCATCCTGTGTTCCCCTGTCATCTGGAAGACCGCCGGTTCTGTGACGCGGCGCCGGGCTGATCCCGGAATGACCCGATTGAATCCCAACGCCTTCGGCAGTGTCGAGTCGAATAAATGGAATCGAAACCGCAATAATCTGCACCGGGTCGGGGTTCGCCTGGGCGCGGCCAAAAGCGCTACGGGAAAACCATGACCGGCTGCGAGGGATTCCTTGCGGCGTGCCCGACCTGCGCCCATCGGTCGTTCTATTAATTGCATCCAGCCCTCGATTTTTTGACATCGACGGGGCCGCGCCTTTTGGGCGATCCTGCTTGCCAATGAAGCACTCCTGGATGAAAACCGACATGAACGACAACACGCGTCAACGCGGCGGCCGGCAAGCCATCTACTCGGGCAGCGAGTATGAACGCACTTACAGCTATGCGCGCGCCGTCGCGCTGGACGGCCACGTCCGCCTGTCCGGAACGACGGGCTACGACTACGTTGCCGACGTGCTGGCCGACGGCGCCCGCGCGCAGACCGAGCAGATCTTTCGCAACGCGCAGCGGGCGTTCCAGCACGCTGGCGCATCGCTGCGCGACGTGGTGCGGGTGCGCATCTATATCGCCCGGGCCGAGGACTACGACGCCGTCATGGAGGTGTACGCCGAGACGTTCCGCGGCGTGGATCCGGCTTGCACGACCGTGCAGGCGGGGTTGTTCGATCCCGCCATCCGGGTCGAGATCGATATGGACGCCATCGTCGATGCCGCCGCTTAACCTGTTGCGCCATGCGCCGGCGGACGCGGTGTCGCGCCTGCTGGACAGGACCGAGCCGCTGCCCGCGAGCGCCGACGTCGTCATCATCGGCGGCGGCATCATGGGTTGTAGCGCGGCCTGGTATCTTTCCCGCGCCAACTTGAAAGTGGTACTGCTGGAAAAGAACCGGATCGCTTCGCAGCAGTCGGGACGCAACTGGGGGTTCGTCCGTTCGCTGTACCGCGATCCGGCCGAGCTTGCTTTGGCCGCCCAGGCGCTGTCGCTTTGGCCCGGATTGCGGGCGGAGCTGGGCCATGAGACGGGCTGGCGGCGCAGCGGTTGCCTGTTCCTGTGCGCGGACGAGGCCGAGCGACGGTCCTACCAGGCATGGTTGGCCGAGGCCGGCGGCCGTGTCAGCGACACGCGGATGCTGAGCGCTGACGAGGTGGCGGCAAGGTTCCCCCTGGTATCGCCGCGCACGGAAGGCGGCATCATCGCCGAATCGGACGGCCAGGCCGAACCCACGCTGGCGACCTCGGCTTTCGCCCGGGCGGCCATCGGCGCCGGCGCGGTGGTGCTGGAGGACTGCGGCGTCAGCGCCCTGGACGTCGCCGGCGGCAGTGTGCGCGGCGTGCTGACCGAGCACGGCCCGGTGCGCGCGCCCATCGTCATCTGCGCGGCCGGCGCGCAGACTTTCCGCCTGTTGCAGGGCCTGGACGTGCAACTGCCGCAAAAGGTCGTGCGCAGCACGGTATCGCTGACCGCGCCCCTGCCCGCCATGGGTCTGCCTTGCTTTGTCGGCTACGGGCTGGGCCTGCGCCAGCGTCCGGATGGCTCCTGCATCATCGCCACCGATGCCGGCACGGATATCGACCTGACGCTGGATTCCCTGCGCGCGTCGCGGTATTTCGTGCGCGAAGTGGTCCGCAACCGCAAGGGCTTTTCGTTCCGCCTGGGCAAGCCCTTCATCAACGACCTGCATACCCGGCTGTCCGTGCCGAAGGCGGATTGGGCGATCAAGCCCCGCGATCCGGAGATCGCGCCCAACACGCACCGCGTGCGCGACAACCGCAAGCGGTTCGCCGAGCTGTTCGCGGGAATGCCGCCGGTCGAGATCGTGAAGTCCTGGGCCGGAAACATCGATGTGATGCCGGACGCGTTGCCGGTGATCGACGCGGCCTGGCCCGCCAGCGGCCTGATCATCGCCACGGGCTTTTCCGGCCATGGCTTCGGGTTGGGCCCCGCCGTGGGCAGCACGCTTGCCGCCCTGGCCCGCGGCGCCGAACCCAAGACCGACCTGGCGCCGTTCTCGGCCGACCGTTACCTGCGGGGGGCGTACTCGCGCCCCTACGCGGCCATCTGATACCCGGAGCAATGATGTCCGATACCGCCCTGCCCAACCCCAGCCATGCAGAACTGTTGCGCGTCGCCGCCGCCCTGCGCCTGCCCGACCGCGCCTTCATCGACGGCGACTGGTCGGCGTCCGACAACGGGGCCCTGATCGAGACCAGCAACCCCGCCACCGGCGCCGTGCTGAGCACATTGGCGCATTGCGGCCAGAAGGACGTGGACCGCGCCGTCGCGGCGGCCCGATGGTCTTTCCGCAGCGGCGCCTGGTCGCGCTGCGCGCCCGAAAAGCGCAAGGACGCCCTGCTGAAACTGGCGGCGCTGATCCGGCGCGACGGGGTCAGGCTGGCGGTCATGGAAAGCCTGGAAAGCGGCAAGCCCATCCGCGATTGCCTGCGCGAGATCACGCAGGAAGTCCCGGCCATCTTCCAGTGGTACGGCGAACTGGTCGACAAGAGCTACGGCCACGTGGCGCCGACCGGGCAGGAAGACTGCGCGATGGTCGTGCGCGAACCCATCGGCGTCGTGGCGGCCGTGCTGCCCTGGAACTTCCCCCTGCTGATGGCGACCTGGAAGCTGGCGCCGGCGCTGGCCAGCGGTTGCTCGGTCATCGTCAAGCCGGCCGAAGAGACCTCGCTGACCGCGTTGTCGCTGGCCGCGCTGGCGATCGAAGCGGGGATACCGGCGGGCGTGCTGAACGTGCTGACGGGGCCGGGCGAGACAACGGGGCGGCTGATCGGCCAGCATCCCGACATCGATTCCGTGTCGTTCACCGGCTCCACGGACGTCGGCCGGCTGTTCCTGCAATACGCGGGTTCCAGCAACTTGAAAACCGTCGGCCTGGAGATGGGCGGAAAAAGCCCCTTCATCGTGCTTGACGATGCGGACCTGACCGAAGATCTGATCGACAATGCGGTGATGGCCGCGTTCTGGAACGGCGGACAGAATTGCTCGGCCAACATGCGCCAGCTGGTCGCGCGGTCGCGGCAGGACGCCTACGTGGAGAAGATCATCGCCCGCACCAAGCAGATCGTGATCGGCGATCCCCTGAACCCGGCGACCGACATGGGGCCGCTGATTTCCGCGGGCCAACGCAACCGCGTGCTGTCCTATGTGGCCAAGGGCGTGGAGGAAGGCGCGCGGCGCGTGCTGGATGCCGGCGGCGCCCCGCTCGGACGGGGCCATTATCTGGGCCCCACGGTGTTCGCCGACCTGCGTCCCGAGATGACGATCGCGCGCGAAGAGATCTTCGGGCCGGTTCTGGGTGTGCTGCCGGTCGACAGCATGGACCAGGCGCTGCAGATCGCCAATGGCACCGATTACGGCCTGCATGCCACCGTCTACACGCGCGACCTGGATCGGGCGATGTACTTCGCGCGTCGCCTCGAGTGCGGGACGGTTGCCGTCAACGGGTTCACGGAAGGCGACATCAAGACCCCCTTCGGCGGCTACCGCCGTTCGGGTTCGCTCGCCCGCGACAAGGGTTTGGAAGCCATGGCGCAATACCAGCAGATCAAGACCATCTGGCTTCGCCTGTCCGCAATGGGGCTGAACGCGTGAACGCGCCCGTGCTACGCGTCGCCGGCCTGCATACCCGGTTCCGGGTGCCGGACGGCTGGAAGACGGTCGTCAACGGGTTGGACTTCGAGGTCGCGCCGCGCGAGACGCTGGCCGTCGTCGGAGAGTCCGGGTCGGGCAAAAGCGTGACCGCCATGTCCATCATGCGCCTGCTCAATCCGCGCGACACGCAGCTCTCGGGCAGCGTCCTGCTGGGCAGCCGCGACCTCCTGGCGTTGCCCGAAAGCGAGATGCGCAAGATCCGCGGCGCGGATATCGCCATGATCTTCCAGGAGCCGATGACCAGCCTGAATCCGGTGCGCACCATCGGATTCCAGGTGGGCGAATCGCTGATGCTGCATCGTGGCCTGGACTGGTCCGCGGCCCAGGCCGAGGCGCTGCGCCTGCTGGAGAAGGTGCGCATCCCGGCGGCGGCGACCCGTTTGAAGGATTACCCGTTCCACCTGTCGGGGGGCATGCGCCAGCGCGTCATGATCGCCATGGCGCTGGCCTGCCGGCCCCGGCTGCTGATCGCCGATGAGCCGACCACGGCGCTGGATGTCACCATCCAGGCGCAGATCCTGGCGCTGATCCGCGAGTTGCAGCAGGAAGACGGCATGTCGGCGCTGTTCATCACGCATGACATGGGCGTGGTGGCGGAAGTCGCGGACCGGATGGTGGTCATGTGCGGCGGAGAGCAGATCGAATGCGGCGAGACCGCCCGCATTTTCCAGGCGCCCGCCGAGCCCTATACGCGGGCCCTGCTGGCTGCCGTGCCGCGCCTGGGCGCCATGAAGGCCGTGGCGCGGCCGCTGCCGTTCCCGGCCATCGACCGGCAGACGGGCGCCAGGACGCCGGCCGCCGAAGTCGCCGACACCGTGCGTGCGGACGCCCCGCCTGCGCTGGAAGTGCAGGGGCTGACCATGCGCTACCGCATGGGTTCGGGCTTGCTCGCGCGGGATCGCGGGATGGTGCATGCGGTCGAGAACGTTTCGTTCAGCGTGCAGCCCGGCGAAACCCTGGCGCTGGTGGGCGAGTCGGGCTGCGGCAAGTCGACGATCGGCCGCAGCATCATGAACCTGCTGACGCCGACCTCGGGCCATGTGCGGGTCAATGGCCAGGATATCCATGCCGCCGGCGGCCGGGACCGCGGCGCCATGGCGCGCCATGTGCAGATGGTGTTCCAGGACCCGTTCTCCAGCCTGAACCCGCGCAAGACCGTCGCGGCGGCCGTGGCAAGCCCCTTGATCGTGAACAAGGTCTGCAAGGGCGAGGCGCTGCGCGCCCGCGTCGCCGAACTGCTGGCCTGCGTGGGGCTGGACAGCGCCGCCGGCCAACGGTATCCGCAGGAGTTCTCAGGCGGGCAGCGGCAGCGCATCTGCATCGCGCGCAGCCTGGCGCTGGGCCCCTCGCTGCTGGTGGCCGACGAGGCCGTGTCGGCGCTGGACGTGTCCATCAAGGCGCAGGTCATCAACCTGATGCTGAAGCTGCAGCAGGACATGGGGCTGGCGTATCTGTTCATCTCGCACGACATGGCCGTGGTCGAACGCGTCAGCCATCGCGTGGCGGTGATGTACATGGGCGAAATCGTCGAGATCGGCTCGCGCGCCGCCGTGCTCTACGATCCCAGGCATCCCTACACCCGGCGCCTGCTGGACGCGGTCCCGGTGGCCGACCCGGGCGCGCCGCGGGCGCCGCGCAACCTGGCCCAGGACGAGATCCGGCACACGTTGCGCCCGCCCGGCTACACGCCGCCCCGGCGGCGCTACCAAGAGGTCGCGCCAGGACATTTTGTGATGCGGGACGACTGACGTCGCGCAGCCCGCGCCCGCCTTGCCTCCATGAATTCGAAACTGGAACTTTCCATGCCCATGACTCCCGCCCTGAAATCGCACCTGATGCGGTTCTACGACGGCACCCTCCTTCCCGACGAACTGACGCTGGCGTTGTCGAGCGACCCGGGCTGGTTCGCCGCCGACACCGTGGCGCGCGGCCAGCGCGTGCGCGACTTGCCGTTGCGGCCCGGCGGGCTGCCGGGCTTGCGCATCCAGGACCAGGGACGCGTCTTCGACCTGTACGACTACCTGGCGGCCAATGGCGTGGCCGGCCTGATGGTGATGAAGGACGGGCAGGTCGCGTTCGAGACCTACCAGCGCGGCATCTCGCCGGAAACCCGCTGGAACTCGTGTTCGCTGGCCAAGTCGGTGGCGGCCACCCTGGTGGGCGTGGCGCTGAAAGAAGGCCTGATCGATTCGCTGGACGATCCGGTGACGAAGTACGCGGACCTGGGCGGCGTCTACCGCGAGGTCTCGCTGCGCCAGATGTTGCGCATGTGCTCGGGCGTGCAGTGGAATGAAGACTACGGCGATCCGGCTTCCGAGCGCCGCCAGTTGCTGGATATCCAGACCCGCTGGCAGCCGGGCGGCATCCGCGACTTCATGAAGCAGTTGCCGGCGCGGCAGCCGGCAGGCCAGGCCTGGGCGTACAACACAGGTGAATCGTATCTGCTGAGCGCGGTGATGGAAGGCGCGACTGGCCAGCGTCTGGCCGACTACCTGCAATCACGGCTGTGGTCGCGCATCGGCATGGAATCCGACGCCACCTGGTGGGCGGAATGCCCCGGGGGCATGACGATTTCAGGCAGCGGCATGAACGCCACGATGCGCGACTACGCGCGCTTCGGGCAATTCGTGCTGGAAGGCGGGCAGCTGGACGGCGAACGCCTGCTGCCGGATGATTGGGTAGCGCAGGCGGGCGCCCCGTACCGCATCGGTGACACCGAGATTCCGTACGGCTACATGTGGTGGGTGCCGGAATTGAAGGACCCCGCCTTGGCGGGCGCCTTCCAGGCAGAAGGGATCTACGGCCAGTTCATCCATATCAATCCGGCGCACAGGCTCGTCGCGGTGGTGCTGAGCGCGCGCGGCAAGCCCAGCTACAAGAAACGCGTCGAGATCAATGACGACGCGTTCTTCGCCGCGCTGGCCAGGGCATTCTGATCGGGGCTCGCCCTACAGCTTCACGCGCTGCTTGAGCGCCTGCGCGATCATCCCGATATCGATGTCCTTGCCGGGGTTCTTCTGGCAGAAGTCGTACAGCACCGCCACGTAGGCGTTGCCCAGCAGCTTGGTGATGGCGCCTGCGGTGGTGGCGGCGATGGTGCCGCCCACTGCGCTGCCCGCGCCAGGGATGAATTTCAGCATGCCAGACACCAGTGAGCGGCCGATCAGCGTGGCCGCCGATGCGCCCAGCGTGGACGTGACGAGCGTGGTGATCGCGGTGGTGTCCAGCTCCATGCCGAACGTGATGCCGATCTTGGCGATCATGCCCACCTGGATGGGCACCAGCGCGAACGCGTCCGAAAACGGGATGGGGGCGGCGGCAGCCGATGCGGCCAGGCCAGCCGCGACGTTCACCTCTATCTCAGCCCGCTTTTTTTTTACTTCCAGGGCCTTCTTGTTGCGGGTGGACAAGGCATTGGCGTAGGCACGCTGCTGGCCTTCGGGAATGTATTCGGCGGTGACCCCGATCAGCGCGTCCAGCCCCATCGGCGGCAGTTCGGCATCCAGTTCTTCGATCCATTCTGGCAGCGCGCGCACCGCCACGACGTCCTTGGCGCGCGGCAGCAGCTTGCGCGCTTCGTCCACGAAGGGACTGTTCTTGCGGGCCTTGGTCAGCACCGCGATGACCGGGATGCCGGCGTTGGCGAGCATATCGCACAGTTCGATCTCGGCGTCTTCCACCCGATGGCTGCTGTCCTGGATGCAAAGCCAGGCCACGTGCAGATGCTTGTCCTGGTCGTCGGACGCGGCGCGCTCCTGGATCAGGTCGGTCAGTTGCTGGCGCGATCGCGCGTAGTCGCCGACTTCCAGCCCGCGCGTGTCGATGATGGTGAGCGGATGGCCGGGCTTGGTGTAGGCCTGGGTGGACTGGGTGACGGGCTTGCCCGCGCCCGTCCTGGCCAGTTCGCCACGGAACACCGCGTTGATCAGCGTGCTCTTGCCCACGCCCGTCTTGCCGGCGATCAGGATGTTCACGCGGCCGGCGCCACGGGTCGCCGTGCTGATGGCGTCGGCGATGGCGTCCTGCAGGGCGGGAGAGTCGGGGCGGAGGGCGTTCATCAATCAGTCGCGAAAAAAGCCTGGGAGTGTGGGGAACGATATCAGATGCGTCCGATTTGCGCGTGCTTATCGAGTTTCAGGCGCGGCCTGGGAGAAGATCCCGGTGCATATTGATGCAAAGGTGGTGCGAAACACGCTAACGCGGGGGGGCATATGAACCAGGAGACGTCGCCATTGCGGCGAGGTTTGAACGAGCGGCATATCCGTTTCATGGCGTTGGGGTCGGCGATCGGCACCGGGCTGTTCTACGGGTCGGCGGGCGCGATCCAGCGCGCGGGCCCGTCGGTGCTGCTGGCCTATCTGATCGGCGGCGCCGCCATCTTCCTGACGATGCGCGCGTTGGGCGAAATGGCCGTCAGGACGCCGGTTTCGGGGTCGTTCGGTCACTACGCTACGCGCTATCTGGGCCCCTACCTGGGTTTCCTGACCGGCTGGAGCTACGCGTTCTCGATGCTGATGGTGTGCCTGGCCGACGTCACCGTGTTCGGCCTGTACATGAGCTTCTGGTTCCCGGACACGCCGCGCTGGGTCTGGGTGCTGTCGATCGTGTGCTTCATCGGCGCGATCAACCTGTGTTCGGTCAAGGTGTTCGGCGAACTGGAGTTCTGGCTGTCGCTGCTGAAGATCGTGGCCATCATCGCCATGATCGTGGCGGGGCTGGGTGTGCTGCTGGCGGGCATTCAGCCGGGCGGCGGCGCGGTGGCGGACTCCTCCGGCTTCTCCAACCTGTGGCGGCACGGCGGTTTCTTCCCGAACGGCGTGCAGGGCATGATCGCGTCGTTTTCGGTGGTGATGTTCGCCTTCGGCGGGATCGAAGTCATCGGCATGACAGCCGGCGAAGCGCGCGATCCCCAACGCATGATCCCCCGGGCCATCAATTCGGTTCCGCTGCGCATCTTGTTGTTCTATGTGCTGACCTTGACGGTGCTGATGGCCATCTTCCCGTGGCCCGGCATTACGGGCGAGAGCAGTCCCTTCGTGCAGATCTTCAGCCGGCTGGGGCTGACTTCCGCGGCGTCGGTGTTGAACCTGGTTGTGATATCAGCGGTGATATCGGCCATCAACAGCGACATCTTCTCCACGGGGCGGATGCTGTACGGCATGGCCGCCAACGGCCAGGCGCCCAAGGTGTTTTCCCGGTTGTCGCGCTTTGGCGTGCCGTGGATGACGGTGCTGGTGATGGGGGTGGCGTTGCTGGGCGGGGTAGTGCTGAACTACCTGTTGCCCGGCAAGCTGTTCATGGCCTTCGCGTCGATGGTCACGTTTTCGGTCGTATGGGTGTGGTTGATGATCCTGTTGTCCCAGGTGGCCATGCGGCGCAGCCTGAGCGGGCCCGAAGCCGCCGCGCTGCACTTCCCGGTGCCGTTCTGGCCTTACGGTCAGGTATTCGCCATCGCCTTCATGCTCTTCATCTTCATCGTGCTGGGCGTATTCCCGGATACGCGCCTGGCGCTCTTTGTCGGCATGGGCTGGTTGGCCCTGCTGAGCGTGGCCTACTGGCTGTGGGCGCGGCCTGCCCGTTCCGGCCGCCAACCGCCATCACTCGAGCATCCGTGATTTTTCAGGAGGAACCATGTTGTCGAACCGTCATGAATTCGAACTTCCCGCCTCGCTGATCGAGGCCTTTCAGGAAGATGGCGCCGTCTGCGTGCGCCAGCTGTTCACGCCTGACGACGTCGCGCTGTTGACGCGCGGCATCGAATCGAACCTGGCTGCGCCCAGCCCGCGCGCCAAGGTGGCCAGCACCGCCGATGACCCCGGCTGGTTCTTCGAGGATTTCTGCAACTGGACCGAGAACGACGACTACCGCCGATTCATCTTCGACAGCTGTGTCGGGTCGGTCGCCGCGCAGTTGATGGGCTGCCCAAGCGCGCGCCTGTATCACGACCATCTGCTGGTCAAGGAACCCAACACGCGCCAGCCGACGCCGTGGCATCAGGACCAGCCCTACTACAACGTGGAAGGCCGGCAGAACTGCAGCATGTGGATGCCGGTGGACCCCGTGGCACGCGAGTCTACGCTGGAGTTCGTGGCCGGATCGCACCGGGGCCCGTGGCTGATGCCGCGCACGTTCCTGGACAACCAGGCAAGGTGGTTTCCCGAAGGCAGCCTGACGGAGCTGCCGGACATTGAATCGAACCGTTCGGCCTGGAACATTCTGGGTTGGGAACTGCAACCTGGCGACGCAGTGTTCTTTCATATGCTGACCTTGCACGCCGCGGGCGGCGTAGGGGGTAACCGGCGTCGGCGCGCGTTTTCGCTGCGCTTCCTGGGTGAGGACATGCGGCACGCGCCACGCCCGTGGCGGACGTCGCCGGAGTTTCCGGGCCTGGCCGACACCTTGCCCGCCGGCGCGGCATTGGCGCATCCGTTGTTTCCGGAACTGTGGCCCCGCGGCGGCGCCTGATTCACTTTCAATATGCTGTCGCTTTGGCGCAAAAGGTAATGGAACGTACGCGCGCGCGCCGCGCCGCGCGCGTACGAGAGGTGCCTGATAACCGGTGCTTCTGCACGGTAATGGTGCATATTCCGGCGCGTTGATCCGCAGGGTTCCGGAATGTGGGATATCGCCAGGCTCTCTGGGAAAACAGGCAAAAAAAGGGCGCGAACAGCAGCCCTCAATGCTGTTACATCTCAAATGTTTCGAACCTGCCGTTGCGGGGGGCGCCTGCGTAGAATCAGCCGCTCGTAAGGTTTCGCCGCGCTTTCAGCGGCACAGTTCATGCCCCGTTTTGCCCTCGTTTCCCGCCTGCTTTGCTCGCGTCCCTTGACCAAGGGCTTCCGATATCTTTACCGCTATACGCGCGCCGGGGCCTATCGGCACAACGAGACGCTGTGGCCACTAGTGAAGGTGCGGCGCGAGGGCAGCGAGCGGTTGGTGGCATGCGATCTGGTGGGTGTGAAAGGTCCCGGCACCGTGCCGATGGACGACGTGCCGCGCAACATCGCCGGCGACGCGCACCTGATCCTGAGCGGGCCGTCGGTCGCGCAGATCGACTACGCGCAATGCCGGCTTGGCGCGGTCATGGGCGTCAACGGTTCCATCGCGCTGCGCCGCCAGCATCCCACCTTGCGCTTTGACTACTACGCGATGCTGGATGCCGGATTCGTCAAACGCCGGCGCGACCTGGTGGCCGAGGTGCTGTCGCAGGATCTCTTGCTGTTCGTGACGCCCGAGGTGTACCGCTGGATTGCGTTTCTGTTCGCCGCGGACGACATCCGCTGCCGTATCGTCCTTTTTGAAGAAGTGCATCAACGCGCGCTGCAGGCGCGGGCCACGCCCGAAGCGCTTGAAGCGCAGTTGGCGCACGACCCGGAACTGGTGCTGTTCGACGCGCGCAATCCGCAGCACGCGCACGGCTTCAGCCTGAACCCCGTCCGCGGACTGTTCGGAGGAGGAACCGTCGCCTACACCGGCTTGCAATTGCTGGCCTGGATGGGCGCCCGCACCCTGTATCTGCACGGCCTGGACCTGACGGCCAGCGCCGGGCCGCGCTTCTATGAAAGCGCCGGCGCCCAGCTGGCCACCGCGCTGGACCGCCAATTCGCAGGCCACATCGAACCCGCGTTCCGCCAGGCCAGCCGGCTGCTGAGCGCGCGTGGCGTCAAGGTCTACAACCTGTCTGCCGGCAGCCGCCTGGGCGACGACGTGTTCGAAAAATGCCATTGGAGCTGTTTGCTCAATCAAGGGGAATCCCCGCCTTCCCCGCATCCGCTCTCGGGCCTGACATCATGAAGATCCTCTACACCAACTTTCACCAAGGCGACGGCGGCGGGCATACCACCTACGTCATGTCGCTGGCGCGCATGCTGCGCCAGCGCGCCCAGATCACCGTCGCCGCGCCGCGCGGCAGCCGCCTGCTGGCCGAGGCCGACGCCTTGCCCGGCGTGCAGTCGATCGACCTGGAATTCAAGGGGCGGCCGTTCCAGCAACTGAGCGCGTTGCGCCGCTTGCGCGCGCTGCTGCGCAAGGAACATTTCGACGTGATCCATGTGAATGGGTCGGCCGACCATCGCCTGTGCATGCTGGCCACGATGGGCATGGGCGCCAAGCGCCCGTTCATCGTCTATACGCAGCACACCGACCGTACCGCCAACAGCCTGGGCGTGCGCATGCGGGCCAAATGGGGCACGAACCGCGTCATCTGCGTCTGCGGCCACACCTTCCGCCGCATGAAGGAATCCGTCTTCCGCGACGAAGACCTGCGGGTGGTGCACAACGGTGTCGACACGGCGCAATTCCGGCCGGCCAGCGCCCAGGCTTCGGAACAGGCGCGCGCCGCGCTGCTGCCTGCCGCCTTGCGGCGCCGGCTGGTGATCGGCAGCAATGCCGGGACGGCCAGCTACAAGAACTGGCTGGACATGGTGACCGCCGTGTCGTTGCTGCCCGACTATTTGCGCGATCAGGTCGTGATCATGATCGCCGGCAAGGAACCCGACGACGAGCAGCGCCAGCGCGTGATCGAACTGGGCATGGCGGATCAGGTGGTGTTCACCGGCCTGCTGGAAGACGTGGGGCCGTTCCTGGCCGCGCTGGACGTCGGTTTCGTGCTGTCGTCGCGGTTGGAGACGATCTCGTTCGCCTGCCGCGAAATGATGGCATCCGGCAAGCCGGTCATCGTCAGCAAGATAGGGGGCCTGACCGAGAACGTCACGGATGGCCGCAATGGCTGGGTGGTGCCCCCGGGGTCCGTCAGCAGCGTGGTCAAGATCGTCAGCGAGATCCTGAAGAACCGCGACCTGGTGGCGCAGATGGGCATCGACGCGCGCAACACGGCGAAGCGGGAATTCTCGCTGGCGCAGTTCGTCGGCCGCACGGAAGAGGTCTACCTTGAACGCCGACTGGGCTCGGACGGCCACCTGCGACTGACGTCGTAACGCGAAGCGGGCTTCCGCGCCGCCGGGCGATCAAGCCACCAGGTTGAAGGCCAGGAACATCAGGCACGACCACAGCAGCAAGGCGATGTGCGTCAGTTGCAGCGTGTCCTGGCGTATCCAATACCCGAACCACAGGCCGCTCAGGTGCATGGCCAGCAGGCAGGCGGACAGGGCGGCCAGCGCCCCGTTCAGCCAGGGCCGGGCCGCGGCCAGGTCGCCCTGGACCAGCAGCGCGTAGCACCCGGCCCATGCCAAGGCGGCGCCCGCCGTCTGGAGCAGCAGCACGACGGCCAGGGCTGCGCGGTGCAGGCCCGGCGAACGCTGGGCACGGCTAAGCAAGGGAGTGGGGATGCGAGGGGCCTGCGTCAGCGGCAGCATCGCCATGGTGGCGCCGACCGCGGCGGCCGCCCCGGCGAAATCCCGCCGGTTGTTCAGCGCGGCAAGCGTCAGCCATAGCGCCAGCCCCAGGGCCTGGACGGACAGGAACAGCCAGATGGCAGTGGATGAACTCAAAAGACGGCCCTCATATTATGCAAGCATTTCCTTGCATAATATGAGGGCCGTCCGGTTCATGCAATAAAGACCCTGCCGCCAGGTCAGGGCCGATGGGGTCTTACTCGCTGTACGTCTTGGTACTGTACAGGCTGACGGGCAGCAGGTTCAACACCGGCAGGCCGGACACCGGGTCCTTGGCCTGCTTGTCGATGTAGCTTTGGAGGACGTCGGCATCCAGCACGCCGATGTCCTGGCGCCGGGCGGCCGGCACGTTGGCCAGCGTCTTGTAGCCGTCGCCGCCCGTGGCGTTGAAGCTCAGCACGAACAGCTTGTACGTGCGGGCAGCGTCCAGCGGCAGCCAGTTGCCGCTGGCGGCGTCACGCACTTCGATGTTCGTCACGCGGCTGCCCTGGGCCTGCGCGGCGTTCACGTCCCAGCGCAGGCCGCCGGCGTATGGGTACGGTCCGGTCGAGCCGCCCGGACCGTAGACGGCCTGCATGCCGTCTTCCAGCATGCTCTTGACCTCGGCGCCCGTGACCTCCAGGCGCCAGAGCATGTTGCCGAACGGAACCACTTCGATCACGTTGGCCGCCGTCACGTTGCCCAGCAAGGGCACGCGTACGCCGCCGCCGCTTTGCAGCGAAATGTCCGCGCCGCCGTAATTGGCATTGGCCACGTCCAGATAGGCTTGCGCCACCAACTGCTGGATGTCGCCGCCGCGCAGGCTGACGCTGCCCAGCGTGTTGCACGCTGCGCTGGAGCGGCTGTAGTCGCGCGAACCCGGGCCGCCCGGCACGCGGCGCGAGCACAGTTCCTGGGGCACTGCGGCGACCAGGCTGGCGCTGAAGGCGTCGACCTTTGCCTTGAAGGGCTGCAGCACGCTCGTGGCTTGCGCGTCCGGTTGCTGGATACGCAGGAAGCCGCTGCCGGCCACATCGGCCAGGATGGCGGTCTTGTCGGCAGGGGCGGGCGCGGCGCCGGCCACCGTGAACGCGTCGCCCATCAGCACGTGCGGCGTGCCGGCGCAAGCCGTGACGTCGCCGTTGGCATCGAAGCTGACCTTCAGCTCGCCGACCACTTGCGAATATTCCCAGGCTTGCACGAGGCACACGCGCTTGCCGTCCTTGTTCTGCAGCACGGTCGGGTAGGCGCCCGCGGGCGAGCCCACGCCGTAGGCCGTCATCGTGTCCGGGCCCAGCAAGGTGTGGGAATCGCCGCCCACCACCACGTCAACGCCACTCAGCTTGGGGATGATCTGCTTGTCGTAGTCATAGCCGATGTGGCTCATCACCACGATCTTGTTCACGCCCTGCGCGCGCAGCGCATCGATCTGCGCCTGCGCGGCCGCCGTCTCGTCGGAGAACAGCGTGCCGGCGTCCGGGCTGGATGATTGCTGCGTCTTGTTGGCGATCGTCAGGCCGACGATGCCGATGGGCTGGCCGTCGCGTTGCAGCACGATGGACGGCTTGACCAGGCCGGGCGCGCGCGACGGGTTCAGCGCCGAGGCGGCGGCGAATGTGACGTTGGCGCTCAGCAGCGGCGTCTGGCACGAGCCGGCATGCAGCAGGTCGATAAAGCGCTTCAGGCCGCTGTCGCCCTTGTCGAACTCGTGGTTGCCGAGCGTCATCGCGTCAAAGCAGACCGTGTTCATCATGGCCGCATCCGCCTCGCCGGCTTCGCCGGCGCGGTTGAAGTACAGCGTGCCCGTGTTGGCGTCGCCCGCGTGCAGTTTCAGCACGTTGGCCGACTGCGCCGACAGCGCGTTGAAGGCGCCGGTCACGCGTGGAAAGCCGCCGACTTCCACGTTCACCGCCACCGCCGTGCCGGCAGCGTTCTTGAGTTTCAGGTCTTTCTTCTTGCTGTCCAGATTGGAGTGATGATCGTTGATGTGCAGGATCGTCAGCTCCATCGGCCGGCTGGCTGCCGGCTGCTCTGGCGCGGGCTGTTCCGGCGCCGGGGCGGACGTATCGTTGTCGTCGTCATCGCTGCCGCCGCAACCGGCCAGCAACAAGGCGCTCAGCATCGCGGCGCCCGCATTCCTCTTCCACGTAATCATTCGTGTGATCCCTCGTTTATGAAGGGCGAATGGTTGCGGCCGAAGATGACGTGAAGATGAATGACAAGGCTGTCATCAACGCGCGCGGCGTTGTCTTGTCGGTGTCATGAAAACAGGCAGGCCCGACGCATTGCGCGCCGGGCCTGCGGGATGCTGCCGGGGGAAGGCTTAGAAGTGGATCACGGTGCGGATCGACTTGCCTTCATGCATCAGGTCGAAGGCTTCGTTGATGCGTTCGAGCGGCAACGTGTGCGTCACGAACGGATCCAGATCGATCTTGCCGCTCATGGCGTCTTCCACCATGCCCGGCAGTTGCGTGCGGCCCTTGACGCCGCCGAAGGCCGAACCGCGCCAGACGCGGCCGGTGACGAGCTGGAACGGACGGGTGCTGATCTCCTGGCCGGCGCCGGCCACGCCGATGATGATGCTCTCGCCCCAACCCTTGTGGCAGCATTCCAGCGCGGCGCGCATCACGTGCACATTACCGATGCACTCGAACGAGAAGTCCACGCCGCCGTCCGTCAATTCGACGATGACGTCCTGGATGGGCTTGTCGTGGTCCTTGGGGTTGATGCAGTCGGTGGCGCCCATGGCGCTGGCCAGCACGAACTTGTTCGGGTTGGTGTCCACGGCGATGATGCGGCCGGCCTTGGCCTGCACCGCGCCCTGGATCACGGCCAGGCCGATGCCGCCCAGGCCGAACACGGCGACGGTGTCGCCCTCCTTGACCTTCGCGGTGTTGTGCACGGCGCCCAGGCCGGTCGTCACGCCGCAACCCAGCAGGCAGACCTTTTCATGCGGGGCGGCCGGGTTGATCTTGGCCAGCGAGATCTCGTTCACCACGGAGTATTCGCTGAACGTCGAGCAGCCCATGTAGTGGTAGAGCGGCTTGCCTTCGTAGCTGAAGCGCGACGTGCCGTCGGGCATGACGCCCTTGCCCTGGGTGGCGCGCACCTTCTGGCACAGGTTGGTCTTGCCGGACAGGCAGAACTTGCACTCGCGGCATTCGGCCGTGTAGAGCGGGATGACGTGGTCGCCCGGCTTCAGGGACGTGACGCCCTCGCCGACTTCCACCACGATGCCGGCGCCTTCGTGGCCCAGCACGGCCGGGAACAGGCCTTCGGGGTCATCGCCGCTGAGGGTGAAGGCGTCGGTGTGGCAGACGCCGGTGTGCGTGATCTGCACCAGCACCTCGCCGCGCTGCGGCGGCGCGACGTCGATTTCAACGATTTCCAGCGGCTTGCCGGGTCCGAATGCGACTGCTGCGCGTGATTTCATAGCTTTACTCCACGAATGTCGGCGGGGGTTATTTCAGGTAGGAACGGACGATGCGCATCAGCTGGTCGACTTCGGCTTCGGCGTCGATCGCGGCATGTTGCGGCCCGCCCTGGGCGGATTGCAGGAAGGTTTCCCGGAGATGGCTTTCCAGCACTTCGGCCATCAGGCCGGTGGCGGCGCCGCGCAAGGCGGCCAGCTGCTGCAGCAGCGCTCCGCACTCCGTGCCAGCGTTCACCGCGCGCTCCAATGCTAACGCCTGCCCCTGGATGCGGCGCAGGCGGGTGACGACACGTTTTTTCTCTTCCGGCGAGTGCGGCACGGCAGGCTCCGAAAACATACAGGGGGGGAGTATAGAGGAATCGGCGCGCCGCCGTCCAGCCAGGCGTGGCGCGCAACACTGGAGTGCGCAAGACATCTGTACCTGTCTATACTTGATGGCAACGATTTCCGCATCCCAACGATCTCCGCATCCTTTAGGCGCCCAACAGGATTCCCCGTGGCCTCTTCCCCTCCCAGATTGCCCGTCCAGGCCAATGCCCTGCCCGCCCCGCTGTACGCGCAGGTCAAGCAGATGATCGCGCAGCAGATCCGCAGCGGCGCATGGCCGGCGCACTACCGGGTGCCGTCGGAAAGCGAACTGGTCGACGAACTCGGCTTCAGCCGCATGACGATCAACCGCGCGCTGCGCGAGCTGACCTCCGAAGGGCTGCTGGTGCGCATGCAGGGCGTGGGCACCTTCGTGGCGCAGCCCAAGGCGCGCTCGGCGCTGTTCGCCGTCAACAATATCGCCGACGAGATCGCCGCGCGCAACCATCGCCACCACAGCCGCGTAGTGCGCTTGGCCGAAGAGCCGGCCGGCGCCGAGCAGGCGCAGGCGCTGGAGATCCGCGCGGGCCAACCGGTCTATCACTCGGTCATCGTGCACTACGAAGACGACATTCCGATCCAGTTGGAAGACCGCTACGTGAATGTGCGCCTGGCGCCCGACTACCTGAAGCAGGATTTCACGCAAAGCACGCCGTATGAATACCTGACGCGCGTGGCGCCGCTGAGCGAAGGCGAACACGTCGTCGAGGCCATCCTGGCCAAGCCCCGCGAATGCCAGCTGCTGCAGATCGAGCGCGACGAGCCCTGTCTGCTGATCAGCCGCCGGACCTGGTCCGGCGAGCGCGCCGTCACGCTCGCCCGTCTGATCCACCCCGGGTCGCGGCACCGTCTGGAAGGCAAGTTCACGTCATGAAGCACCCCGAAGTCCATCTCTATCGCGCCGCCGACTATCCGCGCATGCCGTGGCGCAACGGCGCCGGCACCACGCAGGAAGTCGCCTGCAACCCCGGCGGCAGCACGACCGCCTTCGACTGGCGCCTGTCCATCGCCGACGTGGCGCAGGAAGGGGGATTTTCAGCCTTCACCGGGTTGCAGCGCATCATCACCGTGCTGGAAGGCCGGGGCATCCAGCTGACCGTGGACGGGCGCGAGCAAGCGCCGCTGGCGC
The DNA here is from genome assembly GCA_963530045.1 of uncultured Achromobacter sp. Taxonomy (GTDB): domain Bacteria; phylum Pseudomonadota; class Gammaproteobacteria; order Burkholderiales; family Burkholderiaceae_B; genus Achromobacter. Next base: position 95,996 of record CAUSDE010000011.1, read on the forward strand.
CACGCCAGGCCTATGCGTTTTCGGGCGACGCGCACGTGCAGTGCCGCCTGCTGGACGGCCCGATCCGCGACTTCAACCTGATCTACGCGCCGGCACGCTGCCACGCCCGGCTGCAGTGGGTGACGGGCGTCAGCCCATGGATATTCCATAGCGCCGCGCGCAGCGTGCTGGTCCTGAACGCCGGCGATGCGCTGTCGGTACGCGTCGATGCTGCGGTGCACAGGCTGCCGTCGCGTTACGACTGCCTGCACGTCGAGGGGCAGGAAGGCCTGGCCGAGTACCGCCTGGAAGGCGCGGCCCCGCTGGACGCCTGCGTGATCGAGCTGATGCCGAAATGGCCTGACGCCCCTGCCGCCGCTGAAACCGCTTGATCCTGCTTGATCCTGCTTGATCCTGCTTGAAGCCGCCCGGGGCGGCTTTTTTTCACCCTCCGAACGCAGCGATGGCCGTCGTCGTCCTGGCGTCGCCGCTAGGGAAATCCCTGAGTCAAAATCTAGTTAACCTATCTTGTATATACAAGCATAGGCATCTTATGATGCGGGCAACCGGCGCGCATTCGATACGCGTGCTGCTGAACCGATCAAGGAGCGTCTCTTGGACCAATCGAACCGATACCGCGATGTCGTCATCCGCGCCCCGCGCGGCAACAAATTGACGGCCAAGAGCTGGCTGACCGAAGCCCCCTTGCGCATGCTGATGAACAACCTTGACCCGGACGTGGCCGAGAACCCCAAGGAACTGGTGGTGTATGGCGGCATCGGCCGCGCCGCCCGCAACTGGGATTGCTACGACAAGATCGTGGAGTCGCTCACGAACCTGAACGACGACGAAACCCTGCTGGTGCAATCGGGCAAGCCGGTCGGCGTGTTCAAGACCCACGCCAACGCCCCGCGCGTGCTCATCGCCAACTCGAACCTGGTGCCGCACTGGGCCACCTGGGAACACTTCAACGAACTGGACGCCAAGGGTCTTGCGATGTACGGCCAGATGACCGCCGGCAGCTGGATCTACATCGGCAGCCAGGGCATCGTGCAAGGCACGTATGAGACCTTCGTCGAAGCCGGGCGCCAGCACTACGGCGGCAACCTCGCGGGCCGCTGGGTGCTGACCGCAGGCCTGGGCGGCATGGGCGGCGCGCAGCCGCTGGCGGCCACGCTGGCGGGCGCCTCGTCGCTGAACATCGAATGCCAGCAGGCCAGCATCGATTTCCGCCTGCGCACCCGCTACGTGGACGAGCAGGCCGCCGACCTGGGCGACGCGCTGGCCCGCATCGCCAAATACACGAAGGAAGGCCGCGCCGTTTCCATCGCGCTGTGCGGCAACGCGGCCGAGATCCTGCCCGAACTGGTGCGCCGCGGCGTGCGCCCGGACATGGTCACCGACCAGACCAGCGCGCACGACCCGTTGAACGGCTACCTGCCCGTGGGCTGGACCTGGCAGGACTACCGCGAACGCGCCAAGCGCGAACCGGCCGCCGTCATCAAGGCCGCCAAGCAGTCGATGGCCGTCCATGTGCAAGCCATGCTGGCATTCCAGCGCCAGGGCATCCCCACCTTCGACTACGGCAACAACATCCGCCAGATGGCCAAGGAAGAAGGCGTGGCGGACGCGTTCGACTTCCCCGGTTTCGTGCCCGCCTATATCCGGCCGCTGTTCTGCCGAGGCGTCGGCCCGTTCCGCTGGGCCGCGCTGTCCGGCGACCCGCAAGACATCTACAAGACCGATGCCAAGGTCAAGGAACTGATTCCGGACGACGCGCACCTGCATCACTGGTTGAGCATGGCGCGCGAGCGCATCAGCTTCCAGGGCTTGCCGGCGCGCATCTGCTGGGTGGGCCTGGGCCAGCGCGCCAAGCTGGGCCTGGCGTTCAATGAAATGGTCCGCTCCGGCGAATTGTCGGCGCCCATCGTCATCGGCCGCGACCATCTGGACTCCGGTTCCGTCGCCAGTCCCAACCGCGAAACCGAATCCATGCGCGACGGTTCGGACGCCGTCTCCGACTGGCCGCTGCTGAACGCGTTGCTGAACACCGCAAGCGGCGCGACGTGGGTATCGCTGCACCATGGCGGCGGCGTGGGCATGGGCTTCTCGCAGCATTCCGGCATGGTCATCGTGTGCGACGGCACCGATGAAGCCGCCGAGCGCATCGCCCGCGTGCTGGCCAATGATCCGGGAACGGGCGTCATGCGCCATGCGGATGCCGGCTATGACATCGCGATCGAATGCGCGAAGGAACAGGGCCTGAACCTGCCGATGGTGACCGGCAAGCGTTAGGTCGGCAACCACGATCCGGTGCGAAAGCCGGCGTGACAACGAATTTGCATGACGCCGGCAACCGGCACAGGAGACCCAGAATGGATTTGCATTTGAAACCCGGCCAGTTGACTTTGTCGGATCTGCGGCGCGTGTACCAGCAGCCGGTCCGCGTGACGCTGGACCCTGCCGCCGGCGGCGCGATCGACGCCAGCGTGGCGACGGTCGAGCGCATTATCGCGGAAGGCCGCACGGTCTATGGCATCAATACGGGTTTCGGTCTGCTGGCCTCCACCAAGATCGCCCGTGAAGACCTCGAGGCGCTGCAAAGCTCGCTGGTGCGTTCACACGCCGCCGGCGTGGGTGCAGCGCTGGACGACGCCATGGTCCGCCTGATCATGGTGCTGAAGATCAACAGCCTGGCGCGCGGTTACTCCGGCATCCGCCGCCAGGTGATCGACAGCCTGATCGCGCTGGTGAACGCCGGCGTCTTTCCCCACATTCCCTTGAAGGGCTCGGTGGGCGCCTCCGGCGACCTGGCGCCGCTTGCCCATATGTCGATGGTGCTGCTGGGCGAAAGCCGAGCCCGCCACCAGGGCGAATGGTTGCCCGCGAAAGAGGCGCTGGCCCGCGCGGGCCTGGCGCCGCTGACCCTGGCCGCCAAGGAAGGCCTGGCGCTCTTGAATGGCACGCAGGTGTCTACCGCCTACGCGTTGCGCGGACTGTTCGAAGCCGAAGACATGATGGCGGCGGGACTCGTGTGCGGCAGCCTTAGCGTGGAAGCGATGCTGGGCTCGCGCGTGCCGTTCGATGCCCGCATCCACGCCGCGCGCGGCCAGCTGGGGCAGATCGATGTGGCGGCGGTCTACCGCGCGCTGCTCGGCAACGACAGCGAGGTGGGCCACTCGCACGCGGATTGCGAGAAGGTGCAGGACCCCTATTCCCTGCGTTGCCAGCCCCAGGTAATGGGCGCCTGCCTGACGCAGATCCGCCATGCCGCAGAGGTGCTGCAGGTCGAATCCAACGCGGTGTCGGACAACCCGCTGGTGTTCGTGGACCAGGGCGACGTGATCTCAGGCGGCAATTTCCATGCCGAGCCCGTGGCGATGGTGGCGGACAACCTGGCGTTGGCGCTGGCCGAGATCGGCGCGCTGTCTGAACGCCGCATCGCGCTGATGATGGACAAGCACATGTCGCAGCTGCCGCCGTTCCTGGTCGCCAAGGGCGGCGTGAACTCGGGCTTCATGATCGCCCAGGTGACCGCGGCGGCGCTGGCCAGCGACAACAAGGCGCTGGCGCATCCGGCCAGCGTCGACAGCATGCCCACGTCGGCCAACCAGGAAGACCACGTGTCCATGGCGCCCAACGCCGGCAAGCGGCTCTGGGCCATGGCCGAGAACGTGCGCGACATCCTGGCCATCGAATGGCTGGGCGCGTGCCAGGGCCTGGATTTCCGCGAAGGGCTGAAGACCTCGCCCCAGCTTGAGCAGGCGCGCCGCGCTTTGCGCGAACAGGTGCCGCACTACGAAGAAGACCGCTTCTTCGCGCCGGACATCGCCGCCGCCAGCGGCCTGATCGCCGCGCAGGTCCTGAACGGCCTGATGCCGGCAGGCCTTTTGCCCAGTTTCTAAACGGGTTGGGCGGCCCCGCTTTCTTGCGGGGCCGGTATGGCCGCATACCCATGTGACAGCGCCCGTAGATGGCGTGCGCATGGGGGGCGACGGGGGGCGCCTACAACAAATGAGGAGACAGAAATGCAAACGCAATCGCAAGACCTCAAACGAGGACTCAACGCAAGGCACATCCGTTTCATGGCGCTGGGTTCCGCGATAGGAACCGGCCTGTTCTATGGCTCGGCCAAGGCCATCCAGGAGGCGGGGCCGTCGGTGCTGCTGGCCTACCTGATTGCCGGCGCCGCCGTTTATATGGTGATGCGGGCGCTGGGCGAAATGGCGGTGCACGACCCGGTGTCGGGCTCGTTCGGACATTACGCCACCAGCTACCTCGGCCCTGTCGCAGGCTTCCTGACGGGCTGGACGTACGCATTCGAGATGATCATCGTCTGCCTCGCCGACATCACCGCGTTCGGGCTGTACATGGGCTTCTGGTACCCCGACGTGCCGCGCTGGATCTGGGTGCTGTCCATCGTGTGCTTCATCGGCGCGATCAACCTGTGTTCGGTCAAGGTGTTCGGCGAACTCGAGTTCTGGCTGTCGTTGCTGAAGGTGGGCGCCATCATCGCGATGATCGCCGGCGGGCTGGGCATCATGCTGTTCGGCTTCGGGCTGAACGCCGACAGCGCCGCGACGGGTGTGCATAACCTGTGGGCGCATGGCGGCTTCATGCCCAACGGCGTGGGCGGTCTGGTTGCGTCGCTGGCGGTGGTGGTGTTCGCGTTCGGCGGCATCGAGATCATCGGCATCACGGCGGGCGAAGCGAAAGATCCCGGCCGCACCCTGCCGCGCGCCATCAACGCCGTGCCCCTGCGCATCCTGTTGTTCTACGTGCTGACGCTGTTTGTGCTGATGTCCATCTTCCCCTGGACGCAGATCGGCAGCAAAGGCAGTCCGTTCGTGCAGATCTTCGACAGTCTGGGCATCAGCTCGGCCGCCACCATTCTCAACGTCGTGGTGATTTCGGCGGCGGTGTCAGCCATCAATAGCGATATTTTCGGCGCGGGGCGCATGCTGTACGGCATGGCGCAGCAGGGCCAGGCGCCGCGTGGCTTTGCGGCAGTGTCCCGCAATGGCGTGCCCTGGATGACCGTCGTGGTGATGTCGGTGGCGCTGCTGCTGGGCGTGGTGCTGAACTATCTGATCCCCGAGGGTGTGTTCATGCTGATCGCCTCGATCGCCACCTTCGCCACCGTGTGGGTCTGGTTGATGATCCTGTTGTCGCAAGTGGCGATGCGGCGCAAGATGAGCCCGGAGGCCGTCGCCGGGCTGAAATTCCCGGTGCCGTTCTGGCCGGCGGGGCCGATCGCGGCCATCTTGTTCATGCTGTTCGTGTTCGGGGTTCTGGGTTACTTCCCCCGCACGCAGGCGGCGCTGGTGGTGGGTGTGGTGTGGATCGCGTTGCTGTGCGTGGCGTACCGCATGTGGGTGTACCCCAACCGCCCCGATGGCGGCGTCCCGGTGCCGGTGGCGCAGGGGTCCGATTGATTACGGGTTTTCAGGAGAAAGGGATGAGACAGGTCTGGCGCAATTGCCATGTCGCCACGATGGCGGATGGCGCTTACTCGGCGGTCGAGCACGCCGCCATCGTAACGCGCGCCGACCGCATCGAATGGGTCGGCCCCGAAGCCGAATTGCCTTCGGTCGATGTGGCGCATGCGCACGACCTGGGCGGCGCATGGGTCACCCCCGGATTGATCGACTGCCACACGCACCTGGTGTTCGGCGGCAACCGCAGCGTGGAATTCGAACAGCGCCTGCAGGGCGTGGACTACGCCACGATCGCGGCGCAAGGCGGCGGCATCGCCAGCACCGTGCGCGCCACGCGCCAGGCCTCCGAAGACGCGCTGTACGCCAGTGCGCGCCGGCGGGCCTTGCACCTGTTGGGGGACGGCGTCACCACCCTGGAGGTCAAGTCCGGCTACGGGCTGGACTTGCCCAACGAACGCAAAATGCTGCGGGTGGCGCGGCGCCTGGGCCATACGCTGCCGCTGACGGTCCGGGCCACCTGCCTGGCCGCACATGCCTTGCCGCCCGAGTATGCCGGGCGCGCCGACGATTACATTGACGAAGTGGCCCGCCGCATCCTTCCCGTGTTGGCGGCCGAAGGCCTGGTCGACGCGGTCGACGCGTTCTGCGAGCACCTGGCGTTCTCGCCGGAACAGGTAGAGCGCGTGTTCAAAGCCGCGGCGCATCTGGACCTGCCGGTCAAGCTGCATGCCGAGCAGCTGTCTTCCTTGCACGGGGCCACGCTGGCGGCGCGCTACGGCGCCCTGTCGGCGGACCACCTGGAATACCTCACGGAAAGCGATGTCGTGGCGATGGCCGGAGCCGGCACCGTGGCCGTGCTGCTGCCGGGCGCCTTCTACGCGCTGCGCGAAACCCAGTTGCCACCGTTGGATCTGCTGCGCCGGCACGGCGTGCCGATTGCAATCTCCACCGACCTGAACCCCGGGACCTCGCCCGTGCTGTCATTGCGGCTGATGCTCAGCATGGCCTGCACCCTCTTTCGGATGACGCCCGAAGAGGCGGTGGCGGGCGTCACGACGCATGCGGCCCGCGCCTTGGGGTTGCAGGCGACCCACGGCGTGCTGGCTGAGGGCAGGGTCGCGGACTTCGTGGCATGGGAGGTCGCGCATCCGTCGGAACTGGCGTATTGGGTCGGTGGCGATCTGCCCAAGCGCATCGTCCGGCATGGCGCCTGGGTGGATGTGGCCGCCTTGTCTTGAACGGCGCCGGATTCGGACCAATAGGCGTCCGATCCGGACCTGATGCGGTGCGGCCGCGCCATTGGGCGTCGCGGCGTTCTACGATGCTGGCGGAAGGCGCCCGATGGCGGGCGCGCGAAGACGACAGCGTGGAGGAAACGTATGCGGATCTGCATGATGGAGGGGCCGGTGGACCTGGCGCCGGAAGGCGCCACCTGGGAGGGCATTGCCGATCGCATCAGCGAACTGGCGCCCGACCTGCTGGTCACCAACGAGATGCCGTTCGGCCCGTGGCTGGCGGCGCTGCCCGACTATGACGCGGCGCTGGCCGCCGAGTCGGTGCGCATCCACGAGGCCGGGCTGGCGGCGTTGGCGGCGTTGGACGTGCCCGCCATCGTGTCGTCGCGCCCGGTGCCGGCTGCAGGCCGCCTGGCCAACGAAGCCTTCGCCTTGCAGGGCGGACGATATACCCGGTTGCATCACAAGCAGTATTTCCCGCAGGAACCGGGTTTTTTCGAAGCCACGTGGTTTGAACCTGCGCTGGCGGGCTTCGACGTTGTCGAGGTGGGCGGCATCCGCCTGGGCGTGCAGTTGTGCACCGAGCTGATGTTCAACGAGCGCGCGCGCCGCTATGGCCGCGACGGCGCTGAACTGATCGTGGTGCCACGCGCAAGTGGCGCTTCCATCGGGCGCTGGATGACGGCGGGCGCGATGGCCGCGCTGGTGTCCGGCTGTTATGTCGTCAGTTCCAACCGGGCAGGCCGCACGGCCGACGGGCAGGTGTTCGGAGGCCGCGCCTTCGCCTTCCAGCCCGACGGCGAGCCGCTGGCTCAGTCGACCGACAGCGAATCGATCGTGGTGATCGACGTGGACCCGGCCCGGTCGCGGGCGCAGCAGGCGCTGTACCCGTGCTACGTGCGGGAATGACGCGGAATCCGGCGCGGGCGCCGGCCGGCGCCCGCGTGCATGGCGGGTTCAGGCGGTGATCGCCAAGACGCGCGGGTCCTGGATCAACGCGGGCAGCCGGAATGCGCTGACGGCGCCCTGCAACCGCTGCGCCTGCGTCTCCAGCGAAGACGCGGCCGCCGCGGCTTCTTCGACCAGGGCGGCGTTCTGCTGCGTCACCTGATCCATCTGGTTCACGGCCGTGTTCACCTGATCGATGCCGGTCACCTGTTCCTGCGACGCGGTCGCAATCTCGCTGACCAGCAGCGTCAGGCGTTCGATGGTCGCCAGGATCTCCTCCATCGTGCGGCCGGCGGCTTCGACCTGTGCCGACCCGGCCTGCACGGTGGCGCCCGATGTGCTGAGCAATTGCTTGATCTCTTTGGCCGCGCCCGCGCTGCGCTGCGCCAGCGAGCGCACTTCGGCGGCCACCACCGCAAAGCCCTTGCCCTCTTCACCGGCCCGGGCTGCTTCCACCGCCGCGTTCAGCGCCAGGATGTTGGTCTGAAAGGCGATGCCGTCGATGACGCTCACGATGTCTTCGATCCGGCCGGCGTCCTGCGCGATCTCGCGCATGGTGCTCACGGCCTCTTTCACCGCGTGGCCGCCACGTTGCACCACGTCGCTGGCAACGGCGGCCATCTGGTTGGCCTGGCGGGCGTTTTCGGCGTTGCTGGTCACGGTGGACAGCAGTTGTTCCATGCTGGCGGCTGTCTGCTCCAGGGACGCCGCCTGCTGTTCGGTGCGGCTGGACAGGTCCTGGTTGCCAGCGGCGATCTCGCTGGATCCGGCATGGATCTCGACCACGCCGTCGCGCACCGCGTGGACCGTACGCACCAGGCTGGCCTGCATTTCCTGCAGGTAGGGAACGAGTTGGCCGGCGCAGTTGCGGCCATAGGGCGCGATGGGCGTGGTCAGGTCGCCGCCGGCGATACGGCGGAAATGGTCCTTGATCGTCTCCAGCGGCCGCCGCACGAACGTCACGACGTAGCGGTCGCCGAGCACCAGCAGCAACAGGCAGATGGCCAGCACGATGCCCATGCCGATGTAGGCATGCTGGCGCTTGGCGGCGGCGTCGTCCCACAGCTGGATTTCACGCTGCTTGGCGTAGGCCTCGTAGTTCTCGATGCTTTTGCCGAAGGCACGGCTGGCCGTCACGACGGCGCTGGCGGCGTGCGCGCGGGCGCGCGTGATGTCACCCGCCTCCAGGTGCTGGCGCTGCACCGCGATGCCGCCGGTGACCAGGGCGTCGAAGCTCGCTTGCATGGGGTCCAGGAGGGCGGCCGGGGCGTCTTTGCGCGCCAGTGCCACAAATGCCGTTTGCTGCCGCCGGGCTTCGTCCAGCGCGGCGTCGATGCTGCGGCCTTCTTCCGCCGCCTGGGCGGTCTGGCCCGCGCTGGCGTATTCCAGCTGGCGCGACAGCCGCAGCCGCGCGCGCATGACCTGATCGTTGACCCGGGACAGGGCGGAGACTTCGTGAAGGAGTTCGTTGCTGGCGGCGAGCGCTTCGCCGGCGCTATGCAGTCCGTTGACGCTGATGGCCGACAGGCCGGTGAGCAAGGCGCTGATCATGAGCAGGGTGCACAGGATCATGCGGCGGATGGTGATGTCTTTCAAGAACTGTGTCATGCGAGTCGTATCCCTGATACAGCGAGTGCTGCATCGACAACAACGACCCGGCTTCAGCGATATTTAGCCGCTGTTTCACAACTTACGAATATATCGGCTCGATCGCAGAATATATCGAAAAATCACGCAACAATGTTGCCTGTTAGCGCTTTCACGCGTTGAAACGCAAGCGGGAAAAACTGGCGATGCAGGCCAGCGCGGCGCACAAGCCGCCAAGCCACAAGGCGGCGATCGCACCGTGTGTGGAGGACACGTGGAAGCACGCGGCCACCAGCGCTGCGCCGCTGGCCTGGCCCAACAGGCGCACGGTGCCGATCATGCCGCTGGCGCCGCCGGCCCGCGACGCGGGCGCCGACGTCATGATGGCGCGCAGGTTGGGCGATTGGAAAAAGCCGAACCCCGCGCCGCAGATGGCCATGCGCCACGAGATGTCCCACACCGACGGCGCCGCGGGCATCAGGGCCAGCAGTACCAGCCCCAAGGCCAACAGCGCCAGGCCGATGCCGCCCAGGATGCCCGCCGGATAGTGGTCGGACATGCGCCCGGCGATCGGCGCCATGATGGCGACCACGACCGGCCAGGGCGTGATCAGGAAACCCGTATGCACCTGGCTGTAGCCCAGCACGGACTGGAACAAAAAGGGCAGCGACACGAACGCCAGCGCCTGGGCGGCGAAGGCGCAGACCGCCGTGGCGGCCGACAGCGCGAACAAGGGCCGGCGCAGCAAGTCCACGGCCAGGATCGGCGCGGGGTGCCCGGCCTGGCGGCGCATCAGCAGCCATAGGCTGGCGATGGCGCCGCCCCACTCCAGCGTGACGCGCGGCCAGGGCGCGCCATGCGCCAGTTCATTGGACCCCAGCACGAACAGGCCCAGCGTCAATGCGCATAGCAAGGCGGCGATGCCGTCGAAACCGTGCGGGGCGCGCGCCGTCTCCGGCAGGCCGCGCAGGGCCAGCACGGCGGCCACGATGCCGATGGGCACGTTGATGAGGAACAGCCAGTGCCAGGACCCCAGCAGCAGGATGGCGGACGCCGCGGTGGGGCCAGCCGCGAACGACAGGCCGACCACCATCGCGTTCAGGCCTAGCCCGCGGCCCAGCATGTGCGAGGGATAGATAAAGCGCAGCAGCGCTCCGTTCACGCTCATCACGCCGGCCGCGCCCAGGCCTTGCAGGATCCGCGCCACCACCAGCGCAGGCAGCGACGGCGCCAGCCCGCAGGCCAGCGACGACACGACGAACATCACCAGCCCCACGATATAGACGCGCCGGTGGCCCAGGATCTCGCCCAGCGCCGCAGCGGGCAGCAGTCCGGCCACCATGGCCAGCTGATAGCCGCTGATGACCCAGATCGACCCCGCGTCGCTGGCCTGCAGATCACGTGCGATGGTGGGCAACGCCGTGTTGGCGATAGCCGTGTCCAGGCTGGCCATGCAGACCGCCAGCATCACGGCCAGCAGCGCGCCTAAACGCTCGGAAGCAGGCAAGCCGGCACCGGCCGGATAGACGGTATTGCGGGAGAACGAGAGCATGGGGGCGTGGAACGGGCGAGGCGTCCGGGCGGTGCGTTCGGAATCAGGAGGACTGATTCTAATGCCGCATCGGGATTCAACGCTTCGTCAGGGACCGGCGCGGCCGCGCAGCATGGCGGCCAGTTCCGCATAGCAGCGCTGCACCGCGGCGCGCGCCTGCGATTCCGGGGCGCGCGTCATCAGGCAGATGCGGCGCGTCATCTGCGGGCGTTGCACGGGCACGATGGCCAGGCCGTCGACGCGCTGGCCCTGTGTGTACAAGCGCGAGATCAACCCCACGCGCAGCCCGGCGCGCACCAGGCTGTAGAGCGTGTCGGTGTAGTTCAAGGTGTCGGTCGCGGCCAAGTCGGCGCCTTGCTGGCGCAGGGTGGATACGATCATCTCGTAGGTGCTGCCGCGCGACAGCACGGCGAGCGGCTCGTGCTTCAGGTCCTGCCACGTGACCGCGGCGCGGCGCGACAGCCGGTGGGTGTCGGCCAGCACCGCGACCAGTTCGTCTTCGGCCACGAAGGCCGCGGCCACGCCGGGCGCCAGGCCGAAATCCAGCCCCAGGCCGATGTCCAGTTCGCCGTTGTTCAAGGCGGCCATTAGTTCGTCGTTCAGGTGGTCGCTCAAGACCAGCACGGTCTCGGGGTGGCGCAAGCGCCATTGCGCCACGGCGGGCGCCAGCAGGTGCATGGTGGACGGGATGCAGCCGATGCGCACCGTGGCGGCCTGGGTGTCCAAGAGGCGCTGCAGGTCGTCGGCGCCCTGGGTGTACGTATTGAGCAGCCATTCGATCTGGGCGCGGGCGGCAAGCCCCGCCGGGGTCAGGCGCACGTGGTGGGTGCTGCGCTCGAACAACGCCACGCCCATCAGCGTTTCCAGTTCGCGGATGGCTGATGACAGCGCGGGCTGGCTCAGCGCCAGCGCCTGGGCGGCGCGGCTGAAGCTGGCGTAGCGCGCCACTTCCTTGAAGCCGCGCAACTGGCGCAAGGTGGGCTGGCGCGGCGGCGTTGCCGGGCGGGCCGGCTCGGGACGCTTGGTCATAGATTTACCTGATGAATCTATAAAAATATACCATTTCAGTTATTACCCACAGCTGGGTAGGATGGCGCCGTCGCCCTCCGGCGCGCCCCTGCCTGGGCGCGCGTATCCGCCCTGATCGCCCTCACCATGTTCAAACGCCTGTTCTTGTCCGTGTCCGCGCTGGCGGCCGCGCTGTGCATTGCCCCTGCCGCCTGCGCCCAAACGCCTTGGCCGGGCGCCAAGCCGCTGACCCTGATCGTGCCGTTCAGCCCGGGCGGCAACGTGGACACCACGGCGCGCCTGGTGGCGCAGAAGCTGTCCGAACGGTTGAACCAATCCATCATCGTGGACAACGTGGCGGGCGCAGGCGGCGTGCTGGGCGTGGCCCGCGCCACCCATGCCGCGCCAGACGGCTACACGCTGGTGATGGGGTTCGACGGCCCCATCAGCGTGGCTCGCCTGATCAATTCGGCCGTGAAGTACGACGCCGAAAAGGACTTGACGCCGGTAGCCCTGGTGACGACCGCGCCCGTCGTGCTGCTGGCCCGCCCCGGCCTGCCCGTGAACAACATGGACGAGTTGATCGCGCTGGCCCGCGCCAAGCCGGACACGCTGACCTATGCGTCGTCGGGCGTCGGCACCGTGCTGCACCTGTCGATGGAAGTCATGCAGGACCAGGCCAAGGTGAAACTGGTCCACGTGCCCTATCGCGGCGGCGCGCAGATCACCAACGACGTGATGGGCGGCCAGGTGGATCTGGGGCTGCTGGTCACCACCAGCGCCACGCCGCTGGTGCAGCAGAACAAGCTGCGCGCGCTGGGCGTGACTTCCGCCGAGCGCGTCGCCACCTTGGCGGGCGTGCAGGCCTTTGCTGAAACCGCCGAGTTGAAAGGCTTCGAGCTGAACACCTGGATGGGCGTGTTCGCGCCCGCGGGTACGGATCCGCAAGTGGTGCGGCAACTGAACCAGGCCTTGAATGCCGTGCTGAAGCTGGACGACGTGCAAAAGCGGCTGGCCGAAGGCGGCGCCATCGCGGGCGAGGGCTCGCCGGAAGATTTCGCCGACTTCCTGAAGAAGGAAAAGGCCGTGTACGCGCACATCGTGAAAAGCGCCAACATCCAGCAGGAATAAGGCTGCTGACTTCAAGGATGCCCAACGACATGAACGATTCCGCGCTTGGTCCCGTGCTGCCTGAAATCCAGGCGATCCAGCAAGAGATGGTGGCGCTGCGCCATCAGATCCATGCCAATCCCGAACTGGCCTACCAGGAAGTCGCCACCGGCGACCTCGTGGCCGAACGCCTGGCCGCCTGGGGCTACGAGGTGCACCGCGGCCTGGGCGTGACGGGCGTGGTCGGCACCTTGCGGCGCGGGACCGGCACGCGCCGGCTGGGGCTGCGCGCCGACATGGACGCCCTGCCCATCCATGAAACCACCGGCTTGCCCTACGCCAGCCAGCACCCCGGCAAGATGCACGCCTGCGGGCACGACGGGCATACGGCCACCCTGTTGGCCGCGGCCCGGGCGCTGGCGCAGCGCGGCCAGTTCGACGGCACCGTGCATCTGATCTTCCAGCCGGCCGAAGAAGGCCACGGCGGCGCGCAGAAGATGATCGCCGACGGCTTGTTCGACCGCTTCCCGTGCGACGCGGTCTACAGCTTCCACAATGAACCGGGCTATCCCGCCGGCCATTTCGGCTTCCGCGCGGGCGTGATGTACAGCTCGTCCGATACCGTGTTGCTGACGGTCAGCGGCGTGGGCGGGCACGGCGCGATGCCGCACGTGGCCGTGGACCCCATCGTGGCGGCCGCCAGCATCGTGCTGGCCTTGCAGACCATCGTGTCGCGCGAAGTCGACCCCAACGACATGGCGGTGGTGACCATCGGCGCCATTCATGGCGGCGATGCGCCCAACGTGATCCCGAAGTCGGTGGAACTGCGCCTGACCGTGCGCGCCCGCCGTCCCGAAACGCGCGCCCTGCTGCGCGAACGCATCACCGCCATCGCCACGGCGCAGGCGGCGGTGCATCGCGCGACCGTTCAGGTCGACTACCGGTGGCGCTACCCGCCGGTCGTCAACGACCGCGGCGCGACGCAATTCGCGGCCGCCGTCGCGCAGGACTGGCTGGGCGTGGAACGGGTGATCCCCGACTTGCAGCCGTTGCAGGCCAGCGACGACTTCGCCTTCATGCTGGAAGCCGTACCGGGCAGCTACTTCATCGTCGGCAATGGCGAGGGCGAAGGCGGCTGCATGGTGCACAACCCCGACTACGATTTCAACGACGACATCCTGCCGGTCACGGCCAGCTACTGGGTGAAGCTGGCCGAACGCTTTCTGGCCGCCGATACTCCCGCGTTTTGAATTCCGTTGGCCTCTGTATGACTGCTTCCCCTGTATCCCCCGCCGCTCAGGCATCGACCTTCGACACCACCACCGGCTACTGGCAAGAGATCGTCAGCGCCGATGCGCTGTCCGTGCCGGTCCAACCGCCCTATTCCCGCGGCTATCCCGCGCGCTTGCCGGATGGCCGCTACCTGGTGCTGCCGCTGCGCGGCGTGCCGGGGGACCCGGACCGCTGCGTGGCCTCGCTGATCGCCAACCACGCCAGCCTGGACGTGGTCGAGGCGCTGGCCGGGTTCATGGCGGACCGGGCGCGCGCCTTCCAGGCCGACGTGATCGTGGGGCTGCCCACGCTGGGCCTGGCGTTCGCGCCGCTTGTCGCGCGCGGGCTGGGCTTCACGCGCTACGTGCCGTTCGGCTATTCCCGCAAGTACTGGTATGACGAAAACCTGTCCGTGCCGGTGCAGTCGCTGACCACGCCGGATGCCGGCAAGCGGTTGTTCGTGGATCCGAATCTGGCGGGCAGCCTGCGCGGCCGCCGCGTGCTGGTGGTGGACGACGCCGTCAGCACGGGGCAGACGATGGTGTCCGCGTTGACGCTGCTGGCGCGCTGCGGCGCCGAGGTGGCGGGCATTGTCGTCGCCATGTGCCAGGGCACGCGCTGGCGCAGCCGGCTGGTCGACGCCCATGGCGCCGCGTTGCCGGTGGCCTGCGCGTTCGACTCGCCGCGCCTGCGGCGGGTCGCGGGCGGCTGGGCACCCGAACCCGGCGCTTAAGGGCGTTCGGGCGCGGGCCGGGGCTTGACCGGCCAGAACAGCGTGGCCGGCCGCTGCCAGATGCGCTCGCGCACGCCCGCCGACAGGGAATCGCGGTCGCCGCGGCGCAGGTTGCGCGAGCGCAGCGCCACGTTGAACGCCAGCGCGAAGCTGACGACCACGTTCAATACCCCTGTCATCGCGGTGCCGGCCACGGCCATCCAGAACGCCTGCGTGTGCACGACTTCCCATCCCAGCGTGCCCAGCGCCGTGCCGATCTGGCCGGCGCTGAGCGTCACGTGGCGCACTTCCACATGCGGGCCGAAAAAGCTCACGATGGCCGGACCCAGGCCCAGCATCAGGCCCAGCGACACGTTGCCCGCGATGCCCGAGATATTGCGTTGCCAGAAGCCGGCCCAGCGCACTGCGCCGCGTTCGCCCAGCAGATGCCGCGCGCGCCGGTTGTAGGCCATCACGTCGTGCACGCGGTGCAGCGCGAACCAGTTGTCGGCCCAGCCCGCGATCAGGCTGGACAACCACAGCAGCACGCCGGTGGCGGCCGCATAGATGGGGGTGGGTCCCCAGATCGAGAACGACGCCAGCGTTTCCTGCGCCTTGTCCGCGCTGATCAGCGGCCGGTCCAGGCCGTTCAGGGCGATCCATTGCACCGCCCAGGCCAGGGGGAAGACCACGGCCAGATTGCCCAGGATGGCCGCCGCGTTGGAACGGATCATGGCCAGCGTGTCGTCCAGGAAGGCCTCGCGGCCTTGTGGCGTGTAGGCGTCGTCCAGCCGATGGGCCAGCGCCGGCCCCGTCATGGCCGGCTGCTTGGTGGCCAGCGTGAAGTGCGCGAAGTGGATGACGAGGAAGCCGCCGGCGTAGTTCAGCGACGCCAGCAGCCCTTCGATGAACTTGTCCAGGTGCATCGAGACGATGAAGAATTTCAGGTAGACGGTGAACACCATGACGAAGCCGCCGCCCAGCGACGCCTTGAGCATCGTCAGGTATTCGGCCGCGTCCCGCGCGATGTAGTGCTCGCCGGTTTCGGCGGTGCGCTCCATCACCCGGCGCGCCAGCTGCGCGAACGACGATGCCGCCAGGTGCCGGATGCTGCTGCGGGCCTGGGTGGAGCGGATCAGCTCGGCCGTCAGATGCACGTACTTGTGGCGCTGCGTCGGGTCCACCCAGACGCTCAGCAGCAGTTCGATGCGGGCCAGGCGCAGCTTCATGCGTTCGATCTGGAACACCACTTCGACCGATACGCCGTTTTTTTCCAGCTCGTCGTAGACGCCTTGCGTGGCGGCGCGGCAGCCGTCCAGCAGGGCACGGAACATGTTCAGGCGGCGGCCGAAAACCTCGCGGGACGTGTCAGGGCCGCTGTCGCACAGTTCGGCGGCGGCGCCGGCCAGCGCGAAGAACGGCGTGTCCTGCACGCGGCCCGGCAGGCGCGACCGGATGTCCTGGCTGAGGCCCGTCGCGCGCACCTGGCTGACCAGCACCTGGATGCTGCTGGTCAGCGCCGCTTCCAGCCGCGGGGCGGGCGGTTCGGGGGCGGTGGGGTCCAGGCGCGCAAGGCCGTCGCCGTGGCGGTACAGCGCGCGCATGCGGGCCAGGGTGTCGTCGTCCAGCGATTCGATCCAGTGCGCGTCGCCGGCCCGGCGGAAGATCAGCGAGAACAGGCCGAACATGTCGCCGCGGTTCGGCGGCGGCGGCAATAGCCGGGCCTGCGCGCGTTCCCAGAATTCCCCCCAGAAGCCGGGGTGCGAGGCCACGCCGGTGTCGCACAGCAGCGAGGTGGGGTCGTTGTCGGCGACGAGCGACCGCAGCGTGGCAGCAACGGGCGCGGCGCGGTCCGGGTTGTTTTCCAGCACCTGCAGCAGGTAGCGCAGGCGTGCGTGCTGCGGATGGCGGACGGCGCCCGGGGCTGCGTCGGGCGTGCGGGTGGCGGGGGGCGCGGCTGGCCGGCCGGGTCGGTCCAGCCACCGGCTCAGGTCCACCATCCACAGGTTGCGCTCGGCTAGCGGGGCGTCGGGATCGGCGCTCGCGAGGATGACGTCCAGCTGCGGGCCCCCATGCCGCGAGGCCCGCCACTTGCGCCAAAGAGAGGTAAGCATGGGCGGGCCTCGCGGGTCACAGGGATTCGGGGTCTCGGCGCAGGGAGAAGCCTTGCGCTTCGTTCATGGCCAGGTAGCTGACGTTGCGCGATACCACCGGCGGCTTGTCGCCGCTGTGCAGGGCGCGCACTTCGTCCAGCACCATCTTGTCGGCCAGCGTCATGCGGTCGATCATGCGCAGGTACTGCATCCAGCTTTCCACCAGGAACACTTCGCGCCACACGCCTTCGCGTTCCAGGTCGCGGAACAGTTGCCATTGCTGCGCCCCGTTGCGCAGGCGCAGCAGCCGCAGCGGATGCGCGGCGCCGATCAGCGCCGACAGCTTGTCGCGTTCGATCAGGTATTCCACGGCCACCAGCACCGAGCCGTGCTGGGTGTTGAAACCGGCCGCGGCCATGGCGGGTTCGGTGCTGTCCACGCGCGCCAGCGATTGGGTGTCCACGTGTTCGGGCAGGCGCGACCGGTACAAGAGCGCGACCGTGATGCCCAGCATGATGCCGGCGGTGCTGAGCGCGCCGGACACGCCCATGGTGCCGGCGAAATGGCCCCACATGAACGAGCCCGCGGCCAGGCCGCCGAAGATGGCGGTCTGGTACAGCGCCAGCGCGCGCGCCTTGACCCAGTCGGGCACCAGCATCTGGACGGTGGTGTTGTAGGTGGCCAGCACGCCGATCCAGCAGCTGCCCGACAGCAGCAGCGCCGGAAACGCGACCCACAGGGTACTGGTCAGGCCTAGCGCCAGCAGGCAGGCGGCCAGCAGCGCGGCGGCCACGGTGACCAGCCCGCCCGCGCCCAGGGCGGCCTGCACGCGGCGCACGAAGGCGCTGCCCAGGATCGCGCCGACGCCCAGCGCGCCCAGCATGTAGCCGTACAGCAGGGCGCTGCCTTCCTCCTGGTCGTGGGCCAGCAACGGCAGCAGCGCCCACAAGGCGCTGGCTGACAGCCCGAAGGCGAACGAGCGCAGCATGACGACGCGCGTCACGGTGGAATGCTGGGTGTAGCGCAACGCGGCGACGACGCCTTCGAACAGGCCTTCGGGGGGCAGGCGGCGCTCGGGCAGGTCGCGCTGCCAGCGCCAGATCGCCCAGATCAGGCCGCCGTAGCAGAAGCAGTTCAGCAGGAAGACCCAGGGCGCGCCCATGGCGCCCAGCAGCAGGCCGCCGATGGCGGGGCCGACGGCGCGCGCGACGTTGTAGTTGACGCTGTTGAGCAGGACGGCGCTGCCGACGTGGGCGCGCGGGACCTGCTCGCCGACGGCGGCCTGCCAGGCGGGCGTGACGATGGCGCTGCCGATGGCGATGCAGAAGACGGAGGCGATCAGCGTGATGGGGTGCAGCAGGCCGGCGAACGCCAGGATGGTGATGAAGACGCCGCCGGTCAGTTCCAGCAGCATGCCGGTCAGCATGACTTTGCGCCGGTCGTAGTTGTCGGCAAGCACCCCGGTCAGGATGGAAAGCGCCACCAGCGGGAAGGCGGCGGCCACCTGGATCATGGCGACCATCAGGGGGCTGCTCTGTTCGGTGGTGATGATCCAGGCGGCGGCGACGGATTGCGCCCAGGTGCCCAGGTTGGCGAACAGGTTGGCGATCCAGATGATGCGGAACGCGGGAAAGGCTAAGGGGGAAAGCGTGCTGACGGTAAGGGGGGCAGCGGGCGCAGCGGGGGCGCCGGGCGGGAGGTCGGCCGAGGGGGAGACGGGGGTGAGCATACGGAGGGCTCTGGGGCGTCTTTTTTTGGGGCGCCTGGGGGGCGTTTGGGGTGGGGTAATGGTACGCCTGAATGAGGGCGGGTTGTGTTGCGGGGAGTGTCTGTATGGGGCTGGGCTTGTTTGATGATTTGGAGCTGGATATGTTTGACGATTGCGGTTCGTGGGCCGCCCGGCGTGGCGGGGGCACGGAGTGCGCGGGTCAACGATTGCGGTCCGGAGCCTTCGCTCCGGACTGCCCCTGCGTCATCCTCGTTGCCGCCTGAGGCGGCTGCCTTCGGATTCCCTTGGGCGCATCGACTCCCCGCGCACCCCGTGCCCCCGCCACGCCGGGCTGCGGCGTAGAAGATTCCGGCATCGCTGGGGCGGGTGGGGTGCTTGGCGTGTTGTTGACGCGCTGGGGGTGGGGGAGGAGTGTGCAGGGACGCCAAAAGCGGCCGCGCGGGCGGCCTTTTTTGGCATATGGATGTGCTTGGCTTGGGGGGGGCGCTTGCGCGCGTGGGTGGGGGCGCGTCCGGGGGCGGTGGATAAGGGTGTGGGTAAGTCGGTGGATTGGGGGTGGATAGCCGGTGGATAAGATGGGATAACTTTTGGGGCGGCTTGGCCGCATAACCTTTGGTGACGCTTGTGTCGGAGGGAGGCTCGGGTTTTCCCGCGGATATCTAGTACCCTGCTTCGTTGCCCGATCATGCTGATGCCTTGGGCTGCGACGGGGGCGCCTGAAGGCGCGTCCGCCCTTTCACTTTTTGCTGTTTGTAGCCATGACCCTGACGTTCAATGGGCGCGCGTTTGCCGCCCTGCTTGCCGTGACCGCGCTGTTGGCGCTGATTGCCCTGTATGGCGCGCCCTATCCGTTCTTGCGCGGATTCGTGGGGGATGTGGTGGCGGTCGGCTGGGTGTACCTGGTGTACCGGACTTTCATCCGCGCGAGCGTCGGGGTGCTGGCGGTGGCGGCGCTGTTGACAGGGTATGCGGTGGAGTTCGGCCAGTATCTGGCGCGGCTGTACGGATGGCAGATCGAGCAGCCGGTGCTGCGCGTGGTGCTGGGCAGCGTGCCGGACTGGTGGGATGTGGTGGCGTACACCGTGGGGTTCGCGGTGGTGCTGGTGCTGGCGTTGGCCAATGAGCACCGTGCGCGCAACGCCGCGTTGCGCGATGCCCGTGCGCGGGCGAGTCTGCGCGCCCGCCGTTAAGCGGCGGGGTGGCTTGGCCGGGGCGTGCGCCCCGGCGTCTTCCGAAAGATCAGGCTTGGCAGACCGGTTCGTCGTCGTTGCGACGGACTGCGGGGGCGCTTGCGCGCAGCGGTTGCAGGCGGGCGTTGCGGAAGGGGGCGAACAGTTCGGCCCAGGACGACGGCAACAGGGGCGTGGCGTGGCGCACCGAATCGCGGCGGGCGTAATGCGTCAGCAGTTGCTGACCGATCGGGGCGTCTCCCAGGGGATGGCGGGTAGTCATGGTATTTCCGTATTGCATTGAAAGTGTATTCATTGTACTAGCGAGAGCCCATCTCGTCCACCCTTCCCCTTGCTCCCCTTGCGCCAGGTCAAGTGCTTGATCTGAAAGGATCTGACCCCTTTTGCATCAATCCAGGACCCGATTCTCCGGGATTGCCCTAGCAGTTGAAAACGGTAGATGGTATACAATGTTCTCCATGGCCGGGCTAGCCAGCTCGGAATCCCCCTCCCTACTGGACTGGAGCGCGTCATGGCAGAACTGATGAACCGAGATGAATTCCGTACCGCGTTGGAAAACGCGATCAAGGGCAAAAGCGCCAATGCTTCGCCGTTTTCCATCGCCTGGGCCGAAGGCAAGCTCAGCCGCGAGCACCTGTCGCGGTGGGCCGAGAACCACTATCACTACGTGGGTCCGTTCGCCGACTACCTCGGCTACCTGTACGCCCGCACGCCGGATACCTATACCGAGGCCAAGGACTTCCTGCTGGCCAACATGTATGAAGAGGAAATTGGCGGCGATCGCCATACCGATCTGCTGATCCGCTTTGCCGAAGCCTGCGGCACCACCCGCGAACGGGTCACCAATCCCGACAACATGTCGCCCACCACGCGCGCGCTGCAAAGCTGGTGCTACGCCGTCGCCATGCGCGAGGACCCCATCGTGGCGGTGGCGGGGCTGGTCGTCGGCCTGGAATCGCAGGTGCCGTCCATCTACCGCAAGCAGACGCCGACGCTGCGCGAGAAGTATGGCTTTACCGATGAAGAGGTCGAATTCTTCGACCTGCATATCGTGTCAGACGAAATCCACGGCGAACGCGGCTATCAGATCGTGCTGGAGCACGCCAACACCGTCGAGCTGCAGCAGCGCTGCCTGAAGATTTGCGAGATCGGCGCCCAGATGCGGCTGCTGTACACCACGGCGCTCTACACCGACTACGTGCAGCACGAGATCAAGCTGCCCGAACTCGGCCTGGCCGCCTGACCCCTGCCCGGCTTTTCCGGCCGCGCTCCATGGCGGGCGCGGCCGGCCCGCAGCTTCTGGATGACAGACCCATGCCTACCGTTGTATTCCATAAAGGCGGCCAGACCTACACCGACGTGGTGAAGGACAACACCAATCTGGTGGTGCGGGCCGGCATCAAGCAGTTTCCGTATCCGCACCTGCGCTACGAGTGCGGCATGGGCAAGTGCGCCAAGTGCGCGTGTCGCGTGCTGGCTGGCGCCGAGCATTTGCCGCCGGTGAACTGGAAAGAGAAAAAGCAGCTGGGCGACCGTATCGACCAGGGCTACCGACTGGCTTGCCAGCTATGGTTGAGCAGCGACGTCGAACTGCTTCAGGACATGGAGGCATAGGGCCATGGACTCTGTATACGTCATCCTGACGACCAAGCCCGGCGTGTTCCGCACTGAAGTGGGCGAGGACGTGGACATCATCGAAACCTACGACTACGTGTTCTACGGACGCGCGCTGGCCGTGTTTCGCATCGCCCGGCTGCGGGGCGACACGCGGCTGGTGGTGACGGAAGAGACGCCGCCCTATGTGGTGAACCGCGTGCCGTCCAAGTTCCTGGAGAAGTTCGCGTCGGTCGAGGCGGCCCGCAAGGAGCTGGCCCACCTCACGCGCTTCGGCAGCATGGAATCCACGTTGACGCTGCGGGCCGATGCCGCAGTGGCGGAGCATTGAACGACATGGTCCAGATCACTTTCATCTCGAACGGCGGCAAGGTGGCGACCGCGCCCGAGAACAGCAATCTGCTGCGCGTATCACTGAAGGAAAAGGGCGGCATCCCGTTCAAATGCGGGGGCGGCCTGTGCGGCACCTGCAAATGCCGCATCGAGGAAGGGCTTGAAAATACCGATGCGGTCAAGCCGAAAGAGCGCAAGCACCTGCGTCCTGAAGACTTCGAGGCCGGCTACCGCATGGCGTGCCAGACGTTCGTGAACGGCGACGTGAAAGTCTCGTGGGTGGTGCAGAACGGCAAGGGCGTGGTGGTGGGCGCGGCCTCCGACCCGGTCGAAGCCGCGGGCTGAGCGGGCGGGCGGCGATGCCGCCCGGCCTTGCCGCGTCAGTCCGCCGACGCGTGCTGCTGGGCGTCGGTATAGGCCTTGGCCGCGTTGTGCACGTGCTGGCTGGCCAGCAGTGCGGCCAGGTCGCCGTTGCCGGCGATGACGGCGTTCAGGATTTGCGAATGCTCGTCCCAGTTCGCCTTGGCGCGGTGCATGTTGCTGGGCGCGAACAGCAGCGCCGTGCGGTCGCGCAGCGAACGCATCAGATCGGTCAGCACCACGTTGCCGCCGATGGTGGCCAGCATTTCGTGGAACTGCGAATTCAACGCCAGGAACTTGTCCAGCTGTTCGCTGCGCGCGGCTTCCGTGCCTTCGCGCAGGAAGGCCTGCAGCCGTTCGACGGTTTTCGCGTCGCGCCGTTGCGCCGCCAGCTTGGCGTTCAGCCCTTCCAGCGTGGCGCGCACTTCCACCATGTCGTAGGCCACCGCGTCGGACAGCACCGACACGGAAGCGCCGCGGCGCGGCTCGATGGTAACGAGCCCCTCGGCCGCCAGCGCGCGCAGCGCCTCGCGCACCGGAATGCGCGACACCCCCATTTCTTCGGACAGCCGGCCTTCGACCAGGCGGTCGCCCGGCGTGAACTCGCCGCTGAGGATGCGTTCGCGCAGCTTGTCGCGGATGACGGCGAACAACTGCGGATGCTGCTCGCCGATCTTCAGCGGAGCGGAAGACGGCGTCTCTACGGCTTGCGGGCTGACAGGCGAAGTGGTCATGGCGAGCAGGTATGGATTAATGGATACAGTCTCCATTGTATTACCGGGTGTAGCCGCGTGCCGTTGTGAAGGCGCCGCATCAGGCGCCCCAGAAGGCTTTGACCAGCACCCCTACCGCGCCCAGCGCGCACACCGCCAGCAACACGCTGCGCACGGCATGCGGCGGCAACAAGGTGCGCAGCCGGTTGGAGACCGCGAAACCGGCCAGCAGGAACGGCGCCAGGCTCAGCGCCAGCCCGGCGTGGTAACCCGTATACCGTTTGGCCAGCGCCAGCATGGCCAGCGAGAAGATCGATCCCAGGAACAGCACCACGCCCAGGGTGGCGCGCAGCCGCGGTGGCGCGGTGTGCTGCAGCACGATGGCGATCGGCGGCGCGCCGACGGACGTCATCGTGCCCATGATGCCGGAGACCACGCCGGCGCCCGACACGCGCCCGGGCGTGGCGGTAAAGCGCAGGCCCGCCACGCTGAGCGCGACGGCGGCCAGGATCAGGCAGGCGAACAGCACGCCCAGCGCCTGCGGCGCAAAGCGCGCCATGGCGTAGATGGCGATCAGCGTGCCCACCACGCGTCCCGCCAGCGCGTACGACACGGCAGACCAGTCGATGAAGGCGCGCTCGCGCAGCGCGGTCAACAGCGAGATGAATCCGCCCAGCGTCAGCAGCGGTCCGGGCGCCAGCTGGGGGAAGAACATGGCCGCCACGGGGGCGGCGAACATCGCGAAGCCGATGCCTCCCACCCCTTGCGCCAGCGCGGCGCCGAACACCACCAGCGCCATGGCGGCGTAGTGCCAGAGATCCGGAAAAGGCAGGGCGGGCAGCATGGCGGTATGTAGCCTTGTATGTATACGATAGTCAGTCTGTGACAACCGATTGTTTTTCTGAAATCGAAAATACCTAGGGTAAACCCCTGATTTTTCGCCGTTATTCATGGGTTTTTCAGAATTATCGGTTTCCCTAGGCGGTGCATATTTCGATTGGTATGGCTCACAACGAAATATAGTATACCGATTGTGGCGACCTAACAGCCACGTCACAAGGGGAATCGCGCATGCAATCCGACGTCGTGCTCAACGCTGCTCATTGGATGTACCTGCTCAGCGTGGCCGCCATCATCCTGACGATGATCTTGCGGGCCAACGTGGTGGTGCCATCGGTGATCGGCACCTTCCTCGTGGTGCTGGCCATCACGGGCAACCCGATCAGCGCGCTGATCGGCATCTTTTCGGCCAGCTTCGTGGCGGCCAAGGAGCTGTTCAACATCTTCCTGGTCATCACCTTCATGACCGCCTTGCTCAACGCCTTGAAAACGTTGCAGGCCGACGTGCGCATGGTGCAGCCGTTCCGGCGGGTGATGCGCGGCGGGCATTCCTCGTTCGTGATCATCGCCCTCTGTACCTATGTCATTTCGCTGTTCTTCTGGCCCACGCCGGCCGTGCCGCTGGTGTCCGCCATCCTGCTGCCCGCGGCCATCGCCGCCGGGCTGCCGCCGCTGGCCGGCGCCATGGCCATCGCGATCGCCGGCCAGGGCATGGCGCTGTCGTCGGACTACGTGATCGGCGTGGCGCCCAGCATCAGCGCCAAGGCGGCGGGGGCGGCGGTCAGCGCGGCCGTGGTGGCCGACCGCGCGCTGGTGCTGTCGCTGATCACCGGCGCCGTGGCGCTGGTGGTGGCATACCTGCTGATCCGCAAGCACATCGTGCCCGCCAGCCCCGCGTTGCTGGATGCCTGGCAGGCCCGCGCCCAGGACGGCAGCCTGGCGCGCATCGAACAATCAGGCTCGTTCGACAAGGCGGAACTGGCGCGCGGCACCATGGGCGCGGATCCGGCGCTGCCCCAAGGCCCCGTGCTGGACGAAGAAGCGCGCCGCCGCGTGCGCTGGTCCAAGACTTTTGCGGTGGTGACGCCCCTGGCGTTCCTGGCCGTGATCGCCGTGATGGTGGTGCCGCGCCTGTTCCCGTCGGTGCCCGCCCTGCGCGGCGGCGATGCGGCGGCGCTGGTCGGCGGCGTGGCCTTCGTGGTGATGATGCTGGTGACGCTGGCCGCCGAAGGCCCGCGCAAGATGCTGGACGTGTGCCCCGAGCACGTGACGGACGGCTTCGTCTTCGCCTTCAAGGCCATGGGCTCGGTGTTGCCGATCGCCGGCTTCTTCTTCGTGGGCGCCAACGAAACCGCTGCGCAGATCCTGGGCGTGCCCCAGGCGCAGGCGCCCGGCCTGCTGTTTGAAGTGATCTCCGCCGGCCAGCACCTGATTCCCGAAAACCATTTCCTGGTGGCCTTCGGCGTGCTGCTGGTGGGCATGATCACCGGCATCGACGGCTCGGGCTTTGCCGGCCTGCCGCTGACCGGCACCCTCTCCGGCGCCCTGGGCCCGGTGGTGGGCGTGGACCCGGCGACCTTGGCCGCCGTGGGACAGATGGGCGCGGTCTGGACCGGGGGCGGCACCCTGATCGCGTGGTCGTCGCTGATCGCGGTGGCGGGGTTCGCGCGGGTGAACGTGCTGTCGCTGGTGCGCGCGCTGTTGCTGCCCGTGCTGCTGGCGCTCTTCGTTTCCACGATCTGCGCCGTCTTGATCTGGAGCTGATCCCCCATCGTCCCGACCTGCCGAAGGGGCCCTGCGGGGCCCCTTTCCACGCGGAAAGCCTGGGGTTTCCACGTATCGCCATAAAGTGATTAAAGTATACAATGTTCAGAAGCTATCTAAGACGACCGATTTCCGGCCACTCCCGTACAGGTAAAGGAAGCGCTCCCGTGGACGATCTCTCGCAACAGGCATTCATGAACCATATCGGCGGCGCCTGGGTGCCCAGCGCCACCGGCCGGACTGCCCCCAACCTCAATCCCGCGGACACGTCCGACGTCGTGGGGCTATTCCCAGTGTCGGACGCCGAAGACGCCCGTCGCGCGGTGGAGGCGGCCGATGCCGCATTTGCCGCCTGGCGCGACACGCCGATCTCCAAGCGGGCCGCCATCCTGTTCCGCGCCGCCCAATACCTGGAAGACCACGCCGACGCCTTCGCGCGCGAGCTGACCCGGGAAGAGGGCAAGGGCCTGAACCTGGCCAAAGACGAAGTGCTGCGCTCGGCCCAGACGATCCGCTTCTATGCGGTGGAAGGGCAGAGCTTTACCGGCGAAACCTTCGTCAACGACGATCCGGACATGGTCGTCTACAGCCAGCGCGAGCCCCTGGGCGTGGTCACCGTGATCTCGCCGTGGAACTTCCCCATCTCGATCCCCGCCCGCAAGATCGCGCCCGCGCTGATCACCGGCAACACCGTGGTGTTCAAGCCGTCGTCCGACGCGCCGCTGTCAGGCTACCGGCTGACCGAGGCGTTCGTGCAGGCCGGCCTGCCCGCCGGCGTGCTGAACCTGGTGGTCGGCCCCGCCGCGGCTGTCGGCCCCGCCATCACCACCGCCCGCGCGGTGCGCGCGATCTCCTTCACCGGATCGACGGCGGCAGGCGAACAGATCCACCGAGGCGCCGGCTTGACCACCCGCACGCAAATGGAGCTGGGCGGCAAGAATCCGCTGATCGTGCTGGCGGACGCCGACCTGGACCGCGCTGTGGACCTGGCTGTAAAGGGCGGCTTTTCGCTCAGCGGCCAGGCCTGCACAGGCACCAGCCGCGTGCTGGTGGACGCGAAGGTGCGCCAGGCGTTCACCGACAAGCTGGTGGCGCGGGTCAAGACGCTTACCCTCGGCAACGGGCTGGACGGCAACTTCGACCTGGGCCCGCTGGCCACGCGCAAGCAGCTGGACAACGTGTTGAGCTACGTGGCGGTGGGCAAGGAAGAGGCCACGCACCTGTGCGGCGGCGACGTCCTGACCGGCCCGGGTTTCGACCGCGGCTACTACGTCACGCCCGCGCTCTTTACCGACGTGACGCAGCAGATGCGCATCGCGCGCGAAGAGATCTTCGGCCCGGTCATCGCACTGATCGAGGTCGACGGCTATGACGATGCCATCGCCAAGGCCAATGACACCGAGTACGGCTTGTCCGCCGCCATCGCCACGACGGACGCGCGCTATGCGCACCGCTTCGCCCGCGACATCCAGGCGGGCACGGTAAAGATCAACCGCACGACAACCGGCAACCTGATCAACGCGCCCTTCGGGGGGCTCAAGCACTCCAGCACCTCCACGTTCCGCGAATCGGGCCGCGTGGGCCTGGAGTTCTACACGCAGATCAAGACCGTCTACCGCGCCGGCTAAGGGCGCGGACAACCGAAGAGGCTATCCCTATGAAACAGATCTATCGCCTGGAACTGGAAGAAGCGCGCGTCATGGTGCGGGCGGCCATCGCCAAGTCGGAAGCGATCGGCGTGCTGGAATCCATCTGCATCGTGGACGACGGCGGCCACCCCATCGCCCTGGAACGCATGGATGGCGCGCGCATCACCGGCCCGCAGATCGCCTGGAACAAGGCGTTCACGGCAGCGGGGCACAAGCGCTCGACCCATCTGTTCAACACGCCGCCCAATGGCCCGGCGCTGCCCGGCAACGAAGCCTTCGGCATCCAGTGGAGCTTCGACGGCAAGTTCGCCGTGTTCGTCGGCGGCTTCCCCATCGTGGTGAACGATGAGGTGATCGGCGGTATCGGATTGAGCGGCGGCAACGGCGAACAGGACACGCAGGCAGGCGTGGCCGCGCTGGCGGCATTGGCCGAACTGCTGGAGCCGCGCGGCATGAAAGTGCTGGTGCAGGCCGACATCAAGAAATAAGCGAGACCGGCCATGGCATACCGCGTGCACATCCTGGAAACTGGCGCCGCCTTCGAAGTGGACGCCGGCGAATCGGTGCTGGAGGCCGCCGGGCGCGCAGACGTCAAGCTGCCGCACGAATGCACCTTCGGCGGCTGCGGCACCTGCCGCATCAAGCTCGCCTCAGGCACCGTGCGCTATGAGGAATTCCCGATGGCGCTGACGCCGGAAGAGGCGGCCGAAGGCTACGCGCTGGCCTGCCAGGCCCGCCCGGAAAGCGACCTGTGCATCAGCGTGGCCAGCAGCCGGCAGGTGTTTCCGGAACCGCGGCGCCTGTCGGCGACCGTGCAGCGCATCGAAGCGTTTACCGAAGACATCGTCCATCTGACGCTGACGCTGGCGCTGCCGGATGCCGGATTGGATTTCGTGCCGGGCCAGTACATGAACGTGCTGCTGCCCGATGGCGAGACGCGCAGCTTTTCCATGGCGTCGGCATCGGCTGGCCAGCAGGTCGATTTCCATGTGCGGCGCATCCCGGGCGGCCGCTATACCGACCATTGGCTGGGTCAGGCGCAAGCCGGCGCGGCGCTCACCATCGAAGCGCCGCTGGGCGTGTTCAGCTATCACGAAGAAGACTGGCGCCCGCTCATCATGATGGCCACCGGCACCGGCATCGCGCCGATCAAGGCGATCCTGGAATCCCTGCTCGACAAAGAGGATTGCCCGCCCGTCAGCCTGTATTGGGGCATGCGCACCGAGGATGACCTGTATCTGAAAGACGAGATCGCCGGTTGGGCCGGGCGGCTGTACGAATTCAATTTCGTGCCGGTGCTGTCGCGCGCCGGTGCGGGCTGGCAGGGCCGGCGCGGCCACGTGCAGGACGCCGTCCTGGAAGACCATGACGACGTGTCCGAACACGCCATCTACCTGTGCGGCGCGCCCGCCATGATCCAGCAGGCCAAGCACCTGCTGGCCGGGCGTGGCGCCAGCCTGGACCATATGTACGCCGACAGCTTCACCTTCCAGCACGCGCTGGCCGCCGCGGGCTGACGCGGCGGCGCCTCCCGGCCCGGCCGCGCATCAGGCCCTAGCGGAACACCAGCACGGGCAGGCGGGTCTTGGCCAGCACGCGTTGCGTCTCGCTGCCCAGCAGGAACCCCGTCATGCCGTGGCGCCCGTGCGAGCCCATGATGATCAGGTCGCACCCCTGGCTTTTCGCGGTCTCGACAATCGCCTCGTGCGGATGGTCGTTGACCACCACGACGATGTTGCACGGCACCAGCGCATGGCGGGCTTCCATTTCCAGCCCGTCCAGATAGCCTTGCGCGTTCTTTCGCGCCTGGTCGGTGTGATGCGTCTGCGTAGTGCCCAGCATCTCGGCCTGATAGACCAGCAGGTGGTCCTCCGGGATGGCGCGGATGAGGGTGATGGTGGCGCCCATTTCCTTGGCGAAAACGAGTGCGCGCTTGAAAGCCGATTCGGACAGCAGGGAGCCATCCACGGCGATGAGCAAGTGCCTGTACATGTTGCCTCTCCTTTAGGAAAAGGAATGTCGAGCAACGGCGAACTCAGTATAGGCTTGCCGTTGCGCGCAATCCAGTCCCGCATAAGGAGGAGGCGGCCCCGCCCGGGCAGGCTGGCTCAGGCGCTGCGGCGCAGCGCGTCGCCACCTGGGGAAAGCCCTTGGGGCAGCGCGTCGATCAGGCTGCGCGTATAGGGGTGGCGCGCGTTGCGCCACAAGGTCGCGTTGGGGCCTTCTTCCACGATCCGGCCCGCATTCATCACCAGCACCCGGTCGGCCAGATAATGGACCACTGACAGGTCGTGCGAGATGAACAGGTACGACAAGCGGAATTCGGCCTTCAGGTCCACCAGCAGGTTCAGGATCTGCGCCTGCACCGACACGTCCAGCGCCGATACCGGTTCGTCGCAGATCACCAGCGCCGGGCGCAGCACCAGCGCGCGGGCGATGCCGATGCGTTGGCGCTGCCCGCCCGAGAATTCGCTGGGATAGCGCGCCAGCGCCTCGCGCGGCAGGCCCACCGCGTCCAGGATCCGGGCGATGCGCTGGCGGCGTTCCTCGCGATCCTTCACCCGGTGGATGCGCAAGGCGGCCTCCAGGATGTCGTTGACCGTATGGCGCGGGTTCAGCGACGCATAGGGATCCTGGAAGATCATCTGCACGCTTTGCCGGTAGGCCGCCAGGCGGCTGCCGTCCAGCCGGGCGGTGTCTTCGCCGCGCAGCAGGATCCGGCCGGACGCCGGGGCCAGCAAGCGCACCAGCGTGCGGGACAGGGTGGATTTCCCGCAACCGGATTCGCCGACCAGCCCCAGGGTTTCGCCGGGGGCGATCTGGAACGACACGCCGTCCACCGCGGTGCTGGCGCCATGGGCCGTCTGGTACTGCACGCGCAGGTCCTCGACTTGCAGCAAGGGCGTCGTGCCGATGGAAACGGGGTCGTTGGCGGCAACCGGCACGCGGTCGGGGGTGACAAGGCCGAACAGCGGGCGTCCCGAGGCGGGGTCGAGCCGGGTGCGGATTTCAGGCAGCCGCAACGTGCTGTAGTGGGTCGCGTCGTCCAGGCGCAGTGACGCCCCGAGCAGGCCGCGGGTATAGGGGTGGCGCGGCTGGGCGAGGAGCGTCGCCGCGGGCCCTTCCTCGACCTTCTCGCCGCGCACCATCACGGCGACGCGGTCCGCCCATTGCCCGACCACGGCCAGGTCATGCGTGATCAGCAGCAGGCCCATGTTCAATTGCGACCGCAGGTCGTCCAGCAGTTGCAGGAGCTGCGCCTGGACGGTGACGTCCAGCGCGGTGGTCGGTTCGTCGGCCACCAGCAGCGTGGGCTGGCAGGCGATGGCGGCGGCGATCATGGCGCGCTGGCGCTGGCCGCCCGACAGCAGGTGCGGATAGTCGTCCACGCGGCGCTGCGGCTCGGGCACGCGCACCAGATCCAGCAGTTCGATGGCGCGCGCCCGGGCGGCGCGGGCGCTGGCGCCGCGATGCAGGCGCAGCGCTTCGCCGATCTGGTCGCCCAGGGTCAGCACCGGATTCAGACTCGTCATCGGCTCCTGGAAGATCATGGCGATGCGGTCGCCGCGCAGCGCGCAGCGCTGGCGTTCCGACAGCGCCAGCAGGTCCTGGCCTTCGAACAGGATGCGGCCCGTCACGCTCGCATGCCGCGGCAGCAGGCCCAGCAGGGCGAGCGCGGTGGTGGACTTGCCGCAGCCGGACTCGCCGACGAGCGCCAGCGTCTCGCCGCCGCGCAGTTGCAGGTCCAGCCCGTGCACGGCCTGATGGCCGGGGAAGGCCACGTTCAGCCCTTGGATGTCGATCAGAGTAGTCATGGTCGCCTAGCGCGCAGCGGCGGGCGCGGCGGCCACGCGCTGCCGGCGCAGTTTGGGATTGAGCGCGTCGTTGATGGCGTCGCTAAGCAGGTTCAGGGCCAGGACGGTGGCCATGATGGTCAGGCCGGGCAGGGCGGTCATGTACCAGGCGGTGCGCAACGCTTCGCGCCCCGCGCCCACCATGCTGCCCCAGCTGACCACGTTGGGGTCGCCCAGCCCCAGGAAAGACAGGCCGGCCTCCGACAGGATGGCCTGGGCGACCAGCACGGCGGTGGTCACGATGATGGGGGGCAGGGCGTTGGGCAGGATCTCGCGGAAAATGATGCGGGCGTGTCCTGCGCCCAGCGTCTGCGCGGCCCGGACGAATTCGCGTTCGCGCAGGGAAATGAATTCGCCGCGGGTCAGGCGCGCGATGCCGGTCCATGACGTGACGCCCAGCGCGAAGATGATGGTCGATAGCGACGGGCCCAGGATCGCCACCAGCACGATGGCCAGCAGGAAGGACGGCACGGTCTGGAACAGTTCGGTGATGCGCATCAGCACGGCATCGGTGCGCGGGCCTGCATAACCGGCGAACGCGCCCACCAACAGGCCGATGGCCAGCGCGATGGCGGCCGACGCGCCGCCCACCAGCAGGGACACGCGGGCGCCGTGGAACAGCCCGGCCAGGATGTCGCGGCCCATCAGGTCGGTGCCGGCGGGAAAGCTGGCGTCTTCGCCGGGCCAGGTGAAGGGCGCGCCCACCATTTCCAGCGGGTCGTCCGGGAACAGCCATGGCGCGCTGGCGGCGGCGGCCAGCACGATCAGCAGGATGGCAGCGCCGACGGCGGCCGAGGGCGTGCGCAGCAGATGCAGCGCGGCGCGGGCAATCGGTGTCATGTCTTCCTCACGCGGGGGTCCAGCAGCCCGTAGCAGGCATCCACGGCGATATTCATCAAGGCCACCAGCGCCGCGCTCATCAGCAGGATGCCCAGCAGCAGGTTGACGTCGCGGCTGGCGATGGCCTCGAACGACAGCTGGCCCAGGCCCGGCCAGGCGAACACGGTTTCCACCACGATGCTGCCGCCCAGCAGCGCGCTGCTTTGCAGGCCCAGCATGGTGATGACGGGCAGGATCGCGTTCTTCAGCGCATGACGCCAGATCACGCGCGCTTCGCCGTTGCCGCGCGCGCGGGCGGTGCGGATGTAGTCTTCCTGCAGCGTCTCGATCATCGATGCGCGCGACAGCCGCGCATAGATGGCCACGTAGTAGATCGCCACCGTCGCCACCGGCAGCGCCAGGTGACGCGCGTAGTCGGCCCACAGCGCCCAGCCCTGGTAGGCCGCGCCCACGTCGCGGATCCCGCCGACCGGCAGCCAGTTCAGGTGCACGCCGAACCCGACGATCAGCATCAGCGCCGTCCAGAACATCGGCGCCGAATAGCCGGCCGTGGCCAGCGCCGACAGCAGGGTGTCCAGCAAACCGTGCGGCCGGCGCGCGGCCAGCACGCCCAGCAGGACGCCCACCGCCACCGACAGCGCCAGACCGGTGCCGATCAGCGCCAGCGTGGCCGGCAGCCGCCCGAAGATCAGGTCGGCCACGGGTTCGCCATAACGGAAGGAATACCCCAGGTCCAGCGACAGCAGGCTCTTCAGGTAGTAGCCCAGCTGCGCCAGCACGCTCTGGTCCAGCCCGTAGGCCACCCGCAGCTGCGCCACGTGTTCGGGCGTGATGCCGCTGTTCTCCGAGGCGATCACGTCGACCAGGTCGCCGGGCACCAGCTTGAGCAGGAAGAAGTTGGCGATGGCGGTCGCACCCACGACGAACAGGATTTGCAGCAGATAGCGGATGGGGCGGGGCAGGCGCATGGCAGGTTCCCGGCGGCCGTCAGGCCTTGCCCAGCCAGACGTTGGCGAAGTTGTTGCGCGAATGCGAGGACGCATCGGTCACGTTGCGCACCTGCTTGTCCCAGACGCCGAACCAGCGGAATTCGAACAAGCCGATCAGCGGCAGGTCGCGCTGCGCCAGCCGCTGCACCTCGTTGTACTGGCCGATGCGCTTCTTCGGATCCGTCTCGACCTGCGCGGCCTCGATGGCCCGGTCCATGTCGGGGTTGCTGTAGCCGGACGCGTTGTACCAGGGCGTGCCCTTGGCCTCTGCTTTGCTCCAGTAGCGCGTTTCCACACCCAGTTGCGGATCGATCAGCACCGTACCCCACGAGCTGATGAGCTGGAAGTTGTAGTCGGTGAAGACATTGCGCGTCCAGGTGGCCAGGTCCAGCCCGCGCAACGTCACGTCGATGCCGATCTTGCGCAGCGCCTGGCGCACGAACTCGCCGGTGCGGCGGTAGTCGTCGCCAAACGGGATGTAGTCGTGCGTCAAGGCAAAGCGCCAGCCGTCGGCCTTGCGCGGGTAGCCGGCTTCGTCCAGCAGCTTCTCTGCCAGCGCGGGGTCGTAGGGGTACTGCTGCACATTGGGGTTGTGATAGGGCTTTACCAACGAGGGAACCGGGCTCACGAAGGGTTCGGCATAGCCGTTCCACACCGTCTTCACCAGCACTTGCTTGTTGACGGCGTGCGCGATGGCCTGGCGGACTTTCAAGTTCGACAGGATGGGATCGCGCAGGTTGGCTTCCAGCCAGAGCCACGCCGCAAAGCCGTTGTAGCCGGAGGTGTCCACCGCCAGCTTGGGCAGCTTGGACAGCCGCGTGGCGTCGGTGAAGGCGACCGGGTTGCGCTCGCCGTAGGCGACGCCGCCCGTCTCCAGCGCGGTGGCGCGGCCCGATACGTCGGGAATGATCTTCCAGACGATGCGGTCCAGGTAGGGGCGTTCAGGCTGCCAGTACTTGTCGTTTTTCTCCAGCACGATGTAGTTGCCCCGGTTCCATTCCTTGAAGACGAAGGGGCCGGTGCCGATCGGCTTGTTGTTGTAGGGGTTGTTCTGGATATCCGTGCCCTCGAACAGGTGGCGCGGCAGGATGGGGGCGCCCAGCGAATCGATGGCGTTCAGCGCCACGGGCGTGGGCTGAGACAGGTGCAGCACGACGGTATGGTCGTCCGGCGTTTCCACCTTCTGCAGATATTGGAACACCCGGCGCGCGCTCGGCGCATGCTTGCGCCACACCTCTTCGGCGGACCATTTCACGTCGGCTGCGGTGAAGGGCTTGCCGTCATGCCACAACACGCCCTGGCGCAGTTTGAAGGTGATGGTCTTGCCGTCGTCGGACACGCTCCAGCTTTCGGCCAGGACGGGGCGGGGCTTCAGGTCGGGCCCGTACTCGACCAGTCCGTCGAAGATCTTGCTGACGACCGCGCCGGTGGGCGTGGACGAATTCAGATAGAAGGCCAGCGTCGGCGGCTCCGGGTGCACCACCGCGTTGAGCACGCCGCCGCGGACCGCGCCGTCCACCGTGTTCGGCAGGCTCTGGGTGTCGGCATAGGCCGGGGCGAAGATCACGTTCGGAAAAAGCGCGCTTGCACCCATCAAGGCGCCGGCGCTCATCAACCAGCGACGCAGGGGATTGGCGGGCTCGTCGTCGTGGCCGGGCGCGCCGGCGGGGGGCAATTGCTGCGTCATGAAGGTTTCCTTCTTGCTTTGGGAAGTGCGGCCGGCTGTTTCAGGCGGCCAGGCTGGTCAGGGCGGGAAGATCGTCGGGGTCGCGGCGCAGCAGCGTGGCCAGCAGTTCGCGGCGCCACGCGTCGTACAGCGTGATATGGCCGCGCGTGTCCAGGCCGGTGGCGCGCTGGTTCAGTTGCCAGGAATCGCGCAGATAGGGGCCAAGCCGGCGTTGGACGTCTTCGTCCGCCTGGATCAGGCCGGCCACCCAGTCTTCACGTTGCGCCGGTTCCGCGCGTTCCAGCCTGTTCAGCCACCATTGCGTGATGCGGATGCGGTGCGCCTCCTCGTCCGGCAGGATGCGGTTTTCGCCGAATTCACGATGGCCGAAGTCCAGCACCCGGGCGGTCCGCCGGTTCACGAACAGGCGCGCCAGGATGTAGTGCTCGTAATGGAACTGCCAGGCCAGGAAGTTCTGCCAGTTGCGCAGCGCAAAGCCGCCGATCAAGTCCCAGGATTCCTGCACGCCTTGCTCGACTTGCGCGAGCGGGTCTGTGCCCAGCAGCGCCGCGGCGCGCCCGCGCGAGAATTCCGCGTGGGCGGCGTCGTCGCCAAGCTGGCGCGCCAGCGCGAACTGGAATTCGGTGTCGTCCTTGAACAGGCCGGCAATCGCGTGGGCGGCGACTTGCGTGATGAAAAGGTCATGCACCGTATTCCACACGGCATACTCGGCGGCGTTGCGGCGTTCGTTGGCGTCTGCGAGATCGCGCGGCGGATCGACTCGCGCGGCCGGGATGTGCGGCGCGACGGCAACGCGGATGTCGTCGAACAACCTTGTTTCCAACGCGCCGTCGTAATCCAGCGTCAGGGGCGGTCGGGGGAAATCCAGTTCAGGCATGGCGAGTGGCAGACGCGGAAAAGCCTCGACTCTAAGCAAGCGCGAACGCCGTCCGCAAACATTCTTTGGTGATTTCGTTATATGCGCGGCAGGGCTGCTAACAAAGGGCAGCCGGGGTGCATCCGGCATATACCGATTTCACATAACCGCATGAGAATTCCGTCCTTCCGCGTGCGGCGAGGCACCGATAGGCTGCATGTTTTCCCAATGCCGGGGCGCAACATGCCGCACGCTTCAAGCACCACCTCAATTCAGGACGGGGACGAGGCGCCGCGCCTGGTCCCTGCCGCCCGCATCCGGGATGATGCCCATGCGATCGAGGCCGCCCACGGGTTGGCGGCCGACTTTGCGCTGGGCGCGGCCCAGCGCGACCGGGAACGCGGATTGCCCTGGCGCGAGATCGAACGTTATTCGGCCAGCGGGCTGGGCGGCATCACGGTGCCGCGCGAATTCGGCGGCGCAGACGTCTCGCATGTGACGCTGGCCGACGTGTTCCGCATCATCAGTGCGGCGGACCCGTCGCTGGGCCAGATCCCGCAGAACCATTTCGGCTTCCTGAACCTGCTTCGCCTGACCGGCACGCCTGCGCAGCAGCGCCACTACTACGAAGGCGTGCTGGCGGGGCGCCGGCTGGGCAATGCCGGCCCCGAGCGCCATACCCGCCATACCCGCGACATCGAGGCGAGGCTCGTACCGGACGGCGACGGCTATCGCGTCAGCGGGCGCAAGTTCTATTCGACGGGCGCGTTGTTCGCGCACTGGATACCGACCAAGGTGCTGGATACCGAAGGCAGGCTGGTCACGGTGGTCCTGGAACGCGGGGTGCCGGGCGTGTCCGTCGTGGACGATTGGTCCAGCTTCGGCCAGCGCACCACGGCCAGCGGCACCGTGCTGCTGGACAACGTGCGGGTCGAGGCCGGCAGCATCCTGCCCGCGTGGCTGGCGCAGCAAGCGCCGGTTCTGCTGGGGCCGTTCGCGCAGCTGATGCAGGCCGCGATCGACGCCGGCATTGCCGAGGGCGCATTGCAGTACGCGGTGGCCTTCCTGCGCGAGCGCTCGCGCCCCTGGGTCGAGGCCAACGTGGAGCGGGCCACGCAGGATCCCTACGTGATCGCGGACGTCGGGCAGTTGTATATCGATCTGCACGCCGCGCAGGCGCTGTTGACCGAGGCCGCGCAGGTGCTGGACGACGCCCGCGGTCGCACGCTGGACGCCGACGGCGTCGCCGCCGCCTCGATCGCGGTGGCGCGCGCCAAGGCGGTGTCCACCGAGGTTGCGCTGGCGGCCAGCGAGAAGCTGTTCGAACTATCGGGCGCGCGCGCATCGCTGGCCGAATTCAGCCTGGACCGCCATTGGCGCAATGCCCGCGTGCACACGCTGCACGATCCCGTGCGCTGGAAGTACCACGCGGTGGGCAACTACGTACTCAACGGCCAGCGCCCCAACCGACATTCCTGGATCTGAGGCCATGCCCACCGACAACATCTCGTCCCTGGCGCAGCGCCGCGCCGCCATCATCCACACCGACGCCCAGGCGCTGGAAGCCGCGCGCGCCCTGGCCGAGGACTTCGCGCGCGAAGCGTCCCAGCGCGATCGCGAACGCCGGCTGCCCTTGCCGGAGCTGGAGCGCTATTCGCTGTCCGGCCTGTGGGGCATCACGGTGCCGCGCGAGCATGGCGGCGCCGGCGTGTCGCGCGTGACGCTGGCGGAAGTCACGGCCATCATCTCGGCAGCCGACGGTTCGCTTGGCCAGATTCCGCAGAACCACTACTACGCGCTGGAAGTGCTGCGCGTGAACGGCAACGCGGACCAGCAGCGCCGCTTCTATGCCCGCGCGCTCGCCGGCGAGCGCTTCGGCAACGCATTGGCCGAGACGGGCACGCGCACGGCCGCCGAACGCCGCACACGCCTCACCGTCGACGCCGAGGGAGGATGGCGCATCAATGGCAGCAAGTTCTATTGCACGGGCGCGCTGTATGCCCAATGGATCCCCACGGCCACGGTGGACGACGACGGCATCCAGCGCCTGGCCATCGTGCGCCGCGACAGTCCCGGCGTTGAGATCATCGACGACTGGTCGGGCTTCGGCCAGCGCGTCACCGGCAGCGGCACCGTGCATTTCAAGGATGTCGCGGTGCCGGCTGAAGACGTCCTGCTGCTGGCCGACCCTGCCGCGCCGCCCAACACGATCAAACCGCTTGCGCAGATCATCCATGCGGCGATAGACCTGGGCATCGGCCAGGCTGCGCTGGCGGACGCTGTGGCCTTTGTGCGTGACCGTTCGCGCCCGTGGATCGACGCCAACGTCGAGCGCGCGGCGGACGATCCGCTGACGATCAGCGAGTTCGGCCGCCTGTCCGTCCGCCTGGACGCGGCGCGCGCCCTGGTCGCGCGGGCGGGCCGCCTGCTGGATACGGCCACCGCCGACGGCACGCCCGCCCACGTGGCGGCAGCCGCCATCGCCGTGGCGGAAGCCCGCGCGCTGACCACCGAGGCCTCGCTTGCCGCCGGCACCAAGCTGTTCGAACTGGCCGGCACGCAATCCACGCTGGACCACCTGAACCTGGACCGCCACTGGCGCAATGCGCGCACGCACACGCTGCACGATCCGGTGCGCTGGAAGCGGCACGCCGTGGGCAATTACTACCTGAACGACATCGCGCCCGGCCGCGTGGGCACTACCTGATCCTGACGGAACCGCACATCATGGCGAAGAAGCAAATCCTCCTGAACGCGTTCAACATGAATTGCGTGGGGCACATCAACCACGGCTTGTGGACCCATCCGCGCGACACGTCGACGCAGTACAAGACGCTGGAGTACTGGACCGACCTGGCCAAGCTGCTGGAACGCGGCCTGTTCGATGGCCTGTTCCTGGCCGACATCGTGGGCGTGTACGACGTCTACCAGGACTCGGCTGACCTGACGCTGCGCGAATCGATCCAATTGCCCGTGAACGATCCGCTGTTGACGATTTCGGCCATGGCGGCCGCGACCCGGCACCTGGGCTTCGGCGTTACGGTCAACCTGACCTACGAGGCCCCGTATCTGCTGGCGCGGCGCTTTTCCACGCTGGACCATCTGACCCATGGCCGCGTCGGCTGGAACATCGTGACCGGCTACCTGGAAAGCGCGGCGCGCGCGATGGGGCTGTCGGAACAGATCGCGCACGACGAACGCTACGACCGCGCCGACGAGTTCCTGGAGGTGGCCTACAAGCTGTGGGAAGAAAGCTGGGACCGCGATGCGGTCAAGGCCGACAAGCGGGCGCGCGTGTATGCGGACCCCGCAGCCGTGCGCCGGGTGGACCACCAGGGCAAGTACTACAAGGTGCAGGGTTTCCACCTGTCGGAACCATCGCCGCAGCGCACGCCGGTGCTGTACCAGGCCGGCTCGTCAGGCCGCGGCCAGGCCTTCGCGGCGCGCCACGCGGAATGCGTGTTCGTGTCCAGCCAGACGAAGGAGGGCTTGCGCAAGCTGGTAGCCGAGGTGCGCGAGTCCGTCGCCCGCGAGGGCCGCAATCCGCGCGACATCAAATTCTTCATGGGCGTGACGGCGGTGGTGGGAAGGACGCAAGCCGAGGCGCGCGAGAAGCACGCGGAGTACTTGCGCTACGCGAACCCGGAAGCCGGGCTGGCGCACTACGCCAGTTCGACCGGCATCGATTTTTCGCGCTATGGCGCCCAGGAGCCGATTCGGTACGTGAAGAACAACGCGATCGAGTCGGCGGTGAAGAACCTGACGGTGACGCGGACGGACCGCACCGTGACGGACTTGCTGGCGGACATGGCGCTGGGCGGCAGATACCCGGCCCTGGTGGGCAGCGCCGCGCAAGTAGCCGACGAGCTGGAGTCGTGGGTGGCCGAAACGGATATCGACGGCTTCAATCTGGCAAGGACGGTGACGCCGGAATGCTATGGCGACTTCATTGACCTGGTGATTCCGGAGTTGCAGAGCCGGGGGTCTTATAAGACGGCCTACGCCGAAGGCCCGTTACGGGAGAAGCTGTTTGGGGCGGGGAGGGCGGAATTGCCGGTGGAGCATGTAGGCAGGAGGGGGGTGCTTAGTGCGTTGTAGGCGTGGCTGAGGTTGCTTTCTTGGGTGCGTTGGGGTGGCTTCGTAGGACGCCCATCGTCGGAGTTGGGCTGATGGCGCGCGCCCACGATTGCGGTCCGGAGCCTTCGCTCCGGACTG
>CAUSDE010000012.1:0-134460 GCA_963530045.1 uncultured Achromobacter sp.
CAGTCCCACCGGCTGCGCCGGTGGGGCCGTCCTTCGGACTTCGTGAGCGTCCCCCGGACGCTCACAGGTGCCCTTAAAGTCCCCGGCGCCAGGGGCGGCGCCGGGCCCCTTAAGGCCACCACACAGGACGCACCCTTCGGGTGCTGTCATCTCTTTGATTATTTTGGGTTTTCCCTGCGGTCGGCCGTTTTCTTTTGTCTGACAACGAAGCACGCACAAATGCCGTGGGCCGCAAGAATGGCCGCTTTACGCGGATTTCTGCTGTATTCATCAGTCCAATTCTCGCCAATTTCGCAGTCCGGCCCTACGTGTTGAGACACCTCTGAGACATACATAAGACGCAAATGGGACACATGTGAGACTGTTGCGAGACACAAATGCGACAGGCGTGAGACAAGGTTGAGACCATATTGAGACAAACGCGCCAACTGATTGCCGGGTTGTGGACTGGAGGAGAGGACTAAGGCCCAAGGACCGAAGCACGAGGCATTTTTTTTCTGCATGCCCAAGTTCAATGAAGTGGTTGGCCCAATCCAAACTTCAGAGATCCGCGATGCCTAACGTGGATAAACCAAATCTCGCCCAGCCTTCTTATTCAAATGGAAACTGGCTTCGAAGTTAATTAACTCTCGACAGCGGCGATGAGGGCGCACACCAGGCTAACCCTTCCCTAGATCCGAGTTCGAGGTTGGATGGGCTGCGATCGGCGGCTAGGCAACAGGGGGAGGCGACAGTGATTCGATGATGCGGCACTCGGCCACGGTACCGCAGCTGCATTGATCGATCAGATTGTCGAGCTCGGATTTCAGGGCCCGAAGGTCTCGGATCTTCTGTTCGACAGCTTTTCGGTGTTCCATCGCTATCTCATCGATGGCGGCGCATGAGCGGGTTTTGTCATCGGATAGCGATAGCAGTGTCCGAACCTGAGTAAGCGAGAATCCCAGGTCACGCGCTTTTCGGATGAAGGCCAGTCGTTGCAGGTGGCTGGGTTCATAGGCGCGGTAATTGCCCTGCGTCCGTTCAGGCGGCGGGAGCAAGCCTTCACGCTCGTAATAGCGGATGGTTTCGATATTGGTGCCGGTTGCCCGTGCGAGGAATCCGATGGTCAGCGGCCGTGCGCTCATAGGTTTGACTCTGTAGTCACTACGGGGTTTATGGTACGCGGATTGTTTAAATCATGTCGAGTTCTGCTATGTCCACCAACAAAGCCCTCAAATTGCGCATCGAGGGAATGGATTGCGGCGCCTGTGCGGTCAAGATCGAAAACGCCATGAAGCGCCTTCCCGGCGTGACGGACATCAACGTCAGCTATGGTCAGGAAAGCCTGGCGCTGTCCTACGACGAAGACCGCAGCAGCCAGCAAAAGATCGAGGCCCAAATCCGCGCGCTGGGCTTCACGCCTGTCAGTCACGACGCAGCCGCGACTGCGGCAAGCTCGGGTGATCAGGATGCGCTGCCATTCTGGCGAACCAAGAAGGCCAGGCTGGTGTGGATGACAGGCTTGGCGTTTGCCGTCGCCTTCATCGCAGCCCAGCTTTTCCCCCAATTCGAGCGCTGGGTGTATTCGGCGGCCGCCATCGTCAGCATCGTGCCTGTCGTGCGCCGGGCATACGCCAGTGCGACCACGGGCACCCCGTTCAGCATTGAAACCCTGATGTCCGTGGCCGCTATCGGCGCGCTTGTCATCGGCGCTGCGGAAGAGGCCGCGGTGGTGATATTCCTGTTTGCGGTGGGTGAACTTCTGGAGACCGTTGCCGCCGGCCGCGCACGTTCCGCCATCAAGGCGCTTATGGATCTCGCGCCGAGACAAGCGCTTCGCGAACAGGATGGCAAACTTGAAACCGTCCCTGTGGAACAGCTCGCCGTAGGCGATGTCGCCATCGTCAGGCCCGGCGACCGGGTTCCGTCTGACGGCGCCGTGCTTGAGGGCATTTCCGAGGTGAACGAGGCGCCGATCACCGGGGAATCCGTGCCTGTGGCAAAGGAGCCTGGCGCGAACCTGTACGCCGGCAGCATCAACGGCAATGGCGAGCTGCGCATGTCGATCTCTCGGACGGCGGCGGACAACACCATCGCCCGCATCATCCACATGGTCGAAGAGGCGCAAGAGTCCAAGGCGCCGTTGGCACGCTTCATTGACCGGTTCAGCAGCGTCTACACCCCGGCGGCGATGGCGGTTTCTCTCCTGATCGCAATCGTTCCGCCACTGCTGTTCGATGGCGACTGGATGACCTGGATCTATCGCGGCCTGGCGACGCTGCTTATTGCTTGCCCGTGCGCGCTGGTCATTTCCACGCCCGCGGCAATCGCTTCAGGTCTGGCCGCCGGGGCTCGCCGGGGGCTGCTGGTGAAGGGCGGGGCGGCTCTGGAGACCTTGGGCAAGATCAAAACCGTTGCTTTCGACAAGACCGGAACACTTACGGAAGGCCGTCCTCGCATCACAGATATCGTCGCCGTCGAAGGAACCGAGGACGAGGTGCTGGCCCGGGCCGCCGCAGTCGAGCGCAAGACCAGCCACCCCTTGGGCGCGGCAATCGTGGAAGCGGCCGAGGCCCGGAACCTGGAGTTGCCGCAGAGTTTCGGGGCGGCGCTCGCCATCCCGGGCAAGGCGGTTACCGCGCGGTTGAAATCGGGATTTGCCTCGGTGGGGTCGCCACGCTATGCCGAGGAACTTGCTCCCATCGAGGATCCGGTTCGCCAGTCCATTTCCAGGCTGGAACAGGAAGGCAAAACCGTGGTCGTGGTGTTGGCCGGCAAGCGTATCAGCGGCCTGATCGCCTTGCGCGATGAACCGCGTGCTGACGCGGCCCAGGCGCTGAAGCGCTTGCTTGGGATGGGGGTGAAGACCGTCATGCTGACGGGCGACAACCGCCGAACGGGCGATGCGATCGGGGCCGCCTTGGGCGTCAGTGTGCAGGCTGAGCTGCTGCCTCAAGAGAAGCTGGCCGCCATCGAAGCGCTGAAGCAAGAGGGCCATGTCGCGATGGTGGGCGACGGGATCAATGACGCACCTGCCTTGGCCACGGCCTCAGTCGGCGTCGCGATGGGCGGTGGCACGGATGTTGCGCTTGAAACCGCGGATGCGGCGCTGCTTCAGAACCGGGTGATGGGCATCGCCAACCTGATCGATCTATCGCGGGTCACGCTCGGCAATATCTGGCAGAACATCGCGCTCGCGCTTGGCCTGAAGGCGATCTTCCTGGTGACGACGGTAATGGGCGTCACGACGCTCTGGATGGCAATCCTTGCGGATACCGGCGCCACCGTTCTAGTGACGGCGAACGCGCTGCGTTTACTGCGTTATCGCGGGCACGATTGACGCCGCCTGCCAGGCCGAATTGGTGCGGCTTCCCAACTTCTACAGACCAAAAGGTGAAACATTGATCAGCATCCGTACCTGCATCGGACTTTGCGCGATTTCCGCGCTGGTGACCTCCGTCGTTCCCGCTGTCCAAGCGGCGGAATCGTCGACCGTGACCGTTCGTGAGGCGTGGGCCCGCGCGACGCCGCCGGGAATTCGGGTCGGCGGCGGGTATGTGACGGTGGTCAACAGCGGCACGCAACCGGACCGGCTTATTGGCGCCAGTTCGCCGTTGTCGGACAAAACCGAAATCCATGCGTCCGAAACCACTGGGGGTATGGCGCGCATGCGCTGGCTGGAAAAGGGCCTGGAGATTCCGGCCGGTAAGGAAGTGGTTCTGGCACCGGGAGGCGTTCACCTCATGTTCATGGGGTTGAAGCAACCCATCGTCAAGGACGAGGTCGTGCCGGTCACCTTGCGCTTCGAGCGGGCAGGGGAGATTGCCGTCGAGTTGCGCGCCGGGCCTATCGGTTCGCTGAAATCGCCTGGCGCCATCAGCGGCGGCGCCGGCGCAACGCATTCGCACTGACACCCCACACAACGCTACGTGGGATTGGGATAGGAGCCTGCCGTGTCGAGTGTTGCCTCTCGGTCGACAAATCATGCGCGAAACGCCGCCGCCTGGCTGACCATGGCGTGGGTGACGGCATTGATTGCGACCCTGTCCGCCGTGTTCATCGGGGAAGTGCTCGGCAGGACGCCGTGCGTGTTGTGCTGGTACCAGCGGATATTCATGTTCCCTCTGGTAGTGGTGCTTGGGGTTGCCTGCTACCGCGGCGACTTGGGCGCTTGGCGCTACGCCTTGCCGTTGGCGGGGGCCGGCGCAGGATTCGCCGCCTACCACACCTTGTTGTACTGGCGCGTGATCGAACCTGAGATCGTCGCGTGCTCGGCAGAGGCGTCATGCTCAGGGGCCGGAATGGCAATCTTCGGTTCGATACCACTGCCGTTTCTTTCCCTGATCGCGTTCACCTTCGTCGTCCTCTCCCTCTTATTGGTCCGTTTCCACTCAAAAAAATGAATCGACGTCTGCTTGTCATCATCATTAGTGTTGTCTCGGTCATTGCCTTTGCCGCGGCAGCGGTTCTCATACGCCCGGCAAGCGAGCCTTCGCCGCAAGCCAGCCAAACGGGAACGCCGGCGACCGAAGCCACGACACTGGTGCGCTTTCATTCGCCGGTGATTGGACGATTCGATGCCCCGGTCACCATCGTGGAGTTCTTCGATCCCTCATGCGAGGGATGCCGGGCGTTCTACCCCTACGTCAAGCAGATCCTGAGCAAGTATCCGAACGACGTCCGCGTGGTGATGCGCTATGTGCTGTTCCACAAGGGATCCGAGGAAACCGTGCGGATGCTGGAGGCCGCGCGCCGCCAGGGCCTCTTCGAACCGGTGCTGGAGGCGATACTCGAGGCCCAGCCCGAATGGCACGACGATCCCAACGTGACTGCGGCATGGCGCGCAGCGGTGAGGGTGGGGCTGAATGAGAAGAGGGCGCGCGAAGAAATGCACGATGCCGCTATCAGCGCCCTCATCAAGGCGGATGAGGCGGACGTCAACAC
Source organism: uncultured Achromobacter sp. (assembly GCA_963530045.1). Classification (GTDB taxonomy): domain Bacteria; phylum Pseudomonadota; class Gammaproteobacteria; order Burkholderiales; family Burkholderiaceae_B; genus Achromobacter. The sequence continues at coordinate 4,924 of CAUSDE010000012.1, forward strand.
GGTGGGAATCAAAGGCACGCCGACATTTTTCGTCAATGGCACGCGCCTGACCCGGCTGAGCCCCGAGGGTTTGGCGACTGCTGTCGAGCGTGCGCTGCAAGGTGGTGGAAAATAGCTGCTTTTCCGCCCACGCATCAGAACCGAAGATGCCATGACTCGTCTGCGTGACTGGCTGGAACGCCACCAGATCTCCATTTATCTCCTCGCCACGTTCCTTGCGGCGCTCACGGCGTATCTCACCCCGGCAACCACGTCACTGGATGCGGCCATCAATCCGGCCCTGGCGCTCATGCTGTTCGTGACGTTTCTCCGGGCGCCGAAGGCGGAATTGGGGCGCGCTTTTACGCGAGTCCGCTTCTTGGAACTTTGCTCGGGACGAATTTCCTGGCTCGAAAAGCTCGTAACGGAACCTCCTAACCCTTTCGGTAGGCCAGCAATCTCAAAGCGTTAAAAACTACGAGCAGCGTCGATCCTTCATGGACGGCGACTGCAGCGCCCATACTCAGCCCCATGATCGTCGCAGGTACTAGGACAGCGACGATACCGAGACTGACGTACAGATTCTGACGAATGATTCGTCGAGTCTGGCGGCTCAGTCCGACCGCAAAAGGCAGATGGCGCAGATCATCCGCCATCAAAGCGACATCGGCCGTTTCCAGTGCGACGTCTGATCCGGCGGCACCCATGGCGATACCCACAGTCGCATTTGCCATGGCGGGGGCATCGTTCACACCGTCTCCGATCATCGCGATTTCAGCATCAGCCCTAAGATCGCGAATCACTTGAACTTTGTCCTCCGGCATTAAATTGCCCCGTGCGTCCTCAATGCCCACTTTGTTCGCAATGGCGCGGGCGACGTTCTCATGGTCGCCAGAGATCATCACCATGTGGGAAATCCCCAGTTGCCGCAGATCTTCTATGGTTTCGGCAGCACCCTGCCGTGGCGTATCCATTAGTCCAATGGCACCGAGATCTCTGTCTCCCAGTCGCACGACCATCGTTGTTCGGCCATCCTCCCGCAACTCGTCGGCGGCGGCCATCGTCGAGCTTTCGAGCTGCGGAATGCCAGACGCGCCGAACATCTCAACTTTTCCGATCCATACGCTTTGCGAACCCACTTTGGCCGTGATTCCCTGGCCAACGAAATTTTCCACCTGGGAAGCTTCTGGGATCGGATACGTTCCGAGAGTTTGGCGACCATCTCGAACAATGGCCGCGGCTAACGGATGATCACTTAGCGACTCTACTGCCACCGCAATCGCGACTAGCTCCTGTTCGGAGACCCCAGGTGCCGGCAAGATGTCGGTAATTCGAGGGCGGCCTTCAGTCAAGGTACCGGTTTTGTCAAAAGCTAGTGCTTTCAGGCTTCCAAGTTCCTCCAGCGGGGCGCCGCCCTTGATGAGTACGCCGCCCCGTGCCGCGCGAGCGATACCTGAAAGCACTGCGCTCGGCGTTGCGATGGCAAGAGCACAAGGGCTAGCTGCGACAAGTACCGCCATCGCGCGGTAGAAGCTATCGCGGAATGGCTCATCAACAATGACCCAGGCGAAAAGCAATAGGAACGCGATGCTTAGGACGGTCGGCACAAAGATTCGCTCGAATCTGTCCGTGAACCGCTGCGTTGGCGACTTTCTAACGTCGGCCTGCTCGACCAGCGCTACGACGCGGGCAAGGGTTGAGTCGCTCGACTTACGAGTGACCTCGACCTCCATCAGGCCCGACCCGTTAATCGTGCCGGCGAACACTTGAGATTTGGGATCGACGCCAGCCGGCCGGCTGCGCGCAATGGCAGCGTCAGGCACGGGGGCCTTGTCTACTGGAATGCTCTCGCCTGTTATGGGGGCTTGATCGACACTTGAGCTTCCCTTGATGACAAAGCCGTCTGCGGGAAGCCGCGTGTTCGGCTTGACGATAACCTGGTCGCCCACCTCAATTTCTTCGACTGCAATCTCGCGAACTTGGCCATCGCGACGCACCGTAGCCGTTTTTGGCGCAAGTTCTGCCAGGGCTTCGATTGCCCGCTTCGCCCGCCCCATCGCGAAATGCTCCAGCGCGTGCCCTAGGCTGAACAAGAAGAGAAGGAGAGCGCCTTCGGCCCATGCTCCGAGCGCGGCAGCGCCAGCGGCGGCAATGAGCATCAAGCTGTCGATTTCGAGGCGCCGCTCCTTCCAGCTATTGAAGGCGTCTCGCACGGTGAAAGCTCCTCCAAACACGTACGCCGAGACGTACATGGCGAGAGGCACCCATCCCGGGATAGACGGCCACCAGCGTTCAATCCCGGCCCCGGTCCCCAGCAACGCGCCGCACGCGAAAGCAAAATATACCTCCGCTGAAAGCGCTGTAATCGCCCGGGTGATGCTAGTCGTCATTTTTACGTCCTTGCTTTGGATTTCACTGCCATTCACGCGAACCGCCGACTTATTGGTTCTCGGTCATAAGGCAACACTCAAAAGTCCCATGTGGTGTTTGGAGGAGGCGTGTCATGAAACGGCTATTCCGTACGCAATTAGTCGTTTATGATGCGCGCCAATTCCGCCGGATTGGCCTAGTCGGAATTCTAAAAGCGGAACGGTCGACGAAGCGCATCATTACAGAATTGTAATAATAAAGACGGCAAACTGTCGAAACGCGATCTTTACATTATTAAGTCAGTCGCTTCTGCGCGACGACAACTAACGTGAGGATCACTGAGATGAAAGTAACTATTTCTAGCGCCGCCATCGCACTTACTTTGGGTGCTCTGAGTTCGACCGCCCACGCCGACACATTTCACAATACAAACACTGAGATCGGCTACGAAGTTCACATTAGCGACAGCCAAAGTGGAAAAACCTCGGAGCAAGTTCGGCAGGAGCTCGTCGCCGCAAAATCCAATAAGAGGGAATGGTTCTTTACCAACCTGAATGCGGCAAAGCCTGGTTGGATGGTTCCAACTGAAAAAACCCGTGAGCAAGTTGCGAAAGAACGCGATTCGATCACCCCCGAAGAGCGTGCGCGCCTCGACGAAATCTACAACACCGGTGCTTAAGTGCCGTCTGCTTTTGGCAGGAGGTAGCGCTCATTCGTGGGGAAATTCCACGCGGTTGGGTGCTCCTCCGTCCGTTGGCGAAACTAAATTCGAGGGTCATGTATGAGGATTCGTGTCGCAATTGCGCTTTCGGTGATGTTCCTTTCTGGCTGCGCGATGACGAGCGGCCCTGCACCATCGGCCGAGGGCGCGAAAACGCGAGCAGAAGTGCGTGCTGACTTGGCCATGTGGAAGCGAGCCGGAATGAACAAGTTCTACAAAGGTCGGCACACACCCGATATTTACAGTGCGTCCTACCGTAAGAGCTATGCTAACTATTTGGAGCTTCGCAACGGACCGGAGTATCAGGAGGAACTTAATCGCCTCAAGGGCGAAGAGCAATAATGCAGCGTTCCTTCATACAGTGCGTGCGGCTCTGCCAGAAAAGACAGCGGGCCTGTCACCTGTAAGTCGTCCACTGTCTAGATATATCGAAGAAAATCGTTGGGCAACCAACTTGGGATGCGATGCTCGAGGCCACCTTGGCTGTATGCGAGCGTCGCTCTCGCCGTTTTAACGGTCCTTTCTCTTTGCTTTCATCTATGATGTCGAGGTGCCGATTCCGAAACGGCTAAGTCTTCATCCGAAGAAATTGTTCAATAAAAAAAGGTGCACATTTCGATAGAATGTGCACCAAAAAAGGCCTCTTCCCTTCGCGGTGGAGGAGGCCGCTCGCCGCCGGTGGAGATCGCCTTAGCGTTTGAGGCGTTCCAGCTCTTGTTGATACTCGGTGCCGCTGCGAAGGCGAACATATTCCGCATACGCCATTCTGTATTCGCGGCTGTAAATGTCGGGCGTTTCGTCTTGGTTCCAGAAGCGATCCACTCCTGCACGTTTCCACACTGCGAGATCTGCTTGTACTTCCGCTCGAGTGAGTCCCCGGTCAATTCCGCTAGAGTACGTCGAGGCTGCGTTGGCCGGCACTGCGGTTTGCGCGCCAGCGTACGCCATGGGCGTCGCAATCAATACGACGGCCGAAAGGATCTTGAGGGAAATTTTCATCGCCAACTCCATTTGATTACCGGCGGTACGCACTGACGCCGGTATTAATAAATCATCATCACTTAACGCGTATAGGAATTGTATCGAAGACATCCCATCCAAACCGCGACTACAAAATTACGTTTTTGTCCGGATTTGGAAATGTGGAGCCCACGAGTGTCTATTTCGATTTTGGAAGGGTGTTGTGATTTTGCAACCGCACGTGGGGAGCGTATGAGAATTAACGGATGGCGTTAAGGGGTCTGAATTGTCCTCCGTCGCTGCAAAATCGAGAGGAAACATAGAGTTGCGTTGGCACGCAGCGGTTAATGGTCATTAATGACTGGATGCAGACATATATGTAATCCAATCGTTGGTTTTTTGTCGATGAACAATCTCCACACTTGCTTGGCACTTGCCGAATAGACACCGCGAAATGGAAATGCGAAACGGACTTCGCGTTTCTTCTATCGGCGAGGCCATCCAGTCCGCCTCTGTGATAAAGGAGCAATTTGTGAAGAAATCTCTATTGCTGGCAATTTCTGCGGCAACACTTTCCACGGCTGCATACGCCGAGTCGTCGGTAACGCTGTATGGAATTATTGATACCGGGATTGGCTACGCCAAGGTCGACGGGTCCTACACTGATCCTCGAACGGGCGCGAAGTCCGAATTCGACGGGAGCCGAGTGGCGATGACTAATGGCCAAACGGCCGGGTCGCGTTGGGGCCTGCGCGGAAAGGAAGATTTGGGTGATGGCCTGTACGCGACCTTCCGCCTCGAGTCTGGGTACGATTCCGCTAACGGCTCGTCTCTCCAAAACAATCGCCTGTTCGGTCGTGAAGCTACCATCGGCCTTGGCAGCGACCAATGGGGTGAGTTTCGTCTTGGGCGCCAGTACAACGTAGCGTCGCGTCTTATGGCTTCGATGTATGGTTCCGGATTTGGCGGCGGCTTCTCGCAGCTCAATACGGGTGGAGGCCTTGGCTTCAGCGCGGCGTATTTCGTGCGCTATGACAACCTGGCGCTGTATGAAAGCCCTTCGATGGGCGGCTTCCGCCTATCGGCTGGCTATGCATTTAATGCCGACGACCGTAACGCGGCCCAGACGGGCTTCCGGACGGCCGATAACACTCGAGCAATTACGACTGGCATTAGCTATGCCAATGGTCCGCTCATGGCATTCTTCGCATATGACCAATTGAATGCGTCGAACAAACTGACCTCGGCCCAAACTGCGGCCACTCCTCGCTCGTTCACGCTGGGCGGCTCATACGACTTTGAAGTCTTTAAGCTGGCGCTGGCATACGAACGAGCAACCGATGGCTGGTTTGCTGGCAAGGGGCTCCCATCGAGCGCCTCGGTCGGAACGTTCCGCGGTACGCCGTCCAACACATTCGTCGATGGTTTCAGCTCGAATTCCTATCTGATCGCAGCATCCGTCCCCTTGGGTGGCGCTAGCAGCATGTTTGGTTCGTGGCAGCGAGTCGATCCGAACAATAGCGACCTGACCGGTGGAGACTCGACCAGCAACACGTTTGCGTTGGGCTACTCCTACACGCTTTCGAAGCGCACGACGATGTACGCTGCTGCCACCTATACGAACAACTTTGCATTTCAAAGCGATGTAAAAGCCAGGGAGGCGGTGATCGGCTTGCGCCACGCATTCTGACGCGTAATGCGCACCTAGCGTGCGGAGGACATAGTGGGGTGCCCATAACCCGCTATGTCCTCATTTTTTTGGCGAGAGGAGCCATTAGAGCGGCTAGACAATTGCAGAGCGTCAGTGGCAAGCCTATTCGGGCTCGCGGTACTCGATGGTGTAGCCCATTCCTCTGACGGTGTGCAGCAATTTTATGTCGAACGGATCGTCGACCTTGGCGCGAAGACGGCGGACCGCGACTTCAACCACATTCGTATTGCTGTTGAAGTTCATGTCCCAAACTTGTTCCGCGAGGACTAGGCGCGACAACACTTCGCCTTCACGCCGCATCATGAACGTCAGCAGCCCAAATTCCTTTGCCGTGAGGTCTATGCGGGAGTTCCCTCGCGCTACTCGTCGGCGAAGTAGGTCCAGTTCAAGGTCCGCTACGCGAAGAATATTTCCGCCGGACATGGTATCGCCAGCTCCCGCCGCGCGCCGTTTGAGAGCGAGGACTCTTGCTTGGAGCTCGGAGAGTGCGAATGGCTTGATTAAATAATCATCGGCCCCTTGCTCCAGACCGCGTACTCTGTCCTCAAGGCTTGACCTGGAGGTCAACATCATGACAGGTACATTGTCGTTTTTACGAATGCGTTGTAAAACCTCAAATCCATCTAAGCCGGGTAGGCCGATGTCCAATATGATTAGGTCATATTGCGTTTCATAGGCGAGTTGGAGACCGCTGACGCCATCCAGTGCGATATCGACGATATAGCTGTTGTCCGTAAGGCTGCGGCGTAACAACTCGGCGAGTTTTTGCTCATCTTCAATAACTAAAATTTTCATTTGTCGTTTGAATACGTCATTGAAAATGACGTTGAAAAAAGCGAAGGACGTGATCGGTGATCACTCCGCCGTTGCAGCCTAGTTGACGTAACGCTACAGTGCTGGTCTTCCGGCTCTTAGCATCGCTTTACATGTAAAGCTACTTTAGCGGCCGAGCTTCGTCAGAACCCGAACTCGTCAATTACGAATCTGCAAAAAAAAACGCGGAAATCTGTAATTTCCCTGTCGCTATTTCCGGAGAGCATCTCTTTAGAAGGATTGCTGCCTACGTGGACTCGCTAAATGTCCAATGATGCGCGCCACCTTGCTACTCTACAAACGACATTGGCGCTCACTGCACAAGTGTGCAGGAGCGCCAACGTCCAATGTGGTTCTACTTGGATGGATCGAAGTCGGCAGCTATGCTGAAGCCGATGGTCGTGCCCGTCGAGTCCGATTTTACGAAGGGAGTGCCGCCATGCATCCGTGCAATTGCGGCTACGATGGCCAGTCCGAGGCCGTGATGGTTCGCGTCGCTTGCACGAGCAGAGTCTGACCGGTAGAACCGGTAGAAGAGCCGCGGTAGATGCTGTGCTTCGATTTGCTCACCCAAATTGTGCACGGTGACGTGTACTTTCCCGTCGTCGGCCCTGTACAGCCTAACCGTTACTCTTGACTTCGGCTTGCTGTAGCGAATGGCATTCGAAACCAGATTTGAAATAGCGCGTTGATAGAGCGAGCGGTCTACACTGCCAGCTTGATCTCCCAAGACGTCAAAGCTAACTCTCGCGTCCAGGGCCTCGGCCTCGTGATATTCAAGAACTTCCGTAGTAATTGCGCGGAGGCTCTCCACATGTTCGGCCCGCGCCCTCGCTCCGCGGTCAGCCTGTGAGAGAAAGAGCATGTCATTGACAATAGCGGTCATGCGTTGAAGCTCTTCCAGATTCGAACCAAGCACGTCTCGCAAATCCACTGGCGACCGGTTTGCCGCCAGCGCGAATTCGGTTTCTCCTATAAGCGTCGCGAGAGGAGTACGTAGTTCGTGTGCTACATCTGCATTGAAGCCTTCCATTTGGACATAGGCCCGCTCTAGCCGTTGCAGCAGCGCATTGAACTGCAGGACCAACGGTTTGATTTCTTGCGCCAACCCCGTTTCCTTTAGTCGTTCTCCGATGCGGTCAGGCGATATCAGCGCGGCCTGACGCGCCACTTCGTGAAGAGGAAGCAGCGCGCGCCGGACCAGGACGTTGGCTATAACGGAAACTACTATCGCTCCGATCACAGCACACGAAAATAGCGTCCATGCCAGCATCACTCGAAGCCGCACATCCGGCGTGGTATCCAGAAACAACTCTGCGGTCATTCTCCTATCCGGCTGGCTGGGCGCAGGCAAAGAAAAGAGCGTCTGTATTCGATTTACGTCCTTCGCAGCTACGGCAGGCTCACCATAAACGCTGACTTTTTGATTAATGACGAGTCGCAACGAAAACTCAGACTTTCCATAGAAAAAGTCATTCAGCTTATGCTCGAGCGCGGGTAGGTCGCCTTTAACGGCGAATTCATCCGCTAGGTGCTCGATGACTTCACGCTTTTGTTCAAGTAGTGCCTGCTGACGATAAGAGAGATTTATATTCGTCGCCCAATACACAACTAGGCATACAACCCCCAGTGCGACAAATGTCTGAAGCGCGAGCCAGCGAGACAGCCATTGGCGCAGAGAACTGATCTCGCGAAATCCCATTACTCATCCCTCAGCTCGAGTACGTAGCCCATCCCGCGCACGGTATGAAGGAGCTTCGTTTCAAAAGGGTCATCCACTTTTCCACGAAGGCGCCGTACAGCAACCTCCACCACATTGGTATTGCTGTTGAAGTTAATGTCCCATACTTGTTCGGCGAGATCCAAGCGGGACAGAACTTCCCCCTGCTTTCGCATCAAAAGGGCAAGCAGCGTAAATTCCTTGGCGGTCAAATCGAGGCGCGTGCCGGCCCTACTAGCCTTGCGCCTCAGGAGATCCAGTTCGAGATCTCCCACTTTCAAGACATTCTGTCGACTTGCCTCGGCGACCACATGCCCCCTCCGCCGCCCCAACGCGAGGACGCGCGCCAGCAATTCAGATAACGCAAATGGTTTGACCAGGTAATCGTCTGCGCCGTCCTGCAGTCCCCGAACTCGGTCCTCGACCTTGTCTCGCGCCGTGAGCATAAGGACGGGTACGCGATCGGACTTGCGCAGTTCGTGCAGAACGGCAAAGCCATCCATCCCTGGAAGCATCACGTCCAGAAGAATGAGGTCGTACTGGGTCTCTTGGGCAAGGTGCAGGCCGCTGACGCCGTCCGACGCAACGTCGACCACATAGTTGTGTTCTGAGAGAGCGCGCTTTAGGTATTCAGCGAGCTTGCGCTCGTCTTCAACGACCAAAATCTTCATGTTCCACAACCGTTCGAATCGTAAATGGCACCCCTCGAAGGTTGAATCCGGTGCCAAGCGGGAACTGGTGCGCGAGCTCGAGCTCGCATAGCCACCAACGTTGCGTGTTCAGAAACACGCACGTCTTGCACTTGAATAGGAGCACGCATTCTAGGGCAGGTTAGCCGTCAGTCTACCTTCACCAGGATTACGAATCTGTAATGCACGGCAACCTTACAGAATTGTCATCTGGGGGTCCGGATTCTGACGAAGGCGCTTGGATACAGTACGGGCGGTCATCCGTCCTGGGCGTCCCTATTGTGTCCCACGTGCGACACCCCGGCATAGGCACCAACATCTCCTCAGACACTACCAAGGTTAAATGATGCGCCTCAAGTTGCTTCCATTGTTCCTGATGGTCGCCGCGCTGTGCGGTCCGCAGGCTCGGGCTCAGGCTACGCCAGAAAAGTACACCCGGGAAGACGCATCGATTGCGTCGGCAAACGTTCTGACGCTGTCCGAGGCGCTGGATGCCGCATACAGGTTGAATCCCCAATTGTCGGCTGCCAAGAATGATTTCGGAGCATCGAAGGGGTTGGTGGAGCAGGCGAGCCTTCTGCCAAATCCTTCCCTGGACGTCAGCATCGACGACCAGCAACGTCCGACGCGGACGACCACGGCGATGCTCAGCATGCCCGTTGAGTTGGGCGGAAAGCGACGAGCACGTACAGAGGCCGCTCAATTAAACAGTGATTTGGCTGGCCGAGACTATGAGATCGCGAGGGCGGAGATAAAGACTTCCGTTACGTCTCGATTCTTTGCAGTCGCAATCGCGCAGGAAACGGTGCGTGTCAATCGCGATATGGCTGAAGTGGCAGTTGGGGCATTGCGTGTAGCTCAAAAGCGAGTGGACTCAGGAAAGGCTCCGCCTTTGGAGAGGAACAAAGCAGACATCGAGCTAACGAAAGCGCAGATTGAAGTGCGTCAAGCAGAAAATGAGCTCACCGTCGCACGCAGAGAACTCTCATTACTGTGGAACGACCCAGCTCCGAAATTCACGGCAGTGCGTGCGGATATCGAGGATCTTCCGCCGCGACAATCGCTGGATGAGCTGCGAGGCGCCTTGTTGGCCTCCCCGAGAATGACTGCCGGACGCCTCGCATTGGAAGTGAGCAAAGCCGAATTGAATGTCGAGAAGAGCAAGCGATATCCGGACATCACGATAAGTGGTGGAGTGGCTCGCGACAATGAAATGGGGCGCAACAAGGCTCAATTTGGGATCTCCGTGCCATTGCCGATTTTTGACAGGAATCAGGGGAACGTCTATGCCGCCACCATGCAAACCTACAAGGCCCAAGACACTTACAGAGAGCTAGAGGCACGATTGAGTGCTGACTTGGTGTCCGCCGCCTCCACTTACGATCTTGCATTGTCTTCCGCGAGCGACTATCGCCAGTCTGTTATCCCCACATCGCAGAAGGCATACGATGCCGCGCGTAAGGGCTTTGAGGCGGGAAAGGTCGGCTATCTGGAAGTCCTGGACGCGCAACGGACTCTATCGCAAGGGAATATTTCCTACCTGACGACGTTGTCGCGCGCGGCGTCGGCCCGCGCTGAAATCGATCGCATCCTTGGCCAATAAACAGAGATGAACATGAGCCCGTATTTCAAGCTAGTACAACGTCGCGCCGTCATTGCGGTCGCGCTATCCCTTCAACTCCTGATTCCGGCGCCGGGGCTTGCAGGGCCATCTGACCACGCAGGGGACAGTCATTCCGAAGCGGCAGTGGGGCCGAATAAGGGTGAAGTGACAACGGTCGGAGACAACACGATTGAGGTGGGTCTGGTTGAGGAGGGCGAGGCGGCTCGGCTAAAGGTTTGGATAGCGGCGTCAGGCAAGCCTGTGAATGCAAAAGACTTAACGGCAACCGCGACTTTGAAAAGGCCAAACGGGGAAGAGAAGGTGCTCAAGCTGACCCCCTCCACAGAAGGATTTGTCAGTGATCAACTTATCGCTGAGCCACATTTCTTTGAAGTCGAAATTAGCGTCTCCATTCCTGGAAGGCCTGACCCTATCCGCGCAGAATTGCACAAAGAGGAGGGGTTAGTCGCGCTCACCCCTGAACAAATCTCTGCGGCCGGAATTGAGACAAGTGAAGCCAAGGCGCAGAGCCTTGAGTCGAGCACGAAATTCCCCGGGGAGATCCGATTTAATGCAGATCGCACTGCACACGTCGTGCCTAAGGCCGCAGGCACCGTTCAACAGGTCTCGGCCGATCTGGGACAAGAGGTGAAAAAAGGACAGCTCTTGGCGGTCATTTCAAGCGCATCGCTCTCCGAGCTCAGAAGCGAGTGGCTTGCTGCGACGAAGCGCCGAGCATTGGCTGCCGCCACGCACGCTCGAGAGCTGAAGTTATGGCGGGAGCAGGTTTCAGCCCAACAGGACTATCAACAGGCTCAGACTGCACTTCAGGAGGCGGATATCGCCGTGCAAAACGCAGCTCAGAAGCTTCGGGCAATTGGCGCAGAACCGTCCGCAAAAGACTTGAATCTTCTTGAGATTCGTGCGCCCTTTGATGGTGTCATCGTCGAGAAGCACATCGCTTTGGGCGAGGCGCTATCCGACACGGCAAGCATCTTCACAATCTCGGATCTGAGCACGGTATGGGCAGAGTTCGTAATCGCGCCCAAAGATCTCCGGGACGTCCGTGTAGGTGAAGATGCAAAGATCACCTCGACTGCCTTTTCCGAGGAGGCGTTCGGCACCGTGTCCTATATAGGTGCATTGCTTGGACAGCAAACGCGCACAGCGACTGCGAGGGTGACATTGAAGAATCCCGACATGGCCTGGCGGCCCGGTCTGTTCGTTTCCGTAAGCGTTGTGGTGGAGCGAAATGACGTTGGAGTAGCTGTGGAGAGCGACGCGATCCAGGATGTCAACGGACAGCCTACGGTGTTCATCGAAGTTCCTGGTGGCTTTCTTCCCCAGCCCGTCAAGTTAGGCGCGACGACAGATAAGAGCTCGGAGATTGTGTCAGGGCTCAATGCTGGAACGCGCTATGTCAGCTCCAATGCTTTCGTGCTGAAGTCCGAGTTGGGCAAGGCAACGGCAGATCACGCGCATTGAGTCGGAGCCCACATGTTTGAACGTTTAATTCGCTTTGCCATTGAGCAGCGTTGGCTTGTCTTGTTCATCGCTTTTGGAATGGCCGCCGTTGGGGTGTACAACTACTCGCGACTGGCCATTGACGCGGTTCCCGACATCACGAACGTCCAGGTCCAGATCAACGCGAGTGCTCCTGGCTACTCTCCTTTAGAAACGGAGCAGCGCGTCACGTATCCGATCGAGACCGTGATGGCTGGTCTGCCGGGGCTGCAGCAAACTCGCTCGCTGTCTCGTTACGGCCTTTCTCAGACGACAGTGATCTTCGAGGACGGGACAGACATCTACTTTGCCCGTCAGCTCGTTAATCAGCGTCTGCAGGAGGCCAAGGAAAGCCTGCCGGAGGGGATCACCCCCGTCATGGGGCCGATTTCTACCGGATTGGGAGAGATTTTCCTGTGGACCGTTGAAGCAAAACCCGATGCAAAGAAGGCAGACGGTTCGCCATATACGGCCACGGACCTGCGCGAGATTCAAGATTGGGTCATCAAGCCGCAACTGCGCAACGTCAAAGGCGTGACCGAGGTCAATTCAATCGGAGGCTACGCAAAGGAGTACCAGGTAGCTCCAGATACCGAGCGCTTGGCGTCCTATGGACTCTCGCTCACCGACATCATCACCGCTCTAGAGCGAAACAACGCGAATGTTGGAGCTGGGTATATTGAAAGAAAGGGCGAGCAGTACTTGATTCGTGCTCCGGGTCAGGTTCGGTCGATAGCCGATATTCAGGATATTGTCCTGACCGCGAGAGATGGGCAAGCCATACGCGTTCGTGACGTTGCGGATGTTTCAATCGGGAAAGAGCTTCGCACGGGCGCCGCTACAGACAATGGCAAGGAGGTGGTGCTCGGTACCGTCTTCATGTTGATTGGCGAGAACAGCCGGGCTGTATCCCAAGCAGTGTCGAAAAAGCTCGGGGAGATAAACAAGAACTTGCCCGACGGGGTAGAAGCGATCACCGTCTATGACCGTACCGATCTCGTAGACAAAGCTATCGCCACGGTAAAGAAGAATCTTCTCGAAGGCGCGATCTTGGTGATCGTGATCCTGTTCGTTTTCCTCGGAAACATTCGTGCTGCGATCATCACGGCGATGGTGATCCCGCTATCTATGCTGTTCACGTTTACGGGAATGGTGACCTACAAGGTCAGCGCCAACCTGATGAGTCTTGGGGCGCTTGATTTCGGGATCATTGTCGACGGCGCGGTAGTGATTGTGGAGAACTGCGTCAGACGGCTGAGTCATGCACAGCTGCATCACGGTCGTCCCCTCACTCGCTCCGAACGCTTCCACGAAGTATTCGCGGCCGCTCGCGAGGCGCGACGTCCACTGCTGTACGGCCAGCTGATCATCATGGTTGTTTACCTTCCAATATTCGCGCTCAGCGGGGTGGAAGGGCGCATGTTCCACCCCATGGCTCTCACCGTGGTAATGGCATTGCTCGGTGCCATGATTCTGTCGGTCACGTTCGTACCGGCGGCCGTGGCTATGTTCATCGGGAAGAAGGTGTCAGAGAAGGAAATTCGGGTAATGGCGTGGGCACGTCGACGCTACGAACCTCTGCTCGACCTGGCACTTCGCCGCACTCCTCTCATGCTCGGGGGGGCACTAGGGTTCTTGCTCGTGTGCGGTTTTATCGCCACTCGTTTGGGAAGCGAGTTTATTCCGAATCTCAACGAAGGAGACATGGCGATCCAAGCATTGCGCATTCCGGGCACAAGTTTGACGCAATCAGTCGCCATGCAGGTTCAGCTGGAAACCCGCTTGAAGGAGAAGTTCCCCGAGATCGAGCGTGTGTTCGCGCGGACCGGCACTGCCGAGATCGCATCGGACGCTATGCCCCCCAATATCTCCGATGGCTACATCATGCTTAAGCCCGAAAAGGACTGGCCGACCCCGAAGAAGTCCCATGCCGATCTGCGTGAGGCGATTCAGCGTGAAGCACAGAACATTCCGGGGAACAACTACGAGTTCTCGCAGCCGATTCAGCTACGGTTCAACGAACTGATTTCTGGCGTTCGCAGCGATGTCGCGGTGAAGATATTCGGTGATGACAACGATGTGTTGAACAAAACTGCGGCTGAGGTGGCTGAAGTTCTCCAGAAGATTCCTGGCGCCTCGGAAGTCAAAGTGGAACAAACCACGGGTCTTCCCATGCTGAGCGTGTCGATCGATCGAGCTAAAGCAGCGCGCTATGGCCTTAGCCTGTCGGATATCCAGGACACTCTGACGATTGCCGCGGGGGGGCGTGAGGCAGGCACGTTCTTCCAGGGCGACCGCAGATTCGATATCGTCGTTCGACTTCCAGAAAAGGTCCGCGAGAACATCACTGCACTCAAAAATCTCCCGATTGCGCTGCCGAGAGGTGAGGGGCAGGTTCAGACCGCCTACATACCACTATCTGAAGTTGCGACATTTGATTTGGCGCCTGGTCCCAACCAGGTCTCCCGCGAGGATGGAAAGCGGAGGGTTGTGGTCAGCGCCAACGTTCGCGGCAGAGACCTTGGATCATTCGTCGGCGAGGCGGAAGCGGCAATCGCTGAACAGGTCAAGGTCCCGACCGGTTACTGGACAGCATTCGGGGGCACTTTCGAACAACTTGAATCGGCTACCAAGCGATTGCAGATTGTGGTCCCCGTCGCCCTGCTTTTGGTGTTCGTCTTGTTGTTCGCGATGTTTGGAAACGTTAGGGATGGCCTACTCGTCTTTACCGGTATTCCCTTCGCGTTGACGGGTGGAATTCTTGCGCTATGGATGAGGGGAAGTCCGTTGTCAATTACCGCTGCGGTGGGATTCATTGCATTGTGTGGTGTGGCTGTTCTCAATGGTTTGGTTCTGTTGTCCTTTATTCGCTCCTTGAGAGATGAAGGGAGGCCGTTGTACACCGCGGTGCGAGAAGGAGCATTGACCCGATTGCGTCCCGTGCTGATGACTGCCCTCGTGGCTTCGCTTGGATTCGTACCTATGGCTATTGCTACGGGAACAGGTGCGGAGGTGCAGCGGCCGTTGGCCACGGTGGTTATTGGGGGCATCATCTCATCCACCATATTGACGCTTCTGATTCTGCCGGCGCTCTACTACTTGGTGCATCATGACGACGCCGAGGAGGAGGAGCTAACCGGCTAGTAAGCCTGAACTTTCGCAAGCCTGGCGGGACCTGATGTCCTCCAAGCTTGCGGAAATGTAATTACAAGGTTCGATAATTGTCGAGCGGACTTACGTAAATTGGCAGCCTTCGATACCCAGTGGTTAGATCCCATGTTTACATTGCCACCAGGCCCCGCTGAAGCCGATATAAGAGCGGAGAACGCGATTCAGATCTCGATTGTGATTCCGTTCTTGAATGAGCAAGATGTCTTGCCAATCTGTCACGCGAAGCTGAAAGAGATTCTCGGCAAGCTAGCTCTACCCTACGAGATTGTCTTCGTGGACGACGGAAGCACGGATAAAAGCGTGTTGCTCTTGACTGCGCTGATTCAGCTAGATCCTGGAGTTAGAGTGGTTCGCCTGAGTAGAAATTTCGGGAAAGAGGCAGCGATGAGTGCTGGTCTGGCGCATGCGCGGGGTGAGGCAGTGATCATGTTGGATGCCGACCTGCAGGACCCTCCGGAACTGATTCCCGAAATGGTCAAGGCATGGCAGGAGGGATTCGATGTCGTATCGATGCGCAGGCGCAAGCGTGAGGGTGAAGGTTTCGCGAAGCGCTTGTCTGCTTATGCGTTCTACCGAATCATGAGTCGCTTGAGCCGGTCGAGGATTCCCGCAGACACCGGCGATTTCAGACTTATGAGTCGTAGGGCCGTAGAGGCCTTGCTCCAGATGCCGGAGCGGTGCCGCTACATGAAAGGTCTCTATGCTTGGATCGGGTTCCCGACCAAAGTGATCGATTATGACCGCGCGCCCAGGGCCGCTGGCAAGACCAAATGGAACTACTTTGCGCTGTTCGGTCTCGCCCTTGAGGGCATTACCTCATTCTCAACTGCTCCGCTGCGCTGGGCCACTGGCGTAGGAGCGGTTGTCGCGTTGACAGGTGGCACGTTTGGCCTCTGGATAATTTTAAAAACTATCGTATTCGGTCACGACGTGCCTGGCTATCCATCACTAACAGCCATGATCACCCTCCTAAGTGGAATACAGCTTCTGACGATTGGGCTGTTGGGCGAATACGTTGGAAAAGGATACATGGAGACGAAGCAGCGTCCGATCTTCATAGTGCGCGATGTGCTCGAAAAAGCCACGCAGATGGCCTCACATCACGCCGGGATTCAAACGAAAAATGCAGTTGAAGGCTAAGTGGTTCTTTTGGGGGCTGGCAGGCATCGCTATTGCTCGGCTTTTTTCAATGGCTGCGATGCCACTGATCGATACCTCGGAGCCGAGATATGCTGAGATAGCGAGACTGATGGTGGAAACCGGAGATTGGATCACTCCTTGGTTCGAACCTGGAGTTCCTTTTTGGGGAAAGCCTCCGCTCTCATTCTGGAGCCAAGCGATGGGGATAAGGATCCTTGGCGGATCCGAATTCGCGGTCAGATTCCCCTCATTCCTGGCGATGGTTGCGCTCGCAGCAGTCCTCTACCGAGCGACCGCTATCTTGGTTGATCGACAGGCTGCTCGATGGACCACGATCATACTGTCTTCCATGCTGCTACCGCTCGCCGCGGCCGGCGCTGTGCTCACGGATTCCTTTTTTGCGCTAGGGATCACCTATTCAATGTTGGCGTTCCTTATCGCGCCGACAGCGCCGACACCATTCTGGCGTTATGGGCTCTTTGTGGGCATGGCAATTGGCCTGTTGTCGAAAGGGCCCCTCGCATTCGTCCTCGTGGCGATAGTCCTCGTTCCTTGGCTTGCGCTTCGCCGAGATCGTATGGTGCACCTGACCAATCTTCCTTGGTTAACAGGCACGTTGGTGATGCTCGCTCTGACCGTTCCCTGGTACATCTGCGCTGAGCTAAAGACCCCCGGATTCGTCCAGTACTTTTTAGTGGGTGAGCACTTCCTGCGGTTCGTAGACGCGGGTTGGCAGGGAGATCTGTATGGTACTGCGCACGAGCGACCCTTTGGCAGCATTTGGATTGAGTGGCTACTGGCTTCGTTCCCATGGGGATGGGCCGGGATTCTGCTAGGGGTTTGGGTAGTGGCTAATGCCTCTCGCAGGGCACGGGCTCGTCAGGCGTGTCGGTCGCCAGTCGTCGGTTACTTGGCGCTGTGGGCCGTTGCCGCTCCGACCTTCTTCACCTTCTCTGGAAACATACTCTGGACGTACGTGTTGCCCAGTCTGCCAGCTTTTGCGCTGCTTCTTGCAATGCTCGCCAAAGAACTATCGCCTGCAGAAGCGGTGCCGCGTCTAGCCCGGATCTTGGTAATCACGGGAGCACTAGTGCCAACAGCGGCAATTAGTCTCGGGCTGGTCTCGCTTACGGCGCCCACAAAGCTCAAAACAGAGAAGCAATTAGTGGCCGTCGCCAAATCTCAGATGAGTGAAGGTCAGAAGCTTTACTTTGTGTATAGCCGGCCTTTCTCGGCGCGATTCTATTCGGGCGGCACGGCTGAGCTAATTGTTCCGAGCGAGTTGGAAAAGCTGTCTTTGGAGAAGGGTGAAGCTGCATTTGTAGCACTTCCAAACGGAAAGGAGTTCTTAATCGACGAAAGCGTGAGAGAGCGGTTGGTGCCGATCTCTAAAAGTCGTCGCTATACGCTTTACAAAATAAATGGCTAAGGTTTTGTCAGCGCTAATGAAGTATCAACGTACCTTCGCGTTTCTTGGTCGCGCGCCCGCCGGGCCCCGTTCGCGGTCTCGCCTGAGGGTTCTGCACGTGAGCCTGTCCAGCGGCTTCGGTGGCAAAGAGTTGCGTATCCTCAATGAGATGCTCGCCATGCGTGAACGCGGCCATATGCTCGAGGTTGTTTGCGCAGCAAGGTCTGAGCTAGGGCGGCGATCGCAAAATCACGGCTTTACAACGCACTACATTGAGGTGGATGGGCAGATCGCTTCTGCCGTGAGTCCGTTTCGCATCGGCGGAATAGTGTGTGGAGGAGACTATGACGTCGTCAACACTCATTCAGTGGCAGATGATCTGCGCGCCGCGCTGTTCGCGCGTTTAGCGCGAACACGTCTGGTCGTGAGAACACATCATAGGGAAAGTCGGAAGCACGTGCCGCGACTCCGCAACTTGGTAAGCAAACATGTGATTACCGTAAGTACTTACCAGCGCCAGCGATACCTCGACCGAGGGTATCTCGAGCAGCGTGTACGGACTATTCCTACAGGCCTGGATGTCCAGTGTCTGAGGCCAGTGGCGAGTTCGACGCGCCAAGAACTCGGGATTCCTGAAGATGCAATTGTCATTGGAAACGTTGCCGACGATCGGGATGCGCACGGCCTTCGAATCCTGGTCGAGGCGATGTATCCATTGATGGAGGTCCACCCAGAAGTTCACCTAGTGCTTGGTGGCCTGCACGAGCCCCGACTCGACCAACTAAGGAGACGTGCGCTCGAAATTGGGTTGATAGGAAGAATCCACTTTCCAGATTTCCGCGTATGCGTTCGTGATCTGTTATGCACGGTTGATATTTACGCAATGGTACCGGAGTATGAGGTATTGGGATCCACGTTTGTCGAAGCATTGGCTTGCGGTGTACCAGTTGTTGCCACGGCAGTTGGTTGTATACCGGAGGTCGTCGAGAACGGTGTTTCGGGATATGTGGTGCTCCCTTTCGATCGGTTGATACTCCGTTCGGTGATCGGTAAGCTGATTGTAGACAGCAGACTGCGCAACCAGTTTGGCGAAGCTGGCCGAGCGAACTTTGTGCTCAGGGAAAGGTTCAGTGTGGCGGCAATGGCTAAAGCTATGGAGAGTGCCTATCTTGAGTGGCTTAATCTGGAGCCGGATCAAGCTGGTGTTGGACTGTAAAGTTGAATTTTGGGGCTTCTCGAATAGCTCCGCACTGACTCTAGTCCTGGAGAGTGGCAAGTTGGATGCGCTAGTGATGCTTATGGGCGTCGTGGCGAAGGACGCATTCGCACGAAATGGCAAGTCTCTATCGACCGTTTCTGGCCGGTTGCAGCTGCTCGTGGCGGTCCGCTTCCGACCGAGGCTGTGTGGAAACTCTTTGACGCCGCTACGGCGATCTAGATAGAGTTTGGTATCTCGATCCCGGGAGTCGACATGCCCCGATTCATCGAAGGTCAGGACCGGCAGCAGGTAGCGTTGATCCCGGAATGCCTGGATGACTTCATCGCCGACGACAACCCGGTGCGCATAGTCGACGCATTCGTCGACGAGCTCAACCTGGAATCGCTGGGATTTGAGAAGGCGGCGCCAGCAGCTACCGGCCGCCCGTCGTATCACCCGACCGTGCTGCTGAAGATCTACATCTACGGCTACTTAAATCGGGTCCAGTCCAGTCGTCGACTCGAGCGAGAGTGCCAACGCAACGTCGAACTGATGTGGCTGGTCGGCCGTCTGGCACCAGACTTCAAGACCATCGCGGATTTTCGTCGTGACAATGGGTCGGGCATTCGCAACGTTTGCCGGCGGTTTGTTGCCGTATGCCGAGATCTCAAGCTATTCAGCCAAGCCCTGGTTGCCGTTGATGGAAGCAAGTTCAAGGCAGTCAACACGCGCGACAAGAACTTCACGGCTGCCAAGATAGACAAACGTCAGCAGCAGATTGAGGAGAGCATCCACCGCTATCTGGCGGCGCTTGACACAGCGGACCGAACGCAACCTGTCGAGATCGAGGCCAGGACCAATCGGCTCAAGGACAAGATCGAACGTCTGCGCAAGCAAATGCGCACGCTGGATGACGTCAAGGAGAGGCTCAAAGACAGTCCAGACGGTCAGTTGTCGGTGACCGACCCCGATGCCCGCTCGATGGCCACCAGCGGCCGGGGCTCGGGGATGGTCGGCTACAACGTGCAGATGGTTGTCGAAGCCAAGCACCATCTGATCGTCGCGCACGAAGTGACGAACCGAGGACATGACAGGGACTCATTGGCATCGATGACACAAGCCGCGCGGGAGGCGATGGGCAAGAAGCGACTGCGTGCGATTGCCGATCGCGGCTACTACAGCGCGCCTCAGATCAAGGCATGTGCAGAGACAGGTATTGATGCGATCTTGCCCAAACCCACGACTTCCAATGCCAAGGCCGAAGGCCGCTTCGACCGCTCGGACTTCATTTACATCGCGAAGGACGATGAGTACCAGTGCCCTGCGGGCCAGCGCGCCATCCACCGGTTTACGCGGGAGGAGAATGGTCTTCAATTGCGGCGCTACTGGAGTAGTGCCTGCCCACAATGCGCGATGAAGGAGCGATGCACACCTAGCGCGTATCGGCGCATCAGTCGATGGGAGCATGAGGCCGTGCTTGAGGCGGCGCAGCGCCGTCTAGACCGAATGCCAGATGCGATGAAGGTGCGGCGGCGCACGGTGGAACATGTGTTCGGCACGTTCAAGCATTGGATGGGCTATACGCACTTCCTAACTCGTCGCTTGGGCAATGTGAGCACGGAAATGAGCTTAAATGTACTGGCCTATAACCTCAAGCGGGTCATGCAAATCCTGGGCTACCAGCAGACCATGAAAGCGGTGTTGGCGATGGGCGGCTGAGCCCTTCATTTGGCCAATGACGCACCTCAGGCCCTATCCCGGCCGCCCAAACGGCCTTGAGTGAGCCCCGCTTCGAAAAATCGAAGTGAAGACCGCCCAAGGTGATGCGGACCAGGCTATTGCGCTGTGGGTGTTAGGACGAAACGTGTTTCCACACAGCCTCGACCCAAATCGGACGATCAACACTAGTCAAAGCGAGCGGCCGAATATTGAGAGGTCACTCGGCTCAGGCCCCTCACTTTCAGGTGTCTACGCAACTTTGCGCTTGCGAGGAGTCATACCGCTTACTGCAATTATGAAGGCTTTCGTTGCTTTGCCGAGCGCGAACATTGACTGGTCGAACTCGTACATCCGATCGCTTTTCCCAAGAGATGGCTCACGATTAGCCAAGACCTGAACCCACGCAGCGTATTCCTTGACCTCTTGTGCCTTCACCGTATTCAGCCTGTGCCGACTATCGTAGATGTTCTGTTCCTGGTGGTACCTGTAGGCTCGTAAGGTGTGCTGGTCGGCAATCGGTTGGCTCGCCGGATTGGAAAGATGACGACCGAACTGTCTGAAGACAGGAGCGTCTGTCTCGGCATGATTGGTTCGCTTTTCACTCTCATTCTCCACGATGCCAGCAGCAATATGTCGAATCTTGCCTAGATCAGCCTGCTTCCATAATGTAGCGACTGCTAAACGCTCCAGCGGCGTCGCAGCGCAGGCCAGCAAGTCTTTGGCACTCATCCCTGCGTAGCCACTTAGCGACCTGCGATCTTCATTCGAAAAACTCATCGTCAGCCTAGGGTAGTTCTCGACCTTCATGTGGTATTTCTCACCGAGGTCTATGGGGGCAACGAAGCCGCCAAATTCCCTGCGGCCGTCGACTATATCGCCAAGTCGGCCATAGAGTCGGACAAGGCTTTCGAGGAGATTGTCCTGGCCTGTTGGACAAACTACGGTCATCAGTGTGGATATCATTGGCGTATCGAGTAAGTTTCGCTGCCGGCAGCTTATGGTAGCAAGGTGACTAGGCCACACGCGGACGATGGTTCGTTGGCAGTCACACCCGGCGCGCGAATTGCAGCCAATACGAAAATTCCGATGTACTCCCAAACGACCGGAGATGGTCGTTAGCAGGCCAATACGGACGCCCGCTTTCGATCGAGGCGGTGTGAAAACGCGATCTATTGGCAACTCGAAGGTACGCTTGACCCATTTCCGCACTCACGGAAACCGATTCTGCGGCGATCTAAGGGTTCGAGGTTGTGGACGTCTTTGACCAGCGCACGTTTTCGCACAGCCTCGACCCATAGCTGTCGGTGGTGAGATTATTTTTTAAGAACTGTGCAAGAGCCAGCGTAGGCGTCGAGCCCCCCAAACTCGCGGACGTAGCCGTAATAGCGGCGCGTCGCCCAATCGATATGAAAGAAGGCTCCCGTGGGTTGTCCTTGTAGAATCAGAATCCCGCTGCTATCTGCCCAATTAGGATCGGAGACAATAAACAGATCGAGTTGCAGATTAACGAAATCTTTTGAGTATGAAGTCTTGTCTTTTAGTTTGTAAAAATCTTGACCCTGACCATATGAATAATTTGTCGTTGTACCTTTCCTCGTAGTGGTGACCTTACCGCCATATTCGAAGAGATGAGCTTGTGACCCAGGGATGTCGATTTTCGATAAGCCGACCCGACTATGCTCGTCTGGAGTACAAAGTATCTGCGCCGGAAGTGATGAAGCCGAAACGTTTGATGCTACGGAAAGAACCAAGATACCGAGTACGGCGGTAACGCAATCCCTCATTCTATGCTCCTTGCTTGACCGGTATGGAATCGCCTCTATATTTCAATCGATCCTTCTGATGAATGCATCCAGCTGGAGGCATTTTTTGAGGTGTCCGCTCCTGGCCGGGTACCGACCCCGCGAGAGGCGCTGAAGGGAAAATGTCCAAATCTGCGGCCTGATCGCTACGGCCTCTTCGTTGCTCAGGGCGGTGATTGGAGGCTGTCAGGCGATCAACGTTCCGAGTCAATGTTGAACCACGGGCGGAAATGCCCAACGAGCCTGTCCTCAGCAAAAAAACGCTCAGCGACAGCATTGTCTGGAAACTCATCGCACCAGGAAAAGCCTACGCTATCGGCAATAAGCGCCAACGGATTAGATTCGGCTGGGAAGATATGTTCAATTCCAAAGCGCAATTGACAAGATGAAGTGCGGGGCTTTGTCTTGAGGTTCCCCGATAGTGCTAGATGTGCACGGCCTGCCGTACCGGGCAAAAGATGCTCGCGAAAACGGCGCCTCAAATTGGTCGCTTTGCCGACGTACAAACAGGGGAACGGGGCCTCCGCTGGCCACCAGTCGTGATAATGCACGTCCACACTCTTGCCTCCTGGCCCTTTCAATACGATATGCCGATTGGCTTGAAGTAGCTGCTCCCGACTTCCGGTCCACCAGAAAGCGTAGACCCCTGCGCTCAAGGGCACAGCAGGCGGAACTCGCGCGTCTCGTAGATCTTTCACCCGGCGAACCGAAGCCGCTGTAAGCATTGTGCCCGTCAACAACTGCCAGGCAACTTGCACTTCCCCGACTCTATCCCTGTTATTCATGCGTTGTTGTTCTGGTCAGATGTGAGATATGAATGCTTCGGTCACGACGACTGCTGCGTCGGTTTTACCGGCTGGAATCTGTAGGCCACAGGCTTGGGACGGCAACTGAGAGCGAAGTTAATTTGCCTCTAGAAGGCGGGTCAGCTTGAACGCAGTTTCAGTCGCGAGACAAAATCAGCTTTCCGCCGGCATTGGAAACAACTTTGTACCTGCGCAAGGAGTTGAGAGCGCCTACACCACCAGCAGCGACTGCGATACTTACCGCCGACATAGCGGCAGGGAGCCCAAGTACTGTGACGGCACCTACGCCGACGGCACCGCTGACTGGCGCACCAGCCCCGCCAGTACCCAAAGTGATAGCCACGGCAATGCCAATTGCACCGATGGCGATCAGCCAGGCAACCGTGCCTGTTGCTTTAATTCTCAAGACCTTATTTTGCAGGTCACCTTCAATTTCAATGGTGTCCTGATCATTTTTCAGTGCCTCTCCAAGCTCTTCCTCAGTTCGAATTGCCATGATTCTTCCAATTGCCAATACTTCGATTTCGATGCCGAACGTGAAAGTTGTTACACAGTTTAACATCATAAGTGTAAGCTGCGTCGGTCGCAAATTTGCTGTCGTCGCGTCTGGGCAAGTCGGAAATTTTCAGAGCTCAGTCAGTGGCCAACGAAAAATCCGATGGTCGAAAGGCCGCATCTGCCGCATTGTGCAGGTGGTGCGACCGGCCGGTTTTGGCCGATGGCAGACACTCATCATCCACGTGTAGCTCACAGCCGTTGGAGGGTACCTCAGTGCACTGGCGTGGGGGACCTCGCGATGTGATGGTCCCATTCAGCGCCCAAGTTCAATGAACTTTCTGGGGAAGAATGCCATGTTCAATTAACCAGTGCGGCCAAAGTGAATGAACCAAATTTCACTAAGTCCATGATTCAAAAAATGTCGAGTGTCCACCTTCGATGAACTTCGACATTTGGGCTATGAGGTTCAAAATTCGGCGAGCAGGTCAAGAGACCTTAGATCGGCGCTTAGCCAAAGGCGGATATTTGGTTCATTCAAGTTGGTATTTTGTCCAAAAAGTTCATTCAACTTGGATTTCTCACCGAAAAGTTCGTTCAAGTTGGGCAGTGGAATCAGGCCGCTGTCGAAGTTCACTCAACTTGAGATTTGATTCACTGAAGTTGGAGTGTAATAAGTGAGTAGATCGAGGCAGCGCGCGGCTTGCGACAGAGAGCCGCTACTTCAAAGGCCAAAAGGTAGCTTGACGAGCACTTCGCGCCGCATGGCCTTTCGGATGAGCATTTGGTTCATTAAAGTTGGGATAATTCCGATACCGGTTCGAATGCGCGTTCGCCGCGCCGTCCTTGACGTTGATGAGCGAGCGCGCGCCGCAGCGCAAGCACCAGCTCAGGGCGATGTTCAACGCCCTGCGTTGGAAGGCTCGTGCGGGAGCGTCGTGGCGTTCGCCACCCAATGACTTTCCGCCGTGGGATGAGGTGTATCAGCAGACACGGCGTGGCTTGCAGGCGGATTGTCTCGAGGCATGGTGTATGACTTGCGTTCGGTGTTGCGCGTGGCCCAGCAGCGCCAGGGTCAACCCAGTGCAGTGATCCTTGATGGTCGCACGCTGCAATCGACGTGCGAGAGCGGTCCGCGTGCTGCGGGCTATGAAGGCCACAAGTGCAAGAAGGGGAGCAAGGTGCGCATGGCCGTCGATACCTTGGGGCATCTGCTGGCGGCGCGCGTAACACCGGCCAACGAGCGAGAACGGGCACAGGTCAAGAACCGCGCCACCTCGGGCGGCCCGCAACCGGCGGAAATGGAACGCTTGCTGAAGGAGGTGCGCGCGCTGGTGGCCATCGCGCCGAAAGAGAAGAGCCAGTAGGGATCGCGCTTGCCGGCCCGGACCGGGAAGGCGGAGTTTAGCCCCGGGCCGGGAAGGGCGCCGTGAAGCGGCGCAGCCGCAGCGCGTTGCTCAGCACGAACACACTGGACAGAGCCATCGCGCCCGCCGCGAACACCGGCGACAGCAGGCTGCCGTTCACCGGGTACAGCAGGCCCGCCGCCACCGGGATCAAGGCCACGTTGTAGGCAAAGGCCCAGAACAGGTTCTGCTTGATGTTGCGGATGGTGGCCTTGGACAGGGCGATGGCGTTGGGCACGCCGCCCAGGTCGCCCGACATAAGCACCACGTCGGCGGCCTCGATGGCGATGTCCGTGCCGGTGCCGATGGCCAGGCCCACGTCCGCTTCGGCCAGCGCCGGCGCGTCGTTGATGCCGTCGCCCACGTAGGCGATGGGTCCGTACTGCTGCTTCAGGCGCTGTACGGCTGCGACCTTGCCGTCGGGCAGCACTTCGGCGACGACTTCGTCGATGCCGAGCTGGCGGGCGATGGCTTCGCCGGTACGGCGGTTGTCGCCGGTGATCATGGCGACCTTCAGGCCCAGTTCATGCAGGGCGCGGATAGCGGCGGCCGTGGTTTCCTTGATGGGGTCGGCGACGGCGATCATGGCGGCCAGCTTGCCGTTGATGGCGGCGTACAGCGGAGTCTTGCCTTCGTCGCCCAGGCGCGCGGCGTCCGAGCCGAAGGACTCGACGCTCAGGCCCAGCTCGCGCATGAAACGGTCGGCGCCGATTTCGACTAGGTCGCCGTCCACGCGGGCGCTCACGCCGAAGCCGGTGATCGATTCGAACTGCGAGATCGTGCCCAGCGCGATGTTCTCGGCGCGCGCCGCGTCCACGATGGCTTGGGCGATCGGATGTTCGGACTTGGCTTCGACGGTGGCGACCTTGCCCAGCACGGCGGACCGTTCGAAGCCCGGCGCGACGATCAGGTCGGTCAGTTCGGGGCGGCCCTTGGTCAGGGTGCCGGTCTTGTCCACCGCCACCACCTTGGCATCCTCCAGGGACTGCAAGGCTTCGCCCTTGCGGAACAGCACGCCCATCTGCGCCGCGCGCCCCGTGCCCACCATGATGGAGGTCGGTGTGGCCAGGCCCATGGCGCAGGGGCAGGCGATGATCAGCACGGCCACCGCGTTGACCAATGCGAACGTCAGGGCAGGCTCGGGCCCGAACGTGAGCCAGATGATGAAGGTCACCACCGCCGCGGCCATGACGGCTGGCACGAACCACATCGTGATGCGGTCCACCATGGCTTGGATTGGCAGTTTCGAGCCCTGCGCCTGTTCGACCATACGGATGATCTGCGCCAGCAGCGTGTCGCCACCGACCTTGGTGGCCCGGAACGTCAGCGCGCCGTTCTGGTTGACGGTGCCGCCCACTACTTCGGCGCCGGGCGTCTTCTCCACCGGCACGGGTTCGCCGCTGATCATGGATTCGTCGATGTAGCTGTTGCCTTCCACGACTTCGCCGTCCACGGGGATGCGCTCGCCGGGACGGACTTCGATCAGGTCGCCCGTGACCACGTC
Source organism: uncultured Achromobacter sp. (assembly GCA_963530045.1). Taxonomy (GTDB): domain Bacteria; phylum Pseudomonadota; class Gammaproteobacteria; order Burkholderiales; family Burkholderiaceae_B; genus Achromobacter. The sequence goes on from CAUSDE010000012.1 coordinate 31,642, forward strand.
TTCGATGGCGAGTTCAAGCGTGGCGCCGTCGCGGACAACACGCGCGGTCTTGGCCTGCAGGCCCAGCAAGCGCTTGATGGCCTCGGACGTGTTGCCCTTGGCCCGGGCCTCAAGGTAGCGCCCAAGCAGGATCAGCGCCACGATCACCGCCGCGGCTTCGAAATAGACATTGACCGTGCCGGCAGGCAAGAGCCCTGCCGCGAAGGTGGCGACCACCGAATAGGCGTAGGCGGCGGACGTGCCCACCGCCACCAGCGAATTCATGTCAGGCGCGCCGCGCAGCAGCGCGGGGATGCCCTTCTGGAAGAAGCGCAGGCCGGGGCCGAACAGCACGATGCTGGCCAGCACGAATTGCAGGTACCAGCTGTTCTGCGTGCCGATGGTCTCGGCGATGACATGGTGGAACGCCGGCACGATGTGGGCGCCCATTTCCAGGATGAACACGGGCAGCGCGAAGACCGTGGCGACGGTCAGCGCGCGCTTGAGCGATTTCAGCTCGGCGGCCTGGCGTTCGGCCACGGCGTCGGTGTGGCTGGATTCCGCCGAGAGGGGCCGCGCCTCGTAGCCGGCCTTGGCCACGGCCTGGATCAGGGCGTTGGCGGGGACGCCGCCGGCCGCGGTGATGCTGGCGCGCTCGGTGGCGAGATTGACGCTGGCGTTGCTGACGCCGGGCACGGCCTTCAAAGCCTTTTCGACGCGGCCCACGCAGGAGGCGCAGGTCATGCCGGTGACCGACAGTTCGATCGTGGTTTCGGTGACGGTGTAACCCGCTTTCTGCACCGCCTGCACGGCGGCAGCGACGTCCGGCGCGCTCTCGAAAGTGATGTCGGCGCGTTCTGTCGCCAGGTTGACGCTGGCCTTGTTGACGCCCGGCACGGCCTTCAAGGCCTTTTCGACTCGGCCCACGCACGAGGCGCAGGTCATGCCTTCGATGGGAAGGCTGACCGCGACGCTGTCTGCTGCGGCGGCACTCATATCCGCTCCTTGAAAACTTGGAATTTCCTGTTGGGGTCGTCTCAGAAAACGGAAAATAAAGCACGCTAAGGCGTAACTACCCTCGGCTACACCGCGTCGGCACCACGCGGCTCTTTCTCCCCTTGCAGCGAAGCAATCAGCGGGCAAGAAACGTTCCCTTGCCGCGCATGGCAGGCGAACACAAGTTCGGATAGCACGGTTTCCATGCGCGCCAGGTCGGTCATTTTTTCGCGCACGTCCTGAAGCTTGTGCTCGGCCAGGCTGCTGGCTTCCTCGCAGTGGGTGCCGTCATCCAGCCTCAGCAGCTCTGCGATCTCGTCGAGGCTGAATCCGAGCCGCTGGGCTGATTTCACGAAGCGCACCCGCGTCACATCCGCCTCGCCATAGCGGCGGATGCTGCCATAGGGCTTGTCCGGCTCCGGCAACAAGCCCTTGCGCTGATAGAACCGGATTGTTTCCACGTTGACCCCGGCCGCCTTGGCGAAAACGCCAATAGTCAGATTCTCCAAATTTTTTTCCATATCGCTTGACTCCGTACATTGGTACGGAAGTAAGCTTAAGCTATCCAATCCAGATTTGAAAGGACAAGCGTATGTCTGAACCTCAAAACGGGCGCGGGGCGCTCTTCACTGGCGGGCTAGCCGCCATCCTCGCCTCGGCTTGCTGCCTGGGGCCGCTGGTTCTGATCGCCCTGGGGTTCAGCGGCGCTTGGATCGGCAACTTGACGGTGTTGGAACCTTATCGCCCGATCTTCATCGGCGCGGCGTTGGTGGCGCTGTTTTTCGCCTGGCGGCGCATCTACCGACCGGCGCAAGCCTGCAAACCAGGGGATGTGTGTGCGATTCCCCAAGTGCGCGCTACTTACAAGCTCATTTTCTGGGTCGTGGCCGCGCTGGTTCTGGTCGCGCTCGGATTTCCCTACGTCATGCCATTTTTCTATTAATCACAGGAGTTCATCATGAAAAAACTGTTTGCCTCTCTCGCCATCGCTGCCGTTGTTGCCCCCGTGTGGGCCGCCACCCAGACCGTCACGCTGTCCGTACCGGGCATGACCTGCTCCGCTTGTCCGATCACCGTCAAGAAGGCGATTTCCAAGGTCGAAGGCGTCAGCAAAGTTAACGTGACCTTCGAGACACGCGAAGCGGTTGTCACCTTCGATGATGCCAAGACCAGCGTGCAGAAGCTGACCAAGGCCACCGAAGACGCAGGCTATCCGTCCAGCGTCAAGAAGTGAGGCACTGAAAACGGCAGCGCAGCACATCTGACGCCCTTGTCTGCTACCACAAACGAAAAAGGATCTGTCGCATGACCCATCTAAAAATCACCGGCATGACCTGCGACTCGTGCGCGGCGCACGTCAAGGAAGCGCTGGAAAAAGTACCCGGCGTCCAATCTGCCATAGTGTCCTATGCCAAGGGCGCGGCCCAGCTCGCCCTTGATCCAGGCACAGCGCCGGACGCACTGACCGCCGCCGTGGCTGGCCTGGGCTACAAAGCGATGCTCGCCGATGCCCCGCCGACCGACAACCGCACTGGGCTGTTCGACAAGGTGCGCGGCTGGATGGGTGCCGCCGACAAGGGCAGCGGCGGCGAGCGCCCGTTGCAAGTCGCCGTGATCGGCAGCGGTGGAGCCGCGATGGCGGCAGCACTGAAGGCCGTCGAGCAAGGCGCGCAGGTCACGCTGATTGAGCGCGGCACCATCGGCGGCACCTGCGTCAACGTCGGTTGTGTGCCGTCCAAGATCATGATCCGCGCCGCCCACATCGCCCATCTGCGCCGGGAAAGCCCATTCGACGGCGGCATGCCACCCACACCGCCGACGATCTTGCGCGAGCGGCTGCTGGCCCAGCAGCAGGCCCGTGTCGAAGAACTCCGTCATGCCAAGTACGAAGGCATCCTGGACGGCAATTCAGCCATCACCGTTCTGCACGGTGAAGCGCGTTTCAAGGACGACCAGAGCCTTATCGTTAGTTTGAACGAGGGTGGTGAGCGCGTCGTGATGTTCGACCGCTGCCTGGTCGCCACGGGTGCCAGTCCGGCCATGCCGCCGATTCCGGGCCTGAAAGAGTCACCCTACTGGACTTCGACCGAGGCCTTGGTCAGCGACACCATTCCCGAACGCCTGGCCGTCATCGGCTCGTCGGTGGTGGCGCTGGAACTGGCGCAAGCCTTCGCCCGGCTGGGTAGCCAGGTCACGATCCTTGCGCGCAGCACGCTGTTCTTCCGCGAAGACCCTGCCATCGGCGAGGCCGTCACAGCCGCCTTCCGTGCCGAAGGAATCAAGGTACTGGAACATACGCAAGCCAGCCAAGTCGCCCATGTGGACGGCGAATTCGTGCTGACCACTGGACAGGGCGAAGTGCGCGCCGACAAGCTGCTGGTCGCCACCGGCCGGACACCGAACACGCGCAGCCTGGCATTGGAAGCGGCGGGGGTAGCCGTCAATGCGCAGGGGGCCATCGTCATCGACAAGGGCATGCGCACCAGTAGCCCGAACATCTACGCGGCCGGCGACTGCACCGACCAGCCGCAGTTCGTCTATGTGGCGGCAGCGGCCGGCACTCGTGCGGCCATTAACATGACCGGCGGCGACGCCGCCATCAATCTGACCGCGATGCCGGCCGTGGTGTTCACCGACCCGCAAGTGGCGACCGTGGGCTACAGCGAGGCGGAAGCGCACCACGATGGCATCGAAACCGACAGCCGCACGCTGACGCTCGACAACGTGCCGCGTGCGCTCGCCAACTTCGATACCCGCGGCTTCATCAAGCTGGTCATCGAGGAAGGCAGCGGACGGCTGATTGGCGTACAGGTGGTGGCCCCGGAAGCGGGCGAACTGATCCAGACGGCTGTTCTCGCCATTCGCAACCGCATGACGGTGCAGGAACTAGCCGACCAGTTGTTCCCCTACCTAACGATGGTCGAGGGCTTGAAGCTCGCGGCGCAGACCTTCAGCAAGGACGTGAAGCAACTGTCCTGCTGCGCCGGATAAGGAAAAGGAGGTGTTCGATGAACGCCTACACAGTGTCCCGACTGGCCCTTGAGGCCGGGGTGAGCGTGCATATCGTGCGCGACTACCTGCTGCGCGGATTGCTGCGGCCAGTCGCCTGCACCACGGGCGGCTACGGCTTGTTCGATGACGCCGCCTTGCAGCGGCTGTGCTTTGTGCGGGCCGCTTTTGAGGCGGGCATCGGCCTGGACGCATTGGCGCGGTTGTGCCGGGCGCTGGATGCGGCGGACTGCGATGAAACAGCCGCACAGCTTGCCGTGCTGAGTCAGTTCGTCGAACGCCGACGCGAAGCGTTGGCCGATCTGGAAGTGCAGTTGGCCGCGATGCCGACCGCGCCGGCCCAGCAAGCGGAGAGTCTGCCATGAACAGCCCCGAGCGCTTGCCGACCGAGACACACAAGCCGTTCACCGGCTACCTGTGGGGTGCGCTGGCGGTGCTCACCTGTCCCTGTCATTTGCCGATTCTCGCCATTGTGCTGGCCGGCACGACGGCCGGCGCGTTCATCGGCGAGCACTGGGGTATTGCAGCCCTCACGCTGACCGGCTTGTTTGTCCTGTCTGTGACGCGGCTGCTGCGGGCCTTCAGAGGTCGATCATGAGCGCTTCCCAGCCAATTGAATGGACAGTGGCGCAACTGGCGCAGGCGGTCGAGCGCGGGCAGCTTGAGCTGCACTACCAGCCGATTGTCGATTTGCGCAGTGAGCAGATTGTCGGCGCGGAAGCCCTGTTGCGCTGGCGTCATCCGACGCTCGGACTGTTGCCGCCGGGCCAGTTCCTGCCCGTGATCGAATCGTCCGGCCTGATGCCGGAAATCGGCGCATGGGTGCTGGGCGCAGCCTGCCGTCAAATGCGCGACTGGCGGGTGCTGGCATGGCAACCGTTCCGGCTGGCCGTCAATGTTTCGGCGAGCCAAGTGGGGCCAGATTTCGACAAGTGGGTAAAGGGCGTGCTGGCCGATGCCGGGTTGCCCGCCGCGTATCTTGAAATTGAGCTGACCGAATCGGTTGCGTTCGGTGATCCGGCGATCTTCCCCGCCCTGGAAGCTTTGCGACAGATCGGTGTGCGCTTCGCCGCCGACGACTTCGGCACCGGCTATTCCTGCCTGCAACACCTGAAATGCTGCCCCATCAGCACGCTCAAGATCGACCAATCGTTTGTCGCCGGACTCGCCAACGACCACCGCGACCAGACCATCGTGCGCACCGTGATTCAGCTTGCGCATGGGCTTGGCATGGAAGTAGTGGCCGAAGGCGTGGAAACATCGGCGAGTCTTGATTTGTTGCGACAAGCGGACTGCGACACAGGACAAGGCTTCCTGTTCGCCAAGCCGATGCCGGCGGCGGCATTCGCCGTCTTCGTCAGTCAATGGAGGGGTGCCACCATGAATGCAAATGATCCGACTGCCACCAGTTGCTGCGTGTGCTGCAAGGAAATCCCGCTCGATGCCGCCTTCACCCCGGAAGGCGCGGAATACGTCGAGCACTTCTGCGGGCTGGAGTGCTATCAGCGCTTCCAGGCGCGCGCCAAGACCGGGAGCGAAACCGATGCCGATCCGAACGCCTGCGACTCATCACTGTCAGACTGAGGCATACCCTATCCTGATGTCAGGAGAAGCCACCCAGCAACGTCAGAATAGAGTTAACTTTTGTGTTTCTTGACACCTGCGGCGAAAGGTCATAGATTTCTTCCTGACACTTTCGTATTTGGAGGTATCTTGCAGGGTCAACGCATCGGCTACGTCCGGGTCAGCAGCTTCGACCAGAACCCGGAGCGGCAACTGGAGCATGTCGAAGTCGGCAGGGTGTTCACCGACAAGGCGTCGGGCAAGGACACCCAGCGGCCCGAGCTTGATTCGCTGCTGGCCTTCGTGCGCGAAGGCGACACCGTGGTGGTTCACAGCATGGATCGCTTGGCGCGCAACCTCGATGACTTGCGCCGCCTCGTACAAAAGCTGACCAAGCGCGGCGTGCGCATCGAGTTCGTCAAGGAAAGCCTGACCTTCACCGGCGAGGATTCACCGATGGCGAACCTGATGCTGTCGGTCATGGGGGCATTCGCCGAATTCGAGCGGGCCTTGATCCGTGAGCGGCAGCGCGAAGGCATCGCGCTCGCTAAGCAACGCGGAGCCTACCGAGGCCGAAAGAAGTCTCTGAGCGGTGAACAGATTGCTGAACTGAAACGGCGCGTCACGGCGGGCGAGCAAAAAGCGAAGCTGGCCCGTGAATTTGGTGTCAGCCGGGAGACCCTGTATCAATACTTGAAATTGGATCAATAAATATGCCTCGTCGTTCCATACTGTCCGCCGCCGAGCGGGAAAGCCTGTTGGCGTTGCCGGACACCAAGGACGACCTAATTCGACATTACACGTTCAGCGATACCGATCTCTCCATCATCCGCCAGCGGCGCGGGCCTGCGAATCGCTTGGGCTTTGCCGTGCAGCTCTGCTACCTGCGCTTTCCCGGAATCTTCCTTGGTGTCGATCAGGCGCCGTCTTTGCCCCTACTGAAACTGGTCGCCGACCAGCTCAAGGTCGGCGTCGAAAGCTGGGACGACTACGGGCAGCGGGAGCAGACCCGGCGCGAGCACCTGGTCGAGCTGCAAACGGTGTTTGGCTTCCAGCCGTTCACCATGAGCCACTACCGGCAGGCCGTGCACACGCTGACCGACCTGGCCATGCAAACCGACAAAGGCATCGTGCTGGCTAGCACCTTGGTTGAGCATCTGCGGCGACAGTCGATCATCCTGCCCGCGCTCAACGCCATCGAGCGCGCTAGCGCCGAGGCCATCACTCGCGCCAACCGGCGCATCTATGACGCCTTGGCCGAACCACTGTCGGACACGCATCGCCGCCGCCTCGACGATCTGCTCAGGCGCCGGGACAACGGCAAGACGACCTGGCTGGCCTGGCTGCGCCAGTCGCCGGTTAAACCGAACTCGCGGCACATGCTGGAACACATCGAACGCCTCAAGGCGTGGCAGGCGCTCGATCTGCCTTCCGGTATCGAGCGGTCGGTGCACCAGAACCGCCTGCTCAAGATCGCCCGTGAGGGTGGCCAGATGACGCCCGCCGACTTAGCCAAGTTCGAGCCGCAACGGCGCTACGCCACCCTCGTGGCGCTGGCCATCGAGGGCATGGCCACGGTCACCGACGAAATCATCGACTTGCACGACCGCATCCTGGGCAAGCTGTTCAACGCCGCCAAGAACAAGCATCAGCAGCAGTTTCAGGCATCCGGCAAGGCGATCAACGCCAAGGTGCGGCTGTTCGGGCGCATCGGCCAGGCGCTGATCGAGGCCAAGCAAGCTGGCCGCGATCCGTTCGCCGCCATCGAGGCCGTCATGTCCTGGGATGCCTTCGCCGAAAGCGTCACCGAGGCGCAGAAGCTCGCTCAGCCCGATGACTTCGATTTCCTGCACCGCATCGGCGAAAGTTACGCCACCTTGCGCCGCTACGCGCCGGAATTCCTTGCCGTGCTCAAGCTGCGGGCCGCACCCGCCGCCAAGAACGTGCTCGATGCCATCGAGGTACTGCGTGGCATGAACACCGACAACGCCCGCAAAGTGCCTGCCGATGCCCCGACCGACTTCATCAAGCCGCGCTGGCAGAAGCTGGTGATGACTGACGCGGGTATCGACCGGCGCTACTACGAGCTGTGCGCGCTGTCCGAGCTGAAGAACTCGCTGCGCTCGGGCGACATCTGGGTGCAGGGATCGCGCCAGTTCAAGGACTTCGAGGACTACCTGGTGCCGCCCGCGAAGTTCGCCAGCCTCAAGCAGTCCAGCGCATTGCCGCTGGCCGTGGCCACCGACTGCGACCAGTACCTGCACGACCGCCTGACGCTGCTTGAAGCGCAGCTTGCCACGGTCAACCGCATGGCAGCGGCCAACGACCTGCCGAATGCGATCATCACCGAGTCGGGCCTGAAGATCACGCCGCTGGATGCGGCGGTACCCGACACCGCGCAGGCGCTGATCGACCAGACAGCCATGATCCTGCCACACGTCAAGATCACCGAACTGCTGTTCGAAGTCGATGAGTGGACGGGCTTCACCCGCCACTTCACGCACCTGAAATCGGGCGATCTGGCCAAGGACAAAAATCTGCTGTTGACCACCATCCTGGCCGACGCGATCAACCTGGGCCTGACCAAGATGGCCGAGTCCTGCCCCGGCACGACCTACGCCAAGCTCGCCTGGCTACAAGCCTGGCATACCCGCGACGAAACCTATTCGACAGCGCTGGCCGAGTTGGTGAACGCCCAATTCCGGCATCCCTTCGCCGAACACTGGGGCGACGGCACCACGTCATCGTCGGACGGCCAGAACTTCCGAACCGGGAGCAAGGCCGAGAGTACCGGTCACATCAACCCGAAATATGGCAGCAGCCCTGGGCGAACCTTCTACACCCATATATCCGACCAGTACGCGCCGTTCCACACCAAGGTGGTCAATGTCGGCGTGCGCGACTCGACCTATGTACTTGACGGCCTGCTGTACCACGAGTCCGACCTGCGCATCGAGGAACACTACACCGACACGGCAGGCTTCACCGATCACGTCTTTGCCCTGATGCATCTCCTGGGCTTCCGCTTTGCGCCGCGCATCCGTGACCTGGGCGACACCAAGCTGTTCATCCCCAAGGGGGATACCGCCTATGACGCGCTCAAACCGATGATTAGCAGCGACAGGCTGAACATCAAGGCTATTCGTGCCCACTGGGATGAAATTCTGCGGCTGGCGACCTCGATCAAGCAGGGCACGGTGACAGCCTCGCTGATGCTTCGGAAACTCGGCAGCTATCCGCGCCAGAACGGCTTAGCCATCGCCCTGCGCGAGCTGGGGCGCATCGAACGCACGCTGTTCATCCTGGACTGGTTGCAAAGCGTGGAGCTGCGCCGCCGCGTCCACGCTGGACTGAACAAGGGCGAAGCGCGCAACGCGCTGGCCCGCGCCGTATTCTTCAACCGTCTGGGCGAAATCCGCGACCGCAGCTTCGAGCAGCAGCGCTACCGGGCCAGCGGCCTCAACCTGGTGACGGCGGCCGTCGTGTTGTGGAACACGGTCTATCTGGAGCGCGCAGCACATGCGTTGCGTGGCAACGGGCATGCTGTCGATGACGCGCTATTGCAATACCTGTCGCCGCTCGGCTGGGAACACATCAACCTGACCGGCGATTACCTCTGGCGCAGCAGCGCCAAGATCGGCGCGGGCAAGTTCAGGCCGCTACGACCGTTGCAACCGGCTTAGCGTGCTTTATTTTCCGTTTTCTGAGGCGACCCCCTGTTTATGGGTGCCACTATAAAGATTCCAATGATGTCAAGGTCAAGCGTTTGATCGCACGGGGTTGATCGGGCTCAGCCCAGCCTGCCCAAGGCGGGGAAAGTCAGCAGTAGCCAGATGGCGAAACGGGCCAGTTGGCCCGTAGCGATGGCCCATCCCATCACGATCAGGATCAGGCCGGTCAGGATCCGCAAGATCCGGCCGGCGCGCTTCAGGGCCTGCATGCGGCGCAGGAAGGGGCTCATGAACCAGGCGGCCGCTAAAAAGGGGACGCCTAGCCCCAGCGCATAGACCGCCAGCAGGGCCACACCTTGCCCGACGCTGGCCGATGTCGCGCCCAGCGCCAGGATGCTGGCCAGGATGGGCCCGATGCAGGGCGTCCAGCCGAATCCGAAGGTTAGGCCCAGGACCAGGGCGTTGCCGGGGCTGCCCTGGCCCGCCGGATCGATCCGATAGTAGCGCTGGGCCCAGGCGGGCAGGCGCAGCACGCCCAGGAGCATGAAGCCGGCCAGCGCAATGATCGCGCCGGTGGCAAGGTTCAGTTCGTAGCGGTACGACAGCAGCAGGCGGCTCAAGGCCGTTATGCTGGCGCCGAATACGACGAAGACGGCCGAAAAGCCGAGCACGAAGCAGGCCGCCAGGCCCAGCATGCGCCAGCGCAGGGCGCGGGCGTCGGCTGCGGACGTTCCGGATCCGCCCGCGATATAGGACAGGTAGCCCGGCACCAGAGGCAGCACGCAAGGTGACAGGAACGACGCTGTCCCGGCGACGAAGGCGGTCGCGAATCCGATGAGGGACAGGTCAAGCATGGCGGTCCGCGGCGTTCATGGCGCGGCGCCTTCGCGCAGGCGCTGGCGGGCCAGCGCGATACCTTCGCTGACGGTGCTCGCCATGTCGCTGCCGGCGCGCAGCCTGGCCAGCAGCCGCTGCCAGAAATCGATGGCCGCCGCGAAGTCGCGCTGGTCGAATCGGCTTGCGCCCGCCAGCATCAGGGCCAGCGGCTCTTCGGGATTGAGGTCCAGGGCGCGCCGCAGCAGTTGGTCCGGCAGGCCGCCGAAGCCCCGGGTTGCGCTGATCACCAGGGATTCGGCGTACTCGGCCAGCGCCGCCGGGTTGCCGTCCACTGCCGGCGCGGCCTTGGCAAAGGCCTGGGCGGCGTCGGCATGCCTGCCGAAGTAGCGGTGGGACCGGGCCAGCATCAGCCATCCCTGATAGTCGTCGGGGTTGTCGGCCAGCCTGGCTTCCAATTTGGCCACCATGGCCTGGATGTCGGCGGCGCTCTCCTCGGACCGCGCGGCTGGCGCCGGGGGCGGCGCGATGGCGGTGGGGTTGCCGAGCGCCACGTAGGCAAGGATGGAGGCCAGCGGCAGCGCGATGGCGAGGCCCACGGGCAGCAGGCGGCCGCGGCGCGGCGCGGCGCCATGCCGTTGCGCCTCTGCGGCTCCTTCCAGCGCCAGCCGCTGCAGTTCGCCGCGCGCTTCCACGAAAGCCTCCTGCGACAAGATGCCGTTCGCGCGGTCTCGCTCAAGTTCCTGCAATTGGTCGCGCAGCACCGCCACGTTCGCCGCCTGGCGTTTGTCCGCGGCGCTGGCGGCGGGCGTGCGCCGCAGCGCGGCGATCAGCCATGCCGTGACCGCGGCGGCCATCAGAGCGGCCGACAGATAGAAGAGTTGCATCATGTTCCGGGTCCTTATTCAGCTTTGACGCCCAGCAGGGCGTCGGCGGCCTGGCGCTCCTGGGGCGTCAGGGCAGGGCGCTCGTGGCGGCTTTTGCGCCGTCGCAGCGTCAGCGCCAGGACGGCAAGCCCGCCCGCCAACAGCGCGGCCGGACCGAACCAGAGCAGCAGCGTGGCCGCTTTCAGGCGCGGCCGGTACAGGATGAAGTCGCCGTATCGGGCCTCCATGTAGGCCAGGATCTCGGCTTCCGTCTTGCCGGCATCCAGCTGCTGGCGGATCTGGCGGCGCAGGTCGACCGCCAGGTCGGCGCGCGACGCGGCGATGGATTCGTTCTGGCAGACCAGGCAGCGCAGTTCCGCGGCGATCTCGATCACGCGGCGGTCCTCGGGCGAGCCGTGGGCGCCGTGGGCGTAGCTCAGCGTCAGTGATAGCGCCAATGCGCGCAGGGCGGTCCTCATTGCAGCTTCCGGATCAGCGGCAGCAGGGTGTCGCGCAGGGACTCCCGCGTCACCGGGCCGATGTGCTTGTAGCGGATGATCCCGGCCTTGTCGATGACGAAGGTTTCCGGCACGCCATAGACCCCGTAGTCGATGCCGACCTTGCCGTCGGTATCGGACACGGATTTTTCGTAGGAATCGCCGTTGCGCGCCAGCCAAGCGATGGCCTCGGCCCGGATGTCCTTGTAATTGAGGCCGATGACCGGCACGCCGTGCTGCGACGACAACTCCTGGATGTAGGCATGTTCCGTCAGGCAGGCATAGCACCAGGACGCCCAGACGTTCAGCACCCATACCCGGTCTTTCATGCTTTCGGGCGTGAAGGTCTTTTGCGGCTCATGCAGTTCGGGCAGGGCAAAGGCCGGCGCGGGCTTGTCGATCAGCGGCGACGGCACTTCGGCGGGATTGAGCGTCAGGCCTATTCCCAGAAAGAACACCAGCACCACGAAGCCCGCCAGGGGCCAGATGAAACGGCTCATGGCCTGGCCTCCGCCCGCAGGTCCGGTCGCGCGCGATGCGCCTGTTTCTCTCGCCGCTTCAGGCGGTAGCGCGGATCGCACACGGCCAGCAGTCCGCCCAGGGCCATGAGGATGCAGCCGCCCCAGATCCAGTCCACGAAGGGCTTGTAGTACAGGCGCACGCTCCAGGCGCCGTGCTCCATGGGTTCGCCCAGGGCGGCATAGACGTGGCGCAGACCGTTGGCGGCGATGGCTGCTTCCGTCATCGGCAGCGCCGAGGACGCGTAGGTGCGCTTCTCGGGATGCAGGTCGCGCAGGTGCCGTTCGCCGCGGTAGAGCGCGAAGGTGCCTATCTCGGATTCGTAGTTCGGGCCCTGCAGGCGGTCCACGCCCTTGAACTCGACGCGGTACGAGGACACCGGCGCGCTTTCTCCGGGCCGCATCAACAGGTCCTGCTCGGTCTCATAGCTGCCCACCAGCGCGACCCCGGCGACGAACGTGGCCACGCCGAGGTGGGCCAGGTGCATGCCCAGCCAGCTGCGGGGCTGGCGCCACCAGCGGTCCCGGGTCGCGCGCAGGCGCTTGACGACGTCCACGCCGATGGCGCTCGCCAGCCAGACGGCCAGTCCTATCCCCAGCGCCGCGCCTGCGGACCAGCGGCCGAACAACAAAGGCGCGCCCGCGCCGGCCAACACTGCCAGCGCCGCGGGAATCGCCAGGCGCTTGAGCAGGCCGACGGCATCGGCCGACTTCCAGTTGGCGATGGGGCCGACGGCCATGAGCAGCAGCGCGGGCACCATCAGGGGCACGAATACCGCATTGAAATAGGGCGGTCCCACCGACAGCTTGCCCAGGCCCAGTGCGTCGATGAAGAGGGGATACAGCGTACCCAGCAGCACGGTCGCGGCGGCGACCGCGAGCAGCACGTTGTTGACCAGCAATAGCGATTCCCGCGACACGAACGCGAACTGGCCGCCGTGGCCGATCCTGGGCGCGCGCAAGGCGTACAGGAACAGCGAGCTACCCACGACAGCGGTGAACAGCGCCAGAATGAATACGCCGCGCGTCGGGTCCGTCGCGAACGCATGCACCGAGGTCAGCACGCCCGAACGCACCAGGAACGCGCCCAGCAGGGACAGCGCAAAGGTGCCGATCGCCAGCAGCACGGTCCAGCTCTTGAAGCCGCCGCGCTTTTCGGTCACGGCCAGCGAATGGATCAACGCCGTGCCGGCCAGCCAGGGGATGAAGGAGGAATTCTCCACCGGATCCCAGAACCACCAGCCGCCCCAGCCCAGCTCGTAATAGGCCCACCAGCTACCGATAGCGATCCCCAGGGTCAGGAACAGCCAGGCCGCGGTGGTCCACGGGCGCGACCAGCGGGCCCAGACCGCGTCGAGATTGCCGGACAGCAGCGCGGCGATGGCGAACGCGAACGCAACCGAGAACCCCACGTAGCCCATGTACAGCAGCGGTGGGTGGAAGATCAGGCCGATGTCCTGCAGCAGCGTGTTCAGGTCCAACCCGTCGGCCGGGGCCGGGACCAGGCGCTCGAACGGATTCGAGGTCAGCAGCACGAACAGCAGGAAGCCCGCGCTGATCAACCCCAGCACGCCCAGCACCCGGGCGACCATGGCGTCGGGCAATTGCCGCGAAAACAGGCTGACCGCGCAGGCCCAGCCCGTCTGCATGAACATCCACAGCAGCAGCGAGCCTTCATGTCCGCCCCAGGTCGCCGCGATGCGGTAGAAAAAGGGCAATTGCGAATTCGAGTTCTGGGCCACATAGGCTACCGAATAGTCCTTGGCCGCGAAGGACCAGGCCAGGGCCGCCAGGCTGAAGGACACCAGCAGGAACTGGATCTGCGCGGCGGGCCGCGCCATGGCGATCCAGTAGGGTCGGTCCAGCGCCGCGCCGCGCAGCGCGACATAGCCTTGCGCCAGCGCGACGAACAGCGTCAGGATCAGGGCGAAATGAGCGAGTTCGGGAATCATCGGGGGCGGGCCTCCTGGGGCGGGGACTTGGGCGCGGCCTGATCGATCGCGTGCTGCGCTTCGGGCGGCAGGTAGTTCTCGTCATGCTTGGCCAGCACCTCCTCGGCCTGGAACCAGCCGTTGCCGTCCAGCCGTCCAGCCGTCCCTGCGCCACAACGCCCTTTCCTTCGCTGAACAGGTCCGGCAGGATGCCGTCGTAGGCCACGGGCACCCTGTGGGCGGTGTCGGTCACGACGAAGCGGACGGTCAACGCGCCGGGCGTGCGTTGCACGCTGCCGCCCTCCACCATGCCGCCCACGCGGAACGTGCGTCCCGCCGGAACCTCGTTGTTGCTGACCTGGGTGGGCGTGAAGAAGAAAACGAGATTGCTCTGAAAGGCGTTCAACACCAGGGCGCTTGCGGCGCCCAGGGACGCTAGTCCGCCCAGGACCAGCCCCAAGCGCCGTGTCCGCTTAGTCATTGCAGGCCTCCTCGAATTCCGCGGCGGGGCGCGGACCCGCCAGCATCGCGCGGCGGCGGCGCGCGAGCAGCAGTTGCTCGCCGCTCAGCAAGATCGCCGTCATCAGCAGCGATCCCCAGACATAGACCGCATACCCACCCATGGAGAGGAACTCGCCGAGACTAGACCAATGCATCATTCGCCACTCCATTGTTCGTGGATCCAGGCCGCGTGCCGCTCGCGCTCGAGCACGATGCAGCGCAGGCGCGCCAGCGCCGTCGCGATGCTGTATATCCATGCGGCCAGGGACATCAGCAGCATGCCGGCCAGCATGATTCCGGCCATGCTGGGCGCCGCGGTCAGGGAGACCGACGCGCCCTGGTGCAAGGTGCTCCACCATTGCACCGAGAAATAGATGACGGGGACATTGACCACGCCGGCCAGCACCAGCACCGATCCCGCGCGGTCGCCGCGCTGCGGATCGTCGATGGCGGCTTTCAACGCGATGTAGCCCGCGTACAGGAAAAGCAGGATCAATTCCGATGTCAGCCTCGCGTCCCAGACCCACCAAGCGCCCCACATGGGCTTGCCCCATAGCGCACCGGTCCACAGGGAAAGAAACGTGAACAGCGCGCCGGTCGGCGCCAGCGCGGCAACCATCATGGCCGAGAGCCTGCTGTTGAAAACCAGATGGATCAGCGCCCAAAACGCCATCGCCAGATACACGAACATCGACATCCAGGAGACCGGGACGTGGAGGAAAATGATGCGGTAGCCCTGGCCCTGCTGGGCGTCCGCGGGCGCGGCAAGAAAGCCGACATAGAGGCCCGCCGCCGCCAACAGGGCGGCAGCCGTCGCGAACCAGGGAATCGCCTTTCCGGCCAGCGGATAGAAAGCCTTGGGCGAGGCATAGTGAAACCAGCGGATCATGGGTTCCTCATTCCAGTGAGAGGCGTATCGCGGCGGCCGTGGCCAGCGGCGCGAAGAACAGGGACCTTGCCAGCACGGCGCCCAGCAGCGACAGGTGCGCATTCGCGCCGAGGCCGCTTTGGGCCGCCTGCACCGCGCCGGCGCCGAATACGAGGATGGGAATGAAGAGGGGCAGGACCAGCAGGGCCAGCAAGGCCCCGCCGCCGCGCGCGGTCAAGGTGAGCGCGGCGCCGATGGCGCCGATCAGGCCGAGCGCGGGCGTGCCGATGGCCAGGCCCAAAGTCAGTATCAGAAGGGCAGAGGCGTCCAGTCCGAATTGCAATCCCAGCGCCGGCGCCAGCAAGGTCAGCGGCAGCCCGGATACCAGCCAGTGCGCCGCGACCTTGCCCAGCACGACCAGCTGCAAGGGCGCGGCGGACAGCATCAGTTGTTCTAGCGAACCGTCGCGATTGTCCTGTTCGAACAGGCGACCCAGCGACAGCAGACAGGACAGCAAGGCCATCACCCAGAGCACGCCCGGCGCGATGGCGCGCAGCGTTTCCCGCTCGGGACCGACGGCCAGCGGGAACAGGCTTGTGGCAACCAGGAAGAAGCCCAGCGGGGTCAAGGCATCGCTTGCGCGCCGTTGCGCGATGCGCAGGTCGCGCAGCGCAACGCCTGCCAGCAATTTCGGCATGGAATGCATGCGCTAGGGTTCAAGCCGGATCTGCTTGTGCGCATGGTCCAGCGCGATCTCCTGGTGGCTCGTCGCCACGATCGCGCCGCCTTCGCGCAGATGGCGATCCATGGCGCGCGCAAGCCAGGCATGGGCCGTGGCGTCCAGGGCGGTCACGGGTTCGTCTAGGATCCAGAGCGGCCGGAACGTCGCAAGGAGGCGGGCGAGGGCGGCGCGCCTTTTCTGGCCGGCCGACAAGGCACGAACCGGAAGATGTTCCTTGCCTTCGAGGCCAGTGTCGCGCAGCGCGCAGGCAATGGCTGCAGGACGGTGCGCGTCTCCGCTTGCGCTTTGCAGTGCCCGCAGATTCTCGGCAGCGCTGAGTTCGCCATTGAGGCCATCGGCATGGCCCACATAGAAGAACTGGCCGCGATAGCCGCTGCCCGACTGCGAGATGCCGAGTCCCTGCCAGAGCACCTTGCCGCGGGCGGGCCGCGTCAAGCCTGCCAGGATGCGCAGCAGGCTGGTCTTGCCGCTGCCATTGCGTCCGCGGACGAACAGGCATTCGCCGGGCGCCACATGCAGCGCCAGCGCCTTGAACAGCGGACGTTCCGCGCGCATGCAACCCAGATCCATCGCTTCAAGCATTGTCGCCTCGCCGCCGTGTGGAAAAAGGGGCCACTATAGAGAGGCGCGTGTGACCGTCACTTGCTGGAGGTTTACATTCCTGTAATGTTCAGGCGAAAACGGCCGTGGATCAGTACAGATCGCGCGAAAGCGGGCAGAGCAGGAGAAAAAGTTCTGATCGGCGCCGCGTGTCGCGGCGCCGGCGCTGTTTAGAACCAGATGCGCACGCCCGCCAGGATCGCGCGTTCGGAACGGCTTTCTCCCGCTTCGCTCGCGTAGCTCGCGGTCTTGCCGAACTTGCGGCCGAACGAGACCCCGACATAAGGGGCGAACTCGCGCGTCACTTCGTAGCGCAGCCGCAAGGAGAACGACGCGTCGGACAGGCCGGAACCCACGCCGCGCGCCTCGTCGTTCTTGCCATACAGGCTGGCTTCGATCTCGGGTGTGAGGATCAGGCGCTGCGTGAGCAGCAAGTCGTACTCAGCCTTCAACGCCAGCGCGGTCCTGCCGGAGCCGCCGACATAGCCGGTGATCTCGGTCTCGATGCCGTAGGGCGCCACGCCCTGCACACCGAACGCGGCCCAGTTGCGCTTCGGACCCGTGCCGAAATCGCGCCGTGCACCCAGCTGCAAATCCCAGAACGGCGAGATTGTGGGGCTCCAGAAGGCTTCAATCTTGGCGTCCGTGCTGCCGTTGAGACGGTCGCCTTCGCTCTTGATCCACAGCTTGTTTAGATCGCGGCCGATCCAGAACTGGCCGTCCCATTGCAGGCTGGTCTGCTCGTTGCGGTCGTAGGCCATACCGAGCTTGTCGAATAGCAGATGGCTGGTGACCACGTTGTCCATCATGTGTGGATGGATGCGGTAGGCGGCGTAGCGCTGTTCAATGCTGCCGTCGCTGGAGGGCAGGGATCCCACCGGCGGGCCGTTGCGCGAGGGTTCACCCATGCCGGGCATCGGACTGTGGTCCATGCCGGGCATCGAACTGTGATCCATGCCTTGCATCGAGCCGTGGTCCATGCGCTTCTTCGAAGCCGGAGTCTTGTCCTGCATGGAGCCGTGATTCATGCCCTTCTTTGACGCCGGAGCCGAGCCTTGCATCGAACTGTGATCCATGCCGTGCATCGAGCTATGGTCCATGCCATTAATCGTTCCGGCCGGCGTCTGCGCCAGGGCCAGTCCGGACGCGGCGGAAAGGAGGGCGGTGCCCGCGACGAGGCCGGGCCAGTTCTTTCTGGAAGTCGTTGTTCTCATTATTCCCCCTATTCCACGACGACCGCGCGGAACATGCCGGCCTCCATGTGGAACAGCAAGTGGCAGTGATAGGCCCAGTTTCCGCGCGCGTCCGCGCTGACGCGGTAGCTCAGGCGCTGCGCCGGGTTCAGGCTGATCGTGTGCTTGCGCACCTGGAAATTGCCGTCGGCGGACTCGAGGTCGCTCCACAATCCATGCAGGTGGATGGGGTGGGTCATCATGGTGTCGTTGACCAGCACAAAGCGCACGCGCTCGCCGTAATTGAGCACGATGGGCTTGGCCTCGGTGAACTTCAGTCCGTTGAACGACCACATGTAGCGGTCCATGTTGCCGGTCAGGTGCAGCTCGATCTCGCGGGTCGGCGGGCGGTTGTCCGCTGGCTCGACCATGGAGTGGAGGTCGGCGTAGGTAAGTACCCGGCGGCCGTTGTTGCGCAAGCCCACGCCGGGGTCGTCCAGCCGGGTCGAGACGACATCGGGCACCATGGAGTTGGCCGGGCTGTGCTCGGCCGGGTAGGGATGCTTGACCTCGACCATGCCGCCTTCGTTGGCGCCCGCACCGCCAGACATTGCGCCATGGTTCATGCCGGCATGATTCATGCTCGCCATGCCTGCCATTCCAGCCATGCCGGCGTGGTTCATGCCTCCCGCGGCCCCATGGTTCATGCCGCCCTGGGCTCCAGGGCTCATCGCGCCCTGGGCGCCGTGGTCCATCCCGCCGGCCGACGCTCCGCCCATGTCCATGCCGGGCATGTCGTGCGCCATGCCCATGTCCATCATGGTCAGCACCTGCACCGCGTCCAGGGCCGGGATCTCGGCCTGCATGCCCTCGCGCGGCGCCAGCGTGGCGCGGGCGTAGCCTGAACGGTCCATGGCCTGCGAGAAGATCGTGTAGGCGCGCTCGTCCTGCGGCTCGACGATGACGTCATAGGTTTCGGCAACGGCGATGCGGAACTCTTCCACCTCCACGGGCCGGATGGCCAGGCCGTCAGCCGCCACCACCGTCATCTTCAGGCCGGGGATGCGCACGTCGAAGTAGGTCATGGCCGACCCGTTGATGAAGCGCAGGCGGATCTGCTCGCCCGGTCGGAACAGGCCGGTCCAGTTGCCCGCCGGGGATTTGCCGTTGGTGAGGAAGGTGTAGGTGGCGCCCGAGACGTCGGCCAGATCGGTCTGGTTCATGCGCATCTTCTGCCACATCAGGCGTTCGTTCAGCGCATTCTTCCAGCCGGACTTCTCCGCGTCGTCCATCAGGCTGCCGACGGTGGGCTGGATGTAGTTGTAGTAGTCGGGCATCACCTTGAGCTTGCGGAATACGCTCATGGGATCTTCATCGGTCCAGTCCGACAGCAGCACGACATAGTCGCGGTCGGCCCGCACTGGGTCCGGGCGCTTGGGGTCGATGACGATGGCGCCGTACAGCCCCGTCTGCTCCTGGAAGCCGGAATGGCTGTGATACCAGTACGTGCCGCTCTGGCCCACGTCGAACTGGTAGGTAAAGGTCTCGCCGGGGGCGATGCCGGGAAAGCTCAGGCCGGGGACGCCGTCCATGCCGGTGGGCAGGATGATGCCGTGCCAGTGGATCGAGGTGTCCTCGCTTAGGCGGTTGGTGACGCGCAAGGTGACGCGGTCGCCTTCGCGCCAGCGCAAGGTGGGCGCCGGCAGCATGCCGTTGACCGTGGTCGCGATGCGGGGAGCACCGGTGAAATTGGCGGGGCTCTCGCCGATCTCCAGATTGAACTCGGTGCCCGACAGCACGCTCTGCCGGCCCGCGCCGGCCTGCGCCCACGCGGACGGACCCCACAGGCCCATACCGGCCAGCGCGCCGCCCGTGGCCAGGCCTTGCACGAACCGGCGGCGCGGATTCGAAACTGCTCTACTCATGCTCTATCTCCCCGGTAGCCGGACCGGCGTCCCGGCAGTGGATTATTTGACGGAAACCGCGCCCTTCATGCCGGCGGGATAGTGTCCGGGCTCGAGGCAGGCGAAGGCGACCGTTCCCGCCTTGTCGAACGTCCAGACGATGTCGCCGGCCTTGCCCGCTTCCAGGGAAACGGAGTTCGGCTCTTCATGGCGCATACCCGGATCCTTGAGCATCATCTGGTAGTGGCCGTCCAGGTCCGCGGGGGTGCCCAGCACCATTTCGTGGCGGATCTTGCCCGAGTTGCTGACCTTGAAGCGGATGGTCTCGCCCGCCTTGACGTCGATCTTGTCCGGTGTGAAGCGCATCGCGTCCGTCATGTCGACGGCGACCGTGCGCGAGACCTTGGCAGGGTTGCCGGGCTTGCCGATGCTGGCGACGGCATCATGGCCGCCGCCGTGGCCGGGGGCGGCCATGGCTCCGAAGGAAAGCAAAAAGGCGCCCGCAGCGATGGCGCCTTGCGCCAGGTTCACCAGTTTTTTCATGCGTATCCTCTAGACTCGAATTGGGGGTAGGAGGCGCCACTTTAGTGACGCGCCCCGCACCGCAACCTGTCGGGAGGATTACTTTCCTGTAATGTTCGGCGCCCGGGATAGTGTGAAGCCGACCTCGGTGCCCTGTCCGCCGCAGCGGGCGAACGCCTTGCCGCGGTGCATCTGGGCAATGGCTCGGACGATGGCCAGACCCAGGCCATGTCCGTCGGTGCGCCCGCTGCGGGCATCGTCGCCGCGGTAGAAGCGGTCGAAGATGCGCGGCAGCGCCTGGGCGGCTATCGGCGCGCCGGGGTTCCTGACCCTGATTTCGATCTCGTCCTGCCGGGCGACGCAATAGAGGTCGATGCCGCGTCCCCTGGGCGTGGCCCGGATGGCGTTGCTGAGCAGGTTGGCGATGGCGCGCCGTAACAGCCGTGGGTTGGCCATCAGGGTGGCGCTGCCGTGCGCCGCCAGGGAAACGCCGGCTTCGTCCACTTCGTCCAGTGAGGCCTCGTAGTATTCGGCCACGCGGGCGACCTCCCGGCGCACGTC
Organism: uncultured Achromobacter sp.; assembly: GCA_963530045.1. GTDB lineage: Bacteria > Pseudomonadota > Gammaproteobacteria > Burkholderiales > Burkholderiaceae_B > Achromobacter. Next base: position 52,376 of record CAUSDE010000012.1, read on the forward strand.
CACTTCCCGCAGGTCTCCCGCCGGTTCGCCGCCGTCGGCGCGGGCCAGGAATAGCATGTCGTTGACCAGCGCCTTCAAGCCCTCCAGCTCTTCCAGGTTCGATTCCAGCACTTCGCGCAGCTCCTGCTCCGAACGGGGGGAGGACAGCATGACCTCGGTGCCGCTGATCAGCGTGGCAAGGGGCGTGCGCAGTTCATGGGCCACGTCGGCGTTGAACCCTTCCATCTGCTGATAGGCCGTTTGCACCCGACCCAGCATGCCGTTGAAGGTGTGGGTGAACTCGCGCAATTCGAGGTCGATGCCCTGTTCCGGCAGGCGCACGGCGAGGTTGTCCGGCTGAATGCGGGACGCCCGCTGGGACAGGCGGCGGATGGGTGACAAGGAGCGCCGCACCGCCCAGGCCGAGAGCACCAGCGTGGCGCCGACCCAGACGGCGCAGATCAGGATCAGCGCGGTGGCGAAGGCATACAGGAACTGCGTGCCGGGACGCAGATTCACGGCCACGGTGAGTTCGGCGCCGGGAAGCAGCGTGCCTTCGAGCGGCACGCGCAAGCCGCGCATGTTCCAGCCGTCCTGCGAGTGCAGCTTGATCTCGCGCCCGGAAACGGTGCGCACGGCCACGGGCGGCGCCTCGCCGTAGAACACGCTGCCGTCCGCAAGCGTGATCCAGGTCTTGAGGTTGCCGTGGCCCACCATGATGTTGTCCAGGGATCCGCGCAAATCCTGCATCTGCGCAAGCGTGGCCTGCATGCCGATGAGGTGGTTGATGAGCTCCAGCTTACCCGCCACCTCGGTCATTTCCTGGCGCTGCACCTCGCGCTTCAAGGCCCAGAACAAGGTGTATCCGGCAATGCTGGACACCACCAGGGCAATGATGCCGAGCAGCAGCGTAAGCCGGATTTCGATGGACGCGACGCGGGGCAGTTTCATTTGTCGCGCAGCTCCAGCACATAGCCCATGCCGCGCACAGTATGCAACAGCTTCGTTTCGTAGGGGTCGTCCAGCTTCGCCCGCAGGCGCCGTACCGCGACTTCGATGACGTTAGTGTCGCTGTCGAAGTTCATGTCCCAGACCTGCTCGGCGAGCACCGTCCTCGACAGCACCTGGCCATGGCGCCGCAGCATCAACGTCAGCACGGTGAACTCCTTGGCGGTCAAGTCCAGGCGCACGCCGGCCCTGTGCGCCTTGCGCCGCACCAGGTCCATTTCCAGGTCGGCCAGCTTGAGCAGCGTCGATTCCTGGCCTCTGCCGCGGCGCAGCAAGGCCTGGATCCGCGCCAGCAGCTCGGAGAAGGCGAATGGCTTGACGAGGTAGTCGTCCGCGCCGCCCTCCAGGCCGCGCACTCGGTCTTCCACCTTGTCGCGGGCGGTCAGCATCAGAACCGGCGTTTCCTTGTGCTTGCGCAGGTCAGACAGCACGCCAAAGCCGTCGACGCCGGGCAGCATCACGTCCAGTACCACCACGTCGTAATCGCCTTCGATGGCGGCGTGCCGCCCATCGATGCCGTCGCGGGCGATGTCGACCACGAAGTTGTGCTCGGTCAGTCCTTTGCGGACGTAGTCCGCGAGCTTTCTTTCATCTTCAATCAACAGGATACGCATGGGGCGCCTCGCTTTCCTTGCAAAAAAGTAATGAGTCGGTCCGGTTTCTGTAATTGCCGACTACGTAGAGTTCAGCGTGTTAGCCAAGTTCCCGCTTGGCGGTGCTGAAACACAAGGAGCGATCCATGCGTGCTCGAGTATCCCTCTTGAAGAACTTTGAAACGACCAACGATGAAATCGGCGTTGCGACGCATTATGCATCCGGCGCGCCGAAACGTGCACGGCAATTCGAGCGGGAGATAGTCATCCGGAAGCACCCGCTTGGGGTCTGAGAAGGCGCACTGCCATGAGAATCCTGTATACCAACTTTCATCGCGGCGATGGAGGCGGGCACACAACCTACGTGCTGTCGCTGGCGGGGGCGCTGTGCACCGCGCACGATGTCGTCGTGGCCGCGCCGCCGGAAAGCCGGCTGTTCAAAGCGGCCTCGGCGATGCCGGGCGTGCGAACCGAGGCGCTGGATTTCCGTGGAGGCATGTTGGGCGCGCTTCGCAATGCCCGTCGCGTGCGTCGGTTGCTGGTGCAGGAACGCTTCGATATCGTGCACGTCAATGGCTCTGCCGACCATCGAGTTTGCATGCTGGCGGGCCTGTGGCTCGGGGCAGACAGCCCCGCAGTGGTGTACACGCAGCACAATGACCGGCCTGCCAATAGCTTCGGAGCGATGCTGCGCGCCCGTCTGGCGACAGACCGCGTCATCTGCGTGTGCGAGCACACGCGCCGCAAGCTGCTGGGCAGCGCGTTCGGGCGTTGCGGCTTGCGCACCGTGCGCAACGGAGTGGACGTGGAAAGGTTCAGGCCGCAGGCAGAGGAGGCGGTGGCGGAAGCCCGGCGCCGCTGGCTGCCCGCAACGCACGCGGACCGTCTGATAGTCGGCAGCAACGCCGGCACCGCGGACTATAAGCGCTGGCCGGACATGGTCGAGGCCGTGTCCCAGCTGCCTGCCGCGCTGCGCGACCGCATCGTCGTCATGGTCGCGGGCAAGCCTCCCGGGGAAAACCAGCGAAGGCGCGTGCGCGAACTGGGCATGGAGGATCAGGTGATCTTTCCCGGCTTGCTGGACGACGTCCGATCCTTCGTGGCGGCGTTGGACGTGGGCTTCGTGTTGTCCTCGGAGTTGGAGACCATCTCGTTCGCGTGCCGCGAGATGATGGCCATGGGCGTGCCCGTCATCGTCAGCAATGCCGGCGGGCTGGCCGAGAATGTGCATGCCGGGTTGGACGGTTGGGTGGTGCCGGCGCGCGCGCCGCAAGCCGTGGCCGGCGTGCTGTGCGAGATCCTGGCCCAGCCGTACCTGTTGGGGGCCATGGGACGCGCGGCCCGGGAAAAGGCCTTGCGGGAATTCGCGCTGTCGCACTTCGTGGCGGACACGCATGGGGTCTACCTGGAAGCGCTGACGCACGCCCAGCGTCCGTTGCGGCTGGCGTGACTGGCGCTTCCGCTTCGCCAGCTCGCGCAGGCCTCTGCCGGGTATCGAGATTCGCATTCGCGGGCATCGCAACACTAAATTGGCCGACGGGCGTGGTCCGATAAGTTAAGGGGCTCGGATCGGCCATGCTGGTGGCGGCGCAAGCGGCAGCGGTATGGCCGTGCGCAAGACCAAGGCGAAAATTGACAGACCGCGTATACCGCAATGCCGTGCAGGTCTAATTTCCACGAACACCTCGATAGGTGAAATTCACCTGGGCAGGGAACATGACCAAGAAAAGAGACGGGCATTCAACGCCGAGTTCAAGCTGCACGTCGTGCAGATTATTCGCGAACAAGGCTTGAGCGTGGGGGACGTTTGCCGCGACTTGAAGCACGGCGAGACGGCCGTGCGGCGATGGCTGGCTCAGGCCGATGAAGAGGCAGCAGGCCGCCCCGGTATCGGCTTGCCGCTCAACGCCGAGCAGCAACGCACCCGCCATCTTGAAGCCGAGAACAAACAACTGCGCGGCGACGTCGATGTCGGCGCGGTGTGGTGCAAGAGCTGGATGGTGACAATACCAAGACCAAGCTCATGGTTGGTCTTCAGCAACGCCCGTCAGCCGCCGCTGAAGAAGAGAACTCCGCAGTTGGTGCTGACGAAGATGGCGAATGATCGCGCTCCATGGCGCCGGCGCACGCCGGCGGCATCCCGACAATCGACGGTGCCAGCATCGACCACTCGCCGGCCAGAACGCGCCAAACCTCAGTTTGCTCTGTTATCTAAAGAGCATCGTCGACTTCGATGCCAAGATAGCGAACTGTGCTTTCCAGCTTTGTATGCCCTAGGAGCAGCTGTACCGCCCGAAGATTCTTCGTCCGGCGGTAGATCAGCGAGGCTTTTGTACGGTGCATAGTGTGGGTGGCATATGCGGTATCGTCGAGGCCAATCGATGCGACCCAGCGATGGACAATCCGGGCATACTGCCGCGTCGACAGATGCGGCGACGTATGCAACCTGCTCGGAAATAGAAAGTTCGCCGCCTTTAGTCCTCGCGCCTCGATCAATGCTTCAAGGCTCTCACGGATTTGCTCCGTGATCTCGAATTGGACCGAACGCCGAGTCTTCTGTTGCATGACGGTGGCTCTCGCAGCCACGTGGCTTCCGTGACGGATGTCCTGTCCTTGCAATCGCGTGAGATCGCACGCCCGAAGCTTGCTATCGATTGCGAGATTGATCATCGCGAGTTCCCGGATGTTCGACGCCATCTGAAGTCTCGTTCGGATTGCCCAAATTTCTCGAAGCTTCAGCGGCGGCTTTTTCCCGGTGAGTTTGCCCTTGTTCCATGGCACACGACGGTCAACGGTGACACTCTCGGATTCCATGACAATCTCCTTTCGAGTAAAGGAAGATTTAGTGTGCCCTACGGAGGGTCGCTATCCGACCCGAAGCGGAAGTACGACAGTTCCCCAAGCGGACACAGGCGAACCTCGTCGGAGGACGATTGCTTAATGCAATTTCGTCAGGATTCCAACGAGGCCCGCTACAACGATGCAAGGAAGCCCATGGACTTTAAACCGATTGGCCGAGCAGAGGTTGAGGCGATTGTTCTTAAGCTTCTTCCGCCGAGACACGCTACAGACGCGCTGCGGTTGGCCACTTGAAGCCGATTGGTTGGCGTGCCAAGGCTACTCTTCACGGCTCTTCTGTTTCTGAGGTGCTTTAACCGACGGCGATACGGCAGATGTATGCCGATATTGACGGAACATTAGGCGCCATATCGGTTTTGTATCAAAATGCCGGTTAGAAGACGAAGGGGGAGGACGTCAGAATGAAGTTTGGGGAGAGTTCGCTTGAGCTCGGTTTCCTGTACCTCTACACATAACAACCGCCGTAGCATCGACGATAACAAATCTAGTGACATGAAGACACATGAAATCCCGGCTGCGGCGGAATCCGCTCGTATAGCAGTCCCTGTAGCTTTCCCAGAAGCGCCTGGAACAGCCACAGCGGCTACAAGCGCAGCAGGGTTCGCCTCTTCGCCCGTCCGCTTAGCTTGCATAGAAGTCTGTAACTTTCGGCGGCTGTCGCGCACTCGTCTTGACCTCGATGAAGAGACCACCATATTGGTGGGGGCCAACAATAGCGGGAAGACCTCGCTGCTTACGGTCCTTCGGAACTTTCTGAGCGAGACATCGGCTTTCCGCGCCTACGACTTGAGCCTGTCGAACTGGGCCAAGCTGCGCGACCTCAGCAAGGCCTGGGAGGTGCTTGCTGATGACCCGACAACCGAGACCAAAGATGAGGAGGCTTGGGCGGCGCAGCTTCAGAAACTTCTCGCATGCATGCCGTTCGTGGACCTTTGGTTCGACGTGAAGGAGGGCGCCTACAACTACGTAGCGCCGTTCATCACATCGCTGAAGTGGGCAGGCGGGGCTGTAGGCGTCCGAGTTCGTCTGGAGCCGGTGTCGACTACCAAGGACCTACGAAAGCTGGCCGGCGCGTATCGCGCTGCCCGGGCGCCCGTGAAGGCTCTGCCGAAGAACGGCCATGCTTGGCCCGTTGACATCATCGACTACTGGCTCGGTAATCCCGCCGACCTTCGCCGTGTTTCTGCATATCGCCTTGACCCGGCAAAGGGGCCGCTTGCGGTCAAGAAGGACGTGACCCTTCAGGACTTGGCGGCAGGCGCGACGCAAGTCGAAATCAGCCACCTTCGCAAGCTCATTCGTGTTGACTTCGTTGCGGCGCAGCGAGGCCTCGGTGCCGAGGAGGACGAAGCAAAGTCGGAGACGGCGAACTCTCGCCCAGGCTTGTTCTCAAGCCAGCTTTTGAAGTTTGCGCGGCAACATCTGAACGTCTCGACCAGCAGCTATGGGAACGGCGAGGAGCTGATTGCTGCGATTGCGAAAGCGCAGGCAGAGTTGGACAAGTCCGTCTACAACGCACTGCAGCCAGCGATGGAAGACGTCGAGGTGCTCGGATACCCGGGCCTACACGACCCACAGCAGTTCCACTTCCGCACCCGAATCAAGACGACCGACCTACTTGCCCACAGTACTGCTGTGCAGTACAGCGCCGACAAAACGGTCCTAGATGAGGCCCTTCCAGAGCACTCCATCGGTCTCGGATATCAGAACCTGCAGTCGCTCAGCTTCATGCTGGTTTCCTTCCGGACGGCTCGATTGAATCCACCCGAGGGAGCGCCGGCTGCGGTTCACATTGTGATGGTGGAGGAGCCTGAAGCTCACCTTCACGTGCAGGTCCAGCGCAACTTCTCATCCAACGCGTTGGGTCTCATTAAACCAAAGGGCGAGCCGCATTCGAGCCTCAAGAGCCAACTGCTCATCAGCACTCACTCAAGCCATCTGGCCCATGGCGACAGCTTCACCCGACTTCGATATGTCAAGCGGATTCCAGGTACAGCTACTGGAGCAAAGCCGAGCACGGAGGTGGTGAACCTTGGCGATGCGTTCGGCGACGACATCGAAACCCGGACATTTGCGGAGCGCTATTTCCAGGTACAGCACACCGATCTGCTGTTCGCTGATGCCGCCATCTTTGTGGAAGGAACAGCAGAGCGAATGCTTGTGCCGCTGTTTATCGAACGGGACTTCCCTAGGCTTGCCAAGAAGTACCTGTCGTTCCTGGACATCGGAGGGAGCCATGCGCACAGGCTTAAACCACTTGTGGAACGTCTAGGCATCCCGACGGCCGTCGTCACCGACCTCGACCCGGTCATCCCCAAGATCAACAAGAAGGGTCGCTTGGTCCGGGCTGCAGTCCACATCGCGGGCCAAGCGGAGCTCGAGTGCGGGAACGACACGCTGACGAAGTGGCATCCGAACCTGCCGAGCTTCAACGACTACGGCAAGCCGACTGCGGCACATCTTGAGTGGGTGTCTCCCACGGGCCTGAAGGTGCGCTTTGCCTGGCAGGCTCCGGTGACTGCAGCGAGTAACCAGTGGCCGAGTTCGTTCGAAGACTCTCTCATCCTTACGAACATCGACTGGTTCAAGAAACTGGACAACGAGAAGGATGTCGATGGGAAGAAGGTGAAGCACGTCGGGACGCTGGGCAAGGTCTTGGGGCTCGTTCTCGACCACCCTGACCACGCGGAGCTTCTCGAGGAACTGCACGACATGCTTCATGGCTCATTCAGCAAGGGGGACTTTGCCGCGACGCTGTTTGAGCGGCTAAACGCTGGCACGAATCTGAAGTGCCCGGACTATATCGCTGACGCACTGACTTGGTTGAGTGCTCAGCTGAAGGTCACTGAGGGGGAGACTCCATGAGCGCGGACGTGGAGCCTAGAGGCAATGAGCGCGATGCTTATGTGGTTGAGGACATCTGCGGCTATGTCACCGCCGCGGCACCGCGCAGCTTTTTCCTGTTCGCTGGAGCTGGCTCAGGAAAGACTCGCACCCTGGTGGAAGTACTCCGCCGAATCACGGGAGTGGTTGAGCATCAAGCCGGCAGCGAGTTTGCTAAGCGCCTGCGTAGCCGAGGTCAAACGGTCCGAGTTATCACGTACACGAAGAACGCCACGGCAGTGGTTGGCGGCCGGTTGGGGGAGAATCGCCTGACCGTAGTCTCCACCATCCACTCGTTCTGCTGGGAACTCATCCAAGGCTTCGATGGGGACATCCAAGATGCTCTGCTCGCGTTGAACGCTAACGCCCTTGCGGAAGCCAAGGCGGCAGCAGCGGCGAAGAAGCGTGGAGAGACCGAGACGGACCGCAGAAAGTATGCCGAGATTGAAGAGAAGGCCGATGAGATCCGCGGCATCACCAAGTTCCTCTATCACCCTGACAAGACAACCCATGGTATGGGAGCGTTGTCGCACACGAGCGTGCTGAGCGTTGCGGCGTGGCTCATCAGCAACCGACCTACGCTGCGTCGAATCCTTGAGGACCGCCATCCCCTCGTTCTCATCGACGAGTCGCAGGACACCATGAAGGGCATACTAGATGCGTTGCTCGGCGTGGCTAAGGAGCGACCGGGGAGATTCCATCTCGGTCTACTGGGAGACCATCGACAGCGCATTTATCCCGATGGCCATAGGGACCTGCCATCGCATGTGCCGGACACGTGGGCTGTGCCAGCGCTGAAGATGAACCATCGGAGCCAGAAGCGAATCGTCGACCTCATCAACGCAATCTGGGATGCCGACGTGGTTGGGCGGACCCAGCCGAAGACAGGCTTCGCTCAGCACCCGCGGACGGAGAAGACCGGTGGCATCGTTCGAATCTTCATTGGCAATGCGAACGAGGTCACGGAGTCGAAGATGGAGAAGGAGGCGGGCTGTGCTCGTGTCATGGCTCAAGTTACAGGACAAAACGCCTGGAGTGATGCTGAGAAGGGATACAAGACGCTGGCGCTGGAACACAAGCTTGCGGCCAAGCGAGGACGGTTCCTCGACGCGTACAGCGCGATGCAGCTCCTGGACAAGGATGCTGCGAACCCCAAGAGCAATGGTGAGCGCTCGGGTCCGAACATGGTGCGACCGCTACTTGGCTCGGTCCTTGACTTGGCGGAATGCGTCGACATAGCCGGTCAGCTCGACGAGTTCTCCTCGATGGAGGTACTTAGACAGGCCGCAGCATTAGCAAACCTTCCCGATGATGTGGTCGAAAAGCGAGCGGCCTTGGACAAACTCAGTTCAGCGATAGCAGAGTTCGCGACGCTCACTCGTAAGCCAGGGAGTACCGTTCGCGACGTTATGCGTCCGTTGCTTGAAGCGGGTGTCTTTGAAGTTGATGCCCGCTTTGTGACGGCGTTCAATGATGAGTCTGAGCCTCCGCCGGCTCCAGTTGGCCGAGGCAAGGAGGACAAGGAAGTCAGACGGCGCAGGGGTTGGTGTGCACTCTTCGACACTGAATGGGAGGAGATTGGGCGCTATCGGCAGTACTTGCGTGGTGAAACCGAGTTGGCCACCCACCAGGTGGTCAAAGGTTCAGAGTTTCCGCACGTCATGGTCGTTATGGATGACCTTGAAGCGAAGGGCAGCGGCTTCTCTTACGAAAGGGTGTTCGGAGTCGAGGCGCTGAACGATTCCGACTTGGAGAGCATCGAAGAGGGCGATGAGACATCAGTCGACCGGACCCTTCGATTGCTCTACGTCACCTGCAGTCGAGCGGAGGAGAGCCTGGCTCTAGTCCTCTGGTCGAAGAACCCTCAAGCGGCGCGCGAGGCCGTTTTGAAAACTGGCTGGTTTGAGGGCGAAGAGATAGGGATTTTGGCCTGATGGGCTGAGTTCACCGGAGATTGGGTTGCCGGGAAGCAAAAGTACTGGAGATTTCCCTTGTTGCCCCGTGAATACTCACAGATACCCCATGATTCATCTCATGGGAATCCTCGGTTGAGATTTTTGGGGGACCATCAAATGTCACTCGTGGCCATTCGTCGCATCTGCAATGTGGGTTACTACAAAGTTAATCTTCGAGCCAGGGGAGTTCTTCGTTGGGGCCGTAAATGTAGTCGTCAGAAATGTAGAACTTTCCGCTCTTCTTCGGACCGTAGATGTAGCCATCTGAGATGTAGTATTTGCCGCTATTTTTTGGCCCATAAATGTAGCCATTCTGAATATAGAAACGACCTGACTCTTTGGGGCCGTAGATGTAACCGTTGGAAATGTAGTAGTTGCCAGAACTCATACGCCTCTCCTCTTGAGTTTTTCTTAGCTCGTAAATTTACAGGACTAATTTCCGTTTTTGGCCGGATTTCGGTGCGTGGGCTAGTGACCGGTCTTGGCCGGGATCCGTCCTTGGTGACAGACCACACCCGATCCATGTCAGTCGATTGATCAAGCAAGCCACCCTCGTCAAATTTTCAGGCACAACGGACGTTTGTCAGCGACTACGTTGGTGATGGTCCATTGGGCCCCGCTGGACAGCTGTGGCAGCTCTTCCCAAGAGATCGGCACGGAGACACCGAGTCCCGGCCGCGCCCTTGCTGACCACGCCGAAGCGGTCGTGGCGCTAAATCCGATGCGAAGGTAATCGACAAAGATTATGCCTATTCGGATCTTGGGCCCGCTCTTAGCAACGAACAGTTGTAGCAGCGTCTGCGACAAATGGCGGTTGCCAGCCAAGGGTGGGGATGCGTCGCCTCAGCGTGGGGGCGACGAGAAGTGCTTCCGGAGCGCGTCGACGGAAACGCCAACTTCCTTTACGGCCTGCCGAAGCTTGTCTTCGGTGACGCCGAATTCACGCGTCCAATATTTGAGCTCGTGAGCCTCATTGACGTTCACCCGGGCGCGGTCTTGCGGGCCGCGGTTACTTAGATCGTCAGACATTGCCGCTCCTTTGAGAAAGTGGAACCGAGTCAAGTTAGCAAATGGCGTGCCCGGGAAAGCCGGCTTCTTAGGTGTGAGCTCTAGGTATAGCCCAATGTCCATTGGTAAGAGCTGACTGCGCATGGCGAGTCCCCAATTCTGACACCCTCCATTGTTGACGACCGATCATTAATGGGTTGGTAGGCAACCCTTGCTATTGGAGAGAGCAATGCAACTAAGTTTCAGTCGCGCCTGGGCAGGAGAAAGGCAGGTGCCGCAGGATGTCCAGGGCGCCCCGCTTGTATGCGAGGCGGGCGGCCTCTATCGAGCCGCAACCCCGGAAGAGCTGCTACGTGCGGCTGCACGGCAATTGGAGGGGGCGCTGGGTAGTCGCTTGCCAGTGGACAAGCCGTCCGCCGCCATCGACTATATCGTGACGCGCCTGGCGCTGTCGGACGTGGAGGTGTTCGGCGTAATGTTCCTTGATGCGCAATTGAGAATGATCGCTTTCGAGGAAATGTTCAGAGGCACGCTGTCTGAGACGAGCGTGTATCCACGCGAGGTCGTCAAGGCGGCTATTCGGCACAACGCGCATTCCATCTTGATTGCCCACAACCATCCCTCGGGTTCGTCGCAGCCAAGCAGGGCGGACGTTGAGGTTACGCGGCGCTTGAAGGACGCCGTGGCTCTGGTCAATGTGACATTGGTCGACCACGTGATCGTGGCGGCAGGTAGCGGCCATTCTATGGCCAAGATGGGCTTGATCTAGGCTTGCCCGATTGCGTCCAACAGCCGAAGACCGAACGGTCTTCGGCTTTTTTTACGCCGCGAGTAGTTGCTTGGCGGTCAGCCGCTTTTGAAGCTCGGCTGGCGCCACGGCTCCCGACAGCAGTCTTTCCAAATAGTCGCCGAGCTTCGCCCATGCTGCTTGCTTCTCGTCGGCGTAGTCGTAGAGCTGGTAGTGCCGCCTGACACGGTTCTTGCCCGTGTGAATGACGTGATTTTGGCAGCGGTCGATGATGTTTGGATCGATTCCCAGTGATTCCATGATGGTCGACCCCGTTCGCCGTAAATCATGAGGCGTCCAATTGCCGTTTTGGCCTTTGCCGAGCACCAGGGAGTTGTCCGAAGCGCGGCGTGCTTTGGGCTTTCCGTTGAACATGGCTTGCCGATCTTTGATTTGCTTAGTAAAGGCCTGCTTGCACATCGGTTGGTCTACCCCCGCGTCATCATTGTCGCGCGAAGGTAGGAGCCAGCGGGATGATCCTGCCAAGCTGACAAGGGTCTCGAAATGCTTGACTGCGAAGGGTGACAGAAAGACCAGGTGGTCGCGCTTCTGTGATTTTCTGCCCTTGACGTTCGCCTTGGGAATGAACCACGTACCTTCTCGGAGATTGAGATGCGTAATTTCGGTTAGGTGCAGTTCCCCTATCCGGCATAGCGTGCTCAAACAGATCCAGGAAACCGCCTGCAACGCCTTGGATGGAGGCTTCCTCTTTCGCTTGTCATCCGAAGCGAGATACTGCTCCTCCAACTCGCGGTATCGAGTCTGGAGCTCGACAATCTCAATAGGCGGGAGAACGCGTTCGCGCGCGTTATCCGGGTCGTAATCGTCCGCCAGGAGCACCCCGAGCTCAACCAACTCGACCGGATTTCCTTCCGAAAGCAGCTTTCGCCATGGTTGGCGCTTTTCTGCCCAATGGAACATCTGGCCCAGTATTTGGTAAGTCACCTCGGCAAGCCGATTGCAACCGCGGCCGACAATCGAGCGGATCACTCGCTCAATATCCTTCTCGCGAATTGATCGCACGGGAGTCTCACCGATCAAGGGAAGCACGTCCTTTTCAACGATGCGCTTCACCTCGGTGTTGCCATCTGCTCGCTTCACTCCCGATTCCAGCCAGCTTTTATACATCTCTTGGAACGACAGGGCGTCGGTCGTGGCCTCTTCTTCAGCGGCGGTTACAGCGGCAGACTCAGCTGCCATAGCTTCCCGCACCTGGGCTTTTTCCAAGTCGCGGACGGCTGACGGATTGCGGCCCGCCTTAATGTCCGCCCGCGCTTTGTTCCTGGCGGAGCGGATCTCGTCGAGTGTGCGCTCCGGCCATGAGCCGCAGTAGAATCTCTTTACCTTATCGCCCATGCGATAGGCGTATCGCCACACCACGGCCATCGTGCCGCGCTGAATGCGGATTTCCCCAGTCAGGCCGTCCCCATCGGCCAGGTGATCACCGACCCATTCCGCCGGTACCGCTTCCAGTTCTTTGACGGTCCACCGCGCACCTTTTCCGCGTTTTGGGTATCTCGTCATATTTCCTCGAATCTCTCCATTCTTCTGCCTCATGCGCCATATGGGACAACATATGGGACAACATTTTTGCGGCTGTCAGCGTACATTAGCGAACGTCGACGAACAAGGAAATTTGTATAAAGCCTTATGAATCAGTTGGTTATTCGTTCGCTGGCGTTCGCCGACGTTCGCGCGTTTCTAATTTGGGAGCAGAGGGTCGTGAGTTCGAATCCCACCGCCCCGACCAATATATGAAAGGCCGTCAGTGATTACGATCACTGACGGCCTTTTGTCTTTTGCGGTGCCTGGCGGCGGTGTCAGGTGTTCAGCGGATCGTCCCGGGCAGCCGAGACCAGATCGCCTCAGCCACGACCGACGGCGAGATGCCGTCCATGCCTGGGCAACCAGACGGTTCAAGTGGATGCAAACAGGGGGCGTAACGCATGACGGGGCTGCATCCGAACAGTCCGATCGTCGGGACGTTATGGGCAACCGCGATATGCATGCCCATGCTGTCATTGGTGGCAAAGGCCAGGGTGCGTGCGATGAGCGCCTGGCTCACGCAAATATCCGTGGCGTCTTGCGTGATGTCGAGCACGCGGATCGATGAAGGCAAGGCCGCGCGGATCTCTTGCGCGATGTGCTGTACATCGCTGGCGCCGCACAACAGAAACGCCAGCTCAGGGTCACGCTCGTGCAGAATTCGGGCGACCTGCGCAAAGGACTGCGCCGCATAGCGCCGCTTTTCCGCAGAGGCGTTCAAACCAAAGCCGACCATCCGCGGCAGCCCTTGGGTGAGGTGCGCGGCGGCATTCAGGGCGTCCGGGGCGATTTCGAGCGAGGGATAGCATGCCTCGTAGGGACAGCCCACCTTGCGCAGCATCGCCGGCAGCCAGGTATGCGTATCGGGATGGGGCGTGCCCTTGCGGCGCACCCAGATCTGTTCCGTGAGCCAGCGCGAAAAATGTGGATGATGCCAGCGCAGAAAGCCGATGCGCCGCGGGATGCCTGCCAGACGGGCAGCCGCCGCGACGTGCGAGCGGAACGTGAAGAGGAAAAGCGCGTCGTAGGATCCGGCCGCCAATACGGTGCTTATCTGCGCGACGCGCGTTCGGCCCTGCAACTTGCTGACTTCCTTAAGCGGGACGACTTCCTTGACATAGGGCTGCGCACGGAACAGCGCCAGCGATGACTCGTGCTGCGTCATGAGCAGCGTGACGGGAGCGCCTGCGTAGTCCGCCAGGGCCCGCACGAAAACCATATTGAGGATGCCGTCGCCAATCCCGCCGGAAATGTAAATGGCAAGATTGCTTGGCGCACCACCGTCCCGCGTCGACCCGTCCATATCGCTTGCCTGTGTAAGAGGATGACACCACTACGCCGGGTATGCGCTTTGCACCCTTAGGCACCTGTTTGGCGGTAAATGCCGTTGCTGGGCAACGGCGTGTTCCAGGTTGGATTCATGCATGGAATATTGATCCAACGGGCGTGGATTGTCGCTGATTTTCTACGCGCCAAGCCTGGCCGGACGCGTGTTTTACAGGGGGAGGAGCAGGGGGTTTTCCCTGTAGTGCGGTTTCGGCGCTATTCGCTTATGTGGTTGAACTGGATCGATTCCGGGGCGATGCCGCCTTGGCGCAGCCGGCCGTCAATATCCTCCTGCGCGCCGTCCCGGCTGTCCTGTGAGGGCAGTTCCAGCCAATTGGCCAGTTCGCGCTTTGCCTGGGGCGTTTCCGAGATACTGCCGTTGACCAGGGCGACGCCTTCTCCGCCGTCAAGTTTCCGGTAGGTGATTTGCGTTTTCATCTTCGCTCCTAAGATGCCGGTCGGGCCAGCTGGGGGACAAACCGATTTCGCGTTAGCAGGCGCTGGCGTCGGTATTCGAGATGCCGCGGGCGCCTGCCGCATGGTTATGCTTACGTCCGCCACGAGTATTGGGGACGTTGCACGGTTTCAGGGCTCAGCAAGTATTGTTCCGCGCCCGAGGGGCAGCGCTTGACCCTCACGTAACGTCATGTCCGACAGTTCGTTTTGCGCCAACCACGGAGGAAATCATGCGGCTGAAAGTCGGAGAACTGGCCAGGCGGAGCGGATTGACCGTTCGCACGCTTCACCACTATCACGCCATCGGTTTGCTGACACCCTCGGCGCGCGCCGACAACGGCTATCGGCTATACGGCCGCGACGATATCGCCCGACTGCATCAGATTCAGGCATTGCGTCGCTTCGGCTTGCCGTTGGCAGAAATCGGCGCCTACCTGGACCAGCCGGCCACGCCCCTGGATGCGATCATTTCCAAACAGATCGCAATGCTTGACCGCCAGATTCAACAGGCCGCACGGCTGCGCGAACGCTTGGCGCAGCTGCAACGCCAGTTGGCGGATGGCACGGAACCCGAGCTGGTCGATTGGCTATCGACTTTGGAGATGATGAACATGTACGACAAGTATTTTTCACCCGACGAACTGGCCCGTCTGCCCATGTACGCCCGCAGTCCCGAGGGGGACGCGGATTGGATCGCGCTGATCGGGCAAGTGCGCCAGCAGATGGAGCAGGGCGCCGCGCCGGCGGATGCCCGGCCAGGAGAACTGGCGCAGCGCTGGATGACGCTGCTGCTGCGAGACACCAACGGGGATCCCCGCCTGCTGGTGAAACTGAACCAGATGCACGAGCAGGAACCTGCGATGCAAGCACACATCGGCATTTCGCCTGAGATGCGCGACTATGTGCTGCGCGCCTTCTCCGAAGGCAAGCTGCGCCTCTATGAAAAATACCTGACGGTTGACGAGGCGCGCTTCATGCGGGCGCACTACTACGACCGTATCGGCGAATGGCCGACGCTGATAGCTCGGGTCCGCGACGCCATCGACGCCGGCCAGGCGCCGGGCTCCCCGGTCGGCCTTGAACTTGCGCGTCATTGGTTGGCGCTCTTTTGCTCCTACGCCGGCAACGATCCCGCCACGCACGCAAAGTTCCGGCAGGCGCTGATGACCGACCCGGACCTGACGGCGGGCACCTGGGCCGACGATGCGACGCTGGCGTTCATGCGGCAGGCAATGGGCGCATTGGCCGCGGCGCGTTGACCTCGGGCTGCGCGGGATAAGGCATACTTCGCGACGCCAGGCGCAACCACGCGCGCGGGACGCTTTCTGCGTGTCGCGCGCCGCGCCCAATGGCGTCGCGCTGCCAGCGCGTAGATAAAAAAGTCGCGCCGTTCGATGCGCGACGTCGTCAACGAGGAGACAGGGATGACGAAGCAGTCCAGGATGTATGCCGTGTGCCGCCAGGTCGGCAGGGCGTTGCTGCCGGCCGCAGTGGCGGCGGGCTTGGTGGCGGCGCCTGCCGCACAGGCCGACGAGTATCCGTCGCAGCCGATCAAGCTGATTGTTCCGTTCGCGGCGGGCGGCGGCAATGACGGGATTGCGCGCCTGTTGGGGCAGTTGCTGTCCGACGGTTTGAAGCAGCCGGTCGTGGTCGAGAACCGTCCCGGCGCGGGCGGCAAGCTGGGGGTGGAGCAAGGCCTGAGGGCCGCGCCGGACGGCTATACCTTGACCTTGATTTCCAATAGCTATTCGGTCAATCCCAGCCTGTACAAGTTGCCGTTCGATCCGGTGGGCGACATGACGCCGATCGGGATGATCGCGCGCGCGCCGTTCTTCGTGTCCGTCAACCCCAAGGTGCCGGTCGAGACCTTGGGTGAACTCGTCGCCCTGGCCAGGAACAAGCCCGGCGTGCTGACCTATGCGTCGTCAGGCACGGGCGGGATTTCGCACCTGGCGACCGAGGCTTTCCTGAAGACGGCGGGGATTTCCATGATCCACGTGCCGTACAAGGGGTCGGCGCCGGCATTGACCGATACCGTATCCGGCCAAGTCGATGCGATGCTGACGACCGCGGGCTCAACCTTGCCTTATCGCGCGGACAACCGCCTGAAAGTGCTGGCGGTGACGCTGCCGCAGCGCGTTTCGTCGGCGCCGGACATTCCGACGGTGCGCGAAGCGGGGGTCCCTTATGACGTGACGGTGTGGTACGGCATCATTGCGCCCAAGGGCGTGCCGCCCGCCATCCAGGCCAAGCTCAATGCGGCGATCAATGCGGCCGTCGTGCTGCCCGAGATGGCGGATCGATTGAAGGCGACGGGCGAGGCGGCCGCGCCGGGCAGTCCGCAGGACTTCCGCGACCAGATCGTGAAAGAGATCTCGCTTTGGGGCGATGTGGTGCGCGAGGCGGGCGTTACCGTCAACTGATGCGCGAGCCGGGCGCGGCCTTGAATGCCGCCGCCTTGATCCCGAAACGAAAGGCCGTTCGCGAATCATCACGAACGGCCTTTGCTTTTTGTTTTCTGCCCTGAAGGCTTGCCAGGGGAGCGGGGTTGCGCCGATTCCCTACTGGGCAGTCTCAAAAACGTAAGTCTGGCCGGACCCCTGGGACGGGTTGTACAGGGGGCACCATCCATTCACCGGGGCAACGGTGCAGTACCGGTTTTGCCCGTACACCTGGGCGACTTTCCAGGTTTGGGTGTTGTCGGCGCGTTCAAGCAGATACTGCATCCGCACCCCCCGTTCTTTCTTGTCCCGTTCGTCGATGTTCATCGTATAGCCCGGGGTAGGCGGCGTGGTGTTGCGGACGTGGGCGACGACCAGCGCGCGGGTGTCGGATTGGACGTCGACGTTCACCACCTCCCGTTCGTAGCTTTGCGTGTCGCATTTTTCTTCGCCTGCCCGATTGGCCGAGAGCGCTTGCGTCGACAACTCGCCCAACGTCGAGCGGAACGGGCGGTACAGCTCGGCCAATTCCTTGCAGACGGAGGCCGCGTAACGTTCTTCTTCGTCACGGACGTGCCACCAGGACTTCACGGCGTCGTCGGGGGTGTTGGCCGCGATCTTCAATTGCGGCGTCGCTGCCTGCAGGCGGTTCCAAGGCGATTCTTCTTTGGAGCAGCCGGCCAACACAATGGCCAGCGCCACCAGCAATGCAGGTTTTGTCACAACAACGGGTCCGGTAATGTAGGGTGGCGTCATGATACCGCTTTCGAAATAAGCCTCCGCGGTACCCACGCTTTGCGGGGCTGCCGGGGCGGTTTTCGCGTACGTGAGATCGTGTTAATCTTTGTCCTATGACAATGTTGTGTCACTGAGGTTAAAACCGTGAACGCCGAGAAAACCGCCGATATCTCCCAGACGCAGCCCCTGCATGACTTGCACAACCGCTGGCCCGAAGCAGAGTCGGTCGAGGATTTCCGCCACAACCTGGCGGCAGTGCATGCGCGCATCGCGGCGGCGTGTGGCCGGGTAGGGCGGGACCCCGCCGGGGTGCGCCTGTTGCCCGTCAGCAAGACCAAGCCCGAGGGCAGTATTCGCCTGGCCCATGCGGCCGGCTGCCGGCTGCTGGGCGAGAACAAGCCGCAAGAGGCATTCCGCAAGTGGGAGGCGACCCAGGACCTGCATGACCTGCAGTGGTCCGTGATCGGCCACTTGCAGACCAACAAGGCAAAGCTGGTGGCGCGCTTTGCCAGCGAATTCCAGGCGCTGGACAGCCTGCGCGTGGCCGAGGCCCTGGAGCGGCGGCTGCAGGCCGAAGGCCGCGAGCTGGACGTGTTTGTGCAGGTGAATACATCGGGCGAGGCCAGCAAGTACGGCCTGCACCCTGATGACGTGCCGGCCTTCCTGCGTGCGCTGCCGGGGTTTTCCGCGCTGCGCGTGCGCGGATTGATGACGCTGGCGCTGTTCTCGGCCGAGGCCGAGCGGGTGCGCCAGTGTTTTGTGCTGTTGCGCAGCCTGCGCGATCAACTGCGGCAGGATGCGCCGGCGGGTATCTCGCTGGACGAGTTGTCGATGGGCATGTCCGGGGATTTCGAAATCGCGATTGAAGAGGGCGCGACGGTCGTGCGGGTGGGGCAGGCGATCTTTGGCGCGCGGGCCCTGCCCGACAGCCACTATTGGCCGACCGCGCAAGCGGACGACGTCGATTCGTAAACGCTGCCCGCCATCCTTGGGGCGCCTGAAGCGCGTCCTCATCTTCCTGTTTGAAAGGCTCCGATATGACCCGAAGCGCCGTCGCGATCCGCCATCTGCATTTTGAAGACCTGGGTACGCTGGAACCGCTGCTGCGCGAGCGCGGCTACGACTTGCGCTACGTCGATGCGACGGCGCAGGAATTGCCCGCGCTTGATGCGCTGGCCCCCGACTTGTTGATCGTATTGGGCGGGCCGATCGGCGCGTTCGACGAGGCGACCTATCCGTTCGTCAAAGACGAGCTGGCCTTGGTGCAGCGCCGTCTGGCCGCGGGCGCGCCGATCCTGGGCATTTGCCTGGGCGCGCAGTTGATGGCGCGCGCGCTGGGCGCCCGGGTCTATCCGCTGGGCGTGAAGGAAATCGGCTTCGGACCGCTGCAGTTAAGCAAAGAAGGCCGCGAATCCCCGCTGGCGGCATTGGGCGACACGCCGGTGCTGCATTGGCATGGCGACCAGTTCGACATTCCCGCAGGGGCCTCCCGGCTGGCCGGGACCTCGATCGGGCAGAACCAGGCATTCTCGCTGGGCAGCGCGGTGCTGGGGCTGCAGTTCCATCTGGAGGCCGATACCCGTTCCATCGAGCGTTGGCTGGTCGGCCATGCCTGCGAGCTGGCGCAGGCAGGCATCGATCCGCGCACGCTTCGGTCGCAGGCGGAAGCGGTCCAGGAACGCCTGGCCGACGCGTCTGACACCGTGTTCCGCGCGTGGCTTGACGCAACGGAAGGCAAGGCCGGCAGATAGTCGTCGCCGCGGCGGCGGGCTTACGCGCCGCCGCTGGCTTTGGCGATATCCGCGTGGCGCGCGATCAGGCCACGCAGTCCACGTAGTAACGCAAATTCCCGTCGTCGTCCCGCAGTGCCACGAAGCCGTGGATGTCGGTACCGAAGCCCGGGCAGGACCGGTTGAGTTCGCGCGAGAACTTCAGGTAATCGACGATGCTCCGGTTGAAGACTTCGCCCGGGATCAGCAACGGGATGCCGGGGGGGTAGGGGGTGATCAGGCTGGTGGTGATGCGGCCTTCCAGATGGTCGATCTCGACGCGCTCGGTCTTGCGGTTGGCGATGTGCGCATAGGCATCGCTGGGTTTCATGGCGGGCACCGCTTCCTTCGTGTACATCTCGGTCGTCAGGCGCGCAATGTCGCTCTTCGCGTAGATCCTGTGCACGTGCTGGCACAGGTCGCGCAGGCCCATTTCCTCGTAGCGCGGGTACTTCCGGCAGAACGCCGGCAGGATGCGCCACATCGGCACGTTGCGGGCGTAGTCGTCCTTGAACTGCTGCAAGGCCGTAACCAGTGAGCTCCAGCGGCCCTTCGTGATGCCGATGGTGAACATGATGAAGAAGCTGTAGAGGCCGGTCTTCTCGATGATCACCCCGTGCTCGGCCAGGAACTTGGTCACGATGGATGCCGGGATTCCGTCGGCGGCGAAACGGCCGTCCATGTCCACCCCGGGGGTCAGGATGGTGGACTTGATCGGGTCGAGCATGTTGAAGCCGCTGGCAAGCGGGCCGAAGCCGTGCCATCCGGCGTCGGCGCCGTCGTCCGTGATGATCCACTGCGCCGCGCTGCCGATGCCTTCCGCTTCCAGTTCGTCCGGTCCCCACACCGTGAACCACCAGTCGTCCGCCGTGAATTGTTCGCCGACCTGCCGCATGGCGCGCCGAAAATCCAGCGCCTCGATGATGCTCTCTTCGACCAGGGTCTGGCCGCCGGGCTGCTCCATCATCGCCGCCGCCACGTCGCAGCTGGCGATGATGGCGTACTGCGGCGACGTGGAGGTGTGCATCAGGTAGGCCTCGTTGAACAAGTGGCGGTCAAGCCCGCGCGTAGCGGAGTCCTGCACCAGGATGTGGCTGGCCTGGCTGATGCCTGCCAGCAGCT
Organism: uncultured Achromobacter sp.; assembly: GCA_963530045.1. Taxonomy (GTDB): domain Bacteria; phylum Pseudomonadota; class Gammaproteobacteria; order Burkholderiales; family Burkholderiaceae_B; genus Achromobacter. The sequence goes on from CAUSDE010000012.1 coordinate 72,845, forward strand.
TGTGCGTGGATTGCGTGGAATACACGATGGAATCGCGCGGCCGCGCCCGCTTCTTGCCCATGGCGTGATACGTGCCGTAGAACGGATGGAAGGCCGCGTGCGGGATCCACGCCTCGTCGAAGTGCAGGGCTTCCACATAGCCGTCGAGCGCGGACTTGATGGTTTCGGTGTCGTAGAGAATGCCGTCGTAGGTGGATTGCGTCAGCACCATCACGCGCGGCTGGACCTGATCGGCATCCACGCCCGCCAGCAGCGGATGGGCGCGGATCTTCGCCTTGATGGATTCCCGCGAGAATTCGTCCCTGGGGATCGGCCCGATGATGCCCAGGTGGTTGCGCGTGGGCCGCAGGAAAACGGGAATGGCCCCGGTAAGCACGATGCCGTGCAGGATGGACTTGTGGCAGTTGCGGTCCACCACCACCACGTCGCCCGGCGCCACCAGGTGCTGCCAGACGATCTTGTTGCTGGTGCTGGTCCCGTTGGTCACGAAGAAGCAGTGGTCGGCGTTGAAGATGCGCGCGGCGTTGCGTTCGCTGGCGCCGATGGCGCCGTTGTGGTCCAGCAGTTGGCCAAGTTCTTCCACCGCGTTGCAGACGTCGGCGCGCAGCATGTTCTCGCCGAAGAACTGGTGGAAGACCTGGCCCACGGGGCTTTTCAGGAAGGCGACGCCGCCCGAGTGGCCGGGGCAGTGCCAGGAATACGAGCCGTCTTCCGCGTAGTCGAGCAGCGCTTTCAGGAAGGGCGGCTTGATGCCGTCCAGATAATTCCTGGCTTCGCGGATGAGGTGGCGAGCGACGAATTCGGGCGTGTCCTCGAACATGTGGATGACGCCGTGCAGCTCGCGCAGGATGTCGTTCGGCATGTGGCGAACCGATTTGGTTTCGCCATAGATATAGATCGGCACATCCACATTGCGGCGGCGCACTTCGCGGATGAACTGGCGGATGTTCTGCAATGCCGGGGCGTCTTCGGCGTCGGGCGTGAATTCTTCGTCGTCGATCGACAGGATGAAGGAACTGGCCCGGCTCTGCTGTTGCGCGAACTGGCTGAGGTCATGGTAGCTGGTGGCGCCCACCACCTCGAAGCCCTCGGTCTTGATCGCTTCGGCAAGCGCCCGGATGCCCAGCCCGGATGTGTTCTCTGAACGGAAATCCTCGTCGATGATGACGATGGGGAAGATGAAGCGCATGGTCTGTCCTGTATCGAGGCGACGCCAACGGCGTGGCGGTCAGCGGCTCGGGACGGCGAAGACAGGCAATCCCAAAGCCTTGTTGGGGACAAAGGCGGGATGGGACGGGGGCTCCGGCTCAATTTCCTGTACTGTCCTGGATGATTATTATGTATGTCCTAGGACAATATCCGGGCGCAAGGCGTGGCCGCGTCGTGCCAAGGCCGGTTAACCCAGGCTGTGCTTGAGGTCTTGGGCAAGCCGGGCGCATTGCGCCGGCTCGATGCCGGAGATCGTGATCCGCAGGCCTTTGACCGCGTCCTGGACGGAGAAGGCGTCTCCGTGCCGGACCAGCCACCCTTGCCGTGCCAGCGCCAGGGCGATCGCCTGGTCGTCGGTTTGCAGCGGCACCCAAAGGTTGAGGCCATCGCCTTGCGCCAGGCAATCGATTTCCTGGGCACGCAGGGCGTCCTCCAGCATCTTTCGGCGGCGGACGTAGTCGGCGCGGGCCTGGGTAAGCAGCTCGACTGTTTCGGGCTGCGTAAGCTGGACTTCGACAATGTCCTGCAGCAGGTGGCTGACCCAATTCGTGCCGGCGGCCAGGCGCAAGCGCAGTTGCCGGGATGTGGCGGAGTCGCTTGCGACGGCAGCCAGCCGGACATCGGGGCCAAGCGCCTTGCTGAAGGATCGGATCAATGCCCAGCGGTAGGCATTGTCGGGAATGGGCGAATGGTAGGGGGCGTTGGACAGCAGGGCGAAGTGGTCATCCACGATCACCATGACGTCAGGATGCTTGGCCAGCAGGCGCGACAGCGCGCGTGCCCGCTTTTCGCTCAGGCTGCAGCCCGTGGGATTGTGCGCCCGCGGGGTGATGATGACGGCTTGCGCGCCTTTGGCCAAGGCCGCCTCCAGCCCGTCGGCCTGCATGCCTTGCGCATCGACGGGAACGCCAACGGTCTGCAGGCCGATGGTCCGCAACGTGTTGATGCTGCTGAGGAAGCAGGGGTTTTCCACGGCCACCTTGTCGCCGGCCACCAGATAGGCGCCCAGCAGCCGCTCGATGGCATCCACGGCGCCGTGCGTCAGGTCGATGTCGAAACGGGCAGGGGCGTCGGGCTGGAACCAGTTGCGCAGGTGCGCTTCCAACCCCGCATTGATGGTGGGCTCGCCATACAGCCGCGTTTTGTAGGGACGCAGGCGCAAGGCGGCGTTGGCGTCCGGCAGCCACGCCGGGTTCGGGTTGCCGCTGGCGAAATCGGTCAGGGGGGAATTGGCCAGGGTGCCTTCCTGTTCGCCGGCCTGAAATGGATCGCGGATGATCGTGCCCAGGCGTCCTTGCGTGACGGCAATGCCCGCAGTGACAAGGCGGCGGTAGGCGGCGGCGACCGTATTGCGGTTCACGCCCAGGTCTACCGCCAGATCCCGCACCGGCGGCAGGGAGGCGCCCGCGGACAACTGCCGGGACAGCGCCAGAGTGCGCACGCTGTCGTAGATCTCCGCAGCGGTCTTGCCGTGAATTTTCATATCGTCCTGGGACAGTTCTGGGAATCAGGCGGGCCAGAAAACGTTCCGTCCTGTGTGGCGCGCCTGGGCTGATTTTGCCATAGCGCGTCTGGGCGCATGCGTCGTGCTCCTGGCGCTTGCCGCGCGGAGGCGTAGGCCCGGGCGCGGGCGGTCATCTTGCCGGCTTTCCCTCGCACTGCCTGGCTTCGCCCAGACGGCGCAGCTCGTCCAGGGTCTGGCGCACCAGCGGGGACGGCCGGCATTCCCGGCGGATGAACATGCCCACTGAACGCGACAGCGCCCCCTGCAGCCGCGTCTTGGCCACGCCCCGGTGGGCAGTATGGTCGAACGACGATTCCGGCAGCAGGGCGATGCCGCAGTTGGCCTGGACGAAGCGCGCGATGGTGTTGAGGTCGCGCAGCGCATAGGTCGGATGGAAGGGTTGCGATTCACGCCGGAAGGCGCGTTCGGTCAGCACGTGCACGCTGGTCCCCGGCGGCATGCTGATCAGCGGCAGCCTGGCAAGCTCGGCCGGTATCCAGCGCGTGATGGCCGGCTTGGCCTGGCGGCTGTGGAACAGCACGAAGGGTTCGGTGAACAGTTCCTGGTAGAGCAGGTCGGGCGAGCCATCGTCGCCCATGGCGGTCACCGCGATATCGACGCGGCGATCGCGCAGCAACTGCAGGGCCTCGCTGGCGATGGGGTCATGCACGTCGATGCGCGCGTTTGGGTTCGCCTGCGCCAGATTCTTGAGCAACTGGGGCAGCAGCGACGCGGCCAGCGTCGGCAGGGCGGCGACTGCGACGCGGTTATTGCGGTCGCGCAGGCGCTGGGCAAGCTCCAGCATGCCCTGGTCGTAGTGGGCGGTGATGCCGCGGGCGATCTCCAGGATGTCCTGCCCCTCGCGGGACAGGCGCACCATGCGGGTGCTGCGCTCGAAGAGCGTCGTCCCCATGCTCTCTTCGATTTCCTTGAGCAGTTTGCTGAGCGTCGGCTGAGTGACGTGCAGCATTTCAGCAGTCTTGTGAAAGCTCAAGGTCTGGGCCAGCAGCACGAAGGCCCTCAGTTGTCTCGTCGTCAGATTCATTCTTTTTGTCTATCAATAACGTTCGGATTGGAACTTAACGCGCCCGCCGCGTGGCCTTAGTCTGTGCATCAGGCATCGTCTAGGGAGTTCGAATGTTTCGCCTCGATGGAAAGGTAGCGTTGGTGACCGGGTGCGGCACGCTCGGCGACGGATGGGGAAACGGCAAGGCCACCGCGGCAGTCCTGGCCAGGCTGGGGGCGTCGGTGTACGGGTGCGACCTCGATATCGAGGCGGCCCGGCAGTCCGCCGAGGTGATTGCCGCTGAAGGCGGCGACATCCAGGTGGGGCAAGCCGATGTCCGAGACGCGCGGCAGGTGGCGGAACTGGTCCAGGCCTGCCTCGCCGCCCATGGCCGCATCGACATCCTTGTGAACAACGTCGGCCGCTCGGAACCGGGCGACCCGGTCACGATGTCGGAAGACGCCTGGAATGATCAAATCCAGGTCAACCTGACCTCCGCGTTCTTGTGCTGCAAGCACGTCATACCCCTCATGAAGGCGGCCGGCGGCGGGTCGATCATCAACATCTCATCGATTGCCGGGCTGAGGTATGCGGGCAAACCCCAGGTGGGCTATGCGGCGGCCAAGGCGGCCCTGATGCAGATGACCGCGACGACGGCGGTCATCTACGCCAAAGACGGCGTGCGCTTGAATTCGGTCGTGCCGGGCCTGATGTTCACGCCGTTGGTCGAACGCCTGGCGCAGAAGTATGCGGGCGGCGACTACGAGGGGTTCGTGGCGCACCGGCATGGGCAGGTCCCGACCGGCCGCATGGGCGACAGTTGGGATGTCGCCCATGCGGTGGCCTTCCTGGCTTGCGACGAAAGCCGCTACATCACCGGCCAGCAGCTGGTGGTGGATGGCGGCATCACCCTCAGCACGCCCTAGGCGGGGACGGCATCATGCACAGCGCAAGCAAACCGCCGGGCCGCGTGGCCGGCAAGGTCGCCCTGGTCTTCGGCGCCGGCTGCGTGGGGCCCGGCTGGGGCAACGGACGCGCCATCGCCGTCCGCCTGGCCCAGGAGGGGGCCTTGGTGATGGCGGTGGACCGGCAACCGGACTCCCTGCCCGAAACGTTGGAGCACGCGGGCGACTATCGCGCGAATATTGAAACCCACCTCTGCGACGTGGGCGATTCCGCGCAGGTCGGCCGTCTGGTCGACGCGGTACGGCAACGGCACGGCCGCATCGATATCCTGGTGAACAACGTCGGCGGCCCTATTCCGGGCGGCGCCACCGCGTTGTCCGAAGCGGATTGGCAGCGGCAGCTCGACTTGAACCTGACCTCGGTGTTTACGACGTGCCGGCATGTGCTGGGCGTCATGGCGGGGCAAGGCGGCGGCGCGGTCGTCAATGTCTCCTCTACGTCGGCTATCCGCTGGACGGGCGCGCCGCAGGTCGGATATGCCGCCGCAAAGGCCGGGGTGATGCAGTTCGGCCGGGTGGCGGCGGTGGAATACGCCAAGCACCGCGTGCGGATCAACACGGTGTTGCCGGGGCAGTTGCACACGCCCTTGGTGGACGCGTTCCTGGCGACCCAACAGGCGGCGGGCGATGTCCAGGCGCTGCTGGACAAGCGCCAGAAGCGCATCCCGCTGCCTTTCATGGGTGACGGGCGGGACACGGCGAACGCCGTGCTTTTCCTGGCCTCGGACGAGGCCAGATTCATCACCGGCACCGAGCTCATCGTCGATGGCGGCATGAGCGCCCGGTGCGATTGACGACAAGGGGGGGCACGATGGCAAGAGTCGCTTACGCGGATAGCAACAACCCGGAAACAAGGCCGCTGGTCGAGCGCATCCAGCGCGAACGTTCCGGCCTGCCGAATCTCTACAAGATGCTGCTCAACAGTCCGCCTGTGGCCGAAGGCTGGCTGAACTACCTGACCGCCATCCGTCAGAAAAGCAGCTTGCCGCCCCGCTTGAGGGAACTGCTGATTCTGCGCGTGGCGGTCCTGAACGAGGCCGATTACGAATTCGAACAACACCTGCCCATCGCGCTGCAGGCGGGATGCGACGAACGCCAGGTCGAAGGCGTGAAGGCCGGCGATTTCACCGCATTGGACGGCGCCGAGCGCGCGGCCATGGCCTATTGCGACGAAATGACGCGCGCGATCCGCGTGCGCGACGCGACATTCGCCGCGGTGCGCCAAGCCTACGACGATAAGGCGATCGTGGAGATCACGGCCACCATTGCGGCCTACAACATGGTGTCGCGGTTCCTGGAGGCCATACAAGTCGATCACGAGTAAACGGCGCAAGCCGGACATAACGATAATGGGAGACAACCATGCAGAATCATTTTGGCGCTGTCGTGGCATCCGTCGCGCTGGGCTTTGCCCTGAGCGCGCCGGTTCATGCCGAACCGGCCTATCCGGCCAAGCCGATCCAGCTTGTGATTCCTTTTGCGCCCGGGGATACCGATCAGATGCTGCGGCCGATCACGGAGAAGATGGGCCAGTACGTGGGCCAGCCGCTGATTGTGAACTACAAGCCTGGCGCGGGGGGCGGTATTGGCGCGGCTTTCACGGCAGCGGCGTCGCCTGACGGCTACACCATCGTCGGCAGTTCGCCTGGGTCCCTCGTCGTTGTGCCGCTGGCCAACAAGGAAATCAAGTACACGACAGACTCCTTCACGCCGGTCGCGGCCATTGCGTTGGGCGGCATGATGATCGTCGCGCAGGGCAACTCCAGGTACAAGACGCTGGCCGATGTGGTGGCCGACGCGCGGGCGCGGCCCGACGCCATCGCCTACGGCACCTCCGGCGCCATGGGCATCAGTCATCTGCTGGGCGAGACGTTCGCCGCTGAAGCGAAGATCAAGCTGCGCCACATCCCTTTCCAGGGGAGTACGCCGGCCGTGACGGCGTTGCTTGGCGGCCATACCGATATCGCCGTTTCCGCCGTGGGGCCGGCGCAGGCGCACATCCAGGCGGGCGGGCTGCGGCCGCTGGCCGTGTTCAGCGACAAACGCTTGCAGGCCTACCCCGACGTGCCGACGCTGCGCGAACTGGGATACGCGGTCGGAAGCCCCACGATCTATGGACTCATGGCGCCCAAGGGGACGCCGCCGCAGGTGGTCGATAAGCTCTATCAGGCAGCGCGCAAGGTCGTGGCCGAGCATGGCGCCGAGGTGGACAAGACGCTGGCTGGCCTGGGCGCTGAGGTCAGCGTGCTGGGGCCAACGGAATACGGCGCTTATCTGCAGCAGCAGCGTGCGCTGTTCTCGCGCGCCATCGGGCTTATTCGGGAGTAGGGGCCATGCGAGGGCCCCGCCGCAAGCCGGGGCTCAGGCTGCGTCCAGGCAGTTTCGCGCGGTCAGATGCTGCAGGAACATCCTGGAGAGCGTCCGCTCGGGGCGCAGCGTACTCCACAGCACATGGCTATGGACCTGGATGTCGGGCACCAGCGGCCGATGCGTCAAGCCCGGGATCGGCAGCGCCGCAAGCAGGCTGGACTCCACCAGCGCCACGCCGGCGCCATGGAATGCGAGCACGATGCCCGTCATGGACGTCGATACTTCCAGGCGGATGTCCAGGGGGCGGTCCATGAAGGCGCTCAGGCGATGCCTGAGCAGGGCCTGTGGCACGTACGTGATGATGGGGTAGGGCACCAGGTCTTCAATCGAAATCGCGGCCAGCTGAGCCAGCGGATGCGTCTGCGGAAAAATACAGCTGAGCACCGCGCCGCCGACCCGCAGCGATTCGATGCCATGGCGGTCACCTTGCGTGAACGCCACGCCCAGGTCGATCTGTTCGTTGATGAGCCGCTCGGCGATCAGGTTGGAATCCATCGACTGCAGGGAGATGCGGACCTTGGGGCGCGTTTCGACGAATTCGGCGACCGCCTGCGCCAGCCACGCATTGGCGATCGGCGAGCTGGCGGCGATCGACAACGACCCCTGTATGCCCTCGGCCAGGTCTTGGCTGAAGCGCTCCAGGCCGGTGACGCGGCCGAAGATGTCCTGCACTTCGGGCAACAGCGCGCGCGCTTCCGGCGTGGGCTCCAGGCGCCCGCCTTGGCGCCGGAACAGGATGAAACCCAGGCGTTGCTCGAAGTGCTTGATCGTCGCGCTGATGGCGGGCTGCGTGACGTTCAGCAGCGCCGCCGCGCCGGTGATCGAGCCGGACATCATGACGGCGTGGAAGGCTTCCAGGTGGCGTAACTGGATCCGGGACAGCATCGTGGCGTCTCCATAAGCAGGCTTTATGGCCGGCATCGTTTTCGTGATTGGCTCCCATGTTAGGCCACTCCCTAGAATCCCGGAACGCTTCATTTTCTGCAGGAGTCCCCATGTCAGCCACTCAGCAAACGGTCTACCGTCCCGAACAGGAAGACCTCTACTTTCCCGCCTACCCCACGTTTGATTCGATCCCGGCAGAGCGCTGGCATCGCCGCCAGAGGCTGGCGGCGGTATGCCGGGTCTTCGCCAAATTCGGCTACGAGTACGGCTTCGCGGGCCACGTGACGGTGCGAGATCCCGAGCATCCGGATCTCTACTGGACGAATCCGTTCGCGATGGATTTCGGACGGGTCCGCGCCAGCGACATGCTGCTGGTCGACCATCTGGGCACGGTGCTGGAAGGACGCTGGGCAGTCAATCGCGCAGGCTTTGTCCTACATTCGGCGATTCATGAGGCGAACCGCGGCCTGGTGGCGTCCTGTCACGCGCACACCACCCATGGCATGGCGTGGGCCGCGCTGGGCCGCGAACTCGACCCCATCACCCAGACCGCCTGCGGATTCTACGAAGACCAGGCCCTGATTACCGAAGAAGCCGGTGCGGTGGTGGTCGAAAACCTCAAGGGCCATGCGGTGGCTCGGGCCTTCGGCAACGCCAAGATCGCCATCCATCAGAATCACGGGCTGTTTTCGGCCGGGCGCGAATCGGTGGAAGAAGCCGCCTGGTGGTTCATCGCTGCGGAACGCGCGTGCGAAATCCAGCTCAAGGCTGAGGCGACGGGCAAGCCGCTGAAGCTGATTGGCCGGGAGGCTGCCCTGCATTCCAAAAAGCATCTGGCGACGCCTTTCATGGCTTGGCTGCACTTCCAGCCCATTTATGACGCAATCGTGCGCCAACAGCCCGACTGCCTGCTCTAGCGCGCACGCGGGCCCACGCCTCATAACAAGAAATAGACAGAACTCAAGGAGACAAACCATGGCAATCGCCTTTCATCAGGGCGCCCTGCGCGCCGCCATCCTGACCGTTGCAGGTTTCTGTTCGCCGGCGCTCGCCGCCTGGCCCGGCGACAAGCCCATCGAACTGGTGGTCGGATTCGCTGCGGGCGGGGAAACCGACGTGCTGGCCCGCACCTTGGCGCCTTACCTGCAGAAGCACCTCTCGGGCGCCGCCAACCTCATCATCGTGAACAAGCCCGGCGCATCGGGCGCGATCGCCAACGCCTATGTGCAGCGGGCCGCCAAGGACGGCTATACGGTCGCGATGGTGAACACGCCACCCATGAATTTCATGCCGGTGGTCCAATCGACGCCCTACGACCCCGACAAGTTCGCACTGATCGGCCGCGTCGTCAGCGACCCGACGCTATTGGTCGCGCGCGCCGACAGTCCGTACACCTCGTTGAAAGACCTGGTGGCAGCGGTCAAGGCCGGACGCGCCGATGTCAGCATCGGCCAGAACGGATTGGGCAGCAATGGCGGCGTGGCCCTGAGCATCTTGACGCAGGAGAGCGGTGCCGCGTTTACCGAGGTGCCGTTTACGGGAACCGGCCAGTCGAAAATCGCGTTGATCGGCGGCCACGTCGACATGATTTTCTCCAGCCATACGGCGGTGCCCAACCCGGCCGCAGAGCAGACCAAGCTGCGCGTGCTCGCCCAGTTCGTAGACAAGCGCGCGCCGATGCTGCCGGACGTGCCCACGGCCAAGGAAGAAGGGTTTGATGTGGTCGTCCCGTCGGACCGGGGGCTGGCAGTAGACAAAGACGTGCCGCCCGAGATTCGCGACCGTTTGCAGGCGGCATTGGAGGCCGCGCTGAAAGATCCGGAGTTCCTGGCCGCGGCACAGTCCTTTTCGGCCATCCTGGCCTATAAGCCGGGCGCCGCGTGGCAGCAGGACATCGATGCGGCCAAGGCGCCGCTGGCCAAGCTGGCGGCCAGCCTCAAACAGCGCGCGGCAGGCCGCTGAAGGGGCCTGCGCCTTGCGCGCACAGGTTGCCCGCAGCTATCCCGCCGCGGGCAGCAGTCGCATCCCTGTCCGCCTGACAAACTCTTCATACGTGATCGGCGGGCCTTCCTTTGTGCTGGGGCTGTTGGCCTGCCAGTGCACCCAGGAGCGTCCCGTCGTCGCGTCATACACAAGCTTGAAGAGATGGCTGGGCACCGCCACGCCGGATCCAATAGTCTTGGGCTTGTCGCCGTAGACCGGGCCAGTAAAGATGTAGACATCGCCCGAGGCGCGCATGACGTACTTGCGCGTGTCTTGTTCGATGCGGCTCCATGCCCCGCTATTGTGTATCTGGTCCTGGGGCACCATGTTGGCCAGCGAGAAGCTTTGCGCCATGGTGTCCTTGGAATACATGTCCGCGGCGGGCGCCATGTGGCCGCGCGAATAGCCGGATCCCCGGTAGTCGTCGAGATTGGCGCGTTCCGCGTTGGGCAGGCGCGCCTCGGCGTAGAACTTGTCGGTCCGCTGCAAGCCTTGGGCCTGGGTCAGCATTTTCCGGTTCAGCCGTTCGGCGACGAACACCGATGTCTTGGTCTGGCCATTGTGCAGGATGGCGAAGCCGGAAAAGCAAAGTTCACGCAAATTCTGGCGCGCGGGGACCGCGGGCAGGTTGCCCTGTGGAAAGAACTGCGGGCATTCCGCAAACCGCGTCTGGGTCAGCGCCCCGTTTTGCACCGCCACGGGCGCGTAAGTATCTTGGCCGGGCCATCCCAACCGATCAAGGATGGCTTGCGGCGTGAACTGCGCCGGCCATTGCGGCTTCAGGACATAGGTGGCCGCGCCGAAACTCGCCAGCGACGAGAGAAGGAGGGCTCGCAGGAATCGATAGGCGCGATTCCCCGCTTTGGATTGGGACCGGGCTGCCGGGCGTCTTTTGGTTGAAGCTGTTTTTTTCGCGCGTGTCATGCTGCCTGTGTGTTGCTGCAGGCCGGCGCCTTGGTGGAGGCCGGCACGTCAACGGATTGTAGATGACGTGCCGCGAGGCCCTCTACAGCACCAGCTTGAACCCGATGGCCGCCATCGCGACCCCGACGCAGCCATCGAGCACGCGCCAGGCTTTCGGGTTGGCGAAGAAGGGCCGCAGCAAGCGGGCGCCGTAGCCCAGCGTGAAGAAGAAGACGAACGACGCCGACATGGCGCCCAGCGCGAATGCGGTCTTGGCGCCTTCATACTGACTGGAAATCGACCCCAGCAGCACCACGGTGTCCAGGTAGACGTGCGGGTTCAGCCATGTGAAGGCCAGGCAGGCCGCCAGCGTGGCGGCCAAGCCCGCCGTTTGCCTCGTCGAGGGCGACAGGCTGTCGTGTTGCGTGCGCAGGGCGGCGCGCAGGCTGCGCGCCGCGTAGACGAACAGGAACAGGGCGCCGCCATATCGCATGGCGGGTTCCAGCCAGGGCAGGGTGTCCACGGCCAGTCCGAACCCGGCCACGCCGGCGGCAATCAGGATGGCGTCTGACACCGCGCAGGTCAGACAGATGGCGAAGACGTATTCCTGGCGTAGTCCCTGCCGCAGGACGAACGCATTTTGTGCACCGATCGCGAGGATCAGGCCAAGACTGAGCAGGAAGCCGGGAATGAAGGCGGTTGTCATTGATCACCCTGTAAAAGGGCGACAGACTAGCCGTTGCGCGAAGATTAGAAAAACTAAATAGCCTAAACCAAGTTCAGTTCTGCTTAATGGGCCGCGTCCTGCCTGCGCCGCTTAATGCGGGCGTGCCGCAGCCAGGGAAGCATTCAATGTCTGCAATTGGGTTTGCAGGGATTCCAGCAGCATCTGGATCTGTTCAGAAGTCAGCGCGTAGACCCGCCCGCGGCTGGCTTGGTCGGGGGATTGCGCGGCTTGGGTGATGAAGTCCAGGCGGACCAGCAGCGAATCGTATTCCACGACGGGCATCATCGCCCAGCCGGTCACCGGCAAGACGGCCTCGCCTTCCTTGAAGTCTTTGTCCTGCATCTCGATGTTCCTCTTCCCGGTTTCAGGCGGTTGCCCGTGCGGGAGGGGATTTTAGGTGTTCAGCTTAATGTAAGCAATGGGCGAATGCTGCGATATTCAAGCCCACGCATCCCGGCCTGCCTTCGGATGCGGTTCCAACGGACGGCGGCGTACTTCCCATTCTGAAACGCGAAGCACGCAACCGTCGTCAAGGGCGCGGGCGGCTCAGCCGCCGCCTTGGTCCGCTGCGCGCAGCAAACCGTACAGCTTGTCCTTCAACTGCAGCTTTTCCTTTTTCAGCACCTCGATGTTGGTGCCGGAACTCGGCACGATGCCGTCTTCCATGTTCTTGATTTCCTGGTCCAGATCGTTATGACGTTGGAACAGCGCCGAGAAATGCGCATTCTCGGATTTCAGCTGGGTAATGAGTTGGCGATATTCAGGGAACATTGGGGCCTCTCTTGGATACCAGTTGACGGGACCGGTGTCGCGCCAGGCACGACGCGCATCGGCGTCAATTCCATGACACGCCAACGCCCGCGCCTTGTCAACCGCACGACCCGCCGCCACACGCCCGGCATTGACGCCACGCAAGGCGCGGCGCGGCGGTAGCAACTCTGTCGCGCATGCTCACGTTTCATTACATGGGTGTTTCCGCCCGGCGATACACTCGCTTCCCCGTGGTCAGCCATAAAAGTGACATGAAACAGCGCGTGCCTATCTATCGGCAGGTCTTTGAACTTTTCCGACAGGACGGACGTATCCACGCCGGCACAGGGATGATGAGCGGCGTGATCGCGCTCTTCCTGGCCATCCTGTCGGTGCTGGGCGTGCTGGCCTTCCATTTCCCGGCCTATCTGACCACGCCGGAGCTGCGTGCGTTCTATTCCGTGGACGCGATGCGCACCTTGCTCTTCGGCGCCCTGCTCATCTCGGGTTCGATCGCGCTGGCCAATACCGTGTTGGGCCGCCAGCGCTGGCTGAACATCACCGCCTTCGTGCTGGTCTGCTGCGCCGTGGCGGCCGGCGGCAGCCAGGTCGTGGTGACGACGACCAATACCGGCAATCACCCCTATCTGGGCCTGGACTGGTTCATCCTGGACCTGCTGGCCTCCAGCACGGTCTTCATCATTTTCGAGAAGCTCACGCCGCTCTATCCGGGCCAGCCGGTGTTCCGCGGCGAGTGGCAGGTGGACATGAAGCACTTCCTGTTCAACCACCTGTCGGTGGGTGCGGTGCTGCTGTGCATCAACTTCTTCATCCACCGCCTGTTTTCCTGGGCGGCATACGAGCCCCTGCAAGCCGCGATCCAGTCCATGCCGTATTTGCTGGAGCTGTTCGTGGCGGTGCTGGTTGCCGACCTGGCGCAGTACGCGGCGCACCGGGTTTATCACGAGGTGCCGGTCATGTGGCGCTTCCATGCGGTGCATCACAGCACGCGCACGCTGGACTGGCTGGCCGGCTCGCGCCTGCATATCGTTGAATTGCTGATCACGCGTGTCGCCGTGCTGGGCGTGCTGTTCGTGCTGGGCTTTTCGAAGTCGGTGCTGGACGCCTACATCATCATCGTCGGTTTCCAGGCGGTGTTGATCCATTCGAACGTGAAGCTGCCGTGGGGGTGGCTGCGCTACATCATCGTGACGCCTGATTTCCACCACTGGCACCACTCGTCGGACACGGAAGCGATCGACAAGAACTACGCCGCGCATTTCTCGTTCATCGACTATATCTTCGGCACCGCCGTGCGCGGCGTCGGCAAGCGCCTGCCAGAGAATTACGGCATCCTGGACAACGACATGCCGGGTTCCTTCCTGGCGCAGCAGGCGTATCCCTTCCAGCGCAAGAAGTAAGCCGCTTGCCTGTCCGGGCCGCTGCGCCCGGACGGCGCCTTCTACAGCATCTTGACCGCGCGCCCGATGAACTGGATGGGCCCCGTGGGCTTGCCGATCGGCGAACCGGTCTTGGGTTCCAGCGTCAGCTCGAAGAGCTGGTTGGGTTCCAGCGGCGGCAGCTTGTCCAACGGGATGCGAACTGCCTCGCCAGGTTTGATCAGGCCCAATGACACAGGGCCGGCCCAACCGTCGGCCTTGGTCCAGAACTCCAGTGCGCGGTCCGCCGGGACTTCAGTGGCGGCGAGCGGCACCAGTTGCACGGCGTTCTGGCCGGCCTGGGCCTGCACCACCCAGCCCGGCGCCTGCGATTGCGGCGCCACCAGCACCACGACGTATTGCGCGGCGCCCGGAGCAGGCGCGGGCCGCAGCGCCAGCGTGCTGCCCAGGATCAGCACTGCGGCCATGCCGCCGGCGGCCAGGCTGCGCCAGAAGAACAGGCTATCCCAAAGGCCGGGCGCGGGCCGGTCGGCCAAGGGTTTGCGTCGGGGGCTTTCCGCGTCAAGCGTGCGGGTGATGCGCGGCCAAAGACTGGCTGACGGTTCCAGGGGCGCAGACAGGTTCGCAAGCGGCAGCAGCCGCTCTTCCCAGCGTGCGATGGCGGTGCGCAACGCCGCGTCGTGCGGCAGACGGGCCTGAACATCGCGGCGCGCCTGGGCCGACAAGGTGCCCAGCACATATTCGCCCGCCAGTTCGTCCAGGCTGTCGGGGGATTCTTGGGGGGCGGTCATGCCAGGCACTCCTTGAGCGCTTGCAGGCTGCGCTTGATCCAGGCTTTGACGGTGCCCAGCGGCGCCCCCAGGCGTTGGGCGATCTCGCTGTGCGACAACCCTTCCACATACGCGTGCAGTACGCAGTTGCGGCGCACGGGTTCCAATTGTTCCAGGCACGGGCCGATCTGGCCGGCACTGGCGCGCCAATCGAAGGCGTCGCGCGTGTCGTGCCAGGCTTCGATGGCGTCGCGGGCGTCCAGGGCGGCGGCCGCCTCTTCATCGACGCCGGTCTCGCGCGCCGTGTCGCGCAGCGCGTTCAGCGCCAGGTTGCGGGTGATGCTGTAGACCCAGCCGCGCCCCGATCCGCGGGATGCGTCGAAGCTGCCCGCCTGGTTCCAGATCCTGACGAAAGCGTCATGCACGATGTCCTCGGCCCACGCGCGGTCGCGCAGCAGTCGTTGGGCTACGCCAAGCAGGCGCGGGCCTTCTTGCCGGTAAAGGGCTTCCAGCGCCGGGCGGCGGCCGGCGGCGCACTCCTTGAGCGCAGCGTCGTAATCGAAATCCGGGGCCAGGCGGTTCGGCATGCGAGAGCGGGAGCGGGAAGTGGGCGGCCGTGCGGAAAAGGTACGCACGGTGGTCGGTTGCGCCATCTTACCGGACTCCCCTTGACGCCGCCCGTGCCTGCCGCCGCATGCGGCCGGCCCGGGCGGGGCTTTTAGTTCGCCTTCCAGAAGATGTAGTCGGCCTGGTATTGCACCTGGCTCTTCTGGCCCAGCGTGGCCGGCGTGCAAGGCGTCTTCGGCGCCACGCCGCCCTTGAGCGCCACGCGCTGGATGTACGTCACGCCCGTCAGCGCGCCGGCTCCCACGGCGGGGTTGGCCTTCACCAGTTGAAAGGGCAGGTGGCCGTCGCCCGATGGCGCAACCGCCACTTGCGTGCCGGTCAGCTTGGACCCGTCCATGGCTTCCCAGGTGGCCGGGGGGCCGTAGTAGGTGCCTACCTGCTTGCCCTGGCGGTCGTTCAAGACCGCCTTGGGGCCGGCGAAGACCCATTCGGTCTGGCTCTTCATGTCCGCCTTGGCGCGGCATTCATAGGTGATTTCACCCACGCCTACGGTTTCCCAGGCTACCTTGTTGCCCGCGGGCACTTGGACGCTTGCGGGAAGGTCGGTCTGCGAATAGACCATGGACTTGGCGCTCATCGAGCCGCAAGCGGCCAGGAGCGACACGGCGAACAGGCCGGCAACGGTGGGAATGCGATTCGGACGTTGGGTCTTCATGAGTGGTCTCCAGCGGCAGGAAAGTGCCTGTAGACGACGCGCCCGATGCGCGCCGGTACAGGTACTACACGCGGGAGACCCAATCGGATGCAGGCCGGATGCAATTATTTTGCGTCCGGCCTGTGGGGGAAGGGGCGTGATTACTTGGCGGACCGGTTGGCCGAGTAGGAGGCCATCAGGTTGCGGTAGTCGGGGATGTGGTTGGCGAACAGCGTGCCCAGACCCTCGACGTCATTGCGCCAGTCGCGATGCAGTTCGCATGCCACGCCGAACCACGACATCAATTGCGCGCCGGCCTGCTCCATGCGGCTCCAGGCGGCGTTGCGGGTGACTTCGTTGAACGTGCCCGAAGCATCGGTCACGACGAACACGTCGAAGCCTTCTTCCAGCGCCGACAGGGCGGGGAAGGCGACGCACACTTCAGTGACCACGCCGGCGATGATCAGTTGCTTCTTGCCGGTAGCCTTGACGGCCTTTACGAAGTCTTCGTTGTCCCAGGCGTTGATGTTGCCGGGGCGGGCGATATAGGGCGCCTTGGGGAACTTGTCTTTCAATTCCTGGACCAGCGGGCCGTTGGGGCCGTCTTCGAAGCTGGTGGTCAGGATCGTGGGCAGCTTGAAGTATTCAGCCAGATCGGCCAGGGCCAGCACGTTGTTCTTGAACTGGTCGGGTTGGAAATCGCGCACCAGGGAAAGCAGGCCGGCCTGGTGGTCCACCAGCAGGACGGCGGCTTCGTTCTTGTCCAGTTTCACATAGGGTTTGGTCATGGTTTGCTCCGTTATGTCGTCAGGTCGTGGTGCGCGGGATTGGCGCGGGGTTGAACACGTGAGTGCATGAACAGAATTCTAAATACAAGCCAATAACCCCGGTAGACGGAGTTTTCGCGCCTCAGCGTTCTATAAATCGGACGACGCGAGGCCGGTTTTCAGAAAGGGGATGCCGTGGCGTTGCTGGGTCTCGTATTCGCGTCGGGCGCTTTCACGGTACTCCGCATTCATGAAATCCAGAAGCTCGCGTACGGCGGGCAACAAGCCCCGACGCGACGGGAATACGGCATGGACGGCGCCCGGCTCCGGATACCAGGGCGCGCCGACCGGCACCAGCGTGCCCGCATCCAGTTCGTCGCGGATCATCATCAGGGGCAGGGCCGCTACGCCCACGCCGCGCAGCGTGGCTTGCTTGAGCGCCAGCATGTCGTCCGTGACCAGCCGGGGGGTGAACGGCACGTTCTGCCGGGCGCCGTCAGGGCCGTCCAGGCGCCATTGGCATTCGCGCTGCTCGGTGCCCAGCGCCAGCGTGGGCAGCTGGCTGATCTGGCTGACGTCGGCGCCCGCGGGCAGCGTGCGCGCCAGCGCCGGGCTGGCCACGAGGCTCTGGCAACTGAGGCCCAGGTGCTTCATCACCAGGTCGCTGCTTTCGATGGGGCCGAACCGCACGCGCACCGCCAGGTCGAACCCCTCGCGCAGCACGTCGACCGGGCGCGAAAAGCTTTTCAGGTACACGTGCACCTTGGGGCACTTTTCCATGAAGCGCGCCACGACATCGCCCAGGAAGTAATAGATCAGCGCGGGCGGCGCGCTCATGCGGATCGTGCCTTGCGGCTCGGCGTGGGTGCGGTCGATGACGTCCTGCGCGGCTTCGGCGCCGGCCAGCATCGACAGGCACTGGTCGAAGTATTCCTGGCCCAGTTCGGTCACGGCGAACGTGCGGGTCGACCGCTGGATCAGGCGCACGCCCAGGCGGTCTTCAAGCAGGGCGATGCGGCGGCTGAGGCGGGACTTGGGGATGTCCAGGGCGCGCCCGGCCGGCGCAAAACCGCCGTTCCTGACGACCTGGACAAAGTAATAGAGATCATTCAAGTCGTGCATGGACTTTCCGCTGTTCTGAAAATGGGATACAGCGGGGAGCATATAACGCCCGCTACGTCCCCAGGCGGAAAGCCTGCGCGCGGCGCCGGTTGCCGACGCCCTGCTGAATCAGGCCGGCGCGCCGACTGATTCCTCTTTCCAGCGCTGCTTGTCGCGCAGCGGCGGCGTGCCGAACAGGCGGCTGTATTCGCGGCTGAATTGCGACGAACTTTCATAGCCCACGGCGTGCGCGGCCAACGCCACGCCGGCGTCGTCGCTCAGCATCAGGCGGCGGGCTTCCTGCAATCGAAGGTGCTTCTGGTATTGCAGCGGGCTCATCGCGGTGGCCTGCTTGAAGTGGTGATGCAGCGACGACACGCTCATGTGCACGTCGCGCGCGATCTCCTCCACGCGCAGCGGCTGGGCGTAGTTGTCGCGCAGGATGCGGATGGCCTTGGCCACGCGGTTGAGCTGGCTGTCCTGCAGCACCGTCTGGCGCAGCACCACGCCCTGGCCATTCATCAGCAGGCGGTAGAGCAGTTCGCGCTTGACCATGGGCGCCAGGATGGGGATGTCGCGCGGGGTGTCCAGCAGCCTCAGCAGCCGCAGCACGACGTCCAGCAGCGACCCGCCCAGCGGATTGACGCACAGCGCGCGCGACGCTTCGGCCGGCAGCAGTGGTGGGAGGTTCTCGTCGCTGATCAGTTCGGCGATCTCTTCCGGGTTCAGGTCCAGGCGCAGGCCCAGATACGGCAGGGTCGGACTGGCGACCGACACCTTGGCCACCACGGGCAGATCCACCGATGAAATCAGGTAGTGGAAGGGGTCGTACTCATAGGACTCGTCGCCGATCAAGAGGCGCTTGGACCCTTGGGCAATGACCGCCAGCGCCGCTTTCTGCAAGCCGGGTTTGGCGCCGGTGGGCTGAGACAAGCGGTGCAGGTACAAGCCCTCGATAGGCGTGTCCAGCGAGCCTTCCAAGTGCCCCGTCATCCGGTCCAGCGTGCAGAGCAGCTCGCGGCGCGCCGGCTCGTAAGCGATGTCCAGGGAGGCGGCGTTCGCGAAATCTCCGGGTGCAACGGTAGTAATAGGCATGGAGGCTCCTGAAAGCGTGCCGCCCGCGCGGGCGACCGGCGGAGCAGAGGATTAAGCGGGCTCCAGTGTGTGGAGAAATGGGCAAAAAGATTGGAGGATCGGGCGCATGCCTGATCCTCCGCCGCACCTGCCAGAGAATCAGGCAAAAAAGGGGCAGGATCAAGCAGCGCGCGGGCGGCCTTCCGGACGCATACTGTCTTCACCCCGGCAAGCCAGCGTCCGGCGCCCCATCCCGGGGTGCGCAGGCCGGCTGCCCCCCAGAAGGAGTGCAATCATGCGGTACAAGAAATTCGGCAGCACCGGCCTGTTCGTCTCGGAACTCTGCCTGGGCACCATGACGTTCGGCGGCGAAGGCGAGCTGTGGAGCAAGATCGGCGACCTGCAGCAAGAGGACGCCAACCGCCTGGTGGGCCGGGCATTGGATGCGGGCGTCAATTTCATCGACACGGCGGACGTGTATTCCGAGGGGCGGTCGGAAATGATCACCGGGCAGGCGTTGCGCGACCTGAAGGTGGCGCGCGATGAGGTCGTCATCGCTACCAAGGTCTTTGGCCAGACTGGCGCCGGCGTGAATGCGCGCGGTAATTCCCGCTCGCACATCCTGGACAGCGTCAAGAAAAGCCTGTCGCGTTTGCAGCTGGACCATATCGACCTCTACCAGATCCATGGGTTCGACCCGGCCACGCCGGTCGAGGAAACCGTGCGCGCCCTGGACAACCTGGTGCAGCACGGCCACGTGCGCTACGTGGGCGTCTCCAACTGGGCCGCCTGGCAGATCATGAAGGCGCTGGGCATCGCCGAACGCCTGGGGCTGGCGCGGTTCGAATCGCTGCAGGCCTATTACACGATCGCGGGCCGTGACCTGGAACGCGAACTGGTCCCCATGTTGCAAAGCGAAGGGGTGGGCCTGATGGTGTGGAGCCCGCTGGCCGGCGGCCTGCTCAGCGGCAAGTATGGACGCGACGGCTCGGCCGAAGCCGGTAGCCGCCGTGCCGCGTTCGACTTCCCGCCCGTCGACCGCGACCGCGCCTATGACAGCATCGACGTCCTGAAAACGGTGGCCGACGCGCGAGGCGTGTCGGTGGCGCAGGTGGCCTTGGCCTGGCTGCTGCACCAACAGGTGGTAACCAGCGTCATCATCGGCGCCAAGCGCGTCGATCAGCTGGACGACAACCTGGCGGCCACCGGCATCACCCTGACGCAGGACGAACTGGCCGCGCTGGACAAGGTCAGTGCGCTGCCGCCCGAATATCCCGGCTGGATGCATGTGCGCCAAGGCGAATTCCGGCGCAAGCAACTGGCCGAATCGGGCGCGGCGTAAGCGCGGCGGCGTTCAGGGCTGGACCAGGGACCAGGCGTCGACAAACGTCTCCAGGTCCAGCGGCCGCTTCTGCGGGTTGCCGGCCTTGAACAGGCCGGCGAAGCTCAAGTCGTTCATCGCGCCGGTGAATCCCCCGTACGAGGCCGTGCCCCAGGGCCGCTGCTGATAGACGGCCAAGGGGCTGTCCAGATCGCGGGCGATGCCGGCGATGGCCGCGCGCAATTGCGCCCTGAGCGCGTCGGGCGCGTCGGCGGCCAAGGCCACCAGCAGCTTGCCGCCAAATTGCATCGGCGTGGCAAGGGCCACGGCGCAGGGCGGCGACACCGAGACGTAGCAGTCCGGCGCTTCGTTGTCTTTTTCGCATTGGGTCCAGGACGGCGCCCAGGCTTCCGAGCCAATGAACGTCCAAGGCGCCGCGTCCGGCGCGTCATGCGTCCATTTTCGGTGGGATACCTCGTTCCAGGCGAGTCTGCCGAATTTGGCGCTTTTCCTTGTGTGCTTGTCGATCTGCACGCAGCGCACCGCCGCCTTGCCGCGTGCGGAAACGGTAAAGGGCGCAAGCGCCTGCGCGATGGGAAGCCAGACGTCGGTGGACCAGGGGCGGGCCGACTCGGCGCCCGTCAGCACCAGATAGACGTCATACGTTTTCGTGTGGAAAGCCAAGGGCAACCTCTGTGCGGCATCTGCGGCCGGCAATCTTATCGCGCAAGGGCGCTAGTAGAATCTCTGCAGCCGCAACTCCGAAGATTCCCCATGAGCGACTTCTTTTCCCCCGATGAATCGCGGGCGCTACGCGAGCATGGCATTGCCCTGTTCGCGGATCGCGTCCTGATCGCCGTGCAGCCTCCCTTGGCCGAGACGCGTATCGCAGAAATCGAAGCGGCGTGCGCCGGCCCGTTGCCGGACGCGCTGCGCGACTTGTGGCGCCTGACCGCGGGCGGCGAGCTGGCCTACGATCTGCGCGCGAAAATGGACGGCAATGAAGAGGCGCTGAGCTGGGCCGAATTGTTCTATGACGGCAGCGACCACTACCGCGATCTGGCAGGGTGGATCGAACACGAACAAGCGTGCGCCGAAGAGGCCGCCGACGAAGACGGGGAAACCTGGAACGGCACGCTGCGCTATCTGCCGATCGGTGGTTTCGAGTATTGCGACCGCATCTATGTCGCCGTCGAACCGGGCCCGAGCGCAGGCAGCATCGTGGCCTGGAAGAAGGGCTTGCCGGGCTGGACCCATGCCTTGCAGCAGGACGGCATCGCGACGATAGCGCCGGACCTGCACGCGGCATTCGCCGCGCTGTGCCTTGAAACGGACCCGGAACAAGACGAGGACAGCCCCGGCGTGCGCGTGCTGGAGTATCTGGACGAGCGGGTCTCGGACCACGGCATGCCGCAGGCCCTGGCGGATAAAGTGATGGCGTTCTACCTGCGTGCGCGGGTGGACTGGCGCGGCCCGCTGGCGGCCGGCACGCTGCTGGCGTCGCCGCATTTGGCCGGCTTGGCATTGCAACATGCGCTAGCCCACGATGATGCCGCGCTGGTGCAGCAATTGGCCGGGCAGGGCATGTCTTTTGATTTGCCGCTGCGCGGCAGCGCCAAGCCGGTTGAGGTCGCGCTGATGCACCATGCCTACGCGGCGGCCGACGCCTTGCTGCAGGCCGGCGCCCCCGTCAGCCCCACGGCGATCCATCGCCTGGACCGCAAGCCGTCGCCCGGATTGGTTCAGGGCCTGCTCGCCCACGGCGCCGTCGCCGACGCGTTGGGCGTGGCGCGCTGCGTGGCCTGCGGATCGCCCGAGGCAGCGCGCCTGATTGCCCAGGCCTGCGGAGTAGGCATAGACGCCACCTACGCCGAGGTGCGGGATTCCATGGCCAACAGCTACCAGGAAGACCTGCGTCGCGTGCGAGCGGGCAAACTGGGCCATTATCTAGGGGCCGAGGGCCTGGCCGAGCGCGTCGCCAACCTTCGGGAGTTCTCGCTGTGACGTTCAACGTTCTTGTTTTGAAGGGACTAGCGTGGCCATTCCGTATTTGCGGCGGTTGACGGCCGTCAGCCGCAGCCCGCAAGCCAACAGGCATCTTGCCTACCTCCTGACTTTCACCGCCGGTGCGGTCAATGCCGGCGGTTTCCTGGCCGTTCAGCAGTACACCTCGCACATGTCAGGCATCGTCTCGATGATGGCAGACCACATGGCGTTGGGCGGCATGATCGTGGTGCTGCAGGGCGTGGCCGCCTTGCTTTCCTTCCTGGCCGGCGCCGCCAGCTCCGCCTTCCTGATCAATTTCGGTCGGCGTTCCCACCTGGCCAGCGAATACGCCCTGCCGCTGTTGCTCGAAGCCGTGCTGTTGCTGGCCTTCGGGCTGCTGGGCGCCAACCTGGAGACCTTGCGCTGGTTCTACGTGCCGGGCACGGTCATGCTGCTGTGCTACATCATGGGCCTGCAGAACGCGATGATCACCAAGGTGTCGCGGTCCGAGATCCGCACGACGCACGTGACGGGCATGGTGACCGACATCGGCATTGAACTGGGCAAGCTGTTTTACTGGAATGTGGCCAAAGGCGATGCCCAGACCATGCCGCCCGTGCGCGCCGACCGCGCGAAGCTGACCGTGCTGAGCCTGATGGTGACGCTGTTCTTCGTGGGAGGCGTGACGGGCGCCTATTCGTTCTTCCACTTCGGCTTCGGGTCCACCTGGCCATTGGCGTTGCTGTTGACCCTGCTGGCGGTGGTGCCGATCGCGGATGACATCCGCAGCTTCATCCACCGCGCCTAGCCACCGGGGCGCTATTGCTTCGCTTTGCTTGCGGCGGAGTGACCCAAAAACACTTGCAGCGCCGCCAGCGTTTCGTAGTGCAGCCGTTTCAGCCTGGCGTCCCGGGCGGGGTCGATCACGGCATAGCCCTTGCCGTCCACCGGATAGGGCTCGCCCAGCAGGCGGGCCATGTCGATCTGGTAATGGCTGGCATCGCCATAGGGCCGTTTGCCGTCGATGTACGGCATCGGCCAGAATCGTTCGCCTTCGCGCAGCACGGCCTGCAGCGACTTCGCATCCACCTCGCGCCAGACCGCTGCCCGCAGCAACGTCAGATGCGCCTGTTTCAGTGTGAACCCGCCTTGCGCGTCGACACCGCTTTCCGGGAAGTCGAACGCCTCTTTCATTTCAGCCGGCACGGCGTAACGTCCGGGCCGCAGCGTGCCAAGGGATCCCACGTAACGCGGCAGCAGACGGCAAACTTCAGCCAGGCGGCGGATGGCGAGCGCGTCGTCCGTGGTCCTGAGCGTTTTGCATGCGATGGCCAGCGTGTCGGCGCCGCCCAGCAGCGGTTGCTCGAAATCGACGGTGGGGGCGCCGGATTCGACGGGCATCCACAGCACGCGCAACAGGCGTACCAGGGCCGCATGCTGGCCGGTGTAGGCGAGCGTTGCGGATGGCGCCGCATAGACCTGACGGATGATCGCGTCGCGTTCCGGCGAGGCAATGGCGCGCAGCGGGCCAACGGTCAGGCCGGCCAGGGCCAGCAGCAGCGTACGGCGTCTCATCGGATTTCCAGGCATGGGGGCGCTCACTTCGGCATGCTGTTCAATTCGGATTCCGCGAGCGGGTAGCCGGGTTGCAGGCGCAGCGCCTGTTCATAAGACAAGCGCGCGTCGCTTAAACGGCCAAGGCGGCGCTGCAGATTGCCCATATTGGTCAGGATCAGCGCGCTGGCGGGTTTGGCGGCGACGGCCTTCTGATAGGCCGAAAGCGCTTGCGCTTCGCGGTCCATGGCATCCAGCAGCGAGGCCTGCAGGTTGTAGCCGATGCTCCAGTCGGGAAAGCGCCGGGTCAGCTCCTGCGTGGTGGCCAACGCGTTGGGCAGATCGGACCGTTCGGCCTGCGCCCCGGCCTTGTTGATGTAGGCCCACTTATTGTCGGGATTGAGTTTGATGGACTGGTCGATCAAATCCTGCGCGGCGGCGGCATTGCCTTGCTGGCCTTGCAGCTTGCCCAGGAACAGCAGGACATCCGCATTGCGCGGGTCCATGCGGGCCATCTCTTCGCCCAGGCGTTGCGCCTGCTGGCGGTCGCCCGCGCGCAATGCCGCGGACACTTGCGCGTTCAATTCCTGCATGGCGGGCGGCAACTGTTGAATGCGCGCGCGCAAGGCCTCGTTGTCGGCCTGCAGTTCGGTTTGATAGGCATGGTCCAGCTGCGAGGCCGACTGCGACCGGGCGCCCGACGGCGCCAGGGTCAACGCCAGCGCAAGCAGCGGCGAACACAGCACGATGGACGGCAAACGGCGGCGCAAGGTCGCAAGCATGAGGCGGGCGGTTCCGGATGGAGTGGAAACAAATCAGGCTCCCTACGATACCGGAACCGCGGCCGGCGGCAAAAAAGCCCGGCATCCGAGCCGGGCTGTGGCACTGGCGGTTTGCCGCGGCAATCACTTCGGCATCAGCACCGTATCGATGACGTGGATCACCCCGTTGGACTGGTAGACGTCGTAGGTGCTGATGGTGGACACGCCGCCTTTTTCGTCCTTCAAGGTCAGGTTGTGCTTGCCGTTCATCATCACCCACAGCTTGCCGCCGCTGGCGGTGGCCAGTTCGGCGGAGCCGCCGCCCTTCTTGACCTTGGCGGCCAGCGCGTCGAAGTCGAGCTTTCCGGGCACGACGTGATAAGTCAGGATCTTCGTCAGCGTCGCCTTGTTTTCAGGCTTGACCAGGGTATCGACCGTGCCGGCCGGCAGCTTGCCGAACGCGGCGTTGGTTGGCGCGAAGACCGTGAACGGGCCCTTGCCTTGCAACGTGTCCACCAGGCCGGCGGCCTTTACCGCTGCGACCAGCGTGGTGTGGTCCGCGGAATTCACCGCATTGGCCACGATGTTCTTCGAGGGCATCATCGCCTGTCCGCCGACCATGACATCGGCGGCATACGTGGGCGAAAGGGTCAGGGCGGAGCAGGCGATGGCAATAGAGGCTAGCAATTTCATGACGATCTCCTTTTGTGTGGCCGTCATGAGCAGATACGGGGCTGGCCCGCGATTGGATGCGCTTTTTCTCTAGGTGTAAACCCGGATCGAATGGCGTCGCGCCCGGCGCGGGCTGAAACGGAACCGGGCGCCGGCCGCGTCGGCGGAACGCCGTGCCGCCGCTGCGCACGCCGCGACCGCCCGTCGGCTTGCCCGGTTCGGGGCACTACAATGCCGGGCACCGGATTGCGCGGAATCAAGCGCGCCGGCGGCGATACCCGCTACGCTGGGTGCGCCAAGGCGTCCGGGCCCCGGCCGGCCCGGTACAAGCGATGAGCTTGCAACCGAAATACAGGAGGAGCAGACAAGGTATGGACGCAGAATTCTGGTTGGAACGCTGGCGCGAAGGGCGCACGCACTTTCATCAAACCCGGATCACACCGCTCTTGCAGAAGTACTGGCCCACGCTGGCCGTGCCGAAGGGTGGACGGGTGTTGGTGCCGCTTGCCGGAAAGTCGCTGGACATGGTCTGGCTGGCGGCGCAGGGCCACGCGGTGTTGGGGGTCGAACTCTCCCAGCTCGCGGTGGACCAGTTCTTCGAAGAGAATGAGCTTCGACCCGCCACGCACGAATCCGTTTACGGCAAGCACTACGTGTCGGGCAACATCGAGATCATCTGCGGCGATATCTTCAAACTGGATGCGCAGGTGCTGTCGCACTGCGTGGGCGTCTATGACCGCGCGGCGCTGGTCGCCCTGCCCGAGGCCATGCGCGCCGAGTATGTGCGCCATGTCTACGGACAACTGTCGCCCGCCTGCCGCGGCCTGCTGATCACGCTGGACTACCCGCAGGAAGAAATGGCCGGGCCGCCGTTCTCGGTGGTGGACAGCGAAGTCCAGGCGATCTTCGCAGGCGTTGCGCCCGCGGTGATCATCGACCGCCGCGACATCCTGGACAAGGAACCCAAGTTCCAGGGGGCAGGCGTCAGCCGTCTCGACACCGTGGTCTACCGCCTGGGCGTGTAGGGGGGGGCAGCGCGCGGGGTGTCGGCAAGAACGCGATCGTCCCGTGCGCGCAACCCATCACCCGGCGTCAGGTCATCAGCCACCCACCGGCCACGTCCAGGACCTGGCCGGTGACGAACCTGGCCTGATCGGACGCGAAGAACAGGCAGGCGTCGGCGACTTCCTCAGGCGTGCCCAGCCGGCGTAGCGCGGTCACCTGGGCCACGGCGTCATTGATCGCTTTCGGCACGCTTTTCAGCAGCGGCGTACTGATGCGGCCCGGCGCCAGCGCATTCACCGTCACGTTGTATTCACCCAATTCCGCCGCCCAATGCCGGGTCAGGCCAATCAGGCCGGCCTTGGTGGCCGCGTAGTGCGCCGCCACGATGTCGCAGTAGGCCTTGCCGGCCACCGACGACATGTTGATCACGCGTCCCTGGCGCTGCTTGACCATGTGGGGCGTCGCCAGGTGCGTCATGTAGAACACGCTGTTCAGGTTCACCGACACCACGTTGTCCCATTCCCCGGGCGGCATCTCCCAGACCTTCAGCGCGCGGCCGTCCGTCTTGGGCGAGATGCCGACGTTGTTCACCAGGATCGTGGCTGCGCCCAGTTCGGAAGTGATGCGGTCGTAAGCCGCCTGGCATTGGTCGTAATGCGCCACATCGGCGTGCACGAACGCGACCTGGTGGCCATGCTTGCGCAGTTCCTTCTCGAACGCCTGGCCCGCCTGCGAATTGAAGTCGACGAGGCCGACCCGGCCGCCTTCGGCGAGGAATCCCTCGACGATGGCCGAGCCGATGCCGCCTACCGCGCCGGTGACGATCGCGACCTGGTCCTGGAAACGGCCGCTCATGCCTGTACCTTCAGCATGATCTTGCCGATGTGCTTGCTGCTTTCCATCAACGCATGCGCCTGAGCCGCTTCGGCCAGCGGGAACACTTCATGGATCAACGGCAGGCATTGCCCCTGCTCCATGAGCGGCACGACCTTGTTGGCCAGCGACTTAGCGATGTCGCCCTTGTCGTCGTCCGAGCGCGGGCGCAGCGTCGAACCGGTGAATTGCAGCCGCTTGATCATGATGGGCAGCGCGTCGATCTCGGCTTTGCTGCCCTCCAGAAAGGCGATCTGAACCAGCCGGCCATTCACGGCCAGCAGGCGGATGTTCTTGTTGATGTAGGCGCCGCCCACCATGTCCAGGATCACGTCCACCCCGGCGCCGCCGGTGGCCTGGCGGACCTCGGCCTCGAAGTCCGCATCCCGGTACCGCACGGCGTGATGCGCGCCGGCCTTCAGGCAGGCATCCGCCTTGGCCTGGTTGCCGACCGTGGTCCAGACTTCGGCGCCGAACGCGCGGGCCAGCTGGATGGCCGTCAGGCCAATGCCGCTGGACCCGCCATGCACCAGGAATTTTTCGCCGGGCGACAAGCGGGCGCGGTCGAATACGTTGGTCCAGACCGTGAAGTAGTTCTCGGGGATGGCGGCCGCGGACAGCAGGTCCATGCCGCGCGGCACGGGCAGGCAGTGGCGTTCGTCGGCCAGGCAATACTGGGCGTAGCCGCCACCCGGCGTCAGCGCGCACACGGCGTCGCCGGCCTTCCAGGCGGTGACGTCCGGGCCGACGGCGAGGATGGTGCCGGAGACTTCCAGCCCCAGATAGGGGGAAGCGCCCGGCGGCGGCGGATACGAGCCGGAGCGTTGCAGCACGTCCGGGCGGTTGACGCCGGCGTAGGCCACTTCGATCAATACTTGCCGGCCGGTGGGGGGCGCCATGTCGCGCTCGGCGATCTGCATGCAGTCGGGGGCGCCCCCTTTGCCGTGGTCGATGAATGTGCAGCGTAAGGTCATAAGAATGGGGTCCTGGTCATCAATGGCCCAGATAGGCCTTTTTCACGTGGGGGTCGCTGAGCAGTTCGGCGCCGGTGCCGGTGCGCACGATGGCGCCGTTCTCCAGCACGTAGCCGCGGTCGGCCAGCCGCAGGGTGCGGAACACGTTCTGCTCCACCAGCAGCACCGTCACCCCGTGCGAGGTAACGTCGCGGATGATGTCGAACATTTGCTGCACCAGCAGCGGCGACAGGCCTAACGAGGGTTCGTCGAACACCAGCAGCTTCGGGTCCGCCATCATGCCGCGGGCGATAGCCACCATCTGTTGTTCGCCGCCGGACAGCGAGCCGGCGTACTGCGACAGCCGTTCCTTCACGCGCGGGAAGATGCGCAGCACCTCGTCCAGCTTGCGCTGCACGATGGGGCGCGCGGCGCGCTTGTAGGAACCCATCAGCAGATTGTCGCGCACGGTGAAGTGCGGGAACAGCTGGCGGCCTTCGGGAATCATGGTGATCCCGGCGTCCACGATGTCATAGGGGTTGCGGTTGGTCAGGTCCTGGCCTTCGAATTCGACCTTGCCCTGCATGGCGGGGATGACTCCGCACAGGGTTTTCAGCGTCGTCGTCTTGCCCGCGCCGTTGGCGCCGATCAGAGTGACGATCTCGCCCGCATTGACCTCGAAGTTCAGGCCGTTCAGCACCTGGCTCTTGCCATAGCCCGACGACAGATTCGTCACCTTAAGCATCCTGATACTCCTTGCCCAAATAGGCTTCGATGACGGCCGGGTTCTCGACCACGTCCTTCGGCGCGCCGCTGACCAGCACCGCGCCTTCGTTCAGGACGATGATGCGGTCGGACAGCGCCATGGTGGCCTGCATCATGTGTTCGATCAGCAGCACCGACACGCCCGAGTCGCGGATGCGCCGGATCATCTGGATGGACTTCTCGATGTCGGTGGGGTTCAGCCCCGCCATCACTTCGTCCAGCAGCAGGATGCGCGGCTTGATGGCCAGCGCCCGGGCGATTTCCAGCCGCTTCATGCCGCCGACCGTCAGGCTGCGCGCTTCGGTGTTCAGGTACTTGACGAGGTCCGTCTGCTCGGCCACCTTCAGCGCGATCTGCTCGGCCTCGTCTCGGCTGGAAGTGCGGATGAAGGCGCCCAGCATGATGTTCTCAAGCACCGTCAGGCCGGTGAACGGCTTGGCGATCTGGAACGTGCGGCCCAGCCCCTTGTGCGCGTACTCGTCCGGCGTCCTGCATGTGACCCAGTTGCCGTCCGCGTCCAGCATCGAGATGCCGCCCTTGTCCGGCGACAGGAAGCCCGACAGCAGATTGAACACCGTGGTCTTGCCGGCGCCGTTCGGTCCGATCATGCCCAGGATCTCGTTCTGATTCAGCGTCAGCGACACGTCGTTGGTGGCGCGCAGGCCGCCAAAACTCTTGAACAGCTTGTCGGCCTTCAGCACCGGCTGCTCGGAACGCGTGGCATTGTGGAGCCGCAGCTCGTCGGCCAGCTTGAGCTTCTTGCGGGGCGAACCCAGATAGGGCAGGCGCGCCAGGCCGCGTTCGATGGCAGGGCCGAACGCGCCGGCCAGGCCGCGCGGTATGGTCAGCACCACGGCCACCAGGATCAGGCCGTAGATCAGCCCGTGCATGCCGTTGCCCACGCTGGACAGCCAGCCGCGCGCGAGTTCCGCGATCGGCAGCACCAGGAAGGTGCCCGCGATCGGGCCCGCCACGGTGCCCAGGCCGCCGATCAGCGCGAACATGGCGACCTGGATCGACAGCTCCAGCGAGAACGCCGAACTGGGGTCCACGAAGGTCAGGTAGGTGATGTGGAAGGTGCCGATGATGCTGGTCAGCATGGCTGACACGACCGCGGCGATGATCTTGACGCGCACCGTGGGGATGCCCACGGCAAGCGCCGCGTCTTCGCGTTCGCGGATGGCGATCAGGTAATGGCCGATGCGCGACTTGCGGATGTACCAGGACACCCAGGTCACGAACACGAACAACCCGAACGCGATGATCACGTAGTTGAGTTTTTCGCGGAACACGATCCACGCCCAGCCGATGTTCAGCGGCAGGCTGATGCCGCTGGAGCCGCCCGTCCAGCTTTCTTCGTGGATGACCAGCAGCCGCACCACTTCCAGGATGGCGATGGTGGCCAGCGCGAAGAACGGCCCGCGCAGGCGCAGTGTGGGATAGCTGATCAGGATGGCGACGCCGGCCGAGATGGCGGCGCCGGCCAGCATGCCGAACCACGGCGAAATGCCGAAGTTCTGCGTCAGCAGCGTCGCGGTGTAGCCGCCGATGCCGTAGAAGACCGCGTGGCCCAGCGACAGCTGGCCCGCGTAGCCGCCCACGATGTTCCACGCGACGGACAAGGACGAAAAGACGAACAGCAGGACGAAAAGGTTGGTCCAGAAGGGCGTGCCCATGACGGCGGGCACGATGAACATGACGATCAGCAGAATCAGGCTGACGTAGGCTTTGGGGCTTCTAAAGTCGGGAAACACGTCTCGCTCCTTGTGGCTCTGATCACTCGGTTCCAACGCCGAACAGGCCGTTCGGACGCAGGACAAGGATCAAGAGGAAGATCCCGAAATACACGACCTCTTTCAGGTCGGGGGCGATGTAATAGCCGGCCAGCGTGTCCACGATGCCGATGATCATGGAGCCGGCGACCGCGCCGTACAGGCTGCCCAGGCCGCCCAGCACCACGATCACGAATGCCGTCAGCACGAAGTACGTGCCGACGGTCGGAAACACCGGATATTGCGGCGCCAGCAGGCCTGCGGCGATGCCGACGAATGCGGTGCCCAGGCCGAAGGCGATGGCGTAGACGTTGTTGACGTTCACGCCCATCAGGGTGGCGGCGTAGCGGTGTTGGGCCACGGCGCGCAGCGCGCGGCCCAGGTAGGTGCGATGCATGAACAGATGCAGCAGCACCGCCAGGCTGATGCCGACCACGAACGTGATCAACTGGCCCGTCACCATCGAATAGTTGCCCACGTCGATGGCATTCGTGCCCAGTTCCACCGGCGCGCGATACACGTTGGCGCCGAAGATCACCAGCGCAAGGTTCAGCAGGATGGTGGACACGCCCACCGTGGCGAAGATCTGGATGTGCTGGTCGGCGTTGAGCAGCGGCTGGATGATGCCTTTCTGCGTCAGCGCGCCCAGCGCGAACAGGATGACAGCAACCGGAACCAGGCCTACGTAAGGATGGACGCCGAATTGCGCGGCGATCAGATAGACCAGGTACATGCCGATCATCAGGAACTCGCCGTGCGCGAAGTTCACGACGCGCACGACGCCGAAGATCAATGTCAGCCCCAGGCTGATGATGGTGTACGCGCCGCCCAGCAACAGGCCGTTGATGACCAGTTGAATGAATATATCCATGGTGCAACCTCTTAGAGCGGGATGCGGCCCCGGCACGGCCGCGTGAAAGGCGGCCGCGCCGGCGCGCGCGATTCCCGGGAAACGTCAGGCGCCCCCGAGCGCCTGATCACTGGCGTCGCGCTTATTTCTTGAAGACAGGCTTGCCAAGTGCGAGGTTGCTGGGTGCGATGGTGACGAGCTTGCCGTCCTGCCACTGCATCACGTAGAACGTGGAGGCATTGTTCTGGCCGTCTTCGCCGAAGTCGAAGGCCCAGCCGTTGGCGGTCTGGCCGGCCGGCTTCTTGTAGGCCAGGACCGCGGCGCGGATCTTGTCCTTGTCGGTGGACTTGGCGTTGCCGATGGCTTCGAAGAAGGCCTTGGCGCCCACGTAGTTGGTCAGGCTGTGGCCCGATTGCGGGTCGCTCTTGTAGGTGGCCTTGTAGGCTTCCAGGAACTTGTCCAGGCCGGGCGCCCCAGCCGGATTGATGGACGACTGCGGGAAGTCCAGGTCGAACACGCCGTTCATGTCGGCGCCGACGGCCTTGGCCGTATCGGCCAGCGAGTAGCCGCCGCCAGCACCGATCACGACTTTGGGCTTGAAGCCCGCGGCGCGCGCCTGGCTGAAGAACAGGATGGCGTCGTTCTGGTAGGCCGTCTGGAGCACCACGTCCACCTTGGCGCCTTTCAGGCGCAGGATCAGGGACGACAGGTCCACCGTCTTGGCGGAGTAGGGCAGCACTTCGGCCACCGTGTAGCCCAGTTCCTGGGCGCGTTTCTTTTCGGTAGCCGCCACGTCGGTGCCGTAGGGCCCGTCTTCGTGGATGATGCCGATCTTGATGTCCTTGGGGTTCAGCCCCATGCCCGGAGCGATCGTGTCGTGCAACGCATTGACGACCGACACGCCGTACAGCGCGGTATTGGGGTTGCTGCGGAACAGGTACTTGTAGCCGCGCGTGGTGATCTTGTGGGCGGTGGCGCCCAGTTCGAAATACGGCACGCCCGCCAGTTCCGTCACCGGCGAGGCCGCGTACGAAATGCCTGAGGCATAGCTGCCGAACACGCCGACCACGTTGGCCGAGATCAGGCGCTTGGTTTCCGACACGGCTTGCGTCGGATCCACGGCGTCGGCCTTGACGATTTCGATCTTCTCGCCGTTCACGCCGCCTGCGGCGTTGATTTCGTTGACGGCCAGTTCCAGACCGCGATAGCTCTCTTGTCCCAGGAGCGCAAGCGCGCCGCTGAACGGGAAGAGGGCGCCCACTTTCATGTCGGCCGCTGCGGTGCCGCTTGCCAGGGCGCCGCACACGCCCAGCGCCAGAATAATCTTATTGAACTTGAACACGGTCTACGCTCCTTTGTCGGTATGGGATGCGGACTGTTTTTTAGTGGTGTCCGTCTTTTTTAAATATATGATATATGTGCCGGCCAGGTACAAAAACCCCGCCTTGGATTCTAGTGGGGGCCGCAGCAAGCCGAATCGGGGAATTCCCTAAAGCCGCATGAATAAAGCCTTAGCGGCCGATATGAGGCGAAATGAACCGCAATATTCCGCCAGGCGGGCGTACCTGTCGGAGTGCTCTCCGGGTTGCCGAAAGTACGAGAATTTACCCGGTTTAATCATATATCATATATCATAAAACACGCGCTTTTCCACAAAAACCCAGGAGACAGAAGCATGTTCGAGGAAGTCGATTTCGCCGGAAAACGGGTCCTGATCACCGCCGGCGCGGATGGTCTGGGCCTGGAGATGGCCAAGGTGTTCCACCACGCGGGCGCCACGGTGTTCGTGTGCGACGTGAACGAAGCGCGCCTGGCTGCGCTGCCGGCCGAATTGCCGGGCGTGCTCACCGCGGTCGCGGACGTGTCCGACGAGGACAGCGTGGGCGCGCTTTTCGCTGCGGTCAAGCAGAAGTTGGGCGGACTGGACATCCTGATCAACAACGCGGGCGTGGCGGGCCCCACCGGTTACGTCGAGACCTTGTCCAAGGCGGACTGGGACCGCACGCTGGCCGTGAACATCACCGGCCAGTTCCTGTGCGCGCGCCAAGCCATCGGCATGCTCAAAGCGTCCAAGGCGGGCGTGATGATCAACCTGTCTTCCGCTGCGGGTCACCTGGGCTTTGCGGGGCGGTCGGTATATTCCGCGTCCAAGTGGGCAGTGATCGGCTTCACCAAGTCGCTGGCGATTGAACTGGGGCCGCATGGGATCCGGGTCAACGCCATCCTGCCCGGCGCCGTCGAAGGCCCGCGCATCCGCGCCGTCATCGCGGCCAAGGCCGATACGCTGGGCCGTCCGGTGGACGAGATCGCCGCGCAGTATGAAAACCAGGCGGTGCTGGGCCGCATGGTCACGGCGCGCGACATCGCCAACATGGTGCTGTTCAACGCCAGCGAAGCTGCGCGCAGCGTCACGGGCCAGGCCATCGTGGTGGATGGTTTCACGCAGAAGCTCTACTGATGGGCGCCGGCTCCCAGGGGCGCTGCGCCGCCATCATCGGAACGGGCCTGATCGGCCAGGGCTGGGCCATCGTGTTCGCCCGCAAGGGTTGGAGCGTGCGCCTGTACGACGTCAATGCGGCCATGCTGGCCGAGGCGCGCTCGCTGATCCTGCAGCAACTGCGCGAACTGGAAACCCAGGGCCTGTTGGAAGATGCCGACGGCATCATCGGACGGGTGCATGTGGCCGACAGCCTGGCCGATGCCGTCAAGGGCGCGTGCTACATCCAGGAGAACTCGCCCGAAAAGGTCGAGATCAAGCGCGCGCTGTTTTCGGAACTGGATGCCGTGGCCGAACCCGATGCGGTGATCGGCAGTTCGACGTCCAGTATCCCCGCCAGCCAATTCACCGAGCATCTGCCGGGGCGGCATCGCTGCCTGGTCGCTCATCCTGTCAACCCGCCTTATCTGATCCCGGTCGTGGAGCTATGCCCCGCGCCCTGGACCAGCCCGCAGGCCCTGGACGCCGCCCGTGAGGCCATGACGGCCGTCGGCCAGAAACCGGTGCTGGTCCGCCGCGAGATCGAAGGCTTCATCCTGAATCGCCTGCAGGGCGCCTTGCTGCACGAGGCGTTCCGGTTGGCAAAGGACGGCATCGCCAGCGCCGAAGACATCGACGTGACGGTGAAGGACGGCCTGGGGTTGCGCTGGTCGTTCATGGGGCCGTTCGAAACGATCGACCTGAATGCCCCCGGCGGCATTGCCGACTACTGCGCGCGGTACGGTGGCCTGTACCAGTCCATCGGTGCCGACCAGGGCGAATGCGTGGCCTGGGACGGCGCGTTGGTCGGCGCGCTGGAGGACGAACGCCGCGGCTTGCTGCCGCAGGAAGACCTTGCCAAGCGCCGCTTCTGGCGCGATGAAAAGCTGATGCGCCTGATGCGCCACAAACAAGAGAACGGAGACAACAATGGCTAAGCCCAAACAGAAAGTCGTCATCACTTGCGCCGTGACGGGCGCCATCCATACGCCCAGCATGTCGCCGCACCTGCCGGTGACCGCCGATGAAATCGCGGAAGCCGCTATCGGCGCGGCAAAGGCCGGAGCCGCGGTGCTGCACTTGCACGCGCGCGATCCGCAAACGGGCAAGCCGTCGCAAGACCCGGCGCTGTTCAAGCCGTTCCTTGAGCGGATCAAGAACGAGACCGACGCCATCATCAACATCACCACCGGCGGCAGCCCGCACATGACGGTGGAAGAGCGCATGCGCCCGGCCACGACCTTCCAGCCCGAACTGGCTTCGTTGAACATGGGGTCGATGAACTTCGGTCTCTTCCCCATGCTGGACCGCTTTCAGGACTTCAAGCATGACTGGGAAAGGGAACACCTGGAGAACAGCCGCTCGCTGATCTTCCGCAATACCTATCAGGACATCGAATCCATCCTGACGCTCGGCAACGCCAACGGCACGCGCTTCGAATTCGAGTGCTACGACATCAGCCACCTGTACAACCTGGCGCATTTCGTGGACCGCGGGCTGGTGAAGTCGCCGCCGTTCATCCAGTCGGTGTTCGGCATCCTGGGCGGCATCGGCCCGCACCCGGAAGACCTGATGCACATGAAGCGCACGGCAGATCGGCTGTTCGGCAACGACTACGAATGGTCGATCCTGGGCGCGGGCCGAAACCAGATGCCGCTCGCCACCATTGGTGCTGCGATGGGTTCCAACGTGCGCGTGGGCCTCGAAGATTCGCTGTGGATCGGTCCCGGGCAGTTGGCGGAGTCCAACCGCGTGCAGGTCGAGCGCATCCGCTCCATCCTCGAGGCGCTGAATCTGGAGGTGGCGACGCCCGACGAAGCACGTGCCAAGCTGGGCTTGAAGGGCAGGGAAAACGTGAAGTTCTGATCGGGGCGGCAGGCCGGCGCGCGTGCGCCGGCTGCGTTCAAGCGTGGCGGCGCAGCGCGTCGGCAAGCGTGGCGACGTCCAGCTCGCGATCGAAATTGGCGGCGTGGCGCGCTTTCAAGGTCAGTTCCGCCGCCAGGGTCAAGTCGGCGTCGCCAGGGGTATCGGCGGCGCCCAGTTCGCGCAGCGTGGTGGGCAGGCCCACTTGGGCGTACCACTGGGTCAGGTCCGCCAGCATGCCGTCGTTGCGTTGTTCCAGGTCCAGTTGCACCAGCAGGCCGACCGCGACTTGCAGGCCATGCAGCGCCATCGCCACGCCGCCGATCTTGGGCAGCCCGCGCGTGAGCGCGTGGGCGATGGACAGGCCGCCGCTTTCAAAACCGAGACCGCTCATGAGGATCATCGCTTCCACCACGCGCTCGAACGCCGGCGTGGGCTGGCCGGTGCCGGCGGCCGCCACGGCGTCCACGCCATCGGCCAGCAGGGTGCGCAGGCAGCCATCGGCGATCAGTTGCGCCGACAGCAGCGGCGCGCCGTCGTACATGTTCTTGCCGCCATTGCGTTGGCATTGCTCGGCTTCGAACTTCTTCGAAATGGCGTCGCCCAGGCCGGCGCGGAAAAAGTGCACCGGCGCAGTGGCGATGATGGCGGTGTCCACCAGCACGACCGTGGGGTTGAACAGCATGTGTTCGACGGCCAGGAGGTTGTGATGCGCGTCGTACAGCACATAGTTCTTGCTGGTGGGCGCGTCGTTGGACGCTACCGTGGGCACCGTGATCAGATGGCAATGGGCCGACTTCGCCACCGCTTTGCCCGCATCCAGCGATTTGCCTCCCCCCACCGCGACCACCATGTCGATGGCGGCGTCGGATGCCTGCGCGCGCAATTGCGCGATCAGTTTAGGCGTCAGGTCGCCGTCGACGATCAGCGGCGTCAACGCCACACCGTGTTCCGCGCACAAAGCCTCGATTCTTGGTCCCAGCACGCCATGGACGTAGCGGTCGATGACCAGGGCGGCGCGGCGCCCGAACAGCGCGGCGTACTGGCCCAAGGTGTCGAGCGCGCCGGCTCCCTGTATGTAGCGGCTGGGAGCGCCAAAAATCTTCAGCATGAAGTCTTCCTATTTGCGTGGCACGGGAGGGCGGTAGTCGAGCTCTTTCTCGCGCTCGACCAGCCAGTCGATCATGATCTTGCCGCCCCAGACCAGGTCGGCCTGGATGGCGCTGCGCGCCGCTTCGGAGTCCCGCGCTTCCAGCGCTTCCAGCACGGCTTCGTGGCGATGCTCGTTTTCGGAGTAGTCCAGGCCGGCCGTCTTGACGTGGAACACCTTCAGGATGGGGCCGGTGATGACCCAGAACGATTCCACCGTGCTGCGCAGGATGGGCTTGTTGCTGGCTTCCAGGATGGCGAAGTGGAACTTGCGGTTCAGGTAGCTGGCGCGCTTGGGGTCCGTCGAGGTGCAGGAAATGAAGTCCCGCTGCAAGGCGATCAGGTTGTCCAGCTGCTTGCGCGTGATGTTCTGCGCGGCCTCGGCCGCGCCCATGCCTTCCAGATGGAAACGGATCTGCTGAATTTCGCGCAGCTTCTCCGAATTCACATAGGGCACGTAGACCGCCGTGGCGGCCTGCATTTCCAGGCCCTGCTCGCTGATCAGGCGGAAGATGGCCTCGCGTACGGGCGTGATGGATACGCCCATCTCTTGGGCCAGTTCGCCGATGATCAGGCGTTCTCCGGGTTCGTACTGCCCGTTGATCAGGGCATTGCGGATTTCGTTGTAGACCCTGACGGAGAGGTTCTCTTTCTTTACCGGTTTGAGGCTGGGCATGACGTTTCGGGCTTGCTGTATTAAGGGAACGGGTGAATCCGGAATGAATTCTAGCCCGCCATAGCCAATTCACGCTCAATGGGTATATTATATATCATATATCCTAACGAAGAAAGGACGCGCCATGCGCCATCACCAGGAGGCCCCCACCGAGGGGGAGGTCAGGATGCTGCGGGAGAAGGCCCGCCATATCCGGCTGGAGACAATCAGACTGATCGAAATCGCGAAGGTCGGGCACTACAGCTCGGTCTTTTCGTGCGCGGAAATCTTCGCGTCGCTGTATTACGACGTGATGCGGCTGCGTCCGGGCGAACCCCATTGGCCCGACCGCGACCGCTTCCTGATGGGCAAGGGCCATGCCGCCGTGGGCCTGTTCCCCGTGCTGGCCGACCACGGCTTCATCGACCGCGAACTGCTGGATGGCTACACCCGGTTGGGCAGCCCCTTGGGCGACCACCCCGACATGAGCAAAGTGCCTGGCGTGGATTTCAGCTCGGGCTCGATCGGGCATGCGCTGTCCAACGGCGTGGGCATGGCGGTGGGCGGGCGCATGAGCCAACGCGACTTCAATGTCTTCGTGATGCTGGGCGACGGCGAAATGCAGGAAGGACAGGTGTGGGAAGCGGCGCTGTTCGCGGCGCACAACCAGTTGTCGCGCCTGATCGCCATCGTCGACCGCAACGGCTACCAGCTGGACGGCAAGGTGGACGATGTCATGGGCGTGGAGTCGCTCAAAGAGAAGTGGCAGGCGTTCGGCTGGGAAGTGCACGAAGTCGACGGCCACAACCTCGTGGAACTGACGGCGCTGTTGCGCCGTCTGCGTGCGGACGACGCGCGCACCCGGCCGGCATGCGTGATTGCCAAGACCATCAAGGGCAAAGGTGTGTCCTACATGGAAACCGAGCCGGGCTGGCACCTGGGCTACCTGGCGCCGCAAGACGCACAGAGCGCTGTCGACGAAATCCTCTCCCGCGAGATCTGAATGGCACAGGCACAAGTCCTCTCCCCCGACTCCTGGCAGTACCGCGCGCTGAATGCGGTGAACCCCGGGTTGTCCTATCTTTCCGATGCGCTGATCGAACTGGCCCAGGCCGGGCATCCGGTGGTGGCCGGCTCGGCCGACCTGCAATATTCCAACGGCCTGAACCGCTTTGCCCAGGCCTACCCGGACCGCTACGTCCAGTTCGGCATCTCCGAGCAGAACATGGTGTCGGCGGCGGCCGGCCTGGCGACCACCGGCATGATGCCTTTCGTGGCCACCTTCGCCTCGTTCCTGGGGCTGCTGTGCTGCGAACAGATCCGCATGGACGTCGCCTACACGAAGCTGCCGGTCCGGCTGATTGGCCACCATACGGGCATCAGTCTTGGCTTCTACGGCACATCGCATCACGCCACCGAAGACATCTCGACGATGCGCGCGCTGGCCGGCCTGACTGTCGTCTCGCCCGCGGATGGCCCGCAACTGGCGTCCGCCATCAAGGCATCGGTCAACTGGCCCGAACCCATCTACTTCCGCATCGGGCGGGGCCGTGACCCCCAGGTCTACCCAGACGGCGCGCCGTTCGAATTCGGCCGCGCGATCGTGCATTCGACGGGCAGCGATCTGAACATCATCGCTTGCGGCATCACGCTGCATGCCGCGCTGGCCGCGGCGGAACAACTGCGCCAGGAAGGGGTGTCGGTCGG
This sequence comes from uncultured Achromobacter sp., assembly GCA_963530045.1. Taxonomy (GTDB): domain Bacteria; phylum Pseudomonadota; class Gammaproteobacteria; order Burkholderiales; family Burkholderiaceae_B; genus Achromobacter. Next base: position 111,882 of record CAUSDE010000012.1, read on the forward strand.
CGTGATCGACATGCCGACCATCAAGCCGCTGGACCGCGACGCCGTGCTGGCGGCGGCGGGGCAGGCGCGCCTCATGATGACGGTGGAAGAACACAATGTGCTGGGCGGGCTGGGTTCCGCCGTGGCCGAAGTGCTGGCGGACGTCGGCACGGGCACCAAGTTGCGCCGTCACGGCATCTATGATGAATACAGCCTGATCGCCCCGCCCACCACGCTGTACGCCCACTACAAGCTGGACGCCGCCGGCATCGGCGAAGTGGCCCGCGAATTGATCAAGACCTCACATAAAGCCTGACCCGGAGAACACGATGAAGGAAATCAGCGGAAACACGCGCCTGTTCGGCATCCTGGCCGACCCGATCCATCATGTGAAGACGCCGCAGCGCATGAACGAACTGTTCGCCAAGATCGGCTTTGACGGCGTGTGCGTGCCGTTCCATGCGCGGCCCGACAACCTGGCCGTCGTGGTCGGCGGCCTGCGGCGCCTGGAGAACCTGGGGGGCGTCATCATCACCATGCCGCACAAGACCGCCATCCTGGACCTGGTGGACGAGGTCACGCCCGTCGCCCGCAAGATCGGCGCGGCCAACGTGGTGCGCCGCGACCCGGACGGCCGGCTGGTGGCGCACATGCTGGATGGCGAAGGGTTCGTGCGAGGCCTGCTGACGGCAGGCGTCCCCGTACAGGGGAAAAGCGCCTACCTGGCGGGCGCCGGCGGCGCCGCCAATGCCATCGGATTCGCGCTGATCCAGGCGGGCGTGTCCCGGCTGACCATCGCCAACCGCACGCCGGCCAAGGCCGAAGACCTGAAGGCGCGCATCCTGTCGCTGCATCCGGATGCCAAGATCACGGTGGGCTCGCCTGACCCTGCGGGCCACGACCTGGTCATCAACGGCACGTCGCTGGGCATGAAGGAAGGCGATGCGTTGCCGCTCGATGCCAGCCGCCTGACGCCAGACCAGCTGGTGTGCGAAGTCATCATGCAGCCCAAGGACACGGCGTTGCTGCTGGCCGCTCAGGCCAAGGGCTGCAAGGTGCATTACGGCGCGCCGATGCTGGCCTGCCAGATCGAGCTGATGGCCGAGATGCTGGGCGTGGTCCCCGCTAAGTAGGACCATGCGGCCAATCTCAGGACGGGGTGGATAAAAAGATGGGCGACTACGATTTCATTATTGCGGGCGGCGGCACGGCCGGTTGCATCCTGGCCAACCGACTCAGCGCCGACGGCAAGCATCGCGTCCTGATGCTGGAAGCCGGCTTCGAGGCCCGCAGCATGTGGATCTCGATCCCGGCGGGCTTCTCCAAGCTGCTGGTGAACCCGGACTACAACTGGCGCTTCGCGACCGAACCCGAAGACAACGTCCATGGGCGCACCATCGCCGTGCCGCGCGGCAAGGGGGTGGGCGGGTCCACGTTGATCAACGGCATGATCTACGTGCGCGGCCAACCGCAGGACTACGACGCCTGGGAAGCCGCGGGTGCGACGGGTTGGGGGCATGCGCAGGCCGATCGGCTGTTCCGCAAGATCGAGCACTACGAGCCCGGCGGCGAAAACCGCGGCAAGAACGGACCCATGCATCTGGAGGAAGTTGCCGAACGCTTTCCCGTATCCGACGCTTTCCTGCGTGCGGCACAAGAGGATGGCCAGCCGCTGAACGCCGACTACAACAGCGGCGATCAGGAAGGCGTGGGCTATTACCAGGTGCTGCAGCATCGAGGCAGGCGCTGGAGCGTGGTGGACGGCTACATGAAGCCCGCCGCCGGCCGCGATAACCTGAAAGTGGAATGCGGCGCGCATGTGACGCGGCTGCTGTTCGAGGGCAAACGTTGCGTAGGCGTGGCGTATCGCCAGAACGGCCAGGAGCACACGGTGCGGGCGCGCCGAGAAACCGTGTTGTGCCTGGGGGCGGTGCAGTCGCCGCAATTGCTGGAACTGTCCGGCGTGGGCGATCCGGCGCGGTTGCAATCCTTCAACATCCCGCTGGTGCATGCGCATGCGCAGGTAGGCGAAAACTACATCGATCATTTCGCGACCCGCATGAATTGGCGTGTGAAGAACGCCGTGACCTTGAACGAGATGTCGCGCGGCTGGCGCTTGGCGCAGCAGGTGGCGCGCTACTACACGAGCCACACCGGCATCCTGACGCTGGGGACGGGTCTTGTCCACGGGTTCGTCAAAAGCGTCCCTGACCTGCCGACGCCCGACGTGCAGTTCTTCTTCGTGCATGCCAGCTATGCCAACGCGGCAGAGCGCATCCTTGACCGCCATCCGGGCATGACGATCGGCGTGGCGCAGCTCCGGCCGGAATCGGTAGGCAGCATCCACATCAAATCCGCCGATCCGTTGGCAGGGCCGTCGATCCGCCCCAACTTCCTGTCGGCGCAGATCGACCGCGATAGCCTCGTCGGTGGCATGAAGGTGGCGCGCCGCATCGTGGGGCAGCTGGCCATGCAGCGGTTCATCGAGGCCGAAGTCAGCCCCGGCGCGGGCGTGGAAAGCGACGAGCAATGGCTGGATTTCGCGCGGCGCAACGGACAGACGATCTATCACCCGATCGGCACCTGCCGCATGGGCTCGGATGCCGCCGCCGTGACGGACGTGCGTTTGCGGGTGAACGGCCTGACCGGGCTGCGCGTCGTGGATGCGTCGGTGATGCCGAAGATGGTGTCGGGCAATACGCAGGCGGCCGTCATGATGGTGGCCGAGCGCGGCGCCGAGATGATCCTGGAGGATGCCGCTCGAGGATCCTGAGCGATCGTAGGATGGGTGAAGCGGGAGAGTCCTTGCCCAAGGACCCCCGCGCTCCACCCATCCTGCGGCCTGACGGGATCAGCGGATCAGGAAGCCCGCGCCGACCGGGTCGTTGCGGTCGATCACCCAGCGCGCGGTGCCCAGGATGCTGGCGGTGCCCTTGACGGTAGGCCGGACCGCGCGCGTGCCGTTCAGGTCCACTTCGCCCAGCAGGCAGCCTTCAAACGTGCCGCTGCCCAGCAGGCCTTCGGATTTGATCGGCTGGTTCAACCCCATCTTTCCGCGCGCCTCGAACATGGCCATCATGGCGCTGGTGCCTGTGCCGCCGGGCGAACGGTCCAGCTGGCCGGCGCTGAACACGTGCACGTTCTTGTAGAACGCACCTTCAATCGTCGGCTGATGCCAGAACGTGATGAAGTTCAGGTTGTTGATGTGCGCTTCGGTCGGGTGCTGGATGCGGTGGCGCGCGTTCAGTTGGTCACGCACGATCAGGCCCATGCGCGACAGCTCGGTGCCGTTGTCGGGCGAGATCCGCAGGTCGCAGCCCGACAGGTCCACGATGCCGAAGTAGTTGCCGCCCCAGACGATGTCGGCCGACAGCTTGCCGTAGCCCGGCAGTTCCACCGGAATGTCCTGCGCCGCTACATAGGCCGGCACGTTTTCGAAGCGCGTCCACAGCACGTTGTCGCCTTCGGAAGCCACTTCCGACACGACCAGGCCGGCCGTGGTTTCAAAGCGGATCTTGGTGATGCCGTCCTTGCCGCGCGCGACCAGGCCATTGGCCACCATCGCCATGCTGACGGCGATCGTGCCGTGGCCGCACATGTGGGAGTATTCGGTGCCGTCGATGTAGATCAGGCCGGCGTCGAACTCAGGGCTGGACGGCGGCGTGAGGAACACGCCGAACATGTCTTTGTGGCCACGCGGTTCGCGCATCAGCGCTTGACGCAGCCAGTCGTAGTTCTGCTCCAGGAAAGCCCGCTTTTCCAGGATGGTGGATCCGGCGGGGTAGGGGATGCCGCTATGCACGATGCACAGGGGCTCGCCTTCGGTATGGGTATAGATGACATCGAACGCGTCTTGCTTGCGCATGACTGTGGCTCCAGACAAAAGTAGGATGAGGGGAAAACCCGGGAGTCGAGAAACTATTTGCCGCGTTCGGACAGCATGTCCAGCCCGACGGTCAAATCAAGAATGACGATGGCGATCACCGCAACCACGATCGTGGCGCCCGATACGGCTGCGATGGTCGGATCTATCGTGTACTGCACGTAGTTGAAAAGCTTCACGGGGATGGTGTTCAGGTCCGCCGTGGTGTTGAAGATGGAAAGCTCCACGTTGATCCATGACGAGATGAACGCGAAGATCGAACCGGTCACGATGCCCGGCCGGATCTGCGGCAGCACCACCAGGAAGAACGTGGTCCAGGGGTTGGCGCCCAGGTCGGCTGACGCCTCTTCCAGCGCGCGCTGCTCCGGCGTCAGCAAGGTCAGCGTCGAGCGCAGCACGAACGGCGCGATGATGACGATGTGCCCGATCAACAGCGACAGGAAGCTGCGCGTCAGGCCGAAATACGCGCCGTACTGCAGCAGTGCCGCGCCCAGCACGATGTGCGGCAGCACCAGTGGCGACATCAGCACCGAGGTCAGCGCCGCCTTGCCCGGGAATTCGTAGCGCGCCACCGCCAGCGCGGCGGGCACGGTCAGCACGACGGCGGCGACGGTCGCCGCCAGCGCCAGCACCGTGCTGGTCGTGAACGCGGCGACGTAGCCGGCTTCCACCAGCAACGTGCGGTACCACTCCAGCGTCCAGCCCTGGGGCGGGAACGCCAGGTACGGGGTGGCCGTGAACGACGAGCCCAGGATCACCACCAGCGGCAGGGCCAGGTAGGCCAGCACGGCCAGCGCGATCAGGCGGATCAGGTTGCGGGCGATCATCGCGCGGCTCCAGGCAGGGTGGCGGCGCGGTTCGCCAGCGCAACCAGGATCAGGGTGAAGACCAGCAGCACCATGCTCAGTGCGCCGCCGTAATGGAAATCGAAGACCGAGCTGTATTGCTGGAAGATCAGCATGGACAAGACCGAGATCCGTCCGCCGGACAGCAAGGCGGGCGTCACATACGCGCTGACCGCCAGCGTGAACACGATGATGGCGCCCGACACCACGCCGGGCAGCGTCAGCGGCCAGGTGATGTGGAAGAACGTCGCGGCTGGGCTTGCGCCCAGATCCGCGGACGCCTGCTCGCAAGCGGGGTCCACCCGGGCCAGCGCATTGCCCACCGCCAGCACCACGAAGGGCAGCAGCACATACACCATGCCGATCAGGATGCCGAGCTCGGTCCCGATGAACCGCACCGGACGGTCCGCGGCGCCCACGCCGACCAGCGCCTGGTTGACCAGGCCGTTGCGGCCCAGCAGCACCATCCAGCCGAACGCGCGCACGATGTTGCTTGTGAACAGCGGCACCACCAGCAGGATCACGCAGAAGCGCCGCCAGGCTTGCCAGCGCACCACGCGCACCAGGTACCACGCCAGTGGGTAGCCCAGGATCACGCATACGACGGTGGTAAAAAAGGCCAGCCGGAAGGTCACCAGGATCACATCCCAGTGATACTGGTCGGCCAGCACGCGCAGGTACTGCTGCAAGGTCAGCGTCACGCCGTCCGGCCCGCCCGTGATGCTGGCCAAGGCCACCACCGCCAACGGCGCCAGGAAGAAAGCCGCAAAGAACAGCACGGGGGCCGCCAGCAGCAGGCCGGGCGAGAGCCAGGCGCGCCGGTTCATGGCTGCTCACCGATCAGGTGCAGGTGTTCCGGCGCGAAGGCCAGGTGCACCGTCTTGCCGGGCCGCAGCTCGGCGGGCGCAATGCCGCCATGGCGTGCCACGACCGACTGGCCGCCGATATCCACATGGATCATGCTGTGGCTGCCCACGTTGATGACGTCCGTGACCGCGCCGGTCAGCGTGTGCCCGGACGCCTCGGCGCTCAGCCGCAGGTCTTCGGGCCGCAGCACCGCCACGCCGCGCGCGGGCGCCGGCTTGCCGCCTAGCGGCACGCGCAGGCCCTGGGCGTCCAGCTGCAGCCTGTCGTCTCCTGCCGAGGTGAACGCCATGAAGTTCGCGTCGCCGATGAACTCCGCCACGAAGCGGGTGGCGGGCTGGCGGTAGATGTCCGTGCCTGCGCCCACTTGTTCGATGCGCCCCGCGTGCATGACGACGACCCGGTCCGCCATGGTCATGGCTTCTTCCTGATCGTGCGTGACGAAGATGAAGGCGATGCCCAGCTTGGCTTGCAGATGCTTGAGTTCCAGCTGCATGCGCTTGCGCAGCTTCAGGTCCAGCGCGGACAGCGGCTCGTCCAGCAGCAGCAGCTTGGGCTGGTTGACGATGGCGCGCGCCAGCGCCACGCGCTGCTGCTGGCCGCCCGACATCTCGCGGGGGTAGCGCGGCCCGAAGTCCGCCAGCCCCACCATGTCCAGCGCCGCACGCGCGCGCTCGGCGGCCTCGGCCTTGGATGCGCCCTGGCGCCGGGGACCATAGGCCACGTTCTCCAGCACGGTCATGTGCGGAAACAGCGCGTAGTTCTGGAACACCGTGTTCAGCGGGCGATGGTGCGCGGCCAGGCGGCTGATGTCCTGGCCGTCGATCAGGATGCGGCCCGATTCGGGCTTGAGGAAGCCGGCGATCGAACGCAGCAAGGTGGTCTTGCCGCAGCCGCTGGGCCCCAGCAAGGCGACGAATTCCCCCTGCTGGATGTCCAGGTCGATGTGGTCCAGCGCCTGGTAGGCGCCAAAGCGCATCGACACGCCTTCGATGGTGAGCAAAGCGGACATGATTGATCCCTGGACCCTAGCGCTTGCGGGCAACCTGGCGGTTCCAGGCGTCCGTCACTTCGGCGCGGCGGCTGTTGATGAGGTTCCAGTCGAAGAGGCTCAGGTTTTTCACCGAGCCCTCGGCGCCCCACGGCAGCTTGCGGGCCACGTCCTTGGGTACCTGCACGTCCTTGACGGCCGGTCCCAGGTACAGGCGCGTGGCCAGGCAAGCGGCGGCGTCCGGCGTCAGCGCGGTATCGATGAACTTCCTGGCGGCAGCGGCATTGGGTGCGCCCTTGACCAGATGCAGGCGGGCGTCCGTGGCCCACGCGCCTTCCTTGGGCACCGCAAAGCCGATGGGCAGGCCCTTGTCGATCAAGTCCCAGGCGCCCACGTTGAAGTGCGCGCCGATGATGGCCTCTCCGCTTTGATAGGCGTTGCTGGCCGCACCCGAGCTGTCGAAGAACAAGGCGGTGTCCAGGGTGGCCAGCTTGGCGTACAGCGGCGCCAGGTTGGACGGGTCGATGGCCCAGACGCGCGCCAGGAAGAAAATGAACGGGACGCCGGACGAATTCGCGGGCGAGGGCACGGCGACGGCGCCGGCGTACTCGGGCTTCCACAAGTCCTTCCAGCTGGTCGGCGCCTGCGGCACTTCCTTGGTGTTGTAGGTGATGCCGAGCGAGTAGTAGCCCGTGCTGACGGCATACGCGGCGTCGCCGTTGCGGTACACGCCCTGGTCGATGACGTTCTTCAGGTTGGGGATGGCCGCGGTGTCCAGCGTGTCGAGCACGCCGGCCTGGGCAGCCAGTTCGCTGATGCCGCCGTCCATCCAGGCCACGTCGATCGTGGGCGCGTTCTTCTGCTGCTGCAGCTTGGCCAGCGTGGTGGTCGACGTGCCGACTTCCGGCACGACCGTCACGCCCGTGGCCTTGGTGTAGGGATCGGCGACGCAGGCGCGGAACGCGTCGCCCCAGTTGCCGCCATACCAGGCGACGGTGATCTTCTGCTGCTGCGCCATCGCCTGCGTGGCCAGCAATAGCCCGGCGCCCAGCAAGGCGGCGCGGAGTGCGCTGCGGGTAGGTGTTGCCATGTCGGATTCCCCTTGTCGATTTATCGGCTTGTCGCGGCGGCCTCTGGAACAGGGTGCCCCAGGACGGAGCCGTGACGTTGCCATACCTGCATCTTGGGCGATCCCCGGGAAAACGAGCTTGAAGGCGCGGGACAAAAACTTGAATAATTGCGTCATGACTGCCGTCGAAACCGTCGCCTCCGCCACTTCCTCCTATGAGGACGCTGCGGAAGGCCTTCCCCCGGGGAAACCCGCACTGACCATCGGTATCGTGCTGATGGACCAATTCACGCTGGCTGCCTTCGCCGGTCTGGTGGACGTGCTGCGCCTGGCCGGCGACCACGGTGGACGCAGCCGGCAGATCCATACGGCATGGCGTGTCATGAGCTGGGACGGCAAACCGCGCTGCTCCAGCGCCGGCTTGACCATCGATGTGGCAGACAGCCTGCCCGACGATCCCGCCCAGTTCGATTACGTGGCCGTATGCGGGGGCAACGACTACATCAACGGCCGCATGCCTGAGCCGTTGCGCGACTGGCTGCGGCTGGCGGCGGCGTTGCGGGTGCGCTTGCTGGGTATCTGCACCGGCACGTTCGCGCTGGCGCAGGCGGACGTGATTGGGCCGCGCACGGTCTGCGTGCACTGGAACGTGCTGGATGCGTTCCGCGAGCGTTTTCCCCAGACCCGCGCGGTGGTGGACCGCCTGTTCGTGGACGAGGGCGACCTGATCTCCTGCGCAGGATCCACAGCGGCGATCGACCTGGGCCTGTACCTGGTGGCCCGGCATTGCGGGCGCGACAAGGCGCAGCAGGCGATGCGGCACATGATGCTGCAGGGCGTGCGCCCAGGCCGGGTGCCGCAGGCGCATTTCCGCACCGACCTGTCCGGCATCCAGGACCTGCGCGTGCGCCAGGCTGCGCACTTCATCGAGCAGCGCATCGACAACCCGCCGCCGCTGGACGCCATCGCGCGCTACGTCGGCGTCGGGCGGCGGCAGTTGGAGCGCGCGTTCCGCCTTGCCACAGGCATGTCGCCCATGGCATTCCAGCGACAACTTCGGCTGGAATACGGAAGCTGGTTGTTGCTCAATAATCCTTGCAGCATCACGCAGATTGCGTTGGACTGCGGTTTTGCGGACGGCGCGCACTTCTCGCGCGACTTCCGGGCGCACTTCGGATTATCCCCGCGCCAGTATCAACAGGCCCGAGGCCAGCAGGCTATCGGGCAAGAGGGCGGTGTCAGCGTATTTCCTGCCTAGCCTTCGTTCACCCAAGGAGACGGCATGACGTATGACCTCTGGTATTGGGATGGCATTCCCGGGCGCGGCGAATTCGTGCGCCTGGCGCTGGAAGCAGGGGGCATCCCCTATCGCGAACGCGTCCGCGAACCCGGTGCCTCGGAAAACGCGCTGATCGACGACATGCAGTCGCCGCGCAAGCATCCGCCTTTCGCGCCGCCCTATCTGGTAGCCGACGGCATGACGCTGGGCCAGACCGCCAACATCCTGCTGTTCCTTGGGGAAAAGCATGGGCTGGCGCCGGAGTCGTTGGAAGGGCGGCTTTGGGTGAACCAGTTGCAGTTGACCGTCGCCGACATGGTGACCGAGGCGCACGATACGCATCACCCCATTTCCGCCAACGATTATTACGAAGACCAGAAAGAAGAGGCGGCGCGTCGCGCGCGTGGTTTCCGGGAAGAGCGCATCCCGAAATTCCTGGCGTACTTCGAACGCGTGCTTGCCGGCCCGACAGCCTGGCTGGCCGGCGGCCGGCGCTGGACCTATGTCGACCTGTCGTTGTTCCATCTGGTCGACGGCCTGCTCTATGCGTTCCCGAAACGGATGGGCACGGTGGCCTCGGATTATCCGAACGTGATGGCCTTGCACGCGCGCGTGGCGTCGCTGCCGGCGTTGCAGCCCTATTTCGACAGCGGCAGGCGCTTGCCTTTTGGCGAGTGCATATTCCGCCAGTATCGCGAACTGGATGCCGCCTGACGTCCGCGTAAACGGCGTCTTGAAGCAGGGTTAACGACCGCGTCGACGGTTTCTAAATGGCGCGTGATGCCGCCCGCATTTTCATATGCCATTTAATAAAGGGGTCATTGAGTGACCCCTTTATTATTGGGGCGGGCCAAATTCGCAGAAAATAGATGCAGAGTTGGTATTAACCCTGAATCACGTAATGAGCACAGGCTGATTGCGCAGTTGAAAGGCCGCTGAATGATTATCCGGTGCCAGATCGCAGCACTTTTTTTTTCCGCAAAGCCATCGGTAATAGGTTGAGAACCGCTCATTTTTAGGATTAAATATTTTCGACTGGATACATTCTCCTTTTTTAATTTTGATCCAGGCCTGCCGTTACCGCAGTGGCGACGGACTACCAGGTAGCAAGTGCATGCGGCGCGGCGTGCACTGACTGAGTTTGGGACGCGCCAAGCAGTTCTGATTCAGAGATTCCGCTTGTCGACCGTTGTCAGAAACTTCGTCCCATTCCTGGCAGGAGAAGCCACTATGCAATGGATCACCCTAAGTCGCCTGTTCCGCGGTGAACGCGGCATGCAGAAGGCGGATTTATACGGCCAGATCTCGGCTATCCATAAAGCCCAGGCCGTCATCGAATTCGATCTGGAAGGCCACATCCTGATGGCCAATCAGAATTTCCTGGATACCATGGGTTATTCCCTCGACGAGATCCTGGGGCAGCATCACCGCATGTTTGTCGATCCGGACGAGCGCGAATCTGCCGAATACCTGGCTTTTTGGCAAAAGCTCGGGCAGGGCGCTTATGACGCAGGCCGTTACCGCCGCGTCCGTCACGATGGGCGGGACGTCTGGCTGCAAGCGTCCTATAACCCCATCTTCGACAAGCGCGGCCGGCCGATCAAAGTCGTTAAATACGCCACCGACATCACCGATCAACAGCGGCGCCAGGCGGACACTGAAGGCCAGTTGGCCGCGATCTCCAAGGTCCAGGCGATTATCGAGTTCGAACTGGACGGCACGATCATCCGCGCCAACGACCTGTTTCTGAAAGCCGTGGGGTACCACGCGTCCGAAGTGGAAGGCCGGCATCACAGCATCTTCGTGCGGCCTGAAGAGGCGCGCTCGGCCGCCTACCAGGAGTTCTGGCGCAAGCTGCGCCGCGGTGAGCATGACACGGGCCAATACCTGCGGATCGGCAAGGGCGGCCGCCAGGTCTGGATCGAGGCCAGCTATAACCCGATTCTCGACGCCGAAGGCCGGCCGTTCAAAGTCGTGAAGTACGCCACTGACATCACCAAGCGGTTCACCGCCGCGCAGACCTTGCGGGTGGCCGTGCAGGGCCTTACGGAAAACGCCGAGCGGGCCAGCCAGGCCAACGCCTTGGCGCTGGATGCCAGCAAGGTCGCCGAGCAGGGCGGCAAGACGGTTAAGGGCGTAGTACAGACGATGGGCGCCATCACCGATAGCTCGCGGCGCATCTCCGAGATCATCGGCGTGATGGACGGCATTGCCTTCCAGACGAACATCCTGGCGCTGAACGCTGCGGTGGAGGCGGCCCGGGCCGGCACGCACGGCAAGGGGTTCGCCGTGGTCGCGGCCGAAGTCCGCAGCCTGGCCCAGAACAGCGCCGCCGCCGCCAAAGAGATCAAGGGGCTGATCACGACGTCGGTCGAGCAGATAGAAAGCGGCGCCGGGCAAGTGCAGTCGGCAGGCACCACGATGGAAGACATCGTGGCCTCGTCGCGCCGCGTCACCGAAATCATGGCGGAAGTGGTGAGCGTGTCGTTGGCGCAATCGGCCAAGCTGGGGGACGTCACGGAAGACATCACGCAGATGACCGCAGAGGCCGCCCAGACCTTGCGCGCCACCCAGGAGGCCGCCGACGCGCAGGCCGCTCGCAAGGACCATCGGCCCGTCGGGGTGGTCAAGCCTGTGGCCGCGACCGTGCAGGCGCGGCCGGCGGCCAATACGCCGCTGCCGCCGAAGCCGGTGCTGGAGTACGTGCGCTACTGACGTCCGCGCGGGCCGGCGCCCGCGCGAGTGCGCTATAAAGACGGTATTGTCTGAATCCCAGGCCTGGGCCGGATCGCTTCCGCCCGGGCCGCATTATTTGCGGCACCGTCCATGACCGAATCCGAAGCGCTTGCCCTTGCCTCGCACCGCCACTACAAAGGCGGCCTTTACCTGTACGTGGGCACCGCCCGCCATTCCGAGACCGAAGAGTCCATGGTGGTGTACGAACACCTTTGGCCGCACGCGCGCGGCCTCTGGGTGCGCCCCGCCACGCTGTTCTTTGGCCAACTGGCCGACGGCTCGCCGCGCTTTGCGCCGTTGCGTCCGACGGAGTAGCGCCGTGACGTTCTTCAACCGGCGGCCACGGGCCAGCGGCGGGGCGTCGCGCACGACCGTCAACCGGGCGCAAGCCTCCGCGGCGCTGGATTCGGCCTTGCAGGCGCTGCGCGGCCCGTTCATCGTGGCCGACTTGGAAACCACCGGCCTGTCCACCGCCACATGCGAAATCCTGGAATTCGCGGCTGTGCGGGTCGAAGCATGCGGCACGCTGGCCCGCGAATACACGCAGGTGGTTCGCACGAGGTCGCCGGTGCCGTCATTCATCACGCGGCTGACCGGCATCACCCAGGCGGAAATCGACCGCCATGGCGTGCCGGTGGTGCAGGCGTTTTCGTCCTTCCTGGCGTTCGTGGAGGACCTGCCCGTGTTCTTCCACAATGCATCGTTCGACCGGCGCTTTCTGGGCGCGGCGGCTGACCAGACCGGCCTGCCGTTTGCGAATCCCACGCATTGCACGCTGGCGCTGGCGCGGCGCGCCTGGCCGGAACTGCCGTCGCACAAGCTCGACATCCTTGCGCGCCACGTGGGCGCGTCGGACCCCACTCACCGCGCATTGGCCGACGTGCGCACGACGGTGGCCGTGGCGCTGGCAGCCAGTTCACGTCTGGCTGCCGCCTGACACCGCCGGTTATCTGGAAAATTCGATGTCCGACCTTGAACAGATCAAACATGCGGTGCGGGCTTTCACGGCAGAAAGGGCATGGCAGCCCTTTCATTCGCCCAAGAATCTGGCGATGGCCCTTTCGGGCGAGGCCGGAGAACTGGTGTCCCTGTTCCAATGGCTGACCGAAGCCGAATCGCGCAATATGGCGCCGGAACGCCTGGCGGATGCCGCCGATGAAATCGCGGATGTGCAGATGTACCTGGTGGCGCTGGCCGATCAGCTGGGCATCGACATCGCCGGCGCCGTGGCGCGCAAGATGGTGAAGAACGCGCAGAAATATCCGGCGGACCGTTTTGCCGGCAGCGCGCGCAAGTACGACGATCCGCCAGAGCAGGCCTGACGGTCAGATCACTTTCTGTTCGTGATGGACTTGGGGCGGCTCGACGAAGAAGCCCGCGACCAGCTTGCGCCATTCCTGGAAGTCGGGCGACTCCCGGAAATCCACCATGTGGTTCTCGACGGTTTCCCAATCGACGACCAGCGTATAGCGCTGCGGTTGTTCAATGCTGCGGTGCAGCGCCATCCCGTGGCATCCGCGAGCGCGCAGAAACAGCGGCTTGGCCTGTGCGACGCCTGCCTCGAACAGCGCTTCCTGTCCTTCGCGGACATGAATGCTGGCAATCTCCTGGATCATGACGATGTCTCCAAATAATTGGGGCCGGGTGAGGCCCGACCGGCGGGAGTAGTATGGCTGAAAATTCCAATTCCATCCTGTCCGATTTCCTCGAGCCGTGACCTTGACTCGTCTCATTGCCGTTCGCCTGCTGTGGTACGCGGGCATCGCCGTCATCGCCGTCATGGCGCTGGCGCTCAACACGCAGTTCAGTGTGGTTGTGCTGCTATCGGCCATCGCCATCTACATTCCCTTGTCGGTACTGTGCTTGCCGCTGACGGCATGGCTTTGCTGGAGCCGCGGCTTGCGTGCCCCTGTCAAAGGGCTGCCGCCCGCGTGGCCTGCCTGGCTGGCCGGCGGTTTAGGCGTCGCGCTGCTGGCCAGTTACCACGTGCTGGCGGACCTGGATCTGGCGGAATGCGGCTTCCTGCTGGTTCTCGTTGCGGGCGATCTTTGGCTGCTCCGCCGGGAGGCCGCGCAATGCTTCAACCTGGCGCTTGCGCGTTCTGGCTGACAGTAAGCCGAACGGCCATCAACGGCTTGCCTACCGGCGTGCGCGCTAGGCACCTTGTCCGAGCCAAAGGCGCGTCGCGCCATCCTTAAGGTTGAGCCCGCTTGCCCCACACGCGGTTGCCCTGTCTTTTTCATCGTCCATACGCATGGCGTGGCGCTCCTGCGCTCGTCTGTTTCGCTTGCCGACTGTCTGGCCAGCCTCGTCCACAAAGCTGCGGTCGCCCGTTTAACCGATATCGACCTGCCTAGGACGGAGCAATCATTCCGTACCAATACATAAGTCCCACGCCACTCGTCTATGTGCGGGCACGGGGGAGGGACGTAGCGGTCCGCGCCGGTCGGCCACCGGCACCTGTGCATCCGCATGAAGCGGATCAGGAGGAGCTCAAATGAAAAAGCTCGCAGCAGTCGCAGCCATGTCCTTGTTTGCCGCATCGGCCTATGCCAGTGGGCCAGGCATGCCTTCCGTGTCGATCACCGGCCACGCCGGCACGATCAACGGCACGGCGTCATCCGTCTCCACGGGTAGTTCGGTGGTGGCCACCCAGGTCAACGGTTACGGGTCTTCCAGCCAGACGTCGTTTGGCGAAACCGGCGGCGTCGCGCAAGTCGGCGGCACGTTCAACCGCGACGGCACGCAAGTCGTCACCAGCACGCGCCAGTACGCCACCAGCGAGTCGTACGGCAACGTGACGGGCAACGCGCCCATCATGGTGGGCGACAGCATCGCCAACGGCGGCGCCTCGTTCGGCAAGACCGATACCGCCGCGTCGGCGACGGGGACATTCGTTGCCGGCAATATTGGCGCGTTTGGGTCGATCGGCGGTGTGGGCGGGGTGGGCCACATCTCTGGCTTCAATCACTGACCCAATTATCCGGACGGCTTCGGCCGTCCGGTCGAGGGGACATCATGAAAACCATAGTGCTTGCAATCTCCCTGTCGCTGGCGGCGTGCACGGCCGCGGCGCAGACCAGTAATTCCAGTTCCACGACCTCGGCGTCGTCTGGGTCGACCAATGCCGGCAACAACCAGGGCATCACGCTGAATTCCAATAACAGCGGCTCCAGCACCGTGAAGACGGTTCCGCCAGTAGGGGGCCAAAGTTTCTATGGTTCGTTCTCGTCGGACAGCTGCATGGTGTCGGCGGGCGGCGGGGGCTCCGTGGTGGGCTTCGGCATGAACGTCGCCATACCGATCGAAGACCAGAAATGCAGCCTGCGACGCAACTTCGAGCGCACGATGCAGGCGGCCGCCTCGACCAAGGACGCCGACCGTTCGCGCCGACTGGAAACCGCAGCCATCGACATCCTGTGCCAGACCGACGACCGCACCAAGGCGGCGCTGGTGGCGCAAGGGCTGTGCACCAACCCTGCGCTGACGACGGCCGATCATCGTTTCGATACGACTGCGGTTGCGCAATCTTCGCCAACGACGGCCACCGTCGTTGTGCCGCCCGCGCCGGTGCAAGGCCAGACTCAAGCGCCGGCGCCTGCGGTGCAGGCGTATCCGGTCCAGGCCGTTCAGACCACCGCGCTGGCCTCGCCGCCCTTGCGCAATCCGCGGCTGGACCGGCAGCAGTTCGCCGACCTGTATTCGCCCGGCTGACGCCTGCGGGCGTCGTGGGGCAGCCGGGTCAGGGGGTGGAGGCGGGCGGCAGGATGGCGGCAGGCGCCGCCACTGCCGCCGGCTCCGGCGCGGAGGCCAGCAGCATGGTGGGGGGCGAAGACACTTCCAGGCCGGCGTCGTTCAGGCGCTTGAGCACCGTGAACAGCATCGCGCTGCGCACGCCGTACGAGGCGCGCGGCGACGAGACATAGCCCTTGGCGTTGAAGATCAGGTGGCCGCCTTCGATGCCGTCCAAAAACACGTTGGGCGCGGGCGTGTCCAGCACGTCCTCGTGGTCGGCAAAGGCCTGCAGGATCAGTTCGCGCACTTGCTCGGCGTCCGTCGACAGCGGCAAGGGCAGCTTGATCTGCACCAGCCCCAAAGGGTTGGATCGGGTCACGTTGCGCACTGTCTTGGTCACGAATTCCGAGTTCGGCACAATCACCGTGGACCGGTCGCCCATCTGGATTTCGGTGGCGCGGACATTGATGCGCAGGATGTCGCCCTCGACGCCGCCCAGCGACACCCAGTCGCCCACCTTGACCGGGCGCTCCGCCAGCAGGATCAGGCCCGACACGAAGTTCTGCACCACCGCTTGCAGGCCGAAACCGATACCCACCGACAGCGCGCTGGCAATCCACGCCACACGCTCCAGGCCGATGCCGGCCGCCGACAACGACAACGCGACCGCCAGCACGAATCCGGCGTATCCGAACAAGGTGGCCGCCGACAACTGCATGCCCGGATCCAGTTCGGTCGTCGGCAGGTAGCGGTTCGATAACCAGCGCTTGAGCATCTTCACGCTCAGCAGCGACACGCCCAGCACTATCAGCGCTTGCAGCACCGCGCCGGGACGGATCTGCGCTTCGCCAATAGCCAGGCCTTTGCGCAGTTGGTCAAAGCGCTGCAGCAAATCGGCGGGTCCTTCGCCGAAGGGCGCCAGCAGCAGGATGACCGCCAACAGGCCCACGGCCACGCGGCCGACGCCGGACAGCAGCACGGCAGCCTGGTCGCGCAGGCTTGGGCCGTCGTTCTCGCCTTCGCGATGCGACGTGCCCAGCAGGGTGCTGAAGCCGTCCTCGATCAGCGTCGACACCAGGTAGGCGGAGGCCAGCACGATCAGCGTCCACAGGACCTGCTTGGTCAGGAAGGCACCGAACGCCACATATCCCGCCAGCAGGCTGGCCAGGCCCAGGACCAGCACGGTCCATACGGTGCCCAGCAGGAGCGAAACCCAGAACGGGGCGGGCGCGTCGTTTTCCTGGATGCTCAGGCGCCTCAGCCTGCGGCAGATCGCCAGCACGATGGCCATCGTGGTCATGATGATCACGGCGACGATGCCGGTCAGCGTGATGGTTGTCGTGAGGCTGGCGTTCAGCAATACCGGCAGGCGTTCGGCCAGCCAGATCATCACGACCAGCGTGCCAAGCAGGTTGGGCAGCCAGCTCAAACGCGTCGCCACGGCGTCGCTGATGGGCGGCAGGCGCCAGGACGGCCGGTGCGTCGACAGCAGGGCATTGCCCAGCCCCGAGACATAGCCGCCGAAGCAGACGGTCGCCACCAGCGTGGCCAACAGCGCGCCGGTGTTGTCGGTAAGCTGCGAATTCCAGTCCAGGCCGGCATGGATCAATAGCGCGATCACGCCGGGCGTCGCCACCGACAGCGTCAATTGCGCCACTGCCAGGAACGAGCGCCGCAGCCGGCCCGGAGGCACCCGGGTTGCGGTCAGGCGCAGGAACAGGCGGCCGATCCAGATGCGTAGCGCGATCGTCAACGCCGCCGCTGCAGCCAGCAGAAGCCATCCCCATATCGGCGTCTGCCCGATCGCGGTGGAAAGGTCGTCGCGCAAGGCTTCAAGGCGTTCCAGGTCGCGCGGGAATTCCTCGTGGAACTCCACCCAGAACTGTTTGGACAGGAACGAATTTCGCCGCTCGCCCAGGCGAGCCTGGAATTGCGTGCGGCGCTGCGCGGAGATCTGTTCCGCGGTCTGGGCGGCATCCACGGACAGCAAGCGGGCCAGCTTGATCTGCGCATCCAGCGCGCGGCTGCTCTTTTCCAGCTGCATGCGCTGGGCTGCGACGTCGGGGGCTTCCTTGGCGCCTTCGGGCGGCGTGCCCAGTTCGCTCAACCTCGCGGTCAGGCTGGTCAACTGGGGGGCGAGCGCCTCGCTGGCCGCATCGGCCTTGGACTGGATATCCAGCGCGTCGCCGCGCTGTTTGACCAGGGTGGCGTCGTCGGTCTCGTCGGCGACGCGTTTGCGGATGTCGTCGATCTGCTTGCGGGCGGCCGCCAGCAGCGTTTCGGTTTCCGCAGGATTGGGAGGCGGCGCCGCGAAAGCGGGCATCAGACAGAGCGCCAACAACAACGCCGCGACAAGCGCGGCGAGATGGGCGGGCAAGCGCCGGGTGCGTAAGAGCAGGGGGGTGCGGATCGGGTTCATATTCTTGTGCGAGACACTCGCGTCGAGGCGGCAGCATAACAAGCCGCGGACCCGCCCGTTGCAACAAAAACTAGTGCTGCGTCCCCCTATTTTCGGATCGAGATCCGGGGCCATATCCCGCCGGCGCCCCGGGGGCGGAATCAGGGCCACATCCAATGCTGGGCTTCGGGGGGCGCCTGCCGCGTCTCTGTCCGACATCCACGTTTACCAGGCCAACGTTTGGAATCAACTCGGACGCGTCAGCGCGCCTCGGGGAAGGGCTTTTCCGGGCTTGCCCAGCACGGCGTCGCAGACATCCAGCCAGGCGCGCGCGGCAAAAGACAGATAACCGGATTGCAGCCAGATGTGGCCTACTTCCCACTGCATGCCGGACTTGGCCAGTTTCGCCGTGCTCAGCCCCCGCGTCTTCATGCGTTGCATCAGCGGCTCGGGCAGCAGCGCTACACCCAGGCCCGCGGACGCCATCGCCACCAGAAAGTCCCAATGCGCGCTCTGCGCGGCGATGCCGGGCTGAAAGCCCGCGTCGGCAAAAGCCTGCCGCAGGCGCCGGGTGACCGCGAAGTCGTCGGTGGGGATCAGTAACCGCGCGTCGCGCAGGGCGCTCAATGGCAAGGACGTCTTGCCGGCCCAGGGGGCATCGGGCGGGCCGATGACCCAGATGGGGTAGCTGCCGAACAGTTGGGCGGCAAGTCCGCCGTCGGGGGCGACGGGCAAAATCGTGGCGCCCACCTCCAATTCACCGCTGGCGACCAGGCCCTCGACGGCCTGGCCCGTGCCCTCGCGCAAGGTCAGGTGGATGCCGGGATGCAATTCCCGGAAGCGCTTGACCACAGGCGTGAACAGCAGGTTGATCATCGGCGGGATGCCGACCTCCAGCGCGCCGCGGTCCAGATCGGCGGTCTGGCGCAGCTCTTGCGACAGTTGCCGCATCGTTTCCAGCACCTGCATGCCGCGCTGGTACATGACTCGGCCGGTATCCGTCGGCCGCGCGGTGTGGCCGTCGCGGATCAGCAGCGGCGTGCCCGCTTCTTCCTCCAGTTGGCGAATCATCTTGCTCACGGTCGATTGCGTGACGAACAGCGCTTTGGCCGCCTGCGTGAAGCTCGCGTGCCTGACCGTCTCGACGAAATAACGCAACGCACGCACGTCCATGACTGGGAACTCCCTGTGCGCGTTGCGCGCAAAAACGTCAAACGATGAAAAAAACGACTGGTTTGAATGATTTTAAGTCATTACGAGATTTAAGCAGGCCTTCCTATACTGCCGAAAATTCATCCTGAGGCGGGCCGTGAGCCCGCACCGGGATATCGGGAAACGCCGCGAAAGACGGTGCCCGGGCGCTGAAAGGCGGCCTCGCCGCGCCCGGCCGCAAGCCGTTGGCCTTTAAATTTGGAGACACCATGCATCTCGACCGTATCCGCCACCCAGGGCTGCGCGCCAAGATCACATCCGCCGAACAGGCGGCATTGCTGGTTGAAGACGGCATGACCGTCGGAATGAGCGGCTTCACGCGCGCCGGGGACTGTAAGTCCGTGCCGGCGGCGCTGGCGGCACGGGCCGAGCGCGAGCCGTTGTCGATCACGCTGATCACCGGCGCCTCGCTGGGCCACGATACCGACAAGATGCTGGCCCAGGCCAACGCGTTGTCCCGTCGCATGCCGTTCCAGGTCGACACCACGCTGCGCCGCAAGATCAATCAGGGCGACATCGCCTTCATCGACCAGCACCTGTCCGAAACGGTCGAACAGCTGCGCGCCGGCCATATCGGACCTATCAATGTGGCCATCATCGAAGCCGCCGCCATCACGGAGTCGGGCGCCATCGTGCCGACGATGTCGGTGGGAAATTCGGCTTCTTTCGCGCAGCAGGCCGACAAGATCATCATCGAATTGAATATCGGCGTGCCCGCGGCCATTGAAGGCCTGCACGATATCTACGTGCCCGAAGACCGCCCCGCGCGCCAGCCGATCGGCCTGGTGTCGGTCGACCAGCGCATCGGCCAGCCCTTCATTGAAGTGGACGCGGCGAAGATCGCCGCCATCGTCATCACGCACGAGCCCGACAGCCCCTCCAACGCCTTGCCGCCCGACGGCGACACCAACGCCATCGCCGGCCATATCAATACGTTCCTGCGCGGAGAAGTCGACGCAGGCCGCCTGACCAACGCGCTGCTGCCGCTGCAGGCCGGCATCGGCACCATCGCCAACGCAGTGCTGCACGGCTTCGAGTCGTCGGACTTCGATAATCTGACGATGTACTCCGAAGTGCTGCAGGACAGCGCCATTGAACTGCTGGACCAAGGCAAGCTCGCCTTCGCGTCGGCCTCGTCCATCACGGTGTCCAAGCCCGTGTACGACAAGATCCTGGCCAATATCGACCACTATCGCGAACGCATCGTGCTGCGTCCGCAGGAAATCAGCAATGCGCCCGAGATCGTCCGCCGCCTGGGCATCATCGGAATCAACACGGCGCTGGAATTCGATATCTACGGCAACGTGAACTCCACGCACGTGGGCGGCACGCACATGATGAACGGCATTGGCGGCTCGGGGGACTTCGCGCGCAACGCCCATCTGGCGATCTTCGTGTCCAAATCGATGGCCAAGAACGGCGACATCTCCAGCGTCGTGCCCATGGTGTCCCATGTGGACCACACCGAACACGACGTGGATGTGCTCGTGACCGAGTGCGGTCTGGCGGATTTGCGCGGCCTGGCACCGCGCGAACGTGCCCGTGCCATCATCCAGAACTGTGTGCATCCTTCCTACCGCGATGCCCTGCAGGACTATTTTGATCGCGCGTGCCAACGCGGCGGCCAGACGCCCCATCTGCTGGAAGAGGCGTTCTCCTGGCACCAGCGCTTCAATGAAACGGATTCGATGCAGCCGGCCAAGTCGCCCGCGCGCAAGGCGGCCTGAGGGCACGCAACGTTGACTGCCGCCGTCGCGGCGTCCGCCAGGCTATTCGAGCGAAGCGAATCCTGGCTTGCGGGGAGTGCTCCCGCCGGGCGCCGTGTTTGGGTAGGGGTAAAGGAGCGAACGCTGCTTTACCTTTTTTTTCGCGCTGAGTTCGCGGGCAGCGCGTCGGGTTCCACTGGCGTGGTGACAAGCGCGCAGCGGGACAGCTCCAGCTCGTCGCGCAGCCATTGCTTCAAGGCGACCAATGGCGCCCACTCCCGCAGGCTCGGCGGATAGACCAGATGGTAGGTCTGCGCCTGTTCATATTGCACGCTCATGGGCGATATCCGCACCAGGCGTCCGGCGCAGAGGGCGTCTGCAGCGAGCAGTTCGCGGCCCAGCGTAATGCCCAGTCCTTGTTCGGCCGCCTGCAGCATCATCCCGGCATCGTTGAAAGTGGCCACCGGTGTGACCGGGGTGCGCAGGCCAGCGGCATTGAACCAGTGCTGCCACATCTCGCGTTCCCCCAGCAGCGGCTGACGGGCCAGCGTCTCCGGCGAATTGTCTTCCAGCTTCGCCGCAGTCTCCGGCGACGCCAGTGCAATCAACGGCAGGGGCATGTCGAACAAGGGTTCGGACTCCACGCCCGCCCAGGGGCCACGGCCAAACCGCAGCGCCGCATGAAAGCCGTCGCGCACCAGGTCCACCACTTGTTGGGACGTCTCGATCTCCAGCGACAAGCCCGGATTCCGCACGCGCCACCGCGCCATGCGGGGCAGTAACCAGCGCTGCGCAAAAGAGGGCAGTACCGACACGCGCAATCGTTGTTCGCTGCCGGTCGCAGCGGCTGCCGCTGCCATTACGCCTTCGTCCAGCACGGACAGCGCACTCTGCACGCTGCACAAGAGCGCAGCGCCCGCGCTATTCAAGACGATTCCGCGTCCGCTGCGTTCAAACAACGGAAAGCCCAGTTGTTCCTCGAGCCCCTTGATCTGCTGGCTGACCGCACTGTGCGTCAGGTGCAGCCGGTCGGCGGCGGCGCGCAGGTTCTGCAACTCGGCGACAGCGCGGAAGGCGGGTAGGGTGTTCAGAGGTAAACGCATGGGATCGTCGCTGAAGGTCAATATTTGGTTAGCTTAGCTGACCAATACACCGAAAACAATTCGATTTTCACGCGGTTGATGGGCGGCTACGCTTACCAAAACGTCGGCATCCCAGGAGCCCATCATGTCTGCCCAAACTTGTACGTCACCGTCACCCTCGTTTCGGCCGCAACGGCAGCCCCCACAACTGGCGCCCTCCCAGGCATCTCCCGCCAGAAAAGCGCAAACGGAAACTGTGGCTGTCCACGCAGCGTCGCCGCGTGGCTGGCTCGGCAAGCTTTGGGCCGCCCATTGCAAGCGGCGCGAAACGTCCCGGCTACGCAACCTTGCCGTCGACATGGACCCGCACATCCTGCAAGACGTGGGCGCGCCCAACTGGCTCGTCAACGAAACCACCATGCAACGAGACCTGGCTCGGCTGAAACACACGGACTACATGCGCTGGTAGCCCCTCGCGACGGGAAGGGTGCAAGGCTCGGGCGCCGGTGCTTCCCCAGGAAGACCGGCGCTTCGCTTTGGCGGGGCGGGAGGGGAAGCGAATGGTGGATGCTGTGCTATCCGTGTTCTTCGCTGTCTCTATATAGAGTGCATTCCTCTCTCTATATAGAGGAGCTTGGAAGTGGGGCGATCCGGGAGAGCGGCGGGAGCCCGAAGAGGGCGGCGCCCCTCTTCTATATAGAGAAGCACGAGATTTCCTGCCGGCCGCAGGAAATTACGGGCGTCTTTGCTTCCCGCGCATGACAGCGCCAAAACTTGTGCTATAGTCTCGCTCCTTCGCA
>CAUSDE010000013.1:0-120789 GCA_963530045.1 uncultured Achromobacter sp.
TTATCGCTGGGCCGCCCCGAGATAAAAACACCCCCTTGGGGGGCAGCAAGCACACGCAGTGTGCGCCGCGTGGGGGTCATTTCTATCGCAGGGCCGCCCCGAGATAAAAGCGCCCCCTTTGGGGGGCAGCAAGCACACGCAGTGTGCGCGGCGTGGGGGTCATTTTTATCGCAGGGCCGCCCCGAGACAAAAACGCCCCCTTGGGGGGCAGCGAGCACACACAGTGTGCGCCGCGTGGGGGTCATTTCTATCGCTGGGCCGCCCCGAGATAAAAACACCCCCTTGGGGGCAGCAAGCACAGGTCACTCTTTTTTTCCGGGCGATTTGCCGTAGATGCGGCGATACATGGCGATGAACGCGCTGTCGCTGGCATACCCCACGGCGTGCGCCACCGCCGTGACCGACATGCCTTCGGCCAACCGCGCCCGGGCGGACAACAACCGGCTCTGCGTGCGCCAGCGCGCGAACGGCAGCCCGGTTTCGGTCAGGAACAGGCGTTCCAGGGTGCGGCTGCTGGCGCCTACCCGGCTGGCCCAATCCTCCAGGGATAGCGGGCAAGCCGGGTTCGCCAGCAATTCGCGGGCAATGGGCACAAGCCGGCGGTCGTGCGGCATCGGCAGATGCATCGGGGCCGCAGGTGCGGCCGCCAGTTCATCCAGCAAGGTATCCACGATGCGGCTCTGCGCCACGGTCAGCCCGGCGTCGGCCGACCAGTCCGTCACGCGCAGGATCAGCGCTCGCAACAGGGGATTGACGTCCAGGATCTGCGGTTCGGCCGGCAATCCGGGATAGGCCTCAACGTCGAAATACAGGCTGCGGTAGGCGAACTTGCCATGCATGGCCGTGCGGTGCATGCAGCCGGCGGGCAGCCATGCGGCCTGCAACGGCGCCAATTGCCCCACCCTGTCAGGCAAGAACAGCGTAACCCCGCCTTCAGCCTGATAAAGCAGCTGGGTGCGGCGATGCATGTGCCAATCCGAGGCGTGGGCACGGGTATCGATGGCCAGCCCAACCACGGGGCAAACGGCGCTATCGGGGTCCAGGACGGATTCTGGCGAGTAATGCGGCATGTCGGATAGACGATGTTTTATGGCGAAACCGCTTGATTTTGCTTCGCCCAGGCTGGATACGCTAGGCCCTTTTTTCCCGGACCCATGAAACACGCCTCCGCCCGCCGCGATGGCCTGCCGCCGCGCGGCCTGATCCTTGCGCTTCTGGCCCTGCCGCAGATCGCCGAGACCATTCTTGCCCCCGCCCTGCCGGACCTGACCCGGCACTGGCGGCTGGACGCCGGCTCCGCCCAATCCGTCATGGGCATCTTCTTCCTGGGCTTCGCGCTGGGGGTCCTGCTGTGGGGGCATCTGGCCGACGTCTGGGGCCGCCGCCCCGCCTTGCTCGCCGGCTTGGCCACGGGCCTGGCCGGAACGCTATGCGCGCTGACGGCACCCACTTTCGAAGTCTTGCTGTGTGGCCGCTTCATCCAGGCCGCGGGACTGGCAACCTGTTCGGTCACCACGCAGACGCTGTTGCGCGACCGCCTGGCCGGCGACGCCCTGACGCGTTATTTCGTCACGCTGGGCGCGGTGCTGGCGTGGTCCCCCGCCGTCGGACCCTTGGTCGGCCAACTGGTCTCGGACCGCCTGGGCTATCAAGGCGTGCTGCTGGCGATTGGGCTGGTCATCATGCTGCTGCTGAGCGCGGGAGGGCGCCTGCTGCGTGAAACCCGCGGCGGCGCCACGGCCGCGGTCCCGCTGCGGGCCCTTGGCCGCCGCATGCTGGCGGACGCGCCGCTGCGGCGCACCGCCGTGCTGGTCGCCGGCTTGAACTTCCTGGTGTTCTCGTTCTATTCCGCGGGCCCGTTCATGGTCGGACACTTGCCAGGCCTGGGGTTCGGCTGGGTCGGCCTGGCCGTTGCCGCGGCCGGATGCCTGGGCGCGGCCAGCAACCGGCGCCTGCCGGTCGGGACCGGACCGGCGCAGCGCGTGGGCTACGGCTTGCGTTGCGTCCTGGCCGGCGTGGTGGCGCAATGCGCCGTGGTGTGGCTGCTGCCGCAGCCCGGGCTGCTGTGGGCCGTCGCGGCGTTGCCGCTTTTCGCGGGCTATGGGCTCGCCATCCCGAACCTGCTTGGCCCGGCCTTGACGCATTACGGCCACTGCCTGGGTCGAGCGGGCGCCTTGTTCGGGCTCGGCTACTACACGTTGCTGGGCGCGGGATTGGCGGCCAGCTCGTGGCTGCCCTTCCACTCGGCCCTACCCTTGTCTTGCGTCTGGCTCGCCGTATGTGCACTGCTGCTGGGCACGCACCGCCGCCGTCACTCGCGCGCGCCCGCGCGTTCCAGCAACTGAACCGTTGCCCGCTGCCCGCGTTGGCGGGCGTGCGCGAGCGGCGTGCGGCCATCGCCGTCGGCCAGGTTCACGTCGGCGCCGCCTTCGATCAGCAGCGCCACGATCTCCTGATGGCGCGGGCCGCCGTCGCTCAAGATGATGGCTTCCAGCAAGCCCGTCCAGCCCAGCCGGTTCACGTGGTTGGGGTCCACGCCGGCCGCTAGCAGCGTCTTCACGACGTCGACATGGCCGCGTTCGCACGCGGGGATCAGCGCGGTGCCGCCATAGCGGTTGGTGCTCTTCAAGTCTGCGCCGTGACGCAGCGTCAGCTCCAGGATCTCGCGATACCCTTGCGCGCCCGCCAGCAGGTAGGCGCTGTCCTGCATCTGGTTCTGCGCGTTCACGTCCGCACCCGCCTCGATCAGGGCGCGCGCAGTTTCAGCATGGTTGCCTTGGGTCGCGCGCAGCAAAGCGGTGTTGCCCTGCGCATCCCGCGCCTCCAGCGGCGCGCCGCGGGCCAGCAGTTCGCGCACGCGCGCCGTCTCGCCTTGCGCGGCGGCAGCCCGCAGTTGCGCGGCCGGGTCCTCGGCCGCCATCGCCCCCGCGCCCACCGCGCTCAAGACCGCAATAAAACAAGTCCGCCAGAATTTGATGATCGCCATTGCCGGTATCCTTTTCATGAATCACAGGTGGATTATGGACAAGCGCGCCGGCATTGGGAATTTCCCTTAGCCGCGGACAGTGCAATACGCGGGACATACGCGCCAGTCATGATTCGATACCTTTCGATCGCAGCCCCTGCCGGCCAATGACCCAGACCTCTACCCCCCAGAATCCCGCCCTGATCCACCGCCCCTTCGCACGCCTGTTCGCCGCGGCCCTGTTGCCCCTGGCCCTGGCTGCCTGCAATGGCGGCGGCGATGACGACGACGACACGCCTGCCGTCACCCCCCCGCCCGTGGTCGTGGACCCGGCGCCGGAAGTCGAAACGCCCACGCGCAACACCGCCTATCTGAAGGCCAAGGCCGGCGACGTCATCCAGGTCCGTATCGAAGAGCTGAACCCCACGCAAGCCGCCATCGGCTACGACCAGATCTACTACAAGCTGGGACGCTGGCAAGGCGACTTCAACCGGCCCACGTGGGCAGCCGATGCGGCCCTGCAGCTGGACTATCTGGACCGCACCGTCGGCAAGAAATTCGACGACTACTGCGAAGACATGGGCGGCACCGAACGCGCGCAGAAGTTCGCGGACATCGCCGCGGCCCGCGCCGCCCGGCTGGACCAGCCCGCCACCTTCGCCTGCAAGGACGCGCCGGGCACGCATACGGAAAACCTGAAGACCGTCGTGGTCGGCTGGGACGGCAACCTGTACCTGACCGACGGCCACCACACGTTTTCGTCCCTGCGCACGATTTTCGACGGTGGCCCCAAACTGCCGGTCTGGGTCAAGGTCGACGCCAACTATAGCGACCTGCCCACCGCGGCGGCATTCTGGCAGCGCATGGTCGACGAGCGCCGCGCCTGGTTGCGCGACGGCCAGAACCAGCCCATCACCGTGGACCAGTTGCCCACCCGCCTGGGCATGGCCAACGCGGACGAGCCCGGCGGCATGCAGGAAGACCGCTACCGCTCGCTGGTCTACTACACCCGCGACGTCGCCTACAAGAACGGCAGCCTGCCGGAATTCGCGGAGTTCCTGTGGGGCGACTGGCTGCGCCGCCAAGCCGCCGCGGGCCAGTTGCCCGCCCTTGGCCAGTACAAGATGCAAGCGCCCGCCACGCCCGCGCAGATCCTGGCGGCCAGCTCGTTCAATGCAACGCTCGTGCCGGGTGGCGCGAACGACAGCTATGCCGCCGCCGTGCGGGACGCATCCTTGAAGATGGGTGCGCTGGCAGCCACCGACATCGTGTTCGATGATCGTACGGCCGCCAGCCTTGGCGGCATTCCGCTGGCGGCGAACGTCGCGGGCGGTGTGTCCATCAAGGGCTCGCGCGACACGCTGGACGAGCTGGTCCGCAACGACGTCAAAAGCGACAATACCCCGCGCAACGCTGGCAAGCTGTGGTTCGCCGTCAACTACCGCGCTTGCGGCAAGCCCGCGGCAGGCACCTGCTGGGGCTGGTAGGACGGCGCGCCGCCTAGGCGGCGATCTGCATGGCCGGCCGGGCATTGACCCGGTCGCACCATGCCCGCACATGGGGGTGGTTCTGCACCGCCCCCAGGAAGGCGCTGTACCCGACCACCGATCCGACGATCAGGTCGGCCAGCGAATATGCCGCGCCCAGGATCCAGGGTTGCCTGGACAAATGGCCGTCCAGCACGGACAGCAGCGCATTCATGTCCTCCAGGCCGGCCTCGGCCTGCCGGGCATCCCGGCGCGCTTCCTCTCCGTGGACCGCCTGGTACAGGCGCGAGAGCACGGCGCCATACGACACATAGCTCCACGCGCACCAAGACATGGCCAACAGGCGCTCGGGCGTGTTCGGCGCCGGCCACAGGCCCGCGTCGACACCATAGTGTTCCCCCAGCCACAATTGGATCGCCAGGGATTCGAACATCGGCGCGCCATCCACCGTCAACGTCGGCACCTTGCCGTGGGGATTGAGCGCCAGGAATTCCGGACGCCGTTGCTCGCCCGCCTCGATGTCGACGACGACGCGCTCGTGGGGTACGCCGAGTTCGGCCAAGGCGCAGGCAATGGGCAGCGCGCTGGACCTGGGGTGCCAGTAAAGGACGATGGACATGGGCAAATCTCCTATTCATCTGCAAGTAGCTTCGTCCGCGGCGGGATGCCTCGGTCAGCAGGCGCCACTGTAGGATTTATTGCGGACAGATTCCGCCCTCGATTCGCGTTATCGTAGGACGATGCTTACCGCCAGCAATCGCCTGCTACGCCTGCTCTCGCTGCTGCAAACCCGCCGCCACTGGGCAGGCGCCGACCTTGCCGAGACGTTGGCCATCCATCCGCGCACGCTGCGGCGCGACATCGATCGGCTGCGCGAACTGGGCTATCCCATCCAGGCCAGCAGCGGGGTCGCCGGCGGCTATGCCTTCCGCCCCGGCAACGCTTTGCCGCCGCTGTTGCTGGACGACGACGAAGCGCTGGCGGTGGCCATCACGCTGCGCACGGCGGCCACCGGATCGGTAGGAGGCATCGAAGAGTCCGCGCTGCGCGCATTGGTGAAGCTTGAACAGGTCATGCCGGCGCGCCTGCGGCGCCGGGTGGAGGCATTGAAGTCGGTCATCGTGCCGATAGACCGGGGTGGCCCGACCGTCGACGCGGGCTTGCTCGCCACGCTGGCCGCCGCTTGTCGCGACCAGCTTCTGATCGAGTTCGGCTACACCGACATCCGCGGCAAGACCAGCCGCCGGCATGTCGAACCCCAAGGCATGGCGCACACGGCGCAACGCTGGTATCTGGTGGCATGGGATCCGGCACGCGATGACTGGCGCACATTCCGCATCGACCGCATTACCGGCACGCCGCGCGTCGGTGGCCATTTCACGCTGCGCCCGCCGCCTGATGGCGGCGATCTGCGGGCGTTCGTCTCACGGTCGATTCACGTGGCGCCGTATGCGGAGCAGGCGCAGATCATCCTGCATGCGCCCCTGGCCGTCATGGCGCAGCGGCTGGCCGAATCCGCCAGCCAGCTTCAGCCCTTGGACGACGCGCGCTGCCTGCTGCAATGCGGCGCCGGTTCTCTGGATTCCCTGGCGTACTGGCTGATGACGCTGGATGTGGATTTCGAAGTGCTCGCGCCGGAGGCGCTGCGGGACTGCCTGAAAGCCGCGGCGCAACGCCTGGCACGCAGCGTGCAAGCCTAGCTGGGCCCGCGCTCAGAGAACCTTTTCGGTGTTGTCGGCCTTGGTCAGTTGCTGCATGGCCAGCGACAGCTTGGCGGCAATCGCCAGGCGCTCGTCGGCCGACATCGCGTCGTATTCCTTCTTCGAGATGCCCAGCGAGGCCAACGCGGCATAGAACATCTTTTCTTCCAGCGACATGGACGCGTAGTCCATGAACTCCTGCTCGGCACTGGACGGCGCCGACACCGTGCTGCCCGATACCCCGCCCCCCATGGCCGATTGATTGCGCTCGGTGGCGTTCAGGAAGGCGGCGCGGAATGCGCCGTCCGCGCCCGCGGAAGACGTGCCGCCGGCAGGCGAGCCGGATGCCCTGGCGCCCAAGGCGTTCGCGATGTTCGTGGCGTTCGTGGTGTTCATGACGATCATCCAGAAAGCGGGATATCCCGCAGCCTGACACGGTAGCGCCGGCAAGCCCGTGGAGATGGGGCGGTCTGACGCCCGATCCTGCCGTTTTTCCCGCTATTGCCGCGTGTGTATTTTTCGCATGCTTCGAGTATCTTGTGGCTCTTTCCCGCCCTTTCCGAGACCCGAACAATGAGCATCGATTCCCTCTCCGTCCAGGATAAGCACGCCGCGCCCGGCGCGGACGCCTTTCTTCAATTCCTGGTCAACCTGGTGAACAACGGCAGCCAGATCGAAAGCATCGGCGTCACGCTGCAGATGGGCGGCATGCTGGTGTCCGGCTCGATCGTGTCGGGCGCGGAATACTTCGACCGCTTCGCCGCCAGCTTCACGAATTCGCTTGGCGCGATGGATGCGGAGACCCGTACAACCGTGCATGCTTCCCTGGCCGAACTGGGTGACGTCTTCCGTGTGCCCCAACCCGCCGATCCGCTGCCCAACTACATCCACTTGTCCGACGCCTTGTTCTTCGCGGCCGACGGCACGCCTGTCGCGGGGCAACCCACGTTGTGGCGCGGCCGCACCAGCGCGGTGGATGGATTCATCTTGGGCCGTTTGCAATCAGACTCGGCAGACTGAAAACCCGTCGGCCAAATTGCCGTGACGGCCCGGGTCGCGCTCCGGGCGCGACCCGCTGGCGAGAATCAGACAGGAAAACGCGTCGTACAGGCAGTGAATGACCGCCACTCGGTGCTATCGGCCTGCAGCCAGGCGTCCAGGCATTCGGGGCTGAGCGGCCGGGACATCGCGGCGCCGCGAAACAGCAGATGGCTATGCGCGCGCATCCAGGCGAAATCACGGATGTCGTCGACGCCGCATGCCACCACTTGCAGGTTGGCGCTCCGGGCACGTTCCATCAATGTGAAGAACTGGCCCTGCATCGACCGGCTTTCGAACAGGCCAGGCGGAATCTCCACTTGCAGTCCTTCGGCGCGCAATAGCCCGTGCGCCGACGCTGCCGCGCGGGCGATGGGCACGAGGCGCGTGCGCAAACGGGGATGAAAATCCGGATAGCACACCAGGAGGTCGGTGCGTTTGGAGAGCCTGCCGCTCAACGGCACGGTGAACGTGATGCTTGACGCAGGGACGGTCAAGGGCGCGATGTCGTCATGGCAGACTTGCTTGTTGACCCAAATCGCGTCATCGATCAATCCGATACCCAGTTCGGCGCACAGGCGTTCGCCCAGGCAGCCGCAAGCATTCACATCCAGCGGATGTTCGAAGGACAGTTCGATCGGCGTATCGAACTTGTTGAAGAATGCCACGGCGGCGCGTAGCCCGGCCGCCGGCCCGGCGGGCGTCTGGCCGCTCCAGAGGGACGGTCGGGAACGTCCCAGCACGGCATATTCGTGGACTTGGCCCTGGGCCGAGAAGACGGGCTGGAAGCGCAGCAAAACGGATTCTTCAAGCATCGGCCAGAGGCGGGTGTCGTCCTTCATGGATCAAGATCATTCCGTTATCGATTGACGTCGGGCCGATACTGCCCAAGAGTGCCCGTCAAATGAACAAGAAAGTTCTGAAAACGTGGAAAACGGCGCGGGCCGCGGGCGGCCGGCCGACAAGCGCGCAGCGCGAAAATGCCCCACGCCCTCCGCACTTTGAGATTTTTCTTATTCTCTTGGTAAGCAGGTGTTTCTATCATCAGACCAATGATGGAAGAAGACCGTGGCACTCTCGCCCTTGAACCTCAGGCCGCGCCGCGCGCGGCCTCTTTGCTGCTGCACTGTCTTGCGGTAGCCCTGTTCGCCTGCATTGTGGCGGGCGCCACGCTCTACCTGTACTGGGCGTTCAACAACGTCGTGTCCTCCTACCGCCGCCACATGAACGCGGCCGCCTACGACGCGCAGCAATTCTTCGACCAGCGCGAAGCGTTGCTGCGGTCCCTCTCGGCATCGGCCGTGCGCAACAACGGCAGCGACCACACAGACGACGCGCTCGCCCACATAGGCGCGGCCGCGCAGATCGAGGTCCTGCCGCTGCAGTCGGCGGCTGGCGCTTACGACTGGGCGCTGGTGCTGACCCACCGCGACCTGCTCCGCGTGGCGCTCGCCCGCACCAGAGTGGTTTACAGCTTGCCCCGCCATGCCACCCCGCTGCGCGCGGCCGTCCGCAACCAGGCCGGCCAAGCGCCGATCCCTCCAGATATCCAGGCATGGCTCTCCCAGACCCTGGCTGGCATCGACATCCGGCCTTCCTCCACGGGAGATACCCGGATCATCTGGCTGCACCCGCCGCAAGACACGGACAAGCGCCTGTTCCTCTTCACGTCGCTGGACCCCAATGAACCCGAGGCGGGGTGGATCGGCCTGGAAGTCCTGGGCGTCGACTCGGCCGTGGACACGCCGCAAGCGGGTGCGGGCAACTACGTACTGTTCGACGAGCGCGGCCGCCCCGTGCTGCACAGCCAGAACGAGACCCCCGACCACGCGCTGGCGCGCACCTTGCGCGAGGACGCCTTCGGCCTGCAAGGCCAAAGCTGGATCCCCGACTACCTGGCGCTGAGCAAATCGGTGGGGGACGACGGCTGGCGGCTTGTGTATTACACGCCGCTCCTGCGCGTGCTGCAGGACAACGCATTCGCCTTGCAGACAGCGGCCATCGCATCCCTGCTGCTGACGCTTGCCGTCGTCCTGCAGCTGCGCTACATCCGCCGCCATCTCGTCTTGCCCGCGCTGCGCCAGTACCAAGCGTTGGCCGGGGATCTTTCGTCGTTGAGGCGCGCCGAACAATCCCTGTTGCAGGCCAAGCGCGACGCCGAGGCCGCCAACCAGGCCAAGACCGTGTTCCTCACCACGATGAGCCACGAGATCCGAACGCCGCTGTACGGCATTCTCGGCACGTTGGAGCTGTTCTCGCTCACACCCGTCAGCCGCCAGCAGGCGCAGTATCTCGAAGCCGTCCAGCAATCATCGGCGACGTTGCTGCGCACCATCAACGACACGCTGGACCTCTCTCGCATCGAAGCCGGCCACGCGGCGCTGCAGTGCGCCCCGTTCTCCCCAGTTGAACTGCTCACGGGCGTCGTCGCCAGCTTTGCCGCACGCGCGCAGGAAAAAGGGTTGCAGACCTATGCCGTGGCCGACCCCGGCACGCCCGCCGCCGTCATCGGCGATGCGACACGCATCCGGCAAATTCTGGACAACCTGGTCAGCAACGCCATCAAATTCACGGACTCGGGCCGAATCGTATTGCGCCTGAAAGTTGCCAGCAGCAGCGACGAAGACGTCTGCCTGGGCTTCCAGGTCGCCGATACGGGCGCCGGCATCGCGCCCGAGCACCAAATCAGGTTGTTCGACCCTTACTACCAGGTCGTGACGGACCACCCGGCCGCTTTGCCGGGTACCGGCCTGGGCCTGGCGATCTGCCGCCGGCTTGCAGACGCGATGCATGGCCGGCTCGACGCCGTCAGTGAACCCGGCCTGGGCACCAGCGTCACGTTCGACGTCCGGCTGCCCCGGGCGGCGGATACCCCCGAGGCCGCAGGCCCCCGCCTGGGCGGCGCCGCGGTCTACGTGCAGGGCGCCGTGCCGGAAATCGTCCAAAACCTGTGCGGATGGCTCGGCCGCTGGGGAGCCGACGCCCAGCCGTATCCCATCGCCAGCGCGGCAGCCGACGATCCCGCCGTGCTGGTGCAGGCCTGGCCGCACACGGCAAGGCCCGGCGGCTGGAGCGGCCCCCAAGTCATCGTCCATCCGCCCGGCTTGCTCGCGCACAACGAAGACTGTCCCCGCACCTGGTCCGCCAATGCCTACAGTCTTGCCAGCATCCGCCGCGCCGTGCACCAGGCGCAAAGCGGCCTTGTCCGCAGCGCGGCACGTCATGGCGAGGCCGCGCCCGAGGCCCTGAATCTGCACGTGCTGGTCGCGGAAGACAATCCGATCAGCCAGTTCATCCTGCGCGAACAACTGGAGCACCTGGGCTGCTCCGCCGTTTTCGCGGGCAATGGCCAGGAAGCGCTGAGCCTGCCCGGTTTGATGGACTTCGACGCCGTATTGACCGACTTGAACATGCCCTTGGTCGACGGATACGAGTTCACGCGCCGCTTGCGCAAGCGCGGATATGAAGGCCCTATCCTCGGCATCACCGCCAACGTCTTCGAGGACGAGCAACGCCGCGGCAGGAATGCCGGCATGACGCGTCTGCTGGTCAAGCCTTTGGCGCTGTCCGCCATGCGTCAAGCCCTGCAAGCGATGCAGGGCATACGGAGCTGACCATGCATCGCGATCCCAAGGCGCCCCCGTGCGGCGACAATACGACCGAATGGGGCGGTCCAGCCCCCGCCGTGCCGGCCAGGCTCCGCCGTCTATTCATGGACACGATGAGCAGCGACCTGGCGACGCTGGAGCAATCGCTCGCCCAACGCGACGCACGAGCCGCCCAGCTGATGATGCATCGCATACGCGGCGCGCTGGCCATGGTAAAAATGACCGAAATATTGACAAGCGTTGATGCCTTCGACACGCAGGTCAGGCGTGACGGCTGGAACGAGCACGCGTTTCGGATGGCATCAGGGCTCATTCTTGAACTGAGAGCATTCCTGAATCAGGTGTGAGTCATGGCGCAGCATGGTCCCGATGTCCCACCCGCTCATTTCACCGTGCGCCCTCGAATGGAACGACTCAGAATAGTCCTTGCCGACGACCATCCGCTGGTGCTGATGGCCATGCGCGACCTGCTCGACAAAGCGCTCAGCTTCGAGATCACCGCGACGCTTTCCAGCCCGACGGCGCTGGTCGAGCATCTGCGCAATGACGAGCCGGATGTGATCATCACCGACTATTCCATGCCAGGCGACGAAACGTATGGCGACGGCATCCGCCTGGTCAACTACCTGGCGCGGCACTTCCCGCGCGCGCGGCTTGTCGTGCTGACCATGGTATCCAATCCGATGATCATTTCGGCGCTGTACGACGCGGGCGTATCCGCCGTGGTGCTCAAGCGCGACAACCTGGCCGAAATCGTGACCGCCTTGCAAACGCTGCAAGCCGGCCGCAAATACTATCCCCCCGGCTTTCAGCGCGAAGGCGCCGAGGATTCGCACACCCGGTTCATCGGCGAACGCATCAATAGCCTGTCGCCCAAAGAGTTCGAGGTGCTGCGCCATTTCATCCGTGGGGAATCGATGATGGAGGTTGCCGAAACGCTCCAGCGCAGCGTCAAGACCGTCAGCGGGCAAAAGATCTCCGCCATGCGCAAGCTGAATGTGCGCACCGACCAGGAACTGGTGGCATTCTGCGTGGAAAGCGGGTTTTTTCAATGACCATTTTCGAAAGCCTATGAATCCAGCGTCTTACACGGGTGGTTGCCTCTGCGGCCACATTCGCTTCATCGCTAACGGACCGCCGCAAAACCCGCATGCTTGTTCCTGCGAGTTCTGCCAGCGGCACGCCGGCGCCCCCAGCCTATGCTGGGTGGAATTCGCAAAAGACGACGTCGCCTGGACCGGCCCCGGCGGCGAGCCGTCACGCTACCGGTCTTCCGACTATTCGTCCCGGTCGTTCTGCCCCCGTTGCGGCAGCACCCTGGGCGCCATCGACGATGGTCCGGTCGTTGCGCTGGTCACGGGCAGCTTCGACATCCGGGACGATCCGGCACTGAAGCCGTCCTCGCATGCCTTTGCCGACCTGTGCCCCACGTGGCATCCGGTGGCCGGCTATACCGGCCAATAGCGGCGGCCTCGCCGCGACGCCAGGCGTCGGTGGCATGCCAAGCTCCGTCCTTCCTGGCTTGGTATCCTAGCGATTGCCCGCCGGGCAACGCGCATTTCGGCCGCGCCCCGGAGCATCGAACCGAGACCACAAGCATGACGCAAGACGCAATTGACACCGTGACGGACCTTGAAGTGGACCGCAAGGCGATGGAGGCCTTGATTGAACGCGCAGCGGGCAATCCGCTGTCGTTCCAGGACTGCGATTTCCAGGATGCGGATTTTTCCCGGCTGGATTTGCGCGGCGCGCAATTCACGGCCTGCGCCATTGCCAACGCCTCATTCCAAGGCGCCACGCTTGCCGATACGTCATGGGTGCGCTGTCGCGGCGGGCAGGCCAACTTCGCCTCGGCCGACGCCAGCGACGCCGTGTTCCAGAACTGCGACCTGAACAACGCGAACTGGCGCCGGGCCCGCCTGGCGGCCGCCCGCTATCACGGCTGCAAGCTGACCGGGTCCGATTTCGACGGCATCGCGTGCCTGGGGTGGACGGTGGAGGAATGCCTGCTGGTGGGCGCGCTGCTGCGCGGCGTGTCGTTCCGCAAATCCAACATCATGCAGTTGGACTTCTCGGATGCCGACCTGGCCGGCAGTGATTTCCGCGACGCCGTGTTCCATGGCGGCAGCCTGCGCAATGCCAACCTGAAGAACGTCCGCTTTGAAGGCGCCGACCTCCGCGAAGTGGATTTGAGCGGCATTGACCTGACGGTTGCCGCGCGCCTTGCCGGCGCCACCATCTCGAAAGCGCAGGCGGCCGTGCTGCTGGCCGAATTGCGCATCAGCGTGATCTGAGTCGCACGCAGCAGGCGGGCGCCCGCAAGCCGCCGCCTGTCCGTTCCCGAATGCCGAACCCGGGTGCGATCCCGGGTTCGATCTCCAGCGCGGGCTCGACCTACCCGCCTGCCCCCATCGCCGGATCGCTCACCGTATGTTTGCCGGTCTCGACCCGGCCCGCGAAGCGGCGGTAATACGTGGGGTCGCTTGCGCAGGTGACGGCAAAGTCGTACCACTGCGCGCTGCCCTCCAGTGACCAATGCAGGGACGCCGTCGCCTTACCCGCCACCGCCTCGCGCCAGGGGCCGTCCTGGCGGTAGGCCATTGCGGTCACCGTGAAGTCGGCGGCCTTCGCGCCGGCATTCATGAGTTCGGCATAGACGTCGCCATTGGCGATGTCGTAGCAGACGCGGATCTCTGGCGCCACGTCGGTGTCGGCGATGCGGTTGGTGTCGCCCTTGAAGTGGCGGTGCAGGCCATTGGGGCCCAGCACCCACAGGTCGTAACGGCCCAGGTTGTCCTGGAACGCGTTCCAGGTATCCGAGAGCGACTTCTCTCCTTCCACAACGTAGCGGCGCGGAATGCGAGCCAGGTTCAACTGGTCGTACACGTGGAAGACCGCCGCCTGCTTGCCCGTGTTGGAGAACAGCAGTTCGACCATGCCTTCCGCGCTGCAACGCGCGCTGACATGCAGCTCGTAGGGCAGCGCGCGCGACGGGCGCGTGCCGCTGGCCTGGATGGGCAGTTGCATGTCGGTGGGCAAAGGCATCGCGGGCAAGGCTTCCTGCGCGGTGCGCAACTGGTCGGCGGCGCCGCGCGTGCTGCGGCCGGCCAAGGTCGGCAGCGCTTCGGTGTTGGGTGTCTGGAAGTTGAAGGCGCTGGTCAGGTCGCCGCAGACGGCGCGTCGCAACGGACTGATGTTGGGCTCGTTCACCCCGAAACGGGCCTCCAGGAAACGCAGCACCGATGTGTGATCAAACACCTGCGAATTGACCCAGCCGCCTCGGCTCCAGGGCGAAATCACGAACAAGGGCACGCGCGGGCCGGGACCGTAGACGCGGCCATCCGGAGCGGGCTGGCTGCGGCTGCCTGCCGGCGCCGGATGCGAGAAATACTCGAACGCCATGTCGGTATCGCTCAAGGTGGATTTGCCCGCCTTGCCCAGGCCGGCATCGGGCGACGGCGCCGACGGTGACGGCACATGGTCGAAGTAGCCGTCGTTCTCGTCGAAGTTCACCAGTACCACCGTTTTGCTCCAGACTTCCGGCACGGCGGTCAGCGCATCCAGGACTTCCTGCAGGAACCACGCGCCTTGCACCGGGCTGGACGGACCGGGATGTTCGCAATAGATCGAGGGGGCATTCATCCAGCTGACCTGCGGCAGCCTGCCTTCGCGGATGTCGCGCTTGAAGGCGTCCAGATAGTTCTCGGGCGCGGTGCCGGGCAACGTGTTGGCGATGCCTTTGTAGAGCGGATTGTGCGCGTTGTCGGTTGCCGCGTCGTAGGCATGGTAGGGCAGCGCCTGCCCGGTGTTGGCATAGGGCACGCCGGGCTCGCCGCCGCTGGACACGGGAAAGCCCGAGGCCACGTTCGCGCGGCGGAACTGCTGGAACGCGCCCAGCATGTTGTCGCCCCATTCGTCCGGCATGTTCTGGTACGAAATCCAGCTGACGCCCGCCTCTTCCAGGCGCTCGGCGTACGTCTTCCAGGTGTAGCCGCGATTCTGCGTCGAGGCCTGCCCGTCGATCCAGTCCCATTCATTGTTGACGAACGACGCGTCGCCGGCCGTGGCGCCGTTGGTGCCCGTCAGATGGAATGAGCGGTTGGCGTCGGTGCCAGTATGCATCGAACAGTGATAGGCATCGCACAAGGTGAAGGCGTTGGCCAGCGCGAACTGGAAGGGGATTTCGCGCTCTTTGAAGTAACCCATAGAAATGTCGGTCTTTTCCGCAGGCCATCGCGTCATGCGGCCGTGGTCCCACGCCGCCTGGCTGTCGGCCCACGTGTGATGCGCGCCATCCGCGCGCTGCGCATTGTTGGCGCTGCCGTCCAGATGGTAGGGCGTGAGCACGGCGCCGTTGGCGCGTTCCTGCTGCCAGACCTTGCGGCCGTTGGCCAGCGGGATCGTGAAGCGGTCGCCAAAACCGCGCACGCCCTTGAGCGTGCCGAAGTAATGGTCGAAAGAGCGGTTCTCCTGCATCAGGATGATGACGTGTTCAACGTCCTTGATGGTGCCGGTGGCGTTGTTGGCGGGGATGGCCAGCGCGCGGCGGATGCTGGGCGGGAACGCGGCCAGCGCGGCGGCGGCAAAGCCTGCGCCCGTGGTGGTCTGTAGGAAATTGCGGCGGGAAGTCATGGGCGGGATTCGGAGTCGTCAGGAAGGAAGGCAAACACGGCCGAGCGGGTCGGGGCGCCGCTGCTCAAGGCGCGCAGCGCAGCAGTGGCGCGGGCGGCTTGGGCTGCTCCGTAACGGGCGGCTCTGGATGGGTCGTGGGCGGGTCGTCGCTGTCGTCTCCGCCACAGGCGGACAGGGTGACGGCCACGAGCAGCGTGGCCGCAAGCAATCTTGCTAGGCGTTTGGGGGACATGGGAGGATCGGTGTAGGGTGGGCAAGCCGGCATTCATGCGGCCGTCAGCCAGCATGACCCCCGCGAGTCTAGGAACGCGACGTGACAGCCCCATGAATAGGCAGGCGCCTAAGGGGACGGTGATGTATCGGTGTATTTCCGCCGCCCGGGCAAGCTGCCGCTGCGCACGGATGCGGACAGGGCGGCGGACTTCCGGGCGTGATGGGGCTTGAGGGGGGATGACGCTGGCTTTGCTGCCGCGCCTGACCGGGATCAGCGGCGGCGCAGGAAACGCTGTTCAACCACGACACTGCCCCACTGCCGGCCTTCCGATTCGTCGGTCAGGACAAAGCCTGCGGCCTCGTACAGGTGACGGGCCGCGTCCAAGCCCTTGAACGTCCACAGGTAGGTTTCGTCGTAGTGCGCGTCGGCGAATGCCAGCGCCCGTTCAAGCAGCGCGCGGCCCACGCCCATGCCGCGCAGCGACTCGTCCACGATGAACCAGCGCAGATGCGCCTGGCCGCTGGCCAGGTCGCCGTCGATCACGATGGAGGCCAGCACCCTGCCCCCGTCCACGTACAGCCACATGCCTTTGCCCTGCGCCGGCAAGCCTTCGGCGAACGCGCCCAGTTCGGTGGCCACCTTGCGCTCGAAGTACACGCCGAAGCCCGAGGCCTGTGCGTAGTAGCGCGCATGCAGGCTGGCCACGTCGCCGATGCAGCCCGGCACATAGCCTTCGTGGATCTGGTCTCCGATGCCGGCGGCCGCCCCTGGCGCCACGTTGGGGTTTTCGCGCGACAGCGCGTCGGCGTACAGCGACATGAAACGGATCAGGGATTGCTGGTCGTCCGGCGCCAGCTGGCGCAGCGCGCGCGACACCTGATCGGTGGCGAACTGGTCGATCCGCGCGCGCAGGGCAAGCCCCGCATCGGTCAGGGCCAGGCGGGAAGACCGCGCGTCGTCGGCGTCGGTTTCACGCGTGACCAATCCGGCGGATTCCAGTTTGGCCAGTTGGCGGCTGGTGTTGGACTTGTCCAGCCTGAGCATGCCCGCGAGGTCTCGCGCCTGGATGCCCGGCTGCAAGCCGATTTCGATGATGGCGTGCACGGCGGACGGCGCCAAATCGCTGCCTGCCAGGGAGGTACGCATAAAGCCCAGTTCGCGTACCAGCTTGCGGGAGAATTCGCGCAGGTCCCGGATCGTCTGTTCGCGGGATTGGGAGGGAAAATCGATGAGATCCATGGCGGCCCCAATAGGTTGCGGTTCGCAACCAATATACTTGCGAGTCGCAACCAATTCAAGCTTTTCTTCTTCTCTTGTTTCGCGCCTTAGCGCGCCCCGCTCCGGGGCGGGGGGTAAAGCGCCCCAAGGGCGTGACGGCGCGCAGGCCGAGCAGGCTATCCCGGACGCTGAAAAGCCGCTCGGGCGGCCTCAATGGCCGGCCGGCAGACGCAGCCGTCCATGTGGTCGTTGACCATGCCCACCGCCTGCATGAAGGCATACATGGTGGTGGGACCGACGAATGTCCAGCCGCGTTTTTTCAAGGCGCGCGACAGCGCGGCCGATGCCGTCGAAGTCGGGTTCTGGTTCCAGTAGTCCAGGTCGACCGTGGCCGGCCGTTCGGCGGCGGGCGGCTCGTGCCGCCACAGCCACCCGGACAGGGATCCCGTTTCCTCGGCAAGCGCCAGCGCGCGGCGCGCGTTGTTGATGGTGGACACGATCTTGGCGCGATTGCGCACGATGGCGGGGTTGCCCATCAGCCGGTCCACGTCCTGCTCCGTATAACGCGCCACCCGCTCAAAATCGAAATCGTCGAAGGCCTCGCGGAACGCCTCGCGCTTGCGCAGGATGGTGATCCACGCCATCCCCGCCTGGAACCCTTCCAGGCAGATCTTCTCGTACAGTCGGCGGTCATCCGATACCGGCCGCCCCCATTCATGGTCGTGATAGTCGGGCATGGACGGCTGCCAGAAGCAGCGCGACGCGCCCTGCGCGTCCAGGATCAGCCCGCCCTTGCCGGCCAGGTCCGCAGTGTCCGGCGAGGTCATTGCTTACCGGGAACGGGGCAACTCATGTCGCCTTCCTCGCATTTGAGGTAGGCGCGCAATTCCTTCGTGCGCGTTTGCGTCAGCTTGTCCAGACACTGGCTCAAGACCATCGGATAGGCGCTGCCGCCCGTCGTGCCGCCAGACGAAAAGGCGCATTCCGCGTCGCGGAAGAACAACCACGCTTTCTGTGCCGATTGCAGCTTGGCCAACGTCGTCTGATCGTCTTTCAGACGTTCGGTGACGGTCCGATAGGCCGTATTCAATTCGGCGTCCGACTTCCTGTAGGCTTGGTCCGCGCACAGGTTCAGATCGGTCTGGGTGCTGGCATTGCCGCATTTGATCAATTGCGTTTGCGGTTGCGGCTGCGGCTGCGGCTGCGCGTGCGCGCTGCCCGCCAGGACAAGCGCGGCCGCCAGGGCCGTCACGATACGCATAAACGTTCCTCCGGGTAGTAAGCGGGAAAGACAGACGGGAAAGTGTCGCATGGATAAGGGTTACCGCGCATGTCGCCCTGTCGCCTAAGATATCGGCCATGAAGATCCAATTGCTTTCCGACCTGCATCTAGAATCCGACCCGACCTTCCTGGCACGGCCGGTTCCGGACGCCGATCTGCTGGTGCTGGCCGGCGACATCGGCTCCTACCGTCGGGGCTCGAAATTGACTGGCACCGACTTCGGGCTGGGCCCCTACGCGCCCCGCAACGGCTGGCCGACACCTGTGGTGTTCGTGCCCGGCAACCACGAGTACGACAACCTGGATTTCGATGAAGCGCACGACCGGCTGCGCGAGCTGTGCCACGCGTTGGACATCCAATGGCTGGAGCGCGAGACCTGCATCATCGACGGCGTGCGCTTGATCGGCACCACCCTATGGACGGACTTTGACGCACTGGCCGCCGACAGCGACAGTATCGGCGTCGCGCTGACCAAACGCGCCAAAGCCTTCCGCGCGGCCGACTTCTATCTGGAAAAGGCCGAAATGCGCCGCCACGGCGCCCCCTTCATGGCCGAGCAGATGCGAGAACAGGGGCTGGCCTGTCAAGCATGGCTGGCCGCGGCGCTGCGCGTGCCGTTCGACGGCCCGACCCTGGCCATCACGCACTTCGCGCCCACGCTGGCCAGCGCCGATCCCCGCTACGGCGTGTCGCCGGGCACGGCGGGCTTTTGCAATGCGCTGGACGCCCTGCTGCCGCTGGCGCATACCTGGATGCATGGCCATCTGCACTGCGCACACGACTATCTGAAGGACGGCTGCCGCGTCGTGGCCAACCCGTTGGGGTACGCCAAGAAGGGCGAACAGGCGGACTTCGCGCCTGATCGCCTGTGGGAAATCAAGGCCTAGGGCTTCAGGCCGACCATGGGCAGGGCGAACAGCACCACCGCGGGATTGGCCACCACGAAACCCGTGCCGGCCAGGAAGGTGACGGGCGACAGCAGTTTCATCGCTTCCGCGCTGCCTTGCGAATCCATCACGGTGACGCGATAGGGCTTGTCCAGCACGGTCTGCCGGCTCCCGTCGGCCTGCGCCGGGCTGGGCGTGCCCGGCTGCGCCACGTAGCGTTTGCCTTCAAGATGGTAGGTGTAATAGACCAGCCCTTCCTTCGTGGTCTGGTAATGCATGGCATAAGCCTGCTGGCGGTCGCGATCGGTCGCCTTGTCCGCCAGCTGCAGCCGCACATAACCCCAGGTATATCCGCCTGCGCCCACGTGGAATTCCCGCAGGATGACGGCAGTCAGCCGCGTCCGGAAATCCGACGTCAACGACTGCGCCATCGACGGCGGCATCTGGAAAAGATAGTGGTACGTCGGCCCCAACACCGCAAAGGTCTTGCTGTCCGAAGACACCATCAGGGCCGAGACCTCTTCCGTATAGGGCTTCGTCGATGCGCAACCCGCCATGGCCACGGCCATGGCGAGCGCCGGCAACATTCGCGGTAAGCGGATACGCGTCATGAAGGCGGATGCCACCGGCAGCCGGATCAGGGCGCCGGGTTCGGGTGGCGCACGTGGATCTCGTCGATCGCCTTGAGCACATCGGGCGACAACGTCACGTCGACGCTGTCGATGTTCTCTTTCAGTTGCTCAAGCGTGGTGGCGCCGATCAGGTTGCTGGTGACGAACGGACGCTGGTTCACCCAGGCCAGGGCCAGATGGGTGGGCGACACGCCATGTTCACGGGCAAGCGCTACGTATTCGCGGGTGGCGGCCTCGGCCTGCGGATTGCTGTAACGCGTGAAGCGCGTGTAGCGCGTCAGACGCGCGCCTTCCGGGCGGGCGCCGTTCAGGTACTTGCCGCAAAGCATGCCCATCGCCAGCGGCGAGTAGGCCAGAAGACCCACGCCCTCATGGTGCGTGAATTCCGACAGGCCGATTTCGAAGACGCGGTTCAAGAGACTGTACGCGTTCTGGATCGATACGATACGCGGCAGGTCCCGGGTGTCGGCATGGCGCAGGAACTGGGAGACGCCCCACGGCGTTTCATTGGACACCCCCACGTGGCGCACCTTGCCGGCGCGCACGAAGTCCTGCAGGACCGACAGCGTTTCCTCGATCGGCACGGTGTGGTCGTCTTCGACCCAGGGGTAGTTCAGTTGGCCGAACGTGGCGGTGGTGCGGTCGGGCCAGTGCAGCTGATACAGGTCCAGATAGTCCGTCTGCAGCCGCTTCAGGCTGGCGTCCAGGGCGGCCGTCAGGTTCTTGCGGTCAAGGAAGGTCTTGCCGTCGCGGATGTGGCCGGGGCGCTTGGGGTCGCGCACGGGGCCGGCCACTTTGCTGGCCAGCACGATGTCCTGGCGGCGCTTGGTGCGCGCCAGCCAGGTGCCGATATAGGTTTCGGTCAGGCCTTGGGTTTCTGGCTTGGGCGGCACCGGATACATCTCGGCCACGTCGACCAGATTGACGCCGCGCGACAGCGCGTAGTCCAGTTGTTGATGCGCTTCGGCCTCGGTGTTCTGTTCGCCCCAGGTCATGGTGCCCAATCCAATCAGGCTGACATCCAGGTCGGTACGGCCGAGTTTGCGGGTTTTCAAGTTCTGCT
Source organism: uncultured Achromobacter sp. (assembly GCA_963530045.1). GTDB lineage: Bacteria > Pseudomonadota > Gammaproteobacteria > Burkholderiales > Burkholderiaceae_B > Achromobacter. The sequence goes on from CAUSDE010000013.1 coordinate 20,727, forward strand.
CCGTGCGGGGTCTTAATGGGGAACCGACACCTTACCCCAAGAACTTGGCGTTTCGCTGACAGACCCCGGGCATCCGGCAGCTTGCCTCCCTGCCACAATCCGCATACGCTGGCCTGTCCGCGAGGGGAGGCGCCATGCTCAGGAATTTCGACGAATCCTACCTGTTCTTCATCGGCGTCCTGGTCTTCCTGGGCATCATTGAGCTCTGCTTTCGCCTGGGGCGCACGCAGCGCAGGCCGGCGGACGAATCCCACAAGACGCACATCACCGCACTCCAGACCGCCCTTCTCGGCCTGCTGGCCCTGCTGCTTGGGTTCACCTTCGCCATGTCGGTCACCCGCTTCGAAGCACGCAAGAACCTGGTGCTGGAAGAAGCCAATGCCATCGGCAACGCGTACTGGCGCTCTCAGTTGATCGCGCCTTCGGCCCGCGAACAGGTCCCCAGGCTCTTGCTGGAGTACACGAAGGCCGCGCTGGAACTGCACGATGCCGAAAACGACGCGCCCCGCTTCGACGCCGCCAACGCCACCACGCGGCGCATCGAACGCCAGATCCGCGCCATCGCGGCCAGCACGGCCGACAATCCGCCCGCGATTTCCACGATCATGTTCATCCAGGCGATCAACGAGATGGCCCAGGTCAACGAAAAACGCCGGGTGGCCCTGGAGAACCACGTGCCCGAACCGGTGTTCTATCTGCTGTTCATCGTCAGCGCGGGCGCCGTGGCCTTCATCGCCTACGGCACCGGCCTGCACGGGCGCAGGCGCTTGACCTCGACCGGCCTGTTCGCGGCCTTGATCTCGCTGGTGCTGACATTCATCGTGGACATCGACCAACCCGGCAGCGGCGTGATCCAGGTCAGCCAGGAAAGCATGGAACGAATGCAGACGACGCTGGAGCACGAGCAGTAGCCCTAGCGGGCCGCCGGATCAGAAAAGGAATTCCAGCACCTCGTCGCCCGCCGCGTCGAACGTGCCCGTCGAACGCCATCCCAGATGGCGATAGAAGCCGTAGGACCGCATGGCGGGGTCGGTGGCGCAGCCCAGGAACAAGCGCGCGAAGCCGCGCTCGCGCAGCCCGGCCGCCGTCATGCCCAGGACGGTCTTGCCGACGCCCTGCCCTTCGTATTCGGGCAACAGCGCCAGCACGACGATCTCGCCAGTGTCGCGATGGCCGAAGCAATAGCCGGCCAACTTGCCGCCGTCCAATGCGACCACGCCCGGATACAGCCCGGATTCGATGCCCGCGCCCCAGGTCTCCTGCGTGATCCCGGCGTCAGCCAGTTCGGCTTCGGTCACGGCGTTCTCGCGGGTCAGGCCGCGCAGCACGATGCAGGCGGCGGCGTCTTCAGGGATGGCGGACCGGTAGGTAAGGCTCATACAGACTCTTGAAACAGTTTTTGAAGGAATGGCGCCGTCACGCCGACGCCAGCCGCGCTGACAGCCTGCGGGGTGCCTTCGGCGACGATGTGGCCGCCTTCTTCGCCCGCGCCCGGGCCGACGTCGATCATCCAGTCGCTGCCCGCGACCACGCGCAGGTCGTGCTCGACGACCACGACGGTGTTGCCGGCGTCCACGAGGCCGTGCAACTGCGCCATCAGTTTATCCACATCCGCGGCATGCAGGCCGGTGGTGGGCTCGTCCAGCACGTAGAGCGTGTTGCCGCGCTGGCTGCGCTGCAGCTCGGTAGCCAATTTGATGCGCTGCGCCTCGCCGCCGGACAGTTCGGTGGCCGGCTGCCCCAAACGCAGATAGCCCAGCCCGATCTCGTGCAGCAGCGCCAAGGGGCGTTGCACCACGGGTTCGTCCTGGAAGAACGCCAGCGCCTCGTCAACCGTCATCGCCAGCACCTGCGCGATGTTGCGGCCATTCCATTCGATTTCCAGCGTCTTCGCGTTATAGCGGCTGCCATGGCAGGTCGGGCACGGCGCATAGACGCTGGGCATGAACAGCAGTTCGATATGGACGAAACCCTCGCCCTCGCAGGTCTCGCAGCGGCCTTGGGCCACGTTGAACGAGAAACGGCCGGCGCCGTACCGGCGGGCCTTGGCCGCGCGGGTCGCGGCGAAGAGTTTGCGGACGTGGTCAAACAGGCCCGTGTAGGTCGCCAGATTGGACCGTGGCGTGCGGCCGATGGGCTTTTGGTCCACGTTCACCAGCCGCTTGATGGCGTCGGCGCCCGCGTGGATGCGGCCCGTCGTGCGCAGCAGCGCGTCGGGCTGGGGTAGATCGCCTTCGGTTTCCTCCACGGCGGGTTCGTGGCCCAGATGTTCGCCGATCAGCTCAACCAGGGCCTGGCTGACCAGGCTGGATTTCCCGGATCCCGATACGCCCGTGACGGCCGTGAACGCGCCCAGCGGAAAGCGGGCATCCAGGCCATGCAGGTTGTTGCGGTGGATGCCGCGCAAGGACAGCCATGCCGACGGTTCCCGCGGCGGCCGGCGGAGCGTGGCCGCGCGGTCGAACAGATACCGGGCGGTCAGCGACGCCCCGACTTTTCGCAGGCCCTCGGGCGGGCCGCTGTACAGCACCTGCCCGCCATGCTGCCCCGCGCCGGGTCCCACATCCACCAGCCAGTCGGCACGGCGCAACGTGTCCAGGTCGTGCTCCACCACGAACAGCGTGTTGCCCGCCGCTTTCAACTGGTCCAGCGCGCGGTGCAGCGCCTGTCCGTCCGCAGGATGCAGGCCGGCAGACGGTTCGTCCAGCACATACACCACGCCGAACAGGTTGGATCGGATCTGGGTCGCCAGCCGCAGCCGCTGCAACTCGCCGGGAGACAAAGTGGGCGTTGAACGGTCCATCGCCAGATATCCCAGGCCCAGCGCCTGCAAGGTCCCGATGCGCTCGACCAGATCGTGGGCGATGCGTTGCGCGGCGACATGGCGCGCACCGTCGGCCGCCGCCCCGTCTGCGTGGCCGCTGGCCGCCGGCGCCAGAATTTGCGCGATGCGGGTGAGCGGCAGCCGCGACAGCGTGCCGATGTCCAGCCCCGCGAACTTGACCGACAGCGCTTCGCGCTTCAAGCGCCGGCCATCGCATACCGGGCACGGCGCACCGGTCATGAAGCGCGCCACCCGCTTTTTCATCATGGCGCTCTGCGTGGTGGCGAACGTGTGCATCACATAGCGCCGCGCCCCCGTGTAGGTGCCCATATAGCTGGGTTCCTGCTTGCGGCGCAATGCGGCGCGGGTCTCTGCCGGCGTGAAGCCCGCGTAGACGGGCACCGTCGGCTGCTCATCCGTGTAGAGGATCCAGTCACGGGCTTTCTTGGGCAGGTCGCGCCAAGGCTTGTCCACGTCATATCCCAGCGTGACCAGGATGTCGCGCAGGTTCTGCCCGTGCCATGCCGGCGGCCACGACGCGATGGCGCGCTCCCGGATGGTCAGTGACGGATCGGGCACCATGGATTGTTCGGTCACGTCATAGACGTAGCCCAGACCATGGCAATTGGGGCAAGCGCCCTGCGGCGTGTTGGGCGAAAAATCTTCGGCGTACAGCATCGGCTGGCGCGCCGGATACGTGCCGGCACGCGAATACAGCATGCGCAACATGCTGGACAGCGTGGTGACGCTGCCTACCGTGGAACGCACGTTGGGCGTGCCGCGCTGCTGTTGCAGCGCCACGGCCGGCGGCAAGCCGTCGATGGCGTCCACATCGGGCACGCCGACCTGGTCGATCAGCCGCCGGGCATAGGGCGACAGGGACTCCAGGTAGCGCCGCTGCGCTTCGGCGTACAGCGTGCCGAAGGCCAACGACGACTTTCCCGATCCCGACACGCCGGAGAACACCACCAGCGCATCCCGCGGGATGTCCACATCCACGTTCTTCAGATTGTGCTCGCGCGCGCCTCGGACGCGGATGCAGGCGTCGGCGCGCGGCTTGGCGGAGTTCTTTCGCTGGCTCATGCCAGGAATAGTAATGGACGCCGCGAACGGCGGCGTTTCACCTCTGGTTCAGCGCCGCCACCGAATTCGCCAGGTCATGGTACCTGCGGCGCAGGATCGCCTCGGTCTGGTCGCGCGGCTGCCGGCTGTCTGCTTCCTGCCCGTCCAGCTGCGCCGCGCGCAGCATGGGCAGCAGATCGTGCTTGACCGTATCGACCGTGGGAATGACGGAGTATTCCACCCGCTCGCCGCCCACGAACTTCGATATCTGCATGGACAGGTTGCGCGAGTGGGTCACCGACGCCGAGGCCAACCCGCCGCGCTCGTACGCCAGGTCGGTACGGCTGCTGGTGGAATCCTTGACCTGGTAGTAGAGATAGTTCTGGGAGGACTTCTCCGTGCTCAGCGCCAGGGTTTCGTGCGGCGACAGGGGCTTGTGGAAGCTGGCGTCAAGCGCGGACTGCTGGTCCTGCGTAATCGCCAGGTTGGAACCGGCGCGCCCCGTGACCTTGCTGTCTTGCGACACCCGCATCGAGAACCCGTCGACTTCTTCCGGACGGGCGGGGTTGCCGCCCTTCGATTCCTGTTTGATCGACGCCGAATAGTCCGCCAAGCCGGACAGCAAGGCCCGGTGGGATTCCGAGGCCGGCACGCGGGCGATGGTGCCTGCCGGCTGCGACCGTTCGGCCAACGCCGCGCCATAACTGCCATGCACGGCCGAAAAGGCGTTCTTGAACATGGCCATCAGCGCCTCATCGCCGTTGCCGCGGCGCTGCGCGCTGTCGAACTGCAGCAACGCCTTGCTGAGCGCCGCCGCCTGCTGCTCGGCCGTGCCGAAGGTGGCGGGCTTGCTCAGGTCGACATTGACGCTGACCTCGCCAGCCGGTCCCGAATACGTCACCGACCGCTGTCCGCTGTCGGCCTGGAATTCAATGGTCTGCACCGCCACGCCGTCGGCACGGGTGACTGCGCGCAGGTTCACCGACGACAGGACGGACGCGTCCACATCCGCCAGGCCGGCGATATCCAGCCGTGGCGGCACCTGGGACAGCCCGTCCAGCGCATCTTCGAAGGCGCCGGACAGGGCCGCGATCGCATTGCGCTCGTCCTCGGTCAGCGAACCGTCGGTCACGTCGATCTGCACCGCCAGGCCTTCCTGGCCCCGCGCCAGGGAAATCTCGACCTTGGCCCCGCTGGCCGTGGCGATCCGCAATGAGACCGTATTGTCAGCCTGCAGGCGCAGCCGGGATTGCAACGCGCCTTCCGATGCCGTTTGCGACGGCACACCGGGCGCCGTCACCGACTGGCCATAGTTGCCGCCGTCTGTCCGGAGCCGGCCCAGCAACGCCGCGCCAAGGTCCTGGAACGCGTTGCCGGCGGCACCCGCGCGCACGTTCCGGGTCATCAACGCCGAGAGGGGATCGTCGATCTCGCCCGTCTGGGTGTAGAGGGTGGAATTGGCAGCCGATGCCGGCGGGCCCAGCGCGACGCGGGCCGACGCGGACGCGACGGTCGCCGGCGTGGCCTCGGGCGTACGCACGACGGTGTTGGCGGTATTGAACGGGAGGAAGCTCTGCAGCCCTCCGGACGAACTGATGGCGGTCATGGTAGTGATGTCGTCCCAGCGCGGGGGCAAGGCCTGCCCAGATTTATCGGGATTTCTCCTAGTCCTAACGGCAGAACGTCCAGAAAATTAAGGGGCGAGACGCAACGGGAAGCGCCCGATCGGGTCAAATGCCAGGCTGGCGCATGAAACCGCGCACCGCGTCCAGCACCGCGTGTTCGCGCTCGCGGTGCGGCACGTGGCCGCATCCGGGCATGGGCAGCATTTCTGCCCCGCCGCCGGCCAGCGCCACCAGCTTTTCGGGATGGCGCATGGATCCGTACTCGTCGTTTTCGCCATGAATGGCCAGAAGCGGCACGGTTACGCGGGGCAAGACCGCGTCCAGGTTCCAGTCGGCGAATTCGGGCGATTGCCAGGTCTGCACCCAGGCGTCCAGCACCCATTGCGCCTTCTCGCCGTGATAGCGCTTGAGGCGGTCCAGTTGGGAAGGATCCTTGAATTGCTCGCCAGCGACGCGGATGCCTTCCAGCGTGCGGTCCTCGACGAATTCCTGCGCGGACTCGGTGATGACGCCGCGACAACGTCCAGGATAGGCTGCGGCGATCGACACGGCCATTCCGCCCCCGACGCTATGGCCGAATGCGATGAAACGGGTCAGGTCGAAGTGCGCCGCCAGCGCGGCGAAGGCGTCACCGGCCTCGCTGCCGACGAAATCCGGCCGCAAGCGGCCGGGGTGGGGGTCCGACTTGCCGAAGCCCAGCCGGTCGTAGGCGATGACCGCCCGCCCGGTGGCAAGGGCCAGCTTGGCCGGAAAATCGCGCCACAGGTCCACACATCCCAGCGAGTCGTGCAGCAGGACGATCGGCGCGCCGGCCCGCGCGTCGGCGCCACCCGGCCAATACCGGGCGTGGATCCGCCCCTGCCCGGTCGGGATCAGGCAACTTTCGGGCGCGGGCGCGGCGTGCTCAACCATCTTGGGTCCTCTGTTCAGTCCTTGGGCTTCGCAGATTCTGCGGCCAACCGGGCTGACAGGCAACTCCCGCCCGCTGGCCAAGGCGGGCGGCGCTGGACACTGAGGACCGGCCTCAGTAGGCGGGCGCGGCCGGCGGCAAGGCCAGCATGCGGGACGCCGAGCCGTGGGCGTCACCACGCAGCTTGAACAGCGCCACCGTATCGGCCAGCACGCGCGCCTGGTCGCTGAGCATGGCCGAGGCTGCGGCGGATTCCTCCACCAGCGCCGCATTCTGCTGCGTCGCCTGGTCCATGTCCGCCACGCTGCGGTCGATCTGGCTGATGCCGACGCTTTGCTCGGTCATTGCGCCGTGGATCTCGGTCACCAGGCGCTGCACGCGCGAAATGCCTTCGACGATCTCGCTCATGGTCGAACCGGCGGCCTGCACGCGTTCGGTGCCGCTCTTGACGTTTTCGACCGACGCCTGGATCAGCGTCCGGATTTCCTGCGCCGACGCCGCGCTGCGTTGGGCCAGGGTACGGACTTCACCTGCCACCACGGCAAAACCGCGGCCTTGCTCGCCGGCCCGCGCCGCTTCCACGGCCGCGTTCAACGCCAGGATGTTGGTCTGGAAGGCGATGCCGTCGATCACGCTGATGATTTCCGTGATGCGCTGCGACGACTGCGAAATCGCGCTCATCGTCGTCACCGCGTCGGTGACGACCAGCCCGCCGCGCTCGGCCGCCGAACTGGCTTCCGTGGCCAGGCGCGTGGCGTGTTGCGCGGCCTCTTCCGTCTGACGCACGCTGGAAGTCAGTTGCGTGAGCGCCGACGAGGTTTCCTGCAAGGAGCCTGCCGACGTCTCGGTGCGTTGCGAGAGATCGCGGTTGCCCATGTCGATCTCGCGGGTGGCGGCCGACATCGAATGCACGCCCGTGCGCACCTCCAGCATCACAGTGCTTATTTTGTCGACAAACGCGTTGAACGACGACGAGATCTGCGCCACTTCGTCATGGCCCACGACCTCCAGGCGATGCGTCATGTCGCCGTCGCCGGAGCCGATGGTGTCCATCGCGTCGCGCACAGCCGACAGGCGCTTGAACGCGCGGGACGTCACCACGCTGGCGATCGCGACCGCCAACAGCGTCAGCACCACCAGCGAGATCAGCGTGGCGTTGAGCACCTGCGTCAGGCCGGCCGTGGCCTCGGCGCTGTCCAGCGCGATCGCCAGCGACCAGTCCGTACCCGGAATGCGGCGGACTTTCAGCAGCTTCGGCACCCCGTCCAGGTTGACCGCGAGGGGCTCGGCGCCGTCGCGCGACATGGCCGACAGCGCGGCGGGCGTCAGTTCAGGCGCCACGTCGGTGGAAGGCTTAAGCGCCAGCTTGTCGTTCACGTGCGCAATGACCTGCCCGTCGGTCGCCACCACGAAGGCCAGGCTGGACGGCGTGGGACGGATGGCGCGGATGATGCTCTGGATGCCGTCCAGCGGCACCGCGCCGCTCAGTACCCCAGTCGTCTGGCCGCCGCGGATCATCGGCGTAGTGAACGCCACGTAGAGCTTGCCCGTGCCCGAATCGCCGTACGGCTTGGTGACCGTCAGCTTGCCGGCCGCCACCGCGCTCTTGTACCAGGGGCGCGCCGTGGGGTCATAGTCGGCCGCCACCTGCGTGGTCGAGAAAAAGGTCTTGTCGGACCAGCCGATGGTGGAAATGGGGAAGCCGTTGGTTTCGCCCATCAATTTGGTCAGACCGCGCGGATCGCCTTTTTCCACCACGGCCGCGGTGGCGACGACCGCCTGGGCCTTGTCCTCGGACCAGCGTTCGATGGCGCTGGCATTGCCGGCGGCAATGGCGTCCAGGTTGCCCGAGATCGTCGCCATCATGTTGCTGCGGACGATCTGGTAGGTGGTGATCCCCGAGAGGACCAGGGCACCGACAACGGTAAAGCAAGTAATCAACAGGATCCTGTTGCGCAACGAGGTAATCTTCATGCCTGCCTTTTTTCAGCCATTGCCCATATCGGAGGACACGGGTCTGCGGCCCGCTGGCGAAAACCGGCAGCCACGATGGACTTACGGCATGACGGGTCGGGACTTTAGGGGTAAACCCTAGAGTTTTCGTCAATTACCTGTTTCCAGGGATAGCCGCCCTGGCACTGGCGCCCTCACAATTAGAATCGGGCGATCCTGCCCTTCCCGGTCTTCCCTCCCCCGTACCTATGTCCTCCACCGCGCAAACTCCCGAGCTCACCCTGCCCGCCCCGGTGCTGCTGGTGGAAGACGAACCGCTGGTCCGCCGGCGGCTGGAGGGCCTGCTGCTGCAACTGGGCTATCAGCCCGATGCCCTGGTGCATGCCGGATCCCTGGCTGAAGCGCGCGCCTGTCTGACCAACCAGCCGGTCGCCCTGGCGCTGGTGGACCTGGGCCTGCCCGACGGCAGCGGCATCGATCTGATCGCCGAAATGCACGCGGCCGACCCCGGCCTGGCCATCCTGGTCATTTCCGCCTGGTGCACCGAAGACGCGATCCTGGCTGCCTTGCGGGCCGGCGCCACGGGCTATGTGCTCAAGGAACGCGACGACCTGGAGGTCTCGCTGTCGTTGCGCAGCGTGCTGCGTGGCGGAGCGCCGATCGACCCCTTTGTCGCCCGCCGCATCATCGACGAACTGCGCCCCCGGCCCACGGAGCAACCCGACACGGCAAGCGGTGAGATACTAAGCCCCCGCGAAAGCCAGATCCTTCGCCTGGTGGCAGAAGGGCTTGCCAATCGCGAAATCGCCGAGCAGCTCTTCCTGTCGCGCTACACCGTCGAATGCCACATCAAGCACATCTACCGCAAACTGGCCGTCTCCTCGCGCACGCGGGCGGTCCATGCCGCGCGCTCGCGCGGCTTGCTGGACTGAGATGGCTGCTTGCCTGCTGGCTGGCGCTGTTCGCGGCACCGGCGCTCTGCGCGCCTGCGGCCCCTGCCGCCTGCACGGTCCAGTTGCTGTCCATCGCAGCCGCCCAGGGCGCGGCCGACGGCAGCCGGCCTGACTCATCGCCCTGGCAGCCCGTCACGCTGCCCGACGACTGGGCGAAGCGATGGCCGGACTACAGCGGCACGGTCTGGTACCGCATCGATTGGCAACGCCAATGCCCCGGCGAGCAACGCGGACCGGTGGGCCTGACGCTGGAATCCGTGGTCATGGCCGGCGAAATCTTCATCAACGACGAACTGATCTGGCGCGACGCGCACCTGACCGAACCCTTGTCGCGCAGCTGGAACATGCCGCGCTATTGGCGCCTGCCCGAAGCCCTGCTGCACGACGGCGTGAACACCCTCTGGCTGCGCGTGGTCGGCGTGGCGCAGCAGACGCCCGGCCTGGGCCCGGTGCATCTGGGCGAATCGCAGGCCATGCAGACGCTCCAGGACGATCTGTGGTGGAGCAACCGCACCCTTTACGTCCTGAACCTGATCATCTCCGCCGTCCTGGGCGCCCTGTTCTTCTGCATCTGGATCGTCCGCCGCGAACAGACCACTTACGGCTGGTACGCGCTCATGGCGTTGTTCTGGGTGCTGTTCATCGCCAACGTGCTGGCGACCAGTCCCTGGCCGTTCGCGAGCACCCTCATGGCGGCCCGCGCCAATTCCATGGCGCTCGTGCTGTATACGGCCTGCTTCTGCCTGTTCACCTGGCGCTTCAGCGAACGGTTTCTGCCGCGCACCGAACGCGTGCTGTGGGGGGCCGCGGCCGCGATGCTGGCCCTGCTGGCGATCACGCCCGACACCGCGTTGCCCTCGCTGCTGAGGGGGGCCATCTTGGGCAGCGCCGCCATTTTTCTCGCCAATTGCCTGCAGTTCTGCGTGCACGCATGGCGTACCCGGCGCCCCGAACAGCGCATGCTGGCGGCCTGTCTGCTGATCGTCTTCGTGGTCATCATCCACGATCTGCTGCGGCTGATGAAACTGATCGGTCCCGGGCCGACCTACACGTCGTACTCCAGCATCGCCGTCACCCTCTGCATGTCCGCGATTCTGGGATTGCGCCATGCGCGAAACGTGCGCCGCATTGAACGCTTCAACCACGAACTGGCCGACGGCATCGCGCAGGCGCGCACGGAATTGGCCACCACGCTGGAGCGCGAGCACGCGCTGGCCATGAGCAACACCCGGCTGCAGGAACGGCTGCAGATCGCGCACGACCTGCATGACGGGCTGGGCGGATCGCTGGTGCGCATGATGGCGATGGTGGAACAGGCCAGGACGCCGCTGCATGGCCAGCAATTCCTGTCCATGCTGAAACTGCTGCGCGACGACCTGCGCCAAACGATCGACAGCGGCTCCAGCGCGGGCGTCAAAGTCCCGCTGACGCCTCCAGAGTGGGCAGCCCCGCTGCGCCACCGCTTCGTGCAGTTGTTCGATGAGCTGGACCTGGATTCCAGCTGGCAATTCCCGCCGCAATGGACGATGCCGCCCTCCCCCTTGCAATGCCTGGCGCTGACCCGGCTGGTGGAGGAAGCCCTGACCAATGTGGTCAAGCACAGCCGCGCGCGCCGGGTGCGGCTGCAACTGCAGCAGCCGGAGCCCGACCAGCTGCACCTGCGGATCGAAGACGACGGCGCCGGCTTCGACGTGGCGGCGGTGCGGCAGGCCGGGGTCAGCGTCGGCATGCGCAGCATGCACGCCCGCATCGCCCGCGTGCACGGGACGCTGGACATCTCGTCCGCACCGGGCAAGACCGTGTTGACCGCTGTGCTGCAATTGCGCCCCGCCGCGGCGCAATCGGTCTAAAATCCGGCCACGTTCCGAACCGGGATCTTTCCCGGTACAGGCCCATCCCGCGCGAAGCCCTCCCAGACCCGTGCAGCCCCCTATCGGCCCGTCTCCTTCCGCTACCCCGCCCGCCTCATCGCACGCCGCCCGCATCCATCAGGTGCAGGTGGACGCCCTGCGCCGCAGCTTTCCTTTTGCGCTGGCCGGATCGCTGGTCAGCGCCTGCTTCTCGGCCTACGCCCTGGACGGCGTATTGCCGCGGCATGAAGTCCTGTGGTGGATTGGCGCGACACTCGCGGTGGGCGCGCTGCGGCTGGCCGCCATGGTTGCACACGACCGCCGTCGCGCCGACCCGACGGCGGCCCGGCGATGGGTCCGGCGCATGCTGGCGGGCAATCTGTGCTCGGGCATTCTGTGGGGCCTGCCTTTCGCCTACTGGACCTTCTTCGTGCCGCTGGAGTACCAGCTGTTCTTCATCGTCATCCTGTTTGGCCTGGGCACGGGCGCCATCTATTCGAACTACATGCTGCTGCCGGTGATGTACGCGTTCGAGGTGCCGGCCTTTGCGCCCATGTTCATCGCGCTGGCCGTGCAACCGTCCGCCATCCACCTGGCGCTGGTGACGGGCGGACTGGCGTACCTGGTGGCCACCCTGGCCTTCATCCACCGCATGAACCGCACCCACCTGGACGCCTTGCGGCTGGGCTATGAAAACCTGGCGTTGCTGGAACAGGTGCGCCTGGAGAAGACCGCCGCCGAACGCAGCGACCTGGAAAAATCCCGCTTCCTCGCCGCCGCCAGCCATGACTTGCGCCAGCCCGTCCATGCGGTGAACCTGTTCCTGGGCCTATTGACCAGCGAGCCCCTGTCGCGCCATGGCCGGTACCTGGTGGACAACATCGCAAGCGCGATCTCTGCCATGGGTCACCTGTTTGATGCCCTGCTGAACCTGTCCCGGCTGGACGCGGGCGTCATCGACCCGCGCTGGCAGGGGTTTCCCATCAACCCGTTGCTGCACCAGTTGCGCACCGAATATGCGCCGCAGGCCCGGGAAAAAGGCATGTCGCTGCGGGTGCGCGCGTGTTCGGCCAGCGTGTTCTCTGACCCGGTGCTGCTGGAACGCATCCTGCGCAACCTGATCAGCAACGCGATCATGCATACGGCCGGTGGCCGCGTGCTGGTCGGCTGCCGTCGCGCGGCCGGCCAATTGCGTATCGAAGTCTGGGACAACGGGCCCGGCATACCCAAGGCCGAGCAGGAACGGATCTTTTGGGAATTCCACCAGTTGGGCAATCCGGAGCGCGACCGCAGCAAGGGCCTGGGGCTGGGCCTGGCCATTGTCCGCCGCACGGCGCGGCTGCTGGGCCATGCGTTGGCGTTGCGCTCCGAGGAAGGCCGCGGCACGGTGTTCATGGTGACCGTTCCCGAGTCCAGCGCGATTGACACCGCCCCTTCAGTCCCTGACGCCGCCCGGGCGTCTAGCCTGCCTGCGGGTCAGCAAGCCGGCCTGCACGGGCAACTGGCGCTGCTGGTGGATGACGACGCCCAGAATCTGGCCGGGCTGACCATGCTGTTTGAAAGCTGGGGATGCCGTGTCATCGCGGCGACCAGCGGCAAGGCCCTGTTCGAGCGCGTGCTGCCGCTGGCCGAACGCCCTGCCCTGATCGTCAGCGACTATCGCCTGCGCGAACACGAAACCGGCATTCATGTGATCGAGCGGCTGCGCGAGGAATACAACGATCCCGATCTGCCCGCCCTGCTGGTCAGCGGCGACACCGATCCCGCACGGCTGGCCGAAGCCGCCGCCCGCGGCATTCCCTTATTGCATAAACCGGTGCAAGTGCTGGCATTGCGTGAACGCGTGACGGCGCTGCTGCAAGACGCCGCTGCAAGACCCTAGAACGGAGACGCCGAATGAACGCCGTACTGCTTGTCGATGACCACGCCATGTTCCGCGAGGCGCTGGTCATGGCGTTGGCGCACGCCATGCCCGCCTTGGCGGTGCATCCCGCCGCCAGCGGCCAGGAGGCCCTGGCGGTCCTGGACCGCCACACCGACATCGGCAACGTCATCATGGATTACTACCTGCCGGACATGGCCGGCGCGGAGCTCTTGAAGCGCCTGCGCCAGCGGCGCGCGCAACTGCGGGTGCTGGTGCTTTCCGCCTCGCAGGACCCCGAAGACGAACGCCGCGCCATGGAGGCCGGCGCACGGGGATTCCTGAACAAATCCGCCAGTTGCCAGGCATTGACCGCCGCCCTGCAAGCGATCAATGCGACAGACGCGCCCCGCCTCCCGTCTGCCGGAGGCACGCCGACACGCTCGCCCGATGACGCCGCCCTGTTGCGCACCTTGACACCGCGGCAAAGCGAAGTCTTGCGGTTGATCTGCGACGGCTTGCGCAACAAGGAAATATCCGAACGGCTGAACATGACGGAGAAGACCGTCAAGACGCATGTATCGGCCATCCTGGCCACGCTGGGCGTGCTTAATCGAACACAGGCGACACTTGTGGCTCGGCGCGGCGGCGTGTTCGGCAAGCCGACCTGAGCGCACCGCTGTCCGAGGCGATCTTGCCGCCTGCGAGCGCGATTTCGCGCCCCGCCGCGGCGATGGTGTCGGGCCGGTGCGCCACGATCACGCGCGTCATGTCGAGCTTGGCGATCGCAAGATTGACCACCCGTTCCCGGGTGATGTCCAGATGGCTCGTCGCCTCGTCCAGGAACAGCATCGCCGGCTGCTTGTATAGCGCGCGCGCCAGCAGCACGCGTTGCTTCTGCCCGCCCGACAGCACCGTTCCCATGTCTCCCACCAACGTGTTGTAGTCCATCGGCATTGCGCAAATGTCGTCGTGTATGGCGGCGATTTCCGCACATTTCCTGGCACGATCGGGGTCGTACTGCGGGTCGAAGAAACTGATGTTCTCTCCGATGGAGCCGGCGAACAGCACATCGTCCTGCAACACGGTGCCGGCCATCCGGCGCAGGGCGGCCGCCCCCATCCCGCGCACCGGCACCCCATCGACCAGCACCTCGCCTTCGGTCGGCGTCAGGATGCCCAGCAGGATATTGATCAGCGTCGTCTTGCCGCCCCCCGACGGACCGGTGATGGCGACGGATTCTCCGGGCTCGATGCGCAGGCTGATGTCATCCAGCACGTAGGGTTCTTGCGGGCTGTAGCGAAAGCGCAGATTGCGCACTTCGATGGCCGGCGAGCGCGTCACGGCGCCATCCCCCCGCGGCATCTCGTCGATCGGCTCCGGCGCCTCGCGGACGATGTCGGCCAGGCGCTCGCCTTGCAGCCGCAACATCTTCACCTCGACGAACTTGTCCAGCAGCGCCGCCACGCGCTTATCGAACAAGGTCTTGTAGACGATGAACGCCAGCAACGCGCCCACGGTGAACTGGCCGTCCAGCACCAGCCGCGCCCCCAGCCACAGGATCGCGATCGACGACAACCCGAACAGCAGGCCGTTGAAGGTGCGAAAGAACAGCGCCCATTTCTGCACGCGCAGATCCGCGTTGATTTCGTTGACCAGCAGCGCCAGCCAACGCGAACGCCGGTCGTTCTGATGCTGGAACAGCTTGATGGCCTTGACCCCGCGCACGGTTTCCAGAAAGTGCGACTGCTCTTTCGCGGCGTGGATGATGTGCTCTTCCGTGGCATAGCGCAGGGATGCATAGCCCAACCAGCGCGCCACGCCGTACAACGTCATCGCGCCCACGGCGATCCACGCCAGCGGCGGGCTGTACAGGAACATCAGCACCAGCGTGATCACCATGACGATGCCGTCCAGCACCGCCTCGAGGAACGACGTGGTGACGGTGCGCTGTATGGTGTCGATGGCGCCGAAGCGCGACACGATGTCGCCCAGGTGCCTCTTTTCGAAATAGCCGACCGGCAGCCGGAGCAGGTGCGTGAAGACGTTGCTGCGCCATTGCAGGTTCAGCGTCGTGCCCATGAACATCAGCATCCAGCTGCGCGCGACCGACGTCAGCTGCAGCATCACCATCAACAGGCCGAAGGCCAGCGCCAGCGTGGTCAGCAGGTCGCGATCGCCGGTGTTCAGCACGTGGTCCACGACCCACTGCAGAAAGAACGGCTGCACCACCGTCAGCACTTCCAGCGCCAGCGCCAGCAGCATCACTTGCGAAAACGCCGCCCCCAGCCCCGTGACGCGCCCCGTCAGTTCGCGCAGCCGCACGGGTTTGTTCTCGTTGGCCGTCACGAAGTCCGGCGTGGGCCAAAGCTCCAGCGCCACGCCGGTGTATGACGCCGACAGCTCGCTGATGGCGCATTTCCGGATGCCCGAGGCCGGATCGATCAGCGTGGCCGATCGCGCATTGATGTCGGTCAGCACCACGAAGTGGTTGAATTCCCAATGCAGGATGCAGGGCAGCTTCAGTTTGCTTAGCGCGCCCAGGCCCGCCTTGACCGGCCTGGACGCCAGCCCAAGCTGGCCGGCCACATGGATCAGCGTCGCCAGCGTGGCGCCTTTAAGCGACACCGGAAAGCGGCCGCGCAGACTGGCCAGGCTTTGGTGATGCCCATGGAATCCGGCCACCATGCCTACGCATGCCAGGCCGCATTCAGCGGCCTCGGTTTGCAGGAGCCTCGGCACCCGCCGTTTGACGCCCAACGTCAGGCGTTCAAGCATGGTCACAGTTTCCCCGACAATCGGTAGGCGGGATCGAACGCCCATTGGTACAAGGGTCGCGTTTGCTGAAGCAGATCCGCCTCCAGCCGCATGCCGGGCCGCAATGCCAGCGTTTGGCCCTGCGGCCCGCGCGCGGGCGTCTCCAGCGACACGGTGATCCGGTACATCGGTTCCTTATCGCTCTGCGCCGCGGCGACGTCGTCCATCTGCCATTGCGGCAACGCGCTGCGCGTCACCGTCTGAACCACCCCGCGCTGCTGGCCGAAGGTTTGATACGGGTAGGCGGCCAGGCGGATCAGCACCGCATCGCCCGGCGTCACGAAACCCACGGCGCGGCTGGGCGCAAGCAACTCCACCAGTAGTGTCGCGCCGTCGGGCACGATGGCGGCCAGCGGACGCCGGGTATCCACCGCCTGCCCCACCTCGGCCGTCACGGCAGTCAGCACGCCCGCCTGGGGCGCCGTAACGACGACGCGACGCCTGGCTTCGCTCTGGGTCAGGTCCACCGCCATGCCGGCCAGGTCTCGGTCCAGCTGCGCCAGCTGGTTCTGTTGGCGCAGGGTCAGGTCCGCCAGCGTGGCTTTCCGGTTGGACAGGTCCATGGCGATGCCGATCCGGTCGCGCAGCAGGGCTTGCAGCTGGTTGCGCTGCTCCAACAGCTCCGCCCGCTTCTGGTCGGACTCTTCGGGCGACAGATAGCCCTTTTCCATCAGGTTCCGATAACGCTGGGCACTGTCCTCGGCCAGCTTGATCCGGCTGCGCTGGCCGGCGATCTGGCTGTCTATCGCCGCCAATTGCGAGGTCAGGCCGCCAACGCCGGCTGCCAGGGTGTCATGCTCGCTTTGCTGCAGCAGCAGTGTCTTCTCGCGGGCCTGGCGCAGGCTGTCTTCGCGCTGCCGTATCTGCCCGCTGATGGCTTCTTGCGTGTCGCCCAGCGCGCTTTGCCGATCGCCTGACACCACATACAGCACGTCGCCCGCGTTGACATGCTGGCCCTCTTGGACCGGACGCTCCAGCACCACGCCGGCCTGCGGCACGTAGAGCTTGAGCAGGCCGGTGTCAGGCGCAAGCTGGCCGCCGACGGTGGCGCGCTTGGTGTAGGTGCCGAACGCCAGGAACAGGCACACGGCCAGCACGAAGCCGCCCAGCACGAACGTGACCAGGGCGAACGACACCGGCCGGATGAGGACAATATCGCCCAACCCGACGGAACGCTGCGCGGCAAGCGCCTGTTTGCGATAGAGCGACATCGGATCGAGGCCGAAGACAATTGAAAAAAAGCGCGACGGCCAGGCCGCCGCGATTCAAGGCTGCAGTCCCGGCTCAGGTCATTTGAAATAGGGCTGGCGACTGGTGCCAAGTCCGGCCGGGGCACCGGGAGCGCCCGACGCCTTGAGGACGATGTTGGGTTTGCCGCCGCCGGCGCCCCCGCTCACGTCCTGGACCTCGGTCTCGCTCAGCGGCTGGATTTGGTCTTCTGCGGCGTTATCGAGAGACGCCAGATTTTCGGTCTTTTCCATTGGAACTCCTGTTCAAGCGCACCATTGCGGTCCGCGATTTCCGGGTCAGCTGCCGTAGATGGTCTTGCCGGGCGCCGCGGCCCCGCGGCTAGGCTGCGAGGCAGGCGTGCGCGCCACCGCGCCCAGGAAGCGATTCGGCCCGAGGCCGCCGCTGACCTGCTGGATCTCTGCCTCGGTCAGGGGCTGGACGGTAACGTCCGATGCCTTGTCCGATGGATCCGGTTGAGTGGTTTTCTGCATAGGTATCTCCTGCTTGCCGGCAAAGGAGTCCGTGCCGGCATCGGCCGAGCAGCCACACGCGCCCGGCTCGCGCCGTCTTGCAAAGCCAACGGAAATCCAGAGCCCAATTCGCCGAACTGCTCCGGGAGAACAGTAGCAACGCACAGGTATGGGCGCATCGGTCTTTAGTCGTAGATGCCTGATACAGGGGCACTACCGCCCCGCATCCGGGGCGCGCGGCAGGCAGCGTTGGCGCCGATCAATGACTATCTACGGGTAGCGTCAAGGTGCCGGAGCGGCACCCGACGCTACATTCAAGCGATCGAAGGAGAGGTCGTCGCTGTCGTCGCCTGCTGCGGCGCTTCTGCACGGGCCACGCGCGTTTCCAAGTCTTCCAGCAGCTCGGCGGACGGCACGAAGAACAGGCTGCCCGTCACCGCGCGGCTGTAGTCCAGCAGGCGGTCGTAATTGCCCGCCGGGCGGCCGACGAACATGTTTTCAAGCATCTGTTCGATCGGGGCGGGCGAACGCGCATAGCCGATGAAGTACGTGCCGAACTCGCCCACGCCCGCACGGCCGAACGGCATGTTGTCGCGCAGGATCTTCACTTCCTGGCCGTTCTCTTCCAGCGTGGTCAAGGCGCTGTGCGAAGACGCCGGCTTGATGTCGTCGTCCAGCTCCACGTTCGACAGTTTGTGGCGGCCGATGATGCCTTCCTGGTTTTCGACGGTCAGCGCATTCCATCCCGCCATGTCGTGCAGGTACTTCTGCACCAGGACATAGCTGCCGCCGGCGAAGTCGGCGTCTTCGTCGCCGATCACGGTGAAATTGACGGCCTCGCGTCCTTCGGGATTCTCAGTGCCGTCGACAAAACCGATGATGGCGCGTCGGTCGAAGTAGCGAAAGCCATGGACTTCATCGACCACGGTCACCGCGTCGCCCAGGCCGTTGACCAGCAAGGTCGCCAGCTCAAAGCAAAGGTCCATGGAATCCGCGCGGATGTGCAGAAGCAGATCGCCGGGGGTGGACACCGCGACGCGCGCCCCCTCGCCGAACACGCGGAAAGGATGCAGGCCCGCGGGCCGCGGCTGGCCGAACAGCGCGTCCCAGGCATCAGATCCGAACGCACAGACACAGGACAGGTTCTCTTGCGGCGAACGCGTGCCGACGGTGCGCGTCAGCGTGGCCACGTCGGCACACCAGCCGCGGACGGTTTCGGCGGCGGCCGCGCCGGGGTTCAGCGTGGCGACGATGAAGATCGCGTGACGCGTAGGCGGGCTGTGGACGGCTTGAGGTTCGGGCGGAAAGTCAGGCATGGGATCGGATCCTCAGGACGTGATGACGGAGATTCTGGCGGAAATTGTATCTGCTCCGCCCGAATACCCTCGCCGGTCCGCCGCCGTTTTTCCGTCCGCGCGTCAGAAGCGGTACGCCACGCCCACCGAGCCGAACACGTTGGCCTTGCGTTCCGTCAACGGGCTATCCCGCGCGTCGCCCAGCAAGGTATTGACCCCGATCGTGGACACCGTGCTCCAGCTGGGATTGATGCGATACGACCACGTCGTGTAGATGCCCGCCGACTTGAAGCCTGAAGACGGCGAATACGTCGACAAGCCCTCGCGGCTGCGCGCAGCCTGCGACGGCGTCACGCCGAACCAGGTCTGCATGTAGTCGCTGTTGGCCCATTCGGTGCGGACCCCGACCTGCACGGTGTGCTGCTCGGTCATCAACGCCGCGTAGGACGCGCGCAGCTCCAGTGTGCCGCCGTAGCCGCTGCGCGCCGCCTGCTTGTAGCCCGCCCCCAGCGAGTACCGGCCCGGCCGCCATTCCACATAGGCGCCGTAGGCGCCGTGGAACTTGATATCGTCCAGCCCCTTCAAGCGATCGGCGTCATCGGCCTTGCGCCCCAGGCTCATCCCCACGAAAACGCCCGCGTCCAGGTCGGAGGCCAGCGACGTCTTCAATCCCATCGCCGGCAAGCCCATGCGCGGCGTGATGAAGAAATTGCCCGATTGATAGTTGATCAGCGGAACCGGCAGCGCCCGGTACTCGCGGGAACCCTCATAAACGGGGACCGCTCCGACCCCCAATCCGATGAAGTTCGTGCTTTGCGCATAGGCCGCACCAGCCGCACTGAAAACCGCGCCCGCGAAGACGCCTCTTGCTAATATACCCATCCGCATCAGGGCTTCCTTCCGTTCTATGACAGTGGCCGTGGGCAACCGCCCCCGGGCTTGGCCTGCATTGTCCTGAGCATCTTTTAATAATTCTTTAAGGCTCCGGCGGCACTGCCGGAGACGGCCCTGGAGCTTGCTTGCGTATCCTGCTGGTAGAAGACGACCCCATGCTTGGCGATGCCTTGCGCGCGGGCCTGATTCAAGACGGCGCCGACGTCGACTGGGCGCGCGACATGCCCCAAGCGCACCTGGCGCTGGTGGACCACGGTTATCAAGCCGTCCTGCTGGACCTGGGCTTGCCCGACGGCAGCGGCCTGACAGTGCTCAAGGCGCTGCGCGCCCGCTTCGACACAACGCCCGTGCTGATCATCACCGCCCGCGACCGTTTGAGCGACCGCATCCAGGGGCTGGACGCCGGCGCCGACGACTACCTGGTCAAGCCCTTCCAGCTGGACGAGCTGCTGGCCCGGATGCGCGCCGTGCTCCGCCGCAGCAGCAACAGCGTGGTGTCGGCGCTGCGTTGCCGCAACGTCGTGCTGGAACCCGCGCGCCGCACCGTGACGCAGGACGGCAGCGAAGTGAGTCTGAGCGCCCACGAATACCACACGCTGCTGGCGCTGATGCAACGCATGGGCAACACCGTCAGCCGCGATCAGCTGGAAGTCGCCGTCTACGGCAGCAGCGGCACCATCGAAAGCAATACCGTGGCCGTGTACATCCACCAGTTGCGGCGCAAGCTGGGTGACGGGTTGATCGAAACCCAGCACGGCCTGGGGTACCGCATCGTGCAGGACGGTCCGCCATGAAGACGCTGCGCAGACAAGTCGCGGTCACCTTGCTGCTTGCCATGCTTGCGACGTGGCTGACGGTGTTCGCCTTGATCTACAACGAGCAGACGCGCGCCGAAACCGGCATGCTGGACCGGGACATGCGCGACGCTGCTCAGAAGGCGCTGCTGTCCTTGCCCGCCAGCCTGCTGCGGGCAGCGCCTTCCAGTGAAGACCGATTCGAACTCCCCAACTCCAACCGCTTCGACGGAGAGTCCTTCAACTTCCAGGTCTGGTCGCTGGCCGACAAGCGGCTGCTCGTGCAATCGCCGTGGGCGCCTGATGAGCCGTTGATCAGCGATTTTCAGAATGGCTTCCAGGACGTCACGCTGCGGGGAGAACGCTGGCGCGCCTACGCGGTGGCGGACAGGGACGGCCGCATACAGGTCCAGTTCGCCAAATCTGAAGCGCAACTGCGCAAGGAAACGACCGAGCGCATGCGTAACGGCCTCGCGTTCCTGAGCGTGCTTTTCCTGATCTTGACCGGAATGACGTGGCTGGTCATGCGCCGGGCCTTCCGCCCGGTCGACCGCGCGCGCGACGCCATCCTGAGCCGCCCGGCCATGGACTTGGCCCCCTTGCCGACCTCGGGCATGCCGGGCGAACTGCAACCGTTCATCCAGTCCATCAACAGTCTGCTGGAACGTCTGTCGGCCTCGCTGGACCGGGAGCGGCGCTTCCTGGCCGATGCGGCGCACGAACTGCGCACGCCGCTCGCAGCCTTGAGCGCCTACGCGGAGTTGGCCGTGCGCAGCGACACCCAGCAGGCGCGCGACCAAGCGGTGGACAAGCTGCGCGACGTCGCCACGCGCACCACCCGCCTGGCTGAGCAATTGCTGGACCAGGCACGCACCGAGGCGCAAAGCGAAGGCCCCGCCGAATCCGTCGCGCTGGACCGGTTGGCGGAAATGATCGTGCGCGATAACGAGGCGCTTGCCCACCGCAAGCAACAGCGCATCAGCCTGGATGCCCGGCCCGCATCCGTGCATGGCGGCGTCGACGCGCTGGGCGTGCTGCTGCGCAACTTGCTGGACAATGCCCTGCGCTACACGCCCGAGGGCGGCCGCGTGGCCGTGTCTTGCGTTTCGCTGACCGACGGCGGTGCGCAGTTATCCGTGGCCGACAACGGGCCGGGCATCCCGCCCGCCGACCGCGAACGCGTATTCGACCGCTTCTACCGCAAGGCCGGCTCGGTCGAACGCGGCAGCGGCATCGGCTTGTCGCTGGTGGCGCAGATCGCCACCAGGCATGGCGCGCGGATTGAGTGGGGGCCTGGGCTGGACGGCCGAGGCGTAGGCATCACCGTCACGTTTCCTGCCAGCGTCTGAAAGCGGGGCTGGCGCAACGCGCAGGCCGCCCACCGCTACCGCACGTATCCGCGCAGCGTCGCGGCCAATGACGCCGGCAGCATCTCGCCGTGGCCAAGGCCCGGAAATACCCGCAGGCTGGCCCGCACATGCGGGATATCGCCCAGCGCGCGGACGACGCTTTCCGGGCTGTCCGGCAGGTCACTGCGGCCTTGTGCTTCCGCGCCGGCCATCACCGTCACATCGACGTCCACGTCAGGAACGGCGGCCGGATGCGCCAGCGATTGCAGGATGAAGCGGCCATTCCACCAGATTGACGGGCTGGCCGCCACGTAATGCCGGAATGCCTGTGGCCGGCTCAGTGCCACGTGCAGCGCAAACAAGCCGCCATAGGAATGCCCGTACAGCGTGCGGTTGGCGGCATCGATGCGATAGCGCCGTTCCACCAGCGGCTGGATGCGCTGCTGCAGGATGCCCAGAAACCGGTCGGCGCCGCCGCCCGGCTTCGCCCAGCCTTGCGCATCCGGGTCGCGCGGCGAACCGCGAGGTGCCTCCGCGCCCGGCGAAGGCGGCGTGTAATCGTAGGAGCGGGCCGTCACATTGAAGCGCTCGGCATCGTCATAGCCGATGCCCACCACCACCGCTTGCAGCGACTCCCCCGGCGGCAAGGCGGACGCCGTCCGCGCCAGGCTTTCAAACACCGCGTTGCCGTCCAGCATGTAGACCACCGGATAGCCCGCCGCCGGCGGCTTCCCGTCGGGTGGCGCCCAGACCGACACGCGATACTCCGGCCCCCCGTCCGGCGCGGCCAGCACGAAGCGCTGCACCTGCGCGGCCGGCACGCCGATCGCCAATTCCGGCGGCTGCGCCGCCATGGGCCGGGCGTGCCCGGGTTGCGCATCCGCAGACGCGGATACGGCCAAGCCGAGGGCCAAGACGGCCCCCGTCAGAACGAAACGGATGTGTTCAGCCATAGCCGGCGACCCTCATCGACTTGCCAGTTGCCATCCAGACCGGTCGTGCGGCTGCGGTAGTCCACCGGCACGCGCTTGTCGGTCAGGTTCATCATCGCCAGGCGGAAGGTGACGTGCTTGTTCAGCTCGTAGCTGCCGCCCAGGTCGAACGTGGTGGCGCCGGGGCGGCGGCGCGTCGTCGTCGACACGTTGCGGTAGTTCGCCCAGTACTGCTCGCTTTGCACGTTCGCAGACGCATACAGCGACAACGCATCCGTCGTCCGCCAGTCCGCGCGCAGGTTCAGCACATGGCGCGGCGTGCGATCCAGCGGTTGCCCTTGCAGCGACGTGCCGTCATACGCGACTTCGTCGTCGGATTTGCGCTTGGATTGCGTGTAGGTGTAGTTGCCCGTCAGCGTCACCGTGCGCGACAGCGGCAAGGTCAGGCTGGTCTCGACGCCGCGCAGCGTGGCGCGCCCGATGTTGCCCCATTCGTAGGTCGCGCCCGACGCGCCCGCGCATCCGGTGACGCATTGGCTGTAGATCTTGTTCTTGAACTCGTTGTTGAACAGCGTGACGCCCGCGGCGACCCGGTCGTCGCCCTGGTAGTGCAGGCCGATTTCGGTGGTGGTGCTGGTCTCGGGCTTCAGGTCGGGATTGCCGGCGATGCTGCCGCGCGGCGCCCCGACCGCACCGCCGGTCGCCTGGATGTAGTCCGCCGAACTCTGGCGCAATTCAGGCGCGCGGAAGGCGCGAGACACGCCGCCTTTGAGCGTCCAGGCTTGCGACAGGTGATAGACCGCGTAACCGCGCGGGCTCCAGTGCTGGCCGTAGCGCTCGTGGTCGTCCAGCCGCACGCCGCCGGTCAGCGACAGGTTGTCGGTGACGGCCCACTCGTCCTCGCCGAACAAGGCCCAGGATCGCGTGCTCAGCCCGGAAACGGTATTGCGGGCCGTGGTGGACGCAGCCTCCTTGTCGGTGCCGTACAGGCGCGTGTCGATGTACTGTCCGCCCACCTTCAGCATGTTGTCTGGCAACGGCAGCGTCAACGTCGCGTCCAGCGTGGTGTTGACCAGGCGCGTGTCCGGGTACGACGTGGTGTCCTTGTCTCCGATCGTGTTGCTGGCCTTGCCCTCTTCACGCTGCAACGAGACGTTGGTCGTGCCGAAATCCCAGCGCCCTTCATGGGAGATCGAATAGTGCGTATGCCGGTTCTTCAAGCGATAGTCGCCCGTCTCGGTCGCCGCCAGCGACTTGCCCACCGTGCCATAGCGGTTGTATTCGTCCTGCCCGGCTTCCAGCTGGATATCCTGGTCTTTCGTGGGCGTCAGCGTCAGGCGCGCCGTCAGGCCGCGGTCCCGGATGCCATAGGACCCGTCCACCACGTCGGCTTCGGTGCGCTGGTTGGACTTGCCGAACAGCTGCAGCCCCAGCTTCTCTTCCTTGACGGGACCGGCCAGGTAGAAATCCGCCTGCCGGCTGTTGCCCAGCTCGCTGTGCTGCTGCAGGGTGGCGCCCAGGTTGATCGAGCCCGTCCAGGCCTGCGGCACCTTGCGCGTGATGATGTTGACCACACCGCCGATGGCATCGGAGCCGTACAGCGACGACATCGGCCCGCGCACGACTTCGATCCGCTCGATGGCGGCCAGCGGCGGGATCTGGCTGGCCTGCACCATGCCCAGTTCTTCGCGGTTCAGCATTTCACGCGTCCCCTGGCGCTTGCCGTCCACCAGGATCAGCGTGTACTTGCCCGGCATGCCGCGGATGGAAATGTCCTGCTTGTTGGCATTGGCCCCGACGATGCTGACGCCTTCGACATTGCGCAGCGCATCTTGCAGGGTATTGAAGGGCTGCCGGGCCAGCTCCTCGTGCGTCAACACGGTGATGCTGGCGGGCGCGTCGGCGATGGACTGATCGTAGCCGCTGGCGGTCACCACCACAGGAGCAAGGGATTGCACGGGGCTTGCGGCGGCCTCGCCCGACAGCTCGGCAGCCTGCGCCTGGGCAGCGCCAGCGATCCCGGCGCAGGCCAGGGCCATCATCATCCAGGGCCGGCGGAGGACGAAGACGGCGGGACTTTGGGTCATAATGGTACTGATTCTCATGGTCATTTGGGAAAACGTGCCCATGATTCCACGGAAATCAGGCCGGCATGTTTGCGCAACGCACTAGATGCTTTGCGAGAGGGTTTTTTTGTCGTCGGGCCGTCCCAACCCCCTTCAGGGGCAGCAGGCACGCACCGCGTGCGCGGCTTGGGGGGGCATTTTTCTTTTGGAGCAGGGATGGCGGGGCCGCGAAAACGGGCGGATATGGCGGGCGGAATCTCATCCGCCCAATTGCGGGCGGCGGGGACGCATCTGGGCGGATCGCACGACATCGAATCCCGCCACGGCGCGGGGGCCAAGACGCCGCTGGAAGGAAGCTTCCAGATATTGACGATGCGGCCCGGCCTGATGTTGCGGCGTGCGGACGTGCGGGACTGCGGCGATAACGTGGTGCGCTCCACGCTCACGCCCGGCCTGAAACTGATCGTGCTGGAGCAAGGCGACGTCGAACTCGAATTCGGCCATCACCACCTGCACTTGAAAGGGCCGGCGCCCGGTGAAGGCCTGCAGGCACGCCTGCTGATGCTGACCGGGCCGGCCAGCTTCATGCGCCGGGCCGCGCGCAACCACCGCGAACGCTCCATCACGCTGACGGTGGCGCCGCAATGGCTGCAGGACGGCGGCCTGATCTCCGACGGGTCGGCCCCCGGCCCCGTCGACACCTCGGCCATCCAGGCCTTCCTGCAAACCCATCTGGCCCTGCACGCGTGGCCCCTCACCCCGCGCGGCGTCACGCTGGCGCAACGGATCGCGCGCCCTCCGGCCCATGAGGACGGCGTGGACCGGCTGATGCTGGAATCCCGCTGCCTGGCATTGCTGGGCGAAGGGCTCCGTCATGTGGCGCTTGCCGCCGCGGGCGACGCAGCCAGCACGCCCGCCAGCCGCATCGATACGCGCCACGCCAAGCGCCTGCTGGAGTTGCGCGCCCGCATCGATGCCGGCACCCTGACCGGCCCCTGCAGCCTGGCCGACCTGACCGCGCAAACGGGCCTGGGCGTGCGGGCGCTGCAGCAAGGCTTCCAGGCGTTGACCGGATCGTCCGCCGTCGAATACCTGCGGGAACAGCGGCTGAGAGCCGCCCAGCGCGCGCTGCTCGGCCAGGGCGTCAGCGTGGCCCAGGCCGCCGCGCTGGCGGGCTATTCCAGCGCGGCGAATTTCGCCACTGCATTCAAGCGCCTGTTCGGCGTTTCGCCCCGCGACGTGCGGATGCATGGGTGATTCCGCCTACCCCCTTCGGGTATAGTCTGGATCTCTTTCGCGCCCTCAGGAATCCTGCGCCACCATGACCAGCGCCCGCGACCTAGTCTATGGGGAACTCCGCCGACGGCTGATGTCCGGCGTGTTCCTGCCTGGCGAGCGGTTGCGCGAAGAGCATATCGCGGCCGAGCTTTCCGTCAGCCGCACGCCGGTGCGCAGCGCGATCGACCGGCTGATCACCGACGGCCTGGTCAAGCGCGAAGGCCACCGTGGCGCGGTGGTGCTGGGTTGGGTGGACCGCGACATCAACGAGGCGTTCGAACTGCGCCTGCTGCTTGAACCCTATGCCGCGCGCAGCGCTGCGGAGCGCGCCACGCCTGAACAGATCGACCACCTGGAACAGATCAACCAGCGCATGCTGGACGCCATTCTTTCCGACGACACCGACCGTGTGGCGCGGGTCCAGCACTGCAACAACCTGTTCCACCATGCCCTGCTGGATGCGGCGCAATCCGCGCGGGTACGGACGATGGTGGAGAACCTGCTGGACATGCCGATCATCATCGGCTCGTTCTACTTCTACACCCACGACGACATGCTGCGCAGTGTCGAGCACCATCGCCAGATCATCGCCGCGTTGCGCGCCCGCGATCCGGGATGCGCGGACATCGCCATGCGTTTTCACCTGACCACGACCCACCTGCTTTTCCGCAGCCAGCGCAAGCCGCCGGCCGATGCGGTCGATGCGCCAGCCGCGTGACGCCGGACACGGGTATCAGTCTTTCTCTTTATTCGCTTTCATGTATTCGCCCCAGATCCTTGTCGCCCTTTTCGTCCTGCTGCTGGCTGTCGTCATTCCGCTGGTCACGGTAGCCGTGCACCTGGCGCAGCTCTTGCGCTGGTCACTCAACGCCGACAAGGCGACGCGGGGCGAAAGGCCGCATTTCACCGGACCGGTGCTGGCGCTGGTGTTCAGCGTGCTGGCGGCCAGCGACTTCACGTCCTATGAACCGATGCGCACCATCGCCGAACTGAATCCGGTGCCAATGGCCGCGCGCGCCTACTTCACGGTGGCGATGCTGGTGCTGGCGGTGCTGTCATGGGCATATGGCGGCGCAGTCAAAGACCGGATCCTGCGCCGCCTGGGCATCGCCCGCGGCGGATTGCCAAGGGTTTGATCAGGGCTTCCAGCCCTGCGCCTTCAGCCGCGCATCGATCCACGACGTATCGAGCGTGCCGGCGGCGATCTGTGCCAGCATCTCTTCTTCAACCGCATGCTTGGCCGACGCGGCCTCATACAGCGCGGGCACCTGGTCGTAGGGCAAGGACAGCAGGCCGTCCTCGTCGCCCAGGATCAGGTCGCCCGGTTCGATCGTCATGCCGTCCAGCGCGATGACGCCATTGATCTCGCCCGGGCCGTCCTTGTAGGGTCCACGGTGCGTCACGCCGGCGGCATACACCGGAAACGCGCCGCGGCGAATGGCGCCGGCGTCGCGGATCGCGCCGTTGATCACGATGCCGGCCAGGCCGCGCTTTTGCGCGTAGGTCGTCATGATCTCGCCGATGATGGCGTTGGTAAGGTCGCCGCCGGCGTCCACCACCACCACATCGCCCGGCTGCGCCAGTTCCAGCGCCTTGTGCACGAGCAGGTTGTCGCCGGGGCGCGTGCGCACCGTCAGCGCGGGACCGGCCAGCGGATGGCCGTCATGCATGGGCCGCAAGCGAGCGCCGCCGGCCGTCATGCGCGACATGCAGTCGCTGATGTTGGCCACGGGAACGCGGCGGAACTTCTCGACGAACTCGCTCGCGACCGCGCGCTTGCGCGGGTGAATCTCAAAACCGATCATTGGGGCTCTCCTGGTGCTTCGTCTGTGGATCTCGCAAGATCATTGTTTCGGGATGCCGGCTTCCTGCACGACCTTGCCGAAGATGTCGTGGTCGGCGCGATGGCGCTTGCCCAGATCCGCCGGCGTGCCCGTCATGACGCTGTAGCCCGAGTCTTCAAGCTTCTTCACGACATCCGGCTGCGCCTGGGATTTGTTCAGCGCCTGATTCAGCGTGGCGACCACGTCGTCCGGCGTCTTGCCAGGCGCCATCAGTCCCCACCAGATCGTCTGGTTGATGGTCTTGAAACCGCTTTCCGCGAAGGTCGGCACGTCCGGCAGCGCCGGCGAACGCTCGTCGGCCACCACGGCCAGCGCGCGTACCTTGCCGCCGCGGATCTGCGGCAGCAGGGATGCCACGGAACCGGTGTAGAGGTCGATGCGGCCGCTGGCCAGATCCGGGAACGCCTGCGACCAGCCGCGGTACGGCACGTGCATCAGTTCCATGCCCGCCGCCTTGCGCCACAGGTGGCCGATCAGGTCGCCGCTGCCGCCGATGCCGGGAATGCCCAGCGACACCTGGCCCGGGCGCGCCTTGGCGGCCTTGACCACGTCGTCCAGCGTCTTATAGGGAGACTCCGGCACCACGACGAACACGCTGGGCGACGAGGCCACCAGGCCCACCGGCTTGAAGTCCTTGAAGGTGTCGTAGCTGAGCTTGTTGTACAGCCACGGGTTAAGCACGATGTTGTCCGTCTGCGCCATGACCAGCGTGTGGCCGTCGGGTTTGGCGCGCGCGGTGGCGTCCAGCGCCAGGTTGCCGCCCGCGCCCGGCTTGTTCTCGACCACGATGTTCCAGCCTGTGTCCTGCGCGATGGCCGACCCGATCATGCGGGTCAAGGTGTCGGTTCCGCCGCCCGGGGGAAACGGGGAGATCAGCGTGATGGGCGCCGAGCCCATATCCGCCGCGCTGGCCGCGGCGCATGAGGCCAGCAGCGTCGCTGCCAGCACAGTCTTCAGGGATTTCATTGTCTTCCTCACTGATGTTTGGGAATTGCACGGCCCTCTGAGGGGCCTATTGCCGCGATTCAGGATTGGCGCGCCAGGGGCGTCAGCCATGCCAGGCGGTCCGCCACGGAGTCGGGCACGTTGAACGAACCGGCTTCGCGCGCCGCTTCGATGCCCTTGGCAGTGCGCGCGAAGAGCCGTTCGACGCCGTCCAGCACCAGCGGCTGCAAGCCGGCCTCGACCAATTGCTCGCGTGCTTCGCGCACTTCGGCCAGGCGGCGCGGCGCGTGCAGCACATGCGAACGGACGAAGGAATCGACGAACGTCGTCAACGGCGTCCGGTCCATATCGGACAGGACTTCATAGAGGGAAGCGCGCAAGCCCATGCTTTCGGCGGCGACCAGGCATTCGACGGCCAGGCTTTCCATGCCCTTGGTCAGGATGCTGCGCAACAGCTTCAGACGGACCGCGTCGCCCGCCTGGCCGTCGATCGCCTGCGCAGGCGCCCCGGCGCCCAGCGTGAAGGCCGCGACGGCGGGTGCGCCCGTGCCGGCGCACAGCAGCGGGGTGCGTGCGCCCAGCAGCGCAATGGCGCCCATGATTGCGACGTCGGTGAAAGGCACGCCGCGCTGCGCAGCGATGTCGGCCGCGGCGCGCATGTCGGCGGCGCTTGCGGTCGTGAAGTCGGCGTAGGACGCGTCGTCGCGCAAGTGCGGCAGCGCCTGCGTGGCGACTTTCAGCGCCGCATGGCCGAAGACCGCCGACACCACAATGTCGGCTTGCGCCAGCCACGAGCCCGGTTCGCCATGCAACGGGCTGCCGTAGGAGGCCGCGCGCGCCTGCATCTCGGCGTCTTGGCGCAGCTCGCAGATGCCGACGATCGAATGCCCGCCGGCCACCCACGCCTTTGCATAGCAGTCACCCACTTCACCACAACCAATCAATGCAATTTTCATGTTCATAAATACAAAAAAAATACAAACATGGTTATAGCCCGACTGAAAGGCGACTAATCATTAGTGATAACCCGAGTATTTCAGACCTACTCAGAACATAAAAAGTACATTTCAGGAACATTGAGCGCCCGAACCGCCCGGCGCTGCGCCATCTGCCGGGCGGGCCGGGTACGCCTTATTTCACGCTGGCGACCGCATCCAGGATCACGCGGGCCACATCGGCGGGGCGCGACTGCTGCGGCACATGGCTGGACGGCAGGGCCGTCACTTTCGCGCCGATCTGCGCGGCCATCGTGCGCTGCAACGCGGGCAGGATCATGCGGTCGTTTTCGGCCACGATGAACCACGACGGCTTCGTCTTCCAGGCCGCGGACGACACCGCCTCTCCGAAGGCCGTCGCCTTGATCGGCCCTTGCGTGGCCGCCATCACGCGCGCCTGCGCGGCGGGCACGTCCTGCGCGAAGTCCCGCGCGATGCCCTGGGGCGGCATGCTCAGCCAGCCATGGCTGTCGGCGGCGATGCTGTCCGTGCCCGGCGCCTTGGGCTCACCCTGGGTCATCGACGCCACCGACTGACCCGCATCCGGCGCAAACGCCGCCACGTAGACCAGGTTGGCGACCTTCTCGTGCTTGCCCGCCTCGGTAATCACCACGCCGCCCCACGAATGGCCGACCAGCACCACTTTGCCGGGTTGATTGTCGATGGCGCGATTGGCCGCGGCCACGTCGCCGGCCAGCGAATCCAGCGGGTTCTGCACCGCCTGGACCTGCACGCCCTTGTCTTGCAGCAAGGCGATCACCTTCGCCCAATCGGAGCCGTCGGCGAAGGCGCCGTGCACGATCACGACGGAAGGCTGGGCCGAAAAAGCCTGCGAAACCGGGCCCGCGAACAAGCCGGCTGCCAGCAATGAGGCTGCGATAATATGGTGTTTCATACTGAATTTCCTTGAGGTTGGGTGCCAAGCGACGGTGTTGCGCTTGCTGGGTTCCAGTGTCGTCAACCGCCCGCCAGGCCGGTATCGGTTGATTAACCGATAAGCCCGCGACAAGCCCCCGGTCAGCCTTGCAACCCGCTCGCCCCTCTCCCCCTCGACCGCCCCGCCCCGATGACCGCCCCCAGTACGATGGAACTCACCGATGCCGTACTGGCCATGGCCTTTGTCGGCGACCTGAGCATGGGGCGCGCCACCGACCATTCGCGCCGCACGGCGTGCCTGGCCGGCAAGCTTGCCGCGGCCCACGGCGCCGGCGATGCCGCCCAGAACCATGCGCGTGCGGTGGCGCTGCTGCGCTGGTCGGGCTGCACCGCCAACGCCAGCGGCTTTGCCGACCTGCTGGGCGACGATGTCGCCTCGCGCGAGGCCATGATGGCGCAGACGCTGCCGCCGCTGGACCCGCGCACGCAATCGCTGATCGTGCCGCTGGCGCTGATCCATTGCGAAATCTCGGGCGACGTGGCCGTCAACCTGGGCATGCCCGACAACGTGGTGGCAGGCCTGCGCCATGCCTTCGAACGGCATGACGGCAAGGGCATGCCGCAGGGCGTGGCGGGCGACGCCATCCCCGCCGTCGTGTTTTACGTGAATGCGGCAAGCGACCTGGAGATCCTCAGCCGCGCGCATGGCCGCGACAGCGCGATGGACTACCTGCGCACGCAGGCCGGCGCCAAATATCCCGCCGCCGTCGCGGAACTGGCGATCCACCATGGCCACGCCTGGCTTGACGACATCGACGCCCACCCGCCAACAGGCACCGAATGGGCGCTGGCTGGCGCCGCGCTCGATGCGCCCGCCGCCGACCTGACGCTACTGGCGGACGTGGCCGAACTCAAGCTGCCCTGGCTGGCAGGCTATTCCCGCCGGGTCGCCCAGCTGGCCGCCCGCTGCGGCGCGCTGCTGGGCATGGGCCAGGCAGCGCAGGCATCGTTGCAGGCGGCCGCGCTGGTGCACGGCATCGGCCGCGCCGCCTTGCCGAACCGCTTGTGGAACACGCCCGGCAAGCTGTCTTCCGACCAGTGGGAACAAGTCCGGTTGATGCCCTATTGGACCGCCCGTGCCGCCCGTCAGATCCAGGGTCTGAGCGAAGCGGCAGAACTGGCTTCATACGCCTACGAACGGCTTGACGGCAGCGGCTACTTCCGGGGCGCGTCCGGGTCGGCGCTAAGCCCTGCGCAACGCGTGTTGTCCACGGCTGTGGCGCTGCAGGCGCTGCTGGAAGACCGCCCCTGGCGGCCCGCCTATTCCTTGCAGGAAGCCGCCCGCATCCTGCGCGAGGAGGCCGATGCCGGCCGCTTCGACGCAGAAGTGGCCGTCGCCGCCATCACCGCCGCCTCCGGCGGCATCCCCGCGGCGCGGCGCGCGACCAGCACGCTGTCGCAACGCGAGCTGGAAGTCCTGCGGCAGATCAGCCTGGGCGCCAGCAACAAGGAGGCCGCCCGGGCCTTGAACATCAGCCCCAGCACGGTGCGCACCCACGTGGAAAGCGTGTTCCGCAAGCTGGAGTGCTCGACCCGCGTCGCCGCTACCCTGAAGGCCCTGACCGCGGGGATCCTGTAAGCCGCCATCCTGTCGCCAATTGCTGGTAGTCTTGGGCCAGCCGCGCGGGGTCCCCGCGCCCGCCTCACTCATTTTGCGAGCCCCCTCATGACCACCCCCATGTACGACGCTTCCGTTCCTGTCATCAAGCAAATGCTGTCCGCGCTGTCGGACGTGCTGAAGAAGGCCGAAGCCCACGCCACCGACAAGAACATCGACCCGTCCGCCTACCTGGGCGCCCGCCTGTTCCCGGACATGTTCCCGCTGTCGCGCCAGGTGCAGATCGCCGCCGATTTCGCCAAGGGCATCGCGTCCCGCCTGGCTGGCGCGGAAGTGCCGTCCTGGCCCGACTGTGAACCCACCTTCGCCGAACTGCAGGCCCTGATCGCCAAGACCCTGGCGCATGTCGGTTCTTTCAAACCGGAACAGTTCGAGCAAAGCGCGTCCCTGGAAATCGTGCTGCGCCCGGGCACGCCGAAAGAGAAGAAGCTGTCAGGCAGCGCCTACCTGCTGCACTACGGCCTGCCGCAGTTCTTCTTCCATGTGACGACGTCCTACGCGATCCTGCGCCACAACGGCATCGAAGTCGGCAAGCGCGACTACATGGGCGCGTATTGATGCCGCATAAGTGCGTGCGGACCTGACGCCGCACCAATGAAAAAGGCCACGGCGCTGACCCCGTGGCCTTTTTTATTGTGCCGGCACTGGTAAGCCCGCACCGGTCTTCCGATCCCTCAGCCATGCGACGGGCTCCGGAACCGTTGACGAGGGCATCCCGCTTGCTCTAATTTCGCCAGACGCGAATCGCGTGACGCGAGTCCCCCCGCCAATGCCCCCCGCTCAGGGAGATCCATGATGATCGCGACAACCGTTCTGGTCGTAGGCGCGGGCCCTGCCGGCCTGCTCACCGCCGTGGAGCTGGTTCGGCGCGGCGTCCAATGCTTGTTGATCGACGCACACGAGCAGCCCATGGATTGGGACCGTGCCACCGTCGTGCATCCTCGATCGATCGAAATACTGGACGCGCTGGGCATCGCCGACCCGCTCTTGCGTCTGGGCGTCAAACAGCGCCATGCCCGTATCCATGCCGATGGCGCCGTGCTGGGCGACATTGACCTGTCGCTGTGCGCCAGCCGATATCCATTCAATATCGGCATCTCGGAAGAAATTACCGAATCCATCCTCCACGACTATCTCGTCGCACACGGCGGCGCGGTCACCCGCGCCACCACGCTTGTGGGCTTGGTGGCGCAACCCGATGGCGTGGCAGCCACAATCGATCAGCGGGGCGCGCGGGCAGAGATCCACGCGCAATGGGTAGTCGGATGCGACGGACACCACAGCACCGTCCGCACGTTGATGGGTATCGAACAAGACGGCCACGACATCCACCAGCCTTGGGCCGTGTTCGACGCGGCCATCCCGGCATGGCCGGAATCCTTTGAAGCCAACTACGCCTATCTGGATCCGACGCCGGTCATTCTGACGGCCCTGCCCGACCGCCGCTGGCGCGTGTACCTGCGGCCCCGCTCCGCGCAATCCGATCTGGTCGCCGACGCGTTGGCCACCTTGCAACGCTACCTGCCTGACGCGAGCTTTGACCAGATTTCGCATCCCGCACGCTTCGATTGCCACACCAAGGTTGCCCGGAAATTCCGATCGGGCCGTGTGTTGCTGGCCGGTGACGCTGCGCACACCTGCAGCCCGGCGCAAGGGCATGGCATGAATACCGGGCTGCAAGATGCCTACAACCTCGGCTGGAAGCTTGCGCTGGTTTGCCAGGGACATTGTTCCGACACGCTGCTGGACAGCTATCACGCCGAACGGCGCCCCGTGGCCGATCAGGTGATGGCCTCGGGCGATGCCGCCGAACGCGCACAGATGGTCAAGGGGGAACGCGCCCGCCGCGAACGGGATGCGGCGATCCGGACGGCCTTTGCCGATCCTGGCTCGCGGCACCATGAAGCGGTAGCGGAGGCCGAGCTTGATATCGACTACGCAGGATCACCCATCGTCATGGGCGATCCGCACGAAGCCCTTTGGCCGGGCCAGCGTCTGCCTGATCAGATTCCCCTGACGTTCGCATCGGGCGGCGTCGGCCACCTGCATGCCTGCACTCGCCGCCTGGGCCACACCGCCCTGCTGATCGGCTGCGCCGCGACGCCGGAGGACGCCCTGGAGCAGGTGCGCCGAGACATGGAAGCGCTAGCTGGCGGAGCCATCATCGAACAAGTGATCGTCCTGACCGCGAATGCCGGGGTATCCGGGGTGCATGCCTACCTGGCGCCCGACATCGCCCATGCGCTGGGCGTGCGCGGCATTGTGCTCGTGGTCGTCCGGGCCGATGGTCACGTCGGCCTGCGTGCCGAACAGGGGCATGCCGAAGCGCTGTCGGCGTACATCGGACGGTTACAGAACTAGGGGTTTTCACTAGCTCCGGCCATGTCGATTTCGTTGTCCTCTGAACGTCGTATGAGTACGACCCTCTCATTCCAAGGCGGACACACCATGACTACCGGCACCGTTACCTTCCACCGCGTCCTGCGCGCCGCGCCCGAACGCGTCTACCGCGCTTTCCTTGAGCCCGACGCCATCGCGAAATGGCTTCCCCCCTATGGATTCACCTGCCAGGTCCACCAGCTGGACGCCAAGGTGGGCGGCGTCCACAAGATGTCGTTCCGCAATTTCTCGACCGGCAACAGCAGCGGTTTCTGCGGCGAATACCTGGAACTGGTCCCGTCCGAAAAGATCCGCTACACGGACCGGTTCGACGACCCGAACCTGCCCGGACAGATGCAGACCACGATCACGCTGCGCAAGGTCTCCTGCGGCACCGACATCAGCATCGTGCAGGAAGGCATCCCTGCCGTCATTCCGCCCGAGATGTGCTACCTGGGCTGGCAGGAATCGCTGACGCAGCTGGCGAAGCTGGTCGAACCGGAAATTCCGGACTGAGCCGAGGGGTGCGGCGGACGGATAGCGAAGGAGCGTAACGGGGTAATGCGGGGTAATGCGCGCGGACGGACGCGCGCAAGGCGATGCGGCAAACACAATAAGAATGTTTCTCATTATAATGATCAACCGCAGCCTATCCCTACCCTTTCGTTTGCCCCTCCGCCATGATGCTTGCCGACGCGGTCGTCGCTCACTATCGCGAATTGGTCGATTTCCTATCCCGCCGCACCGGTTCGCGAGAATCCGCCCAGGACTGTGCGCAGGAAACGTGGATACGGCTG
Source organism: uncultured Achromobacter sp. (assembly GCA_963530045.1). Classification (GTDB taxonomy): domain Bacteria; phylum Pseudomonadota; class Gammaproteobacteria; order Burkholderiales; family Burkholderiaceae_B; genus Achromobacter. Next base: position 56,404 of record CAUSDE010000013.1, read on the forward strand.
GCCGCCGCGCGCACACTCAAGGCGCCCGTCGACAACCTGCGCGCGTACGTCTTCCAGGTGGCGGCGAACCTGGCGATCGACTTCCAGCGCCATCATGCCGCGGAACAGCGCAAGCAAGCGCTGTACGCGCAATCGCGCCTGCCTGACGCCGCCGTCCCGGACACCATGGACGTGGCCGCGCTGCGCCAGACCATCGCCCGGCTGGAGGCGGCCATCATGCGTCAGCCGCTGCGCACCCGGCAGATTTTCCTGATGCACAAGATAGACGGCAATAGCTACGCCGACATCGCGGGCGCGCTTTCCGTCAGCGTGAAGACCGTGGAAAAGCACATGACGCGCATTCTGCTGGCCTGCCGGCAGGCGATGGCGGATGCCTGACGTGGACGCGATCGAACAACATGCCGCACGGTGGGTGGTGCGCCGCAACGGCGCCGCGCCAGACGCCCTGCCCGATCCCGGCTTCGCCAAATGGTATGGCGCCGACCAGGCGCATGCCCAACGCTATGACAGCATTGCCGCCCTATGGCGCCAGATGGGCCAGGTCGACGGCGAAGCGCTACGGCAAGACGTGCGGCAAGGGCAACAGCAACACCGCAAGCGCCGCGCGAAACTGGCCACCGTCCTCTCCTGTAGCCTGATCGCGGCCGGCGCGCTGCTCTGGCAAACGGGCGCCTGGTGGCGCTGGCAGGCGGATGCCGTTGCCGCCGTCGGCGAGATCCGCAGCGTCACGCTGGCGGACGGCAGCACCGTGCTGCTGGACTCCGATTCTGCGATCCGCAGCGACATGAGCGGGGCCACGCGCAAGATCTCGCTGCTGCGCGGCCGCGCGCGGTTTACGGTCGCGCATGATGCCCAACGGCCGTTTGTCGTCGAAACGCCGCAAGGCCGGGCCACGGCGCTGGGCACCCGCTACGAAGTCAGCCGCCTGCGCGATGGCGCGACGGAAGTCTCGGTGCTGGAAAGCCGTGTGCGCGTGGACTGCTCGGTCTGCGCCCCCGGCACCGCCCCGCAGGTGCTGTCGCCTGCTCAGCGCGCGGCCATCGGCACGTCGGGCGTCACCGTCACCGCCTTCGACCCTGGGCCGGCCTCGGCCTGGACCGAGCGCAGACTGCTGCTGCGCGACGTGCCCTTGGCCGAAGCGGTCGCGCAATTGAACCGCTATACCGGCATGACCACCTGGATCGACGAGGCCGCCGGCAAGCGCCGCATCTCCTCGGTCGTCAACGTCGACAGCCCCGACGCGCTGAGCGTCCTGGCCGCCGCCGCGAACGTGCGCGTGCGCCGGTGGGCGTCGTGGGCCTGGATCACGCCAACGGAATAAACCAGATTCGGGGGTAGGGTCACGCGCATCTCGCTACGTCTTACAGGAAAACCCCTTGTACAGAGAGTAGCCATGCCCTTCCCCCACGCCCCCCGCTTCCGCTTGGCGGCAAAAGCCCCGGTGGCCCTGGCGCTAGCGCTTGCGTTCAGCGCGGCCGCCCATGCCCAGACCGCGCCGGCCGCCGCGCCAGCCCGCGTCGCCGTCGATGTCCACCGCCAACCCCTGGACGGGGCGCTGCTGGAGCTAGGCCGGCAATTGGGCCTGCAAGTGTCTTTCCCTGCCGCGCTGGCGCAAGGCAAGACGGCAGCCCCGCTGGCCGGCACGCTGTCGCCGGACCAGGCGTTGGACCGCCTGCTGGCCGGCACTGGCCTGGCATGGCGCTACACCGGCGCCAATTCGGTCCTGATCGAGACCGCGCCGCAAGCGCAAGCGGCGCCTGCCGCCGCCAGCACGCTGGACACCGTGGTCGTCGTGGGCGGCTACAGTCCAAGCACCATCAGCGAACTGCCCCGCACCGTCTGGTTCCTGGACAACAAGCAGATCGAGCAGCAGGCGAACGCGGGCGCGTCGCTCTCCGAAATCCTCGGCAACCTGGTGCCCAGCCTGGACCTGGGGTCGCAAAGCCGCACCAACTATTCGCAGAACATGCGCGGCCGCAGCGCCCAGATCATGATCGACGGCGTGTCGTTGAACTCCATGCGCAACATCAGCCGCCAGTTCGACTCGATCTCTCCCTTCAACATCGAGCGGATTGAAGTGTTGTCCGGCGCCAGCTCGGTCTATGGCGGCGGCGCCACCGGCGGCATCATCAACATCGTCACCAAGCGGGGAGAAGCCGGACCGGCCATCTTCACCAGCGAAGTCGCCGGACGCAGCGGCTTTGCCGGCAGCGACGACCTGGATTGGCGCGTGGCGCAGTCGGTCAGCGGCGGCTCCGAAAAGGCGTTCGGGCGCCTGGCCGTGGCCTATTCCCAGAATGGCGCCGCCTATGACGCCAGCGGCAAGCAGGTCACGCCAGACATTACGCAGACTGACCTGCAGTACAACCGGTCGTTGGACGTGACGGGCAACCTTGACCTGCAACTCGCGGAAAACCAGAAGCTGCAGTTGCAGGGGCAGTTCTACAACTCGGAATTCAATCCCGGCAAAGCGCTGTACCTGGGCCAGAACCTGCGCGGCGCGCTGCCGCTGACCGGTCCCACCGACGCCAGCCTGCTCGACATCCGCAGCGGTTTCCAATCCGACGTGAAACCGGCGACCGAGCGCAGCATGTTCTCGGCCAATTACTCGGCCACCAACGTACTGGGCGGCCAGGACCTCATCGCCCAGGCCTACTGGCGCCGCGAAAAGCTGGACTTCTACCCGTTCCCCAACCAGTTCACCTATAACGACGGCACGTGCGCGACCGCTGCCGCATGCAAGCGCGGCTATTACTACGGCGCTTCGCAGCAGAACACCGACACGTGGGGCATGAAAGCGGCGCTGACCAAGGACTGGACCCGGTTCAAGCTGACTTACGGACTGGAATACGCCCACGAGAAATTCAACGGCAGCTCCGCCTATTTCGATTGGAACCAGGCGCTGGCCTCTGGCGGACTGAAATTCGACAAGCTGTACGACATGCAGCGCTACCCCGACTACCAGGCCGACACCTGGGCTGCCTTCGTCCAAGGCGACTGGCGCGTCACCAATGCCGTCACGCTCAGCGGCGGCGTGCGGCAGCAACGCAACAAGGTCGAACTGGGCGACTTCGTGCCCGTGCCGCAGCAGATCCTTGTCAACAGCGGCCTGGGCACCAGCGCCGACCGCATCCCGGGCGGGGACAACGCCTACAACACCACCCTGTTCAACGCGGGGGTGCTCTGGAAAGTGGACGACAGCCAACAGACCTGGCTGAACTATTCCGAAGGCTTCGACCTCGTGGACGTCGCCAAGTACTACGGCAACGGCAGCTACCGCCTGCAAGGCGGAAACTGGCAATTGCTCAATGCCGTCACGATCAACGGCTCCGAACTCGCCAACATCAAGACGCGGCAGGTTGAACTGGGCTGGCGCGGCGACTACGGCAACTGGCGCCTGCAGACCGCCGCCTTCTACGCATGGTCGGACAAGGCGCTGGCGATCCAGCCGATCTCGTTGTCCATCGGCCTGGAAGACCGCAAGGTTCGCAACTACGGGATCGAAGGCCAGCTTGCCTATGACTTCAATCCGCACTGGAGCGCCGGCGTCAACTGGCTGGCCATCCGCTCCGAACAGCAGCAGACCGACGGCAGCTGGGCCAAGCAGACCATCACCCTGGCCAGCCCCTCCAAGGCCTCTGTCTTTGGCGCCTGGCAATCGGGGCCGACGGCGCTGCGGCTTCAAGCCAACCGCAACTTCGACCTGACGGACGGCCAGGGCAACCGCATGGAAGGCTACCTGACGTTCGACCTGCTGGGCAGCTACGACATGAAGCGTGCCGGCGTGTTGAGCTTCGGTGTGCAGAACCTGTTCGACCGCAGCTACCAGACCACGTGGAGCCAGCGCGCGCAAGTGCTGTACGCCGGCCTGATGACGCCCGAATCGTTGCAGTTCAACGGCCGCGGACGCACCTTCGGCCTGGCTTACACGGTGAAGTACTAATCGCGCCAACCCCGGTTGCGGCCCCCGCGACCGCAACCGGGGACGCGAAAAAAATACGGATTTGAATCGCACTGTATCCGCCCCCGGGGCCCGTACAGTCGGACACCCGGCGCGGGTGCCGGACCTCTATAAATCGTTCGCAGCAAGCCCTCAACCCTGCGAACCTTTTATGGAGCCTCCGCCATGACGGACCCTATCGACACCCGACGTCGCCGCCTGCTCGCCACGACCTCGACCCTGGCGGGCATCAGCCTGCTGAACCTTGGCGCAAGCAGCACGGCGCTGGCCAGATCCGGCCCCGCGCAACCCGCCACCACCGCACCCCGCCACAGCGCCGCGTCGTTCGACGGCATCCGCCAGATCCGGGCCGGCACGCTCGATGTCGGCTATGTGGACGCCGGCCCCAGCGCCGGCCCCGTCGCCATCCTGCTGCATGGCTGGCCTTACGACATCCACGCCTTTGTCGACGTCGTGCCGCAGCTGACCGCCGCCGGCTATCGCGTCATCGTCCCGTACCTGCGCGGCTATGGCTCGACGCGCTTCCTGTCGGCCGACACGCCCCGCAACGGTGAACAGGCGGTGGTCGCCGTGGACATCATCGCGCTGATGGATGCGTTGAAGATCGAACGCGCGGTCATCGCCGGCTTCGATTGGGGCGCGCGCACCGCCAACATCATGGCTGCGCTGTGGCCCGAACGTTGCCAGGCGCTGGTGTCCGTCAGCGGCTACCTGATCGGCAGCCAGGAAGCCAACCGCAAGCCGCTGCCCCCGCAAGCGGAATTCCAGTGGTGGTACCAGTTCTACTTCGCTACCGAACGCGGCGCGGCGGGTTATGCCGCCAACCGCGACGGCTTCAACAAACTGATCTGGCAGCTGGCATCGCCTAAGTGGACGTTCGACGACGCGACCTATCAGCGTTCCGCGCAGTCATTCGACAATCCGGATCACGTGGCGATCGTGGTGCACAACTACCGCTGGCGCCTGGCCCTGGCCGAAGGCGAATCGCAATACGACGAACTGGAAAGACGCCTGGCGGCCGCACCGAAGATCACGGTGCCGACCATCACCCTGGAAGGCGACGCCAACGGCGCCCCGCATCCGCCCCCCGCCAGCTACGCCAAGCAGTTCAGCGGCAAATACCAGCACCGCGACATCACGGGCGGCATCGGCCACAACCTGCCGCAAGAGGCGCCGCAGGCGTTTGCGGAGGCGGTGCTGGCGGTGGTGCGGCTTTGAGAGGCGGCGCTCTCGACTATGCCTGAAAGAACATCGGCGGCTGCACCGAGCCAGCGCCGGTGTTCCACTCGTTCTTCATCCTTGCCAGAAAGCTGCCGTCGACGCGGTGAGCCTCATCGCGAAGCACCTCTTCCATCGCCGTCGCGATCCGTTCGATGGCCGCTTCCGGATGCGAAACGCCGCAAACCGTACGGCCAAATTGCAGGAGTGCCTTTCGTGTTGGGTATTCCCTTTTCCTATTCAATTTCAGCGCAAGAGTGCGGTCCGACAACTTTCTCCCCGATTGGGGATCGTCAATTGCATACACGCTTGTGGTTACCACGTCATAGAGCGGGGCCAGTTCGGCGGGCGCGGCGCCAGGGTGCCGGTAGAGCAAGCCAAAGTTCTTCAGGTGCGCATCCCCATTTCTCACCAGTACCGACAGGGCCACATACTCAAAATACCGCGCAAGGCTCTCAGTACGATTGGCGCCGCACAACAGGCCGATCATTTGGGCCACCGTCTCGTACGAACTCAGGTACTTCTCTTGGGCACTCTTGCGCAAAAGCACAGCCATGTCTTCGAAACCCAGCTGCTCATTGCCAGCAAGGTCAAAGCGCCGCATCACAAACAGTGTCCCGTCGTCCGACAGCCAGAAATCCGGTACGCGTATGCCTGCCTTCCGGGCGACACTCATACATAGAAACTCGTTCTGGGCAAGGAATGGGTAGTTCTCTCCTGCGGCCTTGACGATCAGGTCAGACGTAAACGTGGTGGACTTATCGACCACCCGCTTGGCATCGGCAGCATCCGCGTCCGGCATCAGTACTTTGGGCTGAAAACCAGAAATGCCGGAGGTGAGATAGGCGCTGACTAGATGCTCGAACAGTTCGATGCTTGCCCCGCTCGTGAGCAACTCAGAAAGCCCGACCTGTGGTGGAACCCCTGCCACGTCGCTGCCAGGTTCGCGATAGCGCAAGCGCCCGATCTGGTTGCTGCCGGTCAATGCCAGCAGCCGCATATCGTCAAGTTCCACTTCCTTGCCAAAGCGTTCCCAGAGTCTCTCGTACAGGTAGCCTTCTGGCCGATTCATCGAAAAAATCGGCGGCAACACCGTGTCCGAATAGCTTTCGGCGCGGTGCGGCATGATCAGGGATATCTCCCGATCCTTGCCGGGATGGGTGTAGTTGAATACGAAGCGCGACTCTTTTTCCAGCAGGCCCGCCTCGCCTTGCGGGGTGCTTATTTCCAGCCGCTTTCTCTTCGCGCTACTCATCATCCATGCTCCCCACGTCGTCGTAATTGATGCTGGCAGTATCGATACGCAGGCCCATATTGAGCACGGCCAATGCTCTCATGATCGAATGCAGGCCCACGTTCTCGCCTTTCTCGATTTGCACGATCAATTGGCGCGTCAGTCCCGCCCGCTGCGCAAGTTCCGCTTGGCTGAGTTTTCGCTGTTTGCGCTCGCGCTGAAAGCTTGCCCCGAACTGTGCGGGAAGGACGGCGGTGGGTACGTACGGCATGGCGGACACTCTTCGAACGCAAGGGTAATAATGTTCGTTATACCGTACACCACTATCCAGAAAAAAGTACGATTAATCGAACATATACAAGAACATTACATGAAAATGTCTGAAATATCGTACCTCCATTAATCTTAAGGACGCCGCCCTGCTTCCACCTGGATCTTCAACTTCACTTCCGGCTTGAACCCCATGTCCAGGCCGAAGTCCAGCCCGAAGTCCTTGCGGCTGAACTTGGTTGAGACGTCCGCGCCGCAGAACTCGCGTTTTTCCATCGGATGCTGGATGCATTTGAAGTCGTCGATCTCCATCTTGACGGGCCGCGTGACGCCGCGCAGGGTCAGGTCGCCCGTGGCCTCTTCGGGCCGGTCGCCGTCGAACTTGGTGAACTTGCCTTTGAAGGTGGCCGTGGGATAGCGGGCGGCATCGAAGATGTCGGGCGCGACGGCATGCTGGTTCATTTCGTCGTGGCCGAAGTCGACGGAATTGATGTCCACGGTGACTTCCACCGTGCCGGTGCGCGCTTCACGGTCCAGCACCACCACGCCATGCGATTTGTTGAACTTGCCTCGCCACGTGGACAGGCCGCCCATGTGATCGGCTTCAAAGCTGGGATAGGTATGCGACGGGTCCAGATCGTAGGTGACCGGCGCAGCGGCGGCCGGTAACGCCAGCATCAGCGCGCTTGCTCCCAGCAGCAGGGACGGAATCGACTTCATCAAGGCTCCTCAAGACAGGAAGCGGCCGCGCACGGATGGGCGCGGACACGGAAAGCCAACCATAACATTCAGCTTGAAGTCAGCAGAGACACGCGGGGGCTGAAACGCCTTGTCCGCATTCCTGCCAAATTGAAATGAAGCAACATTGATTCCGGCAATAATGCGCCAGCGCCTCTCCCGCGATCAATGGAACGACAATGAAAAAAGTGTTTGCTTTGCTGATTTCGGCCGCCCTGCCGGTTGCCGCTCTGGCGCAACCCGATACCGAGCCGTTGAAGCTGAATCCGGACAACAAGCTTTTCTGCAACGCGCAGGCCGACTGGTGCGTCGGCATCAAGACGGACGGGTCCTTCGAGACCAACGGCCCATTCGCCACCAGCCGCACGCTGCGCTCCGACCGCGCATTCTGGGATTTGCCTGATATCCCGGATTTTTCCAAGTTCACGGTTTGGCCCCAGCTGATCCGCCTGAGCGAAGACCGCGCGCTGGTCGGCGTGGTCGGCCCGGCCGAACCCGACTACAAGCTGGAAACGCAATTCTCCGGCGGCAGCTTCATCCGCAAGGACCTCTATCTGTTCGAGGTCACGCTGGGCGAACCCTCCGCCAGCAATCTGGTGTTCATCATGCCGTCGTCGACGGAAGCGACGATCCGCGCCTGCTTCAATGAAGCAGACCAGCGCAAGCGTGATGGCCACTGCATCGATGCCTACCAATTCAAGGCTGATCTGAAAGCCTTGCCCGGAACCAAGACGGCCAACGGCGCGGAGTATCCGGACCTGCAAGTCACCACCCAGGCAACGCGCGCGCCAGCCACCGCCAGCCGCTACGCTGACTCCAGCGCGAAGCCGGCGCCGACGAAGGCCGAAGTGGCGCCCGCGGCCGACAAGCAGTGCAGCTACACGGTGACCTACAAATGGAAACCCGACGGTTCGGTCTATGCACCGGCGACGCCGCTGCCCGATTGCGCAGAATTCCTGCAGGCATCGCCCAAAGCGAAGCCGTAGCGCCGCGACCGGCCCCGGCAGCGCCCCTCAGCGCTGCCGGATCTGCTTACTCCGCGTAGCCCGGGTTCTTCCGGTCCAGGCGGCGCAGCAGCCCCGGCCACGCCAGCGCCGCTTTGTGCGCCCGGTCCGCCGGGGATTCGACCGCGGCGCGCGCCAGCACTTCCGGCGGGATGAAGATCAGTTCGCCGCCGCCGGCCTGCGCCCGCACCTGCGCCATGCAGGCGGCTTCCAGCCGATGCATGGCCTGGAACGCTTCGGCCATCGTCTGTCCCACCGTCAGCAAGCCGTGGTTGCGCAGGATCAGGTAGTTGTTGCTGCCCAGGTCGCGCACCAGGCGGGGCTGCTCTTCGGGGTTCAGCGCCAGGCCTTCGTAATCGTGATAGCTCAACGAACGCAGCGCGATGAACGCGAACTGCGACAACGGCAGCAACCCCGCCTTCTGCGCCGACACCGCCACGCCGTTGATGGAATGCGTATGCAGCACGCACATCGCATCCTTGCGGGCCGCATGGATACAGCTATGGATGGTGAAGCCGGCCGGGTTGATGTCGTATTCCGACGCCATGACCTTGTTGCCGTTCAGGTCGATCTTGACCAGGCTGGAGGCCGTGATCTCGTCGAACATCATGCCGTAGGGGTTGATCAGGAAATGCTCGGTGCCCGGCACCTTCGCGGTGATGTGCGTGAAAATCAGGTCGTCCCACCCGAACAGCGCCACCAGCCGATACAGGGCGGCCAAGTCCGTGCGGACCTGCCATTCCGTTGCGCTGACCTGATCGCGCACGCTGGCGCCCTGCTTGCTAATCGTGTCCATCCCGTCTCCAGTCCTGGTATCCAGACTTCATGTTGTCCCGCGGCGACCTTGCCGCCGGCTTGTCGGACACTGTATTAGTTTTGCGCGGATCCGGCATGGCGGAAACGGATGTCGTCCGTCTGGTGGAAACAATTATCCGACCCGCTTCGTCCGGTTTCCCCCCGTGGCGGCCTTGCGCTTGCATAATAAAGGCAGACCGAATCAGGAGACCCCGCCATGTCGCTTGCGCTCTACGGCCATCCGTTTTCCTCGTACACGCAGAAAGTGCTGATCGCGCTGTACGAGAACGCCATCCCGTTCGACTTCCGCTGCATCGGTCCGGAGACCCCGGAACACGCCGCCGAATGGCTGCGGCGCTGGCCGTTGCACAAGTTCCCGCTGCTGGTGGACGGCGACCGCAACGTCGCGGAAACCAGCATCATCATCGAATACCTGCAACTGGCGCATCCGGGACCGGCACGCCTGGTACCCGCCGACCCCGCCGCTGCGCTGGAGGTGCGCTTCCTGGACCGCTTCTTCGACCTGCACGTCATGAACTGGGTGCAGCATGCGGTCAACGGCGCCTTGTCGGGCGACGAGGCCAAGCGGCGGGAAGGCCTGGCCCTGGCAACGGAAAAGCTGGAGCTGGCCTACGCCTGGCTGGATGCGCAACTGGGCGGCCGCGCCTGGGCCACCGGGCCGGAATTCACGATGGCGGACTGTGCCGCGGCGCCGGCGCTGTTCTATGCGGACTGGACGCACCCCCTTTCGGCGTCTTATCGGGTGCTGCGCGCGTACCGCGCCCGGCTGCTTGCCCGGCCGTCCTTCGCCCGGGCGGTCGACGATGCACGAGCCTTCCGCCCCTTGTTCCCGCTGGGCGCGCCGGACCGGGACTGACAGGATGACGTCCCTGCACCCTGGCCCCCAACACCGTCTGCCCGCCTTTTTCCGCTCGCACCTGGAATCGCTGTCCGGGGTCGGCCTGCTGCTGGGCACGCTGTTCTTTGCGGCCTCGCTCACGCCTACTCTGGTTCCCCGCACCTATCTGACCCAGGGCGTGCTGGCCGGCACCTGCCTGGCCGCCGGTTACGGGCTGGGCGTGCTGTGGCATTGGCTATGGGCTTATCTGGAACTGCCTGAACCCAAGGCACGCGCCGCGCGCCTCACCAACGCGTTGATCACCGTCCTGTGCCTGTCCGTCCTGGTCCTCTTCCTGTGGCGCGCGGCGGATTGGCAGAACACGATCCGCGCCCTGATGAAGATGGAGCCCGTCACCAGCGCGCACCCCTTCAAGGTCAGCGCCACGGCGCTGATCACCTTTGCCGCGCTGCTGGCGCTGGGCCGCTTGTTCAAACTGCTGGCCCGCACGGTGTCTGCGCAGGTTCGCCGCGTGGTGCCGCGGCGCGTGGCCAACGTGGCCGGCGCGGCGATCGCGATCGTAATCTTCTGGTCGTTGGCCAACAACGTGTTCTTCCGTGCGGCGCTGCATGTGCTGGACGCCTCGTTCCGCGAGTATGACGCGCTGATCGAGCCCGAGCGCCCGCAGCCCACTGACCCCGCCAAGACAGGCGGCCCCGACTCGTTGATCGCCTGGAAGCAGTTGGGCCGGGCGGGCCGCGAATACATCGCGTCCGGCCCCCGCGCCAGCGAAATCCGCGCGCAGACCGGGCGCGACGCGCTGGAACCCATTCGCGTGTACGTGGGATTGCCCGGCGCCGCCACCGCGCAGGCGCGCGCCCGGCTGGCTCTGGAAGAAATGAAACGCGTCGGCGCGTTCAAGCGGTCTGCGCTGGTGGTGGTGACGCCCACGGGCACCGGGTGGATCGATCCGGCCGCCATGGACGCAGTCGAATACCTGCTGCACGGCGACGTGGCCAGCGTGGCGATCCAGTATTCCTACCTGTCCAGCCCCCTGTCCCTGCTGGCCCAGCCCGAGTACGGCGCCGAGGCGGCACGCGCGCTGTTCGTCGAAATCTACAACCACTGGACCGCCTTGCCCAAAGATCAGCGGCCCAAACTGTATCTGCATGGCCTGAGTCTGGGGGCCATGAATTCCGCGCGGTCCGCCGAGCTCTTCGAAATGATCGGCGATCCCATCCAGGGTGCGCTCTGGAGCGGCCCGCCGTTTGAAAGCCGGGTCTGGCGCGCCATCACCGATGCCCGCAACCCGGACTCCCCCGCCTGGCTGCCGCAACTGCGCGACGGCGCCTTCGTGCGCTTCATGAACCAGGACGGCTCGCGGGTGCCTGCCGATGCGCCCTGGGGCCCGATGCGCATCGTCTACCTGCAATACGCCAGCGACGCCGTCACGTTCTTCGACTATCGCGACCTGTACCGGCGTCCCGCCTGGATGGATCCTCCCTACGGCCCCGACGTATCGCCCGATCTGCGCTGGGTGCCGGTCGTGACCATGCTGCAACTTGCGCTGGACATGTCCGTCAGCACCCACACGCCGATCGGCTACGGCCATGTGTACGCGCCGCAGCATTATGTGGACGCCTGGCTGGCGGTGACCGGTGCGCCGGATTGGCCGGCCGATGCCCTGGCCGGCCTGAAACAGCATCTGATGGAACGGACCCGGGCGGCGATGGATGACGGGGACGGCAAAGAGGCCCCGTACGACAACCGCGGCGGGTGATCAGTTCGTCTGGACGTCGGCGCTGTCGATGATGCGCTTCCAGCGCTCGGTCTCCTCGCCGGAAAGCTTGGCAAGGTCTGCGCTGGTGCCCGCGAACGGCACGGCGCCCTGCTCGGCCAGATGGGCGATCATGGACGGGTCCTTGGCCAAGTCGATGACCGTGTCCTGCAGCTTGCGGATCACCTCGGGCGGGGTGCCTGCCGGCGCCATGACGCCGTACCAGGATTCCACCACGGCATCCTTCACGCCGGCCTCCGCCAACGTCGGCACATCCGGTATGGCGGGGCTGCGCTGCTCGCTGGCCACGGCCAGCACGCGCACCTTGCCGGGCTTGATGTAGGCCAGGACGTTGGGCAGGTTCGCGAACAGCACCTGCACCTGCCCCGACAACAGGTCCGCCGTCGCCGGACCCGCGCCGCGGTACGGCACGTGTTCGAATTTTGCGCCCGAGCGGTACATGAACAACTCGCCGGTCAGGTGGTTGACCGACCCCATGCCCGCCGAAGCCATGTTCAGCTTGCCGGGATGCTGCTTGGCGTATTCGACCAGCTCGGCAACCGTCTTGGCCGGCAGGTCCGCCGACACCGCCAGCACGTTCGGCACCGTGGAAAACAGCGCGACCGGCGCGAAGTCCTTGATGGCGTCGTACGGCAGGTTCTTGGTCAGCAACGGTTGGATCGACTGTTGCCCCATCGTCGCCAACAGCAATGTGTACCCGTCGGCCGGCGCCTTGGCGACGAAGTTCGCCCCGATGCTGCCGCCGCCCCCCGGCTTGTTTTCCACGATGACCGTCTGGCCCAGCGCTTCCGACATCCGGTTGGCCAGCAGACGCCCCATCAGGTTGACCGTGCCGCCTGGCGCGAACGGCACGATCATGGTGATGGGCTTGGCGGGATAGGTCTGGGCCTGGGCCTGAGCCCCCAGGCTTATCCCCATGGCTGCGATAGCCGCCGCGATAGTTTTCAGCATGATGGAATTCCCCTTGGTTTATTTGGCCAGTCAGGCTTGCCGGACGCAAGTCACCGCTGGCTCGGATGAAATAAGCGTTTGCACGCGTTGCCGCAAAAGATCCTGCGCATCCGCCACGCGCCGCACCGTGGCGGCGATGGCGCTGCGCTGCTTGGCCAGCAGCGCCTGCTGCTGGCCGATACGGGCAGTCACGAGGCTCGGCGCCGGCCCGCCGAAAGACTGGCGCGCCGCCACGTTGCTGACCGGGTCGAGGCAGGCGCCGATATCGTCTTCGCGCAGCGCGACCTGCCGGCCAAGCTGCTGCGCGGCCGCCGCATTGACCATCTCGGGCGTGATGTCCTTGGCGGGCAGCCCGGCTTCCAATGCCTGCCGGACCACGGCGCCGATGATGTGGTGCGCGTCGCGGAACGACGCGTCGGCCTTGCGCACCAACAGGTCGGCCAGGTCCGTGACGGTGGAGAAGTCTTCGGCAGCCCGCGACGCCATGCGCGCGCGGTTCGGCTCCACTCGTTCCACCAGCAGCTTGATCAACGCCAGCGACCTCAACGCCTCTTCGCAGGCTTCCCAACATGTCCGCGTGCTTTCGCGGCTGCTGTCGCCGGAGTGCGTGAAATGGGTGGACTTCACCGTCGCGAACGCGGCCGAGGTCAGTCCGATCAAGTGGCCGGCCTTGCCACGCAAGTACTCCAACACGGCCGGATTCTTCTTCTGCGGCATGATGCTGGACGTGCTGGCGATGCTGTCCGGAAACGACAGGTAGCCGAATTCCGGCGTCGACCAGATATAGAAGTCCTGCACCATCCGGCTGCTGGTGATCATCATGATCGACAGCGAGGCGCTCAGTTCCAGCGCAAAATCCCGCGATGCCACGCTGTCCAGCGAATTGGCAAGCGGCCGGCTGAAACCCAGCATCGCGCTGGTGGCGTCCCGGTCGATGGGGAACGACGTGCCGGCCAGCGCGCAGGCGCCCAACGGGGACCCATCCGCGGTTTCCAACACGTGCAGCAAGCGGTCGACGTCTCGCGACCAGGCGTCGACCAGCGCCGACAGGTAGTAGCCGTAAGTGATCGGCTGGGCGGCCTGCATATGCGTGTAGCCGGGCATCACGCAGTCCGTGTACTGGCCCGCCTGGCGCAATGCCGCGTCGGCAACGTCGATCAAGGCGGTCGCGATCCGGGCCGTGAACTCCCGCGCACGGATCCGGTCGACGGTAGCGCCGATGTCGTTGCGGCTGCGCGCGGTATGCAGGCGTCCGCCCAGCTCCTGGCCGACCAACTTGATCAGGTGGGCCTCGTAGTTGAAATAGGCCTCTTCGCGGGCCGGATCCAGCTCCACCGCGTCCGGCCCGTCGGCCTGCATCTTGAGCAACGCCTCGGCCAGCCGGACCGACGCGTCCTGGTCCAGGATGCCCCGCTCTTGCAGCATCACCAGATGCGCAAGGTTGATCTGATTCAGCATCTCGAAATTGGCGAAGAACTCGCGATTCAAGCGCGGAAGGAAAATATATTGAAGCACTTCCGGGGCAAGCGGTTGCTTCAGGCGGCTGCTGACTTTGGATTCCATTTCAGTCCGGTGGGAACAGGAAAACTGTAGTCTCCGTCTGGGCCAACTTATGCGTCAAATCAGATATTTACGGCTTTGAATACAAAATTGATATGATTATTCGTGCCCCGTTTTTTCTGGACTGAACGATGAATTTCAAGCAGGTCGAAGCCTTTCGCGCCGTGATGATGACGCGCTCGATGACCACGGCGGCCGGGCTGCTGCACACCTCGCAACCGAACGTCAGCCGCTGGATCGCGCTGCTTGAAAACACGCTGGGTTTCGTGCTGTTCAAACGCGTCGGCACCCGGCTGATTCCCACCCCCGAAGCCGACGCGTTCTACGCCGACGTCGAACGCGCCTTCATCGGCCTGGAATCGCTGAACGACAGCGCCAGCTCCATCCGCCGCCGGGGGACGGGCCTGCTGCGGGTCGGCGCGGTGGGCTCCATTACGCAATGCGTGCTGCCAGACGCCCTCCGGCTGTTCAGGGACAAGGTCTCGGACATTCCAGTCGTGGTCAGCACAGGCGGGTCGGACGTAGTGGCCAAGTGGATGGCCACCGGCTTTTGCGACATCGGCTTCGCTTCCATCCAGGCCGACGTGCCGGGTTTGCAGTACGCGCGGATCAACGCAGCGCGCGGCGTCGGCATCGTGCCGCGCACGCACAGGCTGGCCCGCAAGAAAATCCTCAAACCCGCCGACTTCAATGACGAAAATTTCGTCTCGTTGCCGGCCGGCAGTTTCAACCGCGCATCGGTCGACCGGCACTTTCCCGATGACTCGCGAATCCTGTCGATCGAAACGCCTTACGCCACGACCATCTGTTCGATGGTCGCCAGAGGCCTGGGCGTGTCGATCATCAACCCCGTCGTATCGCGGGCGCTGAACATGCCTGACCTGCGCGAGATCCCGTTCTCGGAAAAAATCGAGTTCCCCAGCTACGCGGTGACCTCCGACCACTTCCCCGTGGGCACGCTGGCCGGGAAAATGACGGACTGCGTGCGGGAAGTGTTCGCCTTGCTGAACCAGGCGGCGGAAAGATGAGCCCCCTGACTTCCTATTTCTGGAGCGGCGACGCCATCCGCAGCCGCAGTGTCGGCGGCACGGTGTTGGCGGGCACGCTCGACGTGCCTTCGCCCCCCGCCCGCGTGGCCGCCGATTGGCATCGCGAAATCGCCACCCGCTTGCTCCTTGAGCCGGGCGACGTGGAACAGATGCCGCTGGCCCGGACGCAAGTCCGCTGGCCCGACTACGGCCGTTGCGTGCAGGTGATAGCGGCCTGGACGCGCGCGCTGGGGCTGGGCGACGTGCTTGCCGACAGCGACATCGCCCTGATGGCCTGCCGTGGCGCCAGGTATCACCATGACGGCGAACAATACGGCAGCGCCGCCTTCTGCAACCTGTTCCTGAGTGACGACAAAGGGCTGGACGTGCACTTCCCGTATTCCGGGCAGCGCATCCCGCTCGTCCGGGGCACTGCCATCGTCTTCGACACCTGCCAACCGCACGCCGTGATCCGGCGCGGCAGCAGCGGTTTTCAAACCGCCGACTTCGCGTCCGATGAAGATCTCACCCAACTGTTCCTGACCTGGGAATTGCCGGTTGAAGCGGCATGCGTGGCGCAGGCGCTTGGGGTGGTGTTCGATATCGACCCGCAAGCGGCGGCAGGCATGGCGCAAGAGCAGGTGTGGGAAAACGGCGCGCGTGCGGTGGTGAATCCCGCGTCCGGACGCTGGGACCCGGCAGTTTGAGCCGCAAAAAAAGTGACAGACCAGGCCGTCATCTCCGCGCCATTGCAGACTGACACCCTATCCAACACTCTGTTCCGGTTCCCTCGAAAGCCCGCAACACCTGCCCGCTATACTCGTTGAACCAAAATCACACTGCCGCGCCGCGCCTTTTAAGCGGCGCCCGCCTATGCCAGCTTTGATGGCCTTAGTACGCCCCGTGAGCCGGGCGCTGTTCTGTGCAGTCACCGTTCTAGTCTCCGCTTCCGCGTTGGCCGCTCCGCCGACGCTGGAGCAATGCCACGGCATCAAGGACCTGGCCTTCGTGGCCCACCTGGATGACGACCTGCTGTTCATGAACCCCGACATCGCCTCCAACATCGAGGCGGGCGGCTGCGTGCGTGTCATCTACCTGACCGCCAGCGATGCCGGGGAAGGCGATGGCTATATGCTGGGCCGCGAACGCGGCATCCGCGCCGCCTACGCCTACATGGCGCACAAGCCCGACCAGTGGAAGGAAGACGCCGGCACCGCCGGCGGGCGCGCCATTGCGCGCTTTACCTTGCAGGACAATCCGCGCGTGCAGCTTTGGCACATGCGCCTGAAGGACCCGTGGCTGGGCAAGGGCTGGGGCAGCCTGACGCCGCTGAGCCGCACCGAGTCCGAACCCGGGCAAAGCGTCGACACGCTAGGCCCCTACCCCCAGGTCTACACGCGCGAGCAACTCATCGACACCCTGGCGGACCTGATCCGCCAATACAAGCCGACCACGGTGCGCCATCTGGACGACACCATCGTCGTGCCCTATACGCAGCTTTGCTGGCGTTGCGCGGGCCATGGGCACCCGGACCACATCGCCAGCGCGCGACTCGTGCGCGAAGCCATGCTGCGCGTGCCCGGCAACTATGCCGAGACCGGCTACATCGACTACCCCAGCCAGGAACGCGCCACCAACCTGGCCGACACGGAAATCGCCAGCAAGTCGGTGATCTTCCAGCACTACGCCTGGAACGACTACCACTATTGCGCCGGCCCGACCGGTTGCAAAGAGCCCGCCGGCCCCGCCGCAGCGTGGGTGCAGCGCGCCTATTACGTCTCCCGCCAGGACATCGCGCCGCAGCTGTACCCGGACGGCCGCGGCGGCCTCGTGGTGTTCGCCGCGGGCGAAACCAATGCCGCCGTCAACCGCTGGGACTCCAGCCAGCGCCGCTGGCAAAGCCTGGGCGGACGCACCAACGGTCCGCTGGTTTCCTTTACCCATGCCGACGGCACGGCCGGCCTGATGGCGCGCGACCCGCTGGGCGGCGTGTGGGCGAACAAGCAGCGCCACGACGGCACCTGGCAAGGCTGGCAGGCGCTGGGCGGCCTGCGCGTCACGCAGATTCCGGCTGTCGCGCCGCGCGGCGAAGCCGCCGCCGTCGCCTTGGGCTATGACGGCGTGCTGCACTGGATCACGCCCTCCGGCATCGATGGCAGCTGGAGCACCTGGCAGGACTTGCCGCCGCTGGAGGGCGCCACCGGCGCCCCGGCCGCTGCGCGCGGGGCTGACGGGCGCTATGTGATCTTCGCATCGGCTGGCGCGGGCGAGCTTTTCTACACGCGCCAGTTGCCGGCCGCCAAAGGCCATCGCCCCGATTGGCAAGCCTGGCGCCGCGTGCCCGCGCCCGAAGCGGCGGGCGGCCTGGCCGCGATCCGCAACCACGAAAACCGCGTGGAACTCTATTTCCGCCAGCGCAGCAACAACCATCTGATCAAACTGGTGGAAGCTGGCGACACCACCGACCTCGACATGGACTGGAGCGCGGCGGCGGACCTGGGCGTGCCCTACATCGGGCGCCCGGCCATCAGCGCCGATGCGCAGGGCAACGTCGTCCTGGCGCTGCTGGAACGCGCGGGCGGACCGCTTTGGCTCGTCGAGCACGGCAAGCCGGCCAAACTGGATGCCCTGGCCGCGTCGCCCCCCGCGCTCAATATCATCGACGGCACCTTGTATGTGGTCGCGCGCAACGCCGGCGCGCCGCAGCAGTACCAGGTGCTGTCGCGCCGCGACGGCCTGTGGGCAGGCACCCTGACCCTGGACGGCGTGCCGGCCACGGGCGGCGGCCCCTTCGCGGCCGTGGCCGCCCGCCCGACGGATCTGCCCAACCTGGGCGCGAACAACATCAACAAGGCCGTGGTGGTCCGCCCATCGCCCAGCGAACCCGGCACGCTGACCCAGGAGCGCATGCCCACCCAGTCCTCCCGCGCCGCCACGTCCACGACCGTGCAGTAAGCGTCAAGAGCCCGGCAGCGCCGCCCCCATCGCGGCGAACAGGCCGCCGCACACCTTGTTGAAGCGGCGGCCGGTGCGCTCCAGCCACGGTCGCACCCGGTGAGCCAGCCGTGCCAGCACATACTCGACCAGGAATTCGATGACGGCAAAGGTGCCCGCCATGATCACGAACTGCGTGAACAGGCCGCGCGCCGGATCGATGAACTGCGGCAGGAAAGCGCCGTAGAAGAGCAGCGCCTTGGGATTTGAAATCGCGGACAAAAGGCCCTGGCTGAACATCCGCGTGCGGCGCGCCCGCGGCATGTCGGGCGCCGGCGTCAGCTGCACGCTCGGCGAACGCCACAACTGGATGCCCAGCCAGATCAGATAAGCGCCGCCCGCCCACTTCAGCACCGTCAGCGCCGGCCCCCAGGCCTTCAAAAGAGCGCTGATGCCCAGCATGGACAAGGCGATCAAGGCAATGAAACCGACCGCACCACCCGCGATGGTGCACAACGCCTTGCGATGGCCGTGCAGCGCACCGTGGGTCAGCGCAAGCAGGGTATTGGGACCGGGCGTGATCGACAGGCCGATGACGGCGAGCAGATAGATGAGCCAGCTGTGGAGTGCCATGGCGAAGGCGGGCAGATTGGGGAGGAGGCCAGTCTAGCGCTGGCTGCCCGTACCCGCAAATCGCGGCTCGCGCCGCGTTTTGCTATCCTGCGCGAGTAGCCGTTTCGTTCGTGTAATGCTCAACCCGCCTTGAACCCGAATCACGCTGCCTGGGCCATGAAACCCTTCCCTCATTCGACTCGCAACCAATGGCGCAACCGGATTCTGGCCCTGGGCCTGTGGCTGGCCGCGGCAGGCGCCGCGCAGGCGCAGACCGAGTCCTCTGTCGTCATCACCGGCACGGACGGCTGGCTGTTCGCCGCCTGGGCAAGCCTGGCCGATACCGACGTTCAGGCGATCGACGCGTCCACGCGGCTGATCGCTGAAGCCAAGACCCGGCTGGCCTCGCGCGGAATCCATCTGGAGCTGCTGCTGCTTCCAGACAAGGTCGGCTTCTACGAAGATCGCCTGCCGCAGGGCAAGACCGTCAGTGCCTCGGTGAAGAAGCGCTACGCCACCATCCTGGATTCACTGCAAAAGGCGGGCGTCGACGTCCTGGACGCCAAGAGCGTGTTCACCGGCCTGCGCGCTGCCGGCAAGGACGTGTACTACCGCAGCGACCAGCATTGGACCCTGGCGGCGGCAGAGACGACTGCCGATGCGATCGCGACGCGAATCAAGCAGGCGGTCCCGAAGATGGCGGGCGCCCCCGGATCGGGCATGCCGCTGGGCAAGGAAACACGCGAACGCCGCTACGGCGATCTGGCCGACTTGTTCCTGCCGCCCGAGCAACGCGCGGCGGTAGGGCGCGAGACTTTCACCGTGCGCTATGCGGCCGAATCGCTGCCGCTGCTCGACGCCGGCAAGGCCCCGGTGCACGTGACCGGGCACAGCATGGTGCAAGCCTACTACGGCTTTCCGCAGAAACTCTCCAATGGCATCGACCGGCCTGTCACGGTCAACTGGAAATCCGGCAATGTCGGCCCTTGGGCCATATTGCTGGAATACCTGGAATCGACAGGCTTTCGCGACAACCCTCCGCAAGTGTTGGTCTGGCAGATGTATGAACCGGTATACGGCCTGGGGCCCCAGGCCCAGGGCCATTGGAACAATGCCTCGATCATGGCGCCCCAGCAGTGGCAGGCACGCTTGAAGCGTGCGCTGGGGCAGTGAGGCGCAGCCGGACCCGCCGGCTGCCCGCCGCTACTCGATTTGATTCCCGTATCGCGAATCAGCTCGCCCCAGCGCTGCGATTCAGTTTGCACCCGGCGCTGAAACTCCTCGGGGCTGCTCGCCACGATGTTGAAACCGCCCTGCTCCATGCCGTTCTTGACTTGCGGCGTCGCCAGCGTGTCGCGCAATGCCTGCTGCACCCGTTTGCGCACCGCGGGAGGCAGCCCGGCCGGCGCCAGCATGCCGACCCAGGAATAGGCCTCGAAACCCGGCACCGATGTTGCGATGGGCGGCACGTCCAGCAGCGCAGCGACAGGTTGCGCCGTGCCGATGGCCAACGCATTCAGCCGCCCGCCCTGCACGAAGCCGATGACGGTCGGCAAGCTGGCGATCACCACGTCCACCTCGCCGCCCAGAATCGCATTGAACATCGGCCCGCCTCCGCGGTATGGCACGTGCGTCACATTGATGCCCGTGCGCGCGGCCAGGGCAGCCAGGTTGAGGTGGTTGGAGCCCCCCACGCCGGAAGATCCGTAGTTCACCTGTCCCGGATGCGCGCGCGCGAAGTCCAGGAATTGCTCCAAGGTAGTGAGGCCTGTCTTCTTGGCAGTGAGCAGCACCGCGGGCATGGTGCCGATCAGGCTGATGTAGTCGAACGATTTGATCGTGTCGTATTGCAGATTCTTGTACAGCGAACCGTTGACCGCGTGCGAATCGAAGGCCAGCATCAACGTATAGCCGTCAGCGGGCGCGCGCGCCAGTTCGGCCGTGCCGATGGTGCCGGACGCGCCGCCCTTGTTGTCCACCACCACGGTCTGCCCCAACTTCTGCGACAGGACCGGGGCGATGTTGCGCGCCACGTAGTCCACCGAACCACCTGGCGGAAACGGCACGATCAGCCGCACCGGCCTGTCCGGATAGCCCTGCCCCGACGCCACGCCGGCAGCGGCGCAAAGCGCCACTGCCGCGATGACGGAACGCCATCGTTGCTTCATCATGCCCAGTCTCCTTGGTGGTATATGCGGGCCGCTATGCTGCGGCCCTTATCGGTTCACATCGACGACAATGCGGCCTCGTATCCGGCCCTCCAGCAGCGGCGAGGCGGCCGCCGCGATCTCTGACAACCCCAGCTCGCGCGTGTTGGCTTCCAGCATGCCGCGCGGCAGTTCCTCGGCCAGCCGGCGCCACGCCTCCTCGCGCAACTCCATGGGCGCATAGACACTGTCCACACCGATCAGCGTCACGCCGCGCAAGATGAACGGCGCCACCGTTGCCGGCAAGTCCATCCCCTGGGCGAGGCCGCATGCCGCCACCGGCGCGCCGTAACGCATGCCGGCCAGCACGTTGGCCAGGGTGTGGCTGCCGACGCAATCGACGGCAGCGGCCCACGCCTCTTTCTGCAAAGGTTTGCCGGGCGCCGAGAGCGCCGCGCGATCCAGGATGCCGCTGGCACCCAGGCCACGCAGGTAATCCGCCTCTTGCACACGCCCCGTGCTGGCCGTGACCGTGTAGCCCTTGGCCGCCAGCAATGCGATGGCGACCGTGCCGACGCCTCCGTTGGCCCCCGTGACCAGTACCGGACCTCCCTCCGGGACAGCGTGATGGCGTTCCAGCGCCATCACGCACAGCATGGCGGTGTAGCCCGCCGTGCCGATGGCCATGGCCTGGCGGGCGCCCATGCCAGCGGGCAGCGGCAACAGCCAATCGGCCGGCACGCGCGCGGCCTGAGCCAAGCCGCCCCAGCGCGTTTCCCCCAAGCCCCAGCCGTTAAGCAGCACGGCGTCTCCCGGCTTGAAGCGCGGGTCGGCGCTGTGGCGCACCGTGCCCGCGAAATCGATGCCCGGCACCATCGGGAAATTGCGTACGACGGGCGACTTTCCGGTGATCGCCAGCGCGTCCTTGTAATTCAGCGATGAGTACGCCACATCCACCAGCACGTCGCCCTCCGGCAGCGCCTCCTCGGCGATCTGCTCCAGCTTCGCGTGCGTTGCACCCGCGCCGTCCCGCGTCAATATCAACGCCCGATAGGGCGCATGCGCCTGTGCATCGGCCATCGCGCTTGGCGCGGCGGAGGCAGGCGTCGACGCGAACCGCGACGCCAGCCCGGCCGCGATGCGTTCGCGCATCATTTCGGTGGTGCCGTCCGCAAAACACAGTGCCTTGGCCGCCAACAGGCGCCGCGCCATGCCTTGGGCCGGCAGCAACCCGCTCGCGCCCAGCACTTGCAGGCAGGCGGAGACGGCATCCAGGGACTCCTCGCCGGCGTATTGTTTCGCCATGGCCGCTGCCGCTACGGCCTCGTCGGATCCCGAGTCGATCAGGCCGGCGGCGCGGTCCGTCAGCATCCTCAGGATCTGCAGCCGCATCGATACGTCCGCCAGCGACCAGCGCAGGCCCTGCTGCTCGAAGACGGGACGGCCGAAGGCTGGTCGCGTGGACGCGTGGCGCACCGCCAGGCGCAGCGCGCTGTCGAGCAGGCCCGCGGCCATCGCCGCGATGTGCGTGCGGGCCTTGTTCACGCCGGCCAGCGCCATGGAGAATCCCTGGCCCGGCGCGTACAGCACGTCGCTGTCGTCGACGGGATAGCCTTTCAGGCGGAAGCCGGCGATGCCGGCCGCGCCCAGTCCTTCCAGCGGCGCCCCCGCCACGCGCTCGCACTGGGGCGCGCGCAAATCGACAATGAAGCAGGCGATCCCGGCCGGCCCGCGCGCCGGCTCGGTCTGCGCGAACATCAGTGCCAGTTCGCCCCCGGCGGCGTTGGCCACCCAAGCCTTCTCCCCGTCCAGAATCCAGCCTCCTCCCGCGCGCCGCCGCGCCTGCGTGGAGATGGCGGCGAAATCGCTGCCTGCGCGCGGCTCGGACATCGCCGTACCACCCACCAGGTCTCCTGCGAGCAATCCCGGCAGGTAGCGCGCCCGGGCGGCGGCGCTGCCATGCTCGGCGATCCGCAATGCCACGTTGTGCTGGTTGATAAAGGCGAAGGCGAACGCGAAATCCGTCGCCGCCAACGTTTCCGCCACGCGGGCCCGCATGCGGTAGGGCAGCCCCAGCCCCCCTTCTCCCACGGGTACCTCGATACCGCCGTAGCCTAGCCGGCACGCGCGACGGATCAGGTCGCCAGCCCACGATTGCTCGCGGCAGCCCGCCGCAGCCAGCGGCGCCACGTCGCTTTGAGCGAAATCCGCCACGCCGCGCAATAACGCGCGCGCGTCCTGGCTCAAGCCCACGTCGCGATCGTCCGGCGCGGCGCTCATTGCGAGGCTCCCGCCAGCGCTGCGCCGGTGCGGATGACGCCCGCCGCCTGCAAGGCGGCCAGGCTGTCGTCGTCGTAGCCCGCCATGCCCCGCAGCAGCGCCGCCGTGTCCTGCCCCAACGATGGCGGGTAGGCCAGCACCGGCTGGCCGGCAAACTTGAAGGGGTTGCCCAGCATGCGCACGGGCTTGCCGCCCCGTGGCCGTGCCACGTTCTCCACCATGCCGCGGGAGGCCACCAGCGGATGCGCAAGCGCCTCGTCCACGCCCAGCACCAGCGCGGCGGGGACCCGCCTTTCTTCAAAGAGATCCAGCCACTCTTGGGCGGTACGCCGGCCAATGGCGTCCGCCAGATCATCGGTCAGCGCCTCCACGTTGGAGATCCGCGCCGCAGGCGTGGCATAGCGAGCGTCCGCCGCCAGCCCGGGCCGCCCGATGGCCGCGCACAAAGCCTGCCAAAACGCGTCTCCCGTAGGCGCCAGCGCGATCCAGCGCCCGTCCGAGGTCCGGTAAATGTCGCTTGGCGCGATCATCGCGTGCCGCGCCCCGCTGGCGCGCGGCACGGCGCCTCCCTGCAGGTAGCCCTGCGCCTGCCAGGTCAGCATGGCCATCTGCGCGTCGAACAGGGACACCTGGACGCGCTCGCCCGTACCGCTGGCCTGCGCCTGCACGAGCCCCGCTGCCACGCCCAGCGCCAGGTACAGACCGCCTGCAAGGTCCGCCACCTGATAGCCCACCCGCACCGGCTTGCCGCCGGCCTCGCCCGTGATGCTCATCAACCCCGACATGGCCTGCAGCATCAGATCGAACGCGGGCGCGCCAGCGTATGCCCCTGGTCGTCCAGCCCGATCAACTGGCCGACCACGATGCGGGGGTTGACCCCCGCAAGCGTGGCGTGGTCCAGGCCCAGGCGCGCGGGCACGTCCGAGGCGAAGCCGTAGATCACCGCGTCCGCCTCACGCACCAGGTCCAGGAACGCTTGACGGCCCAACGGGTGCTTCAGATCCAGCGCCACGCTGCGCTTGCCGCGGTTCACCGACAGGAAGAATGGCGATTCCTGCGTGTCAGACACCGGCGGCACCGAGCGGGCATAGTCGCCTCCCACTGGCTCCACTTTGATCACCTCGGCGCCCAATTGCGCCAGCAACTGGCCGGCGAACGGTCCGCCCAATACCCACGTCAGATCCAATACGACCTTGCCTTGCAGCATGCCTGCGCCCCTTCTGGTGAGTTAAATTCACAGCGTTTTCCGGCGCGGCGTTTTCCACCGCGGATCCCCGGCCTGACCCATGCGACGTATTCCAGCATGAGGCGCACGCCGGGGCCAGGCATCATTTCTCGCGTTTACTGTGAGGCAAATTCACAATGAAACCCATCCTGCCGCCGCTGACCTCCATCCGCGCCTTCGAATCGGCCGGACGCCAATTGAGCTTCACGCAGGCCGCCGACGAGCTATCCGTCACGCATGGGGCAGTCAGCCACCAGATCAAGGCACTGGAAGATTGGCTGGGCGTGAAACTGTTCCGTCGTCTGGGCAAGAAGGTCGAACTAACGGATCAGGGAAGGCTGTATCTGGACACCATCAGTCCCGCGCTGAACGCCATCGCCTCGGCCTCGCGCAGCTTGCGCTCGCGCGAAGTGCTGCGTGTCAACGCCCTGCCCACCTTCACCATGCGCTGGCTGTTTCCCCGGCTGGCGCAGTTCCGAGAACACTATCCGGAAGTGGAAGTCGAAATCTCCACGGGGCTGGAGCCCTTCCATCGGCTGCCCTCGAACCTGGACGTGGTGATCCGCCGCGAAGCCGACCCTGTGCCCGGCCTTTACAAGCGGCGCGTGCTGAACGAGAGCTTCTTTCCGGTCTGCGCCCCCGGCCTGCTGCAACGGCTGCCCGCCGCGCGCATCACCGACCTCTCTCGCCACACGTTCCTGCACTGCCGCGCCCGCCGCAGCGCCTGGAACGACTGGCTCGCCAGCGTGCAGCACAGTCGAGTCGTGCCGGCCGAATCGCTGGAACTGGAGCACCTGTATTTCGCGCTGCAGGCCGCGCTGGATGGCCTGGGCATGACCATCGGCTACTCCTCGCTGGTGGCCAACGACATCGAAGCAGGACGGCTGGTCACGCCGTTCGGGCCGCTCACGGTCCAATCGCCCGGCTACTTCCTCATCATCCGCGAAGAACGTCGGCACGACCCGTTGCTCAAGGCGTTCTGCGACTGGTTGATGGTCGAGGGCGAACGATTCAACAAGCATATGGAGACGCTGGTGCCGGGCTGCTGAACCCGCCCCCCCTTCTTGATGGTCAACCTGGAGGATGGCGAGAGCGCCTTGCCCCGCCCCCGATCGGTTAGAATTTCAGCGACCGAGCAGCTCGCTCTCGCCCCCCAGGACGACCTGGTTGGCGTGTCTTTATCGGGGACGACCCCGCTCATCTTTCATGGAAAGACCAGCGATGCGCGTTCCGCTTTTCCCCGCCCTCCTTCCCGCCTTTGTCGTTCCTCGCGCGCCTTCGGCTGCCGCGAGCGCAACGGAAACCGCCGTGCACTCGCCGCACGACAATCGCATTCCCAAGAGCACCTGGTTCAAGCTGGGCTGGGCCTGGCTTGTCGTGATCGCCTTTACGGTCTATGGCGGCACGTGGCTGGCGCAACCCCTTACCCCGATTGCCGCGATCGCCTGCTTCGCGGTCTTGTTCTTCACCATCATCGCCGCATCCTTCGGCGTGGTCCATGAAGCGGATCTCCTGGCGCATAAGCTGGGCGAACCCTATGGCACGCTGATCCTCACGCTTTCCATCGTGTCGATCGAGGTGATCCTGATCGCCTCGGTGCTGCTTGGCCCAGGTGAATTCCCGACCATCGGGCGCGATTCGATCTTTGCCGTGATGATGATCATCGTGAACCTCGTCATGGGGATCTGCCTGATCGCGGGCGGCCTGAAGTATGGCGAGCAAGAGTTCAACGCCCAAGGCGCCAACGCCTATCTGGCGATGATCGTGCTGCTGACGGGCACCGCGCTGGTCCTGCCGAACTACCTGTCCGGCGCCGGCGAATTCACGACGCTGCAAGGCTGGACCATCGCGGCGATCACTGCCGCGCTGTATGCGGTGTTCCTGCTGCTTCAGATGCGCAGCGAGAAGCGACTCTTCATTCAACCGCATCCCGGCCTGATGGCCGTAGCGGCGCACCCCGAGAAAACCACGCCCCAGCCGAAGGACCCGGCATCCACGTCCGGCGACCGGTCCGCCATCCTGCGCAGTAGCCTGCTGCTACTGGGCATGATCATCCCTATCGTCCTGCTGGCGCATCACCTGGCCATCGTCATCGACTACGGCGTGGCAACGGCGGGCGCGCCGGTCGCGGTTAGCGGCGTCTTGATCGCCATCATCGTTTTCACGCCGGAATCCCTGACCGCCGTCAAGGCCGCCCTGAACAATGAGATGCAGCGCGCCATCAACCTCTGCCTGGGCGCCTTCGTGTCCACCGTCGGCCTGACCGTCCCGGCCGTGCTGGTCATCGGCCTTATCACGGGCAAGCAGGTCGTCATGGGGATATCGCCCTTGGAGACGGTGTTGCTGGCCTTGACGGTGCTGCTGGGCATGCTGTCATTCAACGGGCAGCGGACCTCCGTCATGCAAGGCGCCATGCACCTGGCGTTGTTCATCACCTACGGCTTTCTCTTGTTCAACCCCTGACGCGGCAAGCGTTCCGGCCGGGTGCGGCAGGGCGGAAAAGTGGTCTGCCCATTATGCAGAATGTGGCATTAATGGGAATTCCACTCCCCTCCTACACTGCCTCTTTTGGCCCAGGCCGGCGGATGGACGCCATCGTCACTTTCGCAGACGCCAGCGACGCGCGCTGCCAGGCTGGGCCTGACCGCCCACCCTCTTCGCCGCAGGCATCCATCATGACGAACACTGCACTTCCCGACGGCCCGCTGCCCGTTGTCAGCGCCCTTTCCTTGCCGCAGGCCGACCGCGAGATCTGGGCCGCCATCGACGCGGAACAGCATCGGCAGCGGCACTCGATCGAACTCATCGCCTCCGAGAACTTCGCCAGTCGCGCCGTGCTCGATACCCAGGGCTCGGTGCTGACGAACAAGTATGCCGAAGGCTACTCCGGCCGCCGCTACTATGGCGGCTGCATGAACGTGGACGTGGCGGAAAACCTCGCGATCGCCCGGGCGAAGCTGCTGTTCGGCGCCGGGTACGTGAACGTGCAGCCCCACTCGGGAAGCCAGGCGAACCAGGCCGTCTATCTGGCGTTGCTGACGCCCGGAGACAAGATCCTTGGCCTGGATCTCAAAGCGGGAGGGCATCTGACGCATGGCGCCAAGGTCAACCTGTCGGGCCGGTGGTTCCAGACCCTGAGCTATGGGGTGGACCCGGCATCGCAGCGCGTGGACATGGACGAAGTGGAACGCATTGCCAAACGCGAGCGCCCGAAGCTGATCGTCGCGGGCGGTTCGGCCTATTCCCGCACGCTGGACTTCGCGCGGTTCCGCGCCATCGCCGACGACGTGGGCGCGGTCTTCATGGCCGACATGGCGCACTTCGCGGGTCTCGTCGCCGGTGGCGTCTATCCGTCGCCGGTGCCGCATGCGCACGTCACCACGACCACCACGCACAAGACGCTGCGCGGACCGCGCGGCGGCATGATCCTCTGCAACGACGGCGACATCGCGAAGAAGATCGACTCGGCCGTTTTCCCCGGCTTGCAGGGCGGCCCGCTGATGCACATCGTCGCGGCCAAGGCCGTCGCGCTGGGCGAGGCGCTGCAACCGTCGTTCCGCACCTACGTCCGGGCCGTGGTGGGCAACGCGCAAACCCTGTGCGACCGGCTTGGCGAAGGCGGCCTGTCCATCGTATCCGGCGGCACCGATTGCCACCTGGGCGTGGTCGATCTGCGCCCATGGGGGCTGGCCGGCAATGCGGCCGAACTGGCCCTGGAGCAAGTCGGCATTACCTTGAACAAGAATGCGGTGCCTTTCGACGATGCCAAGCCGACCGTGACCTCGGGCATCCGCGTGGGCAGCGCCGCGTGCACTTCTCGAGGCATGGGCCCCGACGCCTTCAAGGAGATCGGAGACATGATCCTGGCCGTGCTCGGCGACGTACGCGCGGGCACGGTCAACGCCCGCACCGAAGGCGCGGTTCGCGCAGGCGTCGCGGATCTGGCCAAGCGGTTTCCGCTTCCTTACTAGACGTCCGACCAGCCGGGCAGGCGGAGCACGAGATGGATTTCAGGCAGCTCAAGCAGTTCGTGGTGCTTGCCACGGAACTGAATTACCGGCGCGCGGCCGAACGTCTCAACATGACGCAACCGCCCTTGAGCATTGCCATCAAGCGCCTGGAAGCCGAGATCGGCGCGCCGCTGTTCGAGCGCGACCGTCTGGGCGTACGCTTGACGGCTGCGGGAGGCGCCTTCCTGGGGGAAGCCACGCGCCTGCTGGACGGCGCCCAATCCGCCCTGGAAGTCACGCGAGATGCCGCGCAGGGCCGTATCGGCACCCTGCGGGTATGCGCGGTTCCAAGCGCGGCGTTGCGGTTGCTGCCGTTGATCCTGCCCGAATTTACCCACCAGTTTCCCCACATCCGGCTGCGCTTGACCAGCGGCAGCACTGTCAGCATCTTGGGAGAATTGCAGCGCGGCGAACTGGATGCCGCCTTCCTGGTTCCTCCGGCATCCCGCGTGCCGGGCATCGACATGATCGCGCTGAACCGGCAACGGCTGATTCTCGCCGTCCCAGGAATGCATCCCGCCGCTGGCCGGAAGGCGGTCGCGCTGTCCGACCTGGGCGACGACACGCTGGTCACGCTGGCGCATTCGGACAGCCCGGGCTTCGCGGGCGAGATCGTTGCGGCTTGCCGGCAGGCCGGGTTTCACCCGAAGGTCATGCAGGAATCCTCCCACGCCTTGATCAGCCTGCCGTTGATCGCCGCCGGCCTCGGCGTGGCGATCGTGCCTGAAGCGATGCGTCAGATCGCGATCGACAACGTCGCCTATGTGGATCTGGTGGACGCGTCCGGCGCGCCGCTGACCTACCCCATGGCGCTGGCGGTGCATGCCCATCGCATGAACCCCGCGGTGCGCTGGTTCACCGATACGGCCCGCGAGGTACTGGCCGTGCAAGGCGATGCGCGGCCAGCCTAAGGCGTTTCCCCCCTATTTCCGCACGCCTGCCAGGATGCCCGCCCACTTCTTCTGTTCTTCGACGACTTTGCGCGCGAACGCCTCCTGCGACCTGTCCACAGGTTCGCTGCCGCGCGCATAGATCTTTTCCTGCACCGAAGGGCTCGCCGCCACCACGGAAATGGCGGCATTCAAGCGCGCGACGATTTCCGCGGGCGTGGCGGCGGGCACCGCGATGCCGGAAAGCGATCCGCCCTCGGCCTCTTTGCCCAGCACTTCCTTGACGGTCGGAATATCCGGCAGGTTGGCAAGGCGGCGCGAAGACGTCACGGCGAACGGCCGGATCTGGCCCGCTTCGATAAAGCCCACTGCCGTCACGGCGGATACCGCCGTCACATCCGTATTGCGGCTCATCACGGCGGTCAGGGACTCGTTGCCGCTTTTATAGGGAACGTGCAGCATCTTCACCCCCGTCGCCTGCTGCAAAAGCTCCAGAACCTGATAATTGTCGGATCCCTCGCCCGCCGTGGAGAACGCGATCTTGTCGGCCTGGACGGCCGCCGCGTCGACCAGCTCCGGCAGCGACCGATAGGGGCTGTCCGCCCCAACTGCCAGGACGGTAGGCGTGTTGGCGAGCATGGCGACGTAGGTGAAATCCTTGTTCGGATCGTACGGCAGCGTCTTGTAGATAAGCGGATTGACGGCGACCATGCCGTTGGTGATGACAAGCAGCGTGTAGCCGTCTCCGGCCGATTTCGCTACGGCCCCGGCCGCAATCGAGCCACCGGCCCCTGCTCGGTTCTCGACCACGACAGGCTGTCCCAATTCCCGGGTCAGACCTTCCGCGAACACCCGCGCGGTCGTGTCGGTCACGCCTCCCGCGCCGAAAGGGACGATCAGGCGGATGGGTTGCGACGGATATCCGCCCGCCCAGGCGGCCGCCACCGGGACGACGACTCCCAGCAGAGCTGCCGCGCAACGTCGCAGTGCGTGGTTCATTTCACGATCTCCATGCTTTTAAGGATTCCAAGAAGCGCTGGTTCATGCTCAACGCCCAGCGCGGACAACGGCGCGCGCAACCGTCCCGGCGACACGCCCTGGAGTTGCATGCCCGCAGAGACGGATCTCGGCAAGCCATGCTCGATCAGGAAATCCAGCAGGTCGATCTGCTTTGCAAACCATGCTTGCGCGCCTTCGCTGTCGCCGGACATGGCACAGCGATACAGGTTCAGCGCGAACTGCGCGCTGACGTTCGGCGACGCCGTGCACCAGCCCGCCGCGCCGTCAGCAAACCCTTGCAGCGCCATGCTGTTCAGGCCGATGTAGATGGCGGTCTTGTCGGGACAGGCCTCGCGCAGGCGGGCGATCTTTGTCGCGTCGGGGCTGCTTTCCTTGATCATCGTCACGGAGGGCAACTCCGCCAGCCTGGCCAGGAACGGCACGGACAGATCGATGCCGGTGGTGAAAGGATTGTTGTAAACCATCACCGGGAGCGACACCGCCTCGCACACCTCGCGGTAATACGCGTAAATCTCGGGCTCCGTCAGCTTCCAGTAGGTGCTAGGCAGCACCTGGATGGCGCTTGCGCCGGCACGCTCCGCGTATTGCGCGTGCCGGATGGTACTGGCCGTGGTCAGGCTCGACACGCCCGCCAGCACGGGAAGCCGCCCATTGGCGACACCGACGACCGTGCGGATGACGTCTTCGCGTTCGTGGTCGGCCAGATAAGGCAGGCAACCGACGCTGCCCAACGGCGCCAGCGCGTGCACGCCTTCGCTGATCAACCGTTGCGCGTGCATCGCCAGCAGCGCATGATCGACGCGTCCGCCGTCGTCGCACGGCGTCAGCAGATACCCGATGATTCCCTTCAAGTGCATAGGTCACCTCTCCATAGTTCGCTGGAGTCTATGAAGGGTTGGACAGACGGGTCCAATATCAAATTTATAGGCGCCTGATATGCCTCGCCCGCAAGCCGGCCGGCCTGCTTCACGCACGCCCTCGCTCTCAATCTTGTATCCAGTATTTTTGCGGCAAGCTCGATAGACTTTAGCGGCCCTGTCCAGAAAAGGAGCTTGCCATGAGCAGCAACAACGCCAACGACCAGCCCCCCGTTCACCACCTGCCCGAGTACCGTGTGCCCGAAGACATGGAATGGGAAATGGGCCGGTTCAAGAACAAGACGAAATTTCTC
This sequence comes from uncultured Achromobacter sp., assembly GCA_963530045.1. Taxonomy (GTDB): domain Bacteria; phylum Pseudomonadota; class Gammaproteobacteria; order Burkholderiales; family Burkholderiaceae_B; genus Achromobacter. The sequence continues at coordinate 88,088 of CAUSDE010000013.1, forward strand.
TTCCATACCCGAGCTGAGCGGCCGACCGAGCCGAACGCCGGCTTTCTGCGCTATGAGGCGGGCGCAGGCTTCGCGTTGCATCGGCACGACTTCGCGCAGGTCTGGTACGTGATCGACGGCGAATTCGACATGGGCGGCAAGCGCTTCGGGCCCGGCACCGTCGTCTTCCATCCCGACCCGCACATCGAAGAGGCGCTCAGCACGCAAACCGGCGGCACGATCTTCTTCGTGCAGTACCAGGGCCCCACCACCAAGGCCGGCCCGGTGTACGAAGGCAGGATGAACATCAAGGGCGAATTGCCTGAGATCACTGAAAAAGACCTGGAACACTGAGGCAGAAGCCCCCGGCGCAGCATGCCGGGGCGGGAGCGAAACAATGCCACACCCTTTCTCGTACGGCGGCCAGCCCGTTGCGGCGAGGCCGCCGCAACCCCGGGAAGACCTCGTGCAGCAACTCGTGGAAGATATCTCCAGAAAGATCTTCGACGGTACCTACCTGCCCGGACGAAAGCTGCGGCAGGAGTCGCTGGCCGAGGAGTATGACGTCAGCCGGACGCCCGTGCGCGAAGCATTCCGGCAACTGGAGATCAAAGGCTTGATCGTCCAGCAGCCCCGCTACGGCGCTACCGTCGTCGCCCCCACCGTCAAAGACATCGGCCAGAACTATTGGCTGCGAGGGGAGCTGGAGGGAATGGCGGCAGAATTGGCCGCCCGCTGGATCACCGACGCCAACCTGCAAAAGCTGCAATCTTCCCACGCAGCATGCGTGGAGGCGGTCTCGGCGCTCTATGCGGAAGTCAACAACGGGGGCTCCGCCCCCAACCGCCATGCGGCGGGGCCGATGCGGCAATGGGTCATCAGGAATCAGGAGTTCCATTCCCTGATTTTCCACGCTGCCGGCAACTCGTCGCTGGAGCGCGTCATCAAGGACCTGCATACCGATTACACCAGGAACATCCTGAACATGACCGTGCTGGGCATGTATGCGTCGCGCATGAACAAGAATATCGAGCACCATGCGGCGATCGTCGATGCGCTTGTGGCGCACGACCCCGCCGCCGCGCGCCTGTCGATGCGAACGCACATCCATGAATCGGGGGAGTTCGTGATCGACTGGCTCCGGAAGCGCCCGGCCTGATCAACGGCGGTGGTGGTGACGCCCGTTTGAACGGTTGTGGCCTCGGTATCCATCGTGGCCACGATAGCCGTCATAGCCCCGATAGCCTGCACGCCGGTAGGAATGGTCGCGTCCGCGGTCGCGATCCCAGCCGTGGCGGCGTCCGCCGCGGTCGTCATCGGTAATGACGTGTCCCAGCAATCCGCCGGCGGCAGCGCCTCCCACTGTCGCCCAAGGGTCGCCTTCGGACAGCAATGCGCCGGCCACGCCACCCAATCCGGCGCCAATGACGGTATTGCGGGTCTGTTTGTCGGCCTGCGCCGTCATGCTGACGCCCAACGCCAGGACGCCCGCGAGAACCGCCTGAATGAGTCGTTTCGTGATGGCCATCTTTATTCTCCTGTAGCGGGCTGCTTCTGCGATGCAGCCATGCATAACGGCTTGAACCAGAAATCATTCGTCTGGCAAGCAAGTTATCACTTCAGGTATGTGTCAGTCCCGCAGGCCGGGATACGGGGTGTATAAGCGGTTTCAATCGCTTTCCGCGCAACGACGATCCGCCCTAACTGCCCGGCGTCAAAGGAATCAGACCCGCCTTCTCCAAACGCCAGCGGGGGATCTGATACTCATACGAAGCGTCTTCCAGCGTCTCGTATTGCTTGAACCAGGAAGCGACGTGCGCGTCGATATCGTCCGGAAGGGCAGCCAGCCATGCCGCCAAATCTTCCGGGGTAGCGACGGCGACCGAGGCACCGCTGGCAAAGGTAGGCTCGTCGACCAGACCGTGGCCAGGCACCAGATACGCCCGGCGGTACAGCCGACCCTTGTCCCAGATTTCGGCGGGCACGTATACCGGCCACTCCCGCTCACAAGGCACCGAGACGTACAGGCCCAAGGACACCCATTGCCGGTTGTCGAAAGAGGCCTTGTAGCGGATCAGCTCCACGCCTTGTTCCACGTCGCCAAGCGCGCGCCAAAGGCAACGCTTGCGCTTCCTCTTCCAGCCCGCGAAGGCGGACTGCGCCCGCAACGTGTCCATGAAACCGCTCTCGATCTGATCGAAGTCTATGGGCAAGTCAGGCTCCCGTGGGTTGCTTGGCGCATGCCGCGCGCGTGATCCAGATCGAATTAAAGCACGGCGCCAACTGCTCGATGGCCGATCGACTCACCGCTCAAGCATGGCAAAAAGTGGCCGTGCCGCTTCGCATCAACGACGTGGCACGCGGACCGGCGAGTCACCCGTTTCGTCCCGATACAATTACGACACACATGAACAACGCGCATGCCCTAGGATGCGGCTATCCACGGTCCGCCATCCTCCTTTCGCCTGCCCCGTCAGCGCCCGGAAGGAGCGAAATGCCGCTGGCCCCGCCCCGCCACACTTCGCATGAACGCCGACAACGGCGCTTGCGGACGGCCAGGGCGGCCAGAAATCCAAACGCTGCAGTACGTGGCACTGAACCATCATGAAAAAAATACTTTTGGTCGACGATCAGCCGATGCTGGTCGACATGTTGAGCGAGATCTTGCGTATTGAAGGCTATGACGTCACGACGCATACCGACGGCCTGACCGCGCTTCGGCAGATGCTTGACCTGCGGCCTGACCTCGTGATCACCGACTTTTCCATGCCGGGCATGCACGGCGGCGCGCTGCTCACCGCAATGCGCGAAAACGCCTATCTGAGCGAAACGCCCGTCCTGGTGTTGAGCGGCCGGCCCGAGCACGAAATCAGCGCGACTTGCGACGGCTATGCGGCATACCTGCGCAAGCCGGCCGAACCGGAGGAGGTGCTGAAGACGATTCGTCGCCTGACGCCCGCGCCTGCGCGGCAGCCGCGCTACCGGGGCAACCCCGATGCGTTGACGAGGCCGCACGCTCTAGACGCGGCGCATGTCTGAACACCACCAGTTCCTGTTCCCGCGATATCCCCACCTGCCGCCGCCGGATTGGAAACAACTTGAAGCCCGTCTACTGGAAATCGGCATGGTGCTGCCCCCGTTCGGGCGCAACGTGCCGATGCCCGCCCTCGTCGACCTGAGCTTGACGCTGGCGCGGACCCTGGACTGCACCTACCGATACGAAGACACGATGCGCAGCCCCGCCGAGGTGCTGGCGTTGTACGAAGGGTGTCCCGCCCTGCCCGCCGGCCTGAAGGCCGCGCCGGATTTCAGCATCGCGCAAACACTCGAATTGCTGACCCGTCACGGCATCGAACTCGACTGCACTCTCCAGGATGACGAGGGCAGCTCTTGGCGCAGCCCCCACTACCTGATCGGGCCGGCGGCACGCGCCTTCATGAGTCCGCATATCGCCCAAACGTACGACACCGATCCGCAACGATTCGGCTTGCTGCTGCTGGCCTATGACGGCCCGAATCCTGCCGTGCATGTCGGCGAAAACCTGGAAGTCCCGAGCCTGCCGGAAACCGGCGAGCCGATACCGGACCTGCCTCCCTATGGCGACCACGTCGATTTCATTGGCGCGGCCTTCGAAGACCCCGACGTGCAATGGCACTCCGCCGCCACGGGCAAGGCCTATCGAATTTTCGATTTGGATTGGCACTTCAGCCTTGGCCTGGGCTTTCGATCGATACGCACGGACTGGCTGGACGAAGAAAGCGCAAGAAAGATGGCGGACGCCGTGGGCAAGCTGATCGATGCGCCGATGGCGTGTAGCCACCGGCATCTTTGACGCCCTGCCGGCGGCGCGACAACGCACCGGCCGGATTCCCCATCCGGTTACGCGGGACCGTAATGCGCCAACAGCCGTGCGATCGCGTCGCGTAACGCCAGCTTGATCATGCGCGCCTCGGGGTCGTCGTCGTCAGGCCTGGCATCGCGCACCGGGCGGTCGCGCACGGGCGCGCTCAGCGATTCCAGCCGCAGCGCAAGGGCGCCGCCCGCGCCCGGCTGCGTCGCGCTGATGCGCACATATTCCGAATGATCGATCTGCCGCACCAGCTCGCGCGCGCCCGCGGCATTCTCTGAATACCCGGCGTGGTTCGAGGGGCTGGGCCCGAACCGCACCGACAGCTGCGCCGGCCCCGCCGTGCGCAACAACGCCGACAGCGTCTCCATGGCCTGCTCGAGATCGGCCGCAAAGCCGTCATAGACGCCGTCGATCTCCTTGCCGGGGCGCAGCAAGGCGTGCGCATCGGCAAGGTCAGCCAGGCACGTTGCAAGCCGCGCATGGCCGCGCGCGTCCCGCCGTAACCAGCGGGGCGCCACGATGTCCTCGATCGCATGCGTGGGCGGGTGGAAACGATAGCTGCGGCCCGGGCGCGACATGATGCGGCTGCGATTGCGGTCGGCATCGTCCGTCGCCAGCAGGCGGATAGGCGGCGTTTCAGTGCAGTACACGTCACCGCCCGCCGCGATCACGCAATCCGCGCGCAGCGCGCCGCGCACCAGCACCTGGCAGCGATAGTCCCGGCACAGCAGCGCCGTTGCCTCCAACCCTTCCGTGAATGCGTGCCACCCTGCGGGCAACATCAGAAGTCCGGCGCGCGCGCGCCCCAATGCGACGACGCTCGTGCCGGACTCGGTGCCGGACTCGGTGCCGGCCTCTGATTCGCCGCTTGCCATATCGGGTTCGGCCGCGTTGCCGACACGTACCACGTCCGCGTCCAGACCGGCCGTGAACACCCAGCCTGCCACCCGCAATGCCGGATGGTCCGGCAGTTGCGCGGGCAGGTCCAAGGCCCTCGCCGCCACCGGTGCGTCGGCCACCAGGAACACCCATTGCTGGCCGGCGCTGTCGGGCAGCTGCGCGGTCGCGGCCTCGCCCAGCAGCGCGTAATACGCGGCATTATCGGTGCCGCGGATCCGGCCTAGCAGCGACTGCGCCTGAGCCAGGTTCAGCACCCGCAACGTCATGCCCTGCCATGCCACACGGGCCAGGGCGGGCGGCTGCCGTGCGCGTTCGGCCCACGCCAGTTGGCGCGCCGCCTGCGCGTCGAACGCGGCACGCTGGTCTTCGGCTTCCACCAGACGCTGGGCCCGCTGCTGCTCGCGCCAGCGCTTGCGCGGATCACCGCCCCCGGATTCGCTCATTTTCCCTTGCGCAACGATACCGGCACGCCCCAGACGGGGTCTTCCATGCCCTGCTGCCCCAGCGTGGTGATCTGCATGGGTTGGAGCTTGGACAGCAGCTGCTGATGTGCCGCGCTGACGTTCTTGCGGCGCGCGATGAGCTTCTGCGAAAACTCCATGGGCGCCGGACGGGTGTAGACCGTCATGTCCTCAAGCGGGCACTCGATCATCTTGGCCTCGACCGCGCGGCACGCGGACTGCCGGTACTTGTAGCTGGGTGTCTTCAGATGCATGCGCTGGCTCAGCACCAGTTGGCCGGCCTTGAGCGTGAAGCTTGCCAACGCCTGTTTGGGCGGAATGCGCGACTGGATCTTGATCGCGGGGATGTCGCGATACTGCGTATCTTCGCGGTAGCCTGCGGCCCCGGTCTGGGTGGTCTGGCTGTATTGCTGCTCGCCCCAGCTCACGCAGGCGCCCGACGCCGCATGCACGGCAGTGCACACCGTTCGCGACCCCGTCTGCGTGCCATAGCTGGCATCGTGCCAGTTGGTCTGCTTGTAGAACTCGCGGTAGAGCTCCGGCGACAGATAAGACGTGCCGTTCGCGCCGCGCCCCGAGCCGACCGGGCCGCGCTGAGCGCCCACCTCATCCAGCAACGCATTCAGCTTGTAGTCGTCACCGCCGGTCAGCAGATACTTGCCAGGCGGCAGGATATGGACTTCGAACGAATTGAACAGAAGGGGCGTCTTCGTGTCCTTCTGCAACGAATTGGTCTGGAAGCTGCGGCTGAAGGTCACTTGCGGCGCGGCTTCGTTCATCCAGATCACGCGGGTGGTGTACGTCGTCATGGCCAGCGCGTCGCCCAGCGTGGGGTGCGGCGTCAGATCGGCCACCAGCACCACGGCCATGTCCGACTTCAGCGCTTCGTCGATCAGATCCAGCAGCTGCGAATAGCGCGGATCGTCCATGGTGCCTTCGCCGCTCAAGAACGGCTGGGTGGCGCAGCCGGACAGGGCAAGCGAAAAGGCCAGGGCGGACAGGGCAAGTCGCGGGCGCGGCAATGTCATGGAGCAGTCCTTGAATGAGGCGGAATCGGATCGTTGACCCGGCATACTACTGATTCAGGGCCGGATCGCAATGTCTGCTTGGGGGACTGAAACATGGCGCGCTGCGGGGCGACGCGCATCCCGGCGGACTTGCGCCGTGCCCCTCACAACGCCTCGTGGCCGAAAGACCAGCAGCGGCGCGACCTCTCGACCGCGCCACACGAATCCGCCCCGGCACAGACGTGCAACGACGGCGGCGAGGGACCCGAAAATTATTGTTGCGTTTGTTTCGGGTCTTGATGTTGTGCTAGAGTGGTTTCACAACGTCAACACGCCAATCAGCCAAAACCCGTGTCCAGATTCCTGTCGATCGTGATTATTCGCACCTCCGCTGCCATTGGGCGTCGGGGGCGAATTACGTTGGGCTGCTAAGCCCCACCTTCGCACCTCACCTTCCAAAGGGCAGCGTACAGAACGCTGCCCTTTTTGCATTTCTGGACTCGAAACATGTACAAGCTGAATCTTTTCAAGCATGACTTCCCGCTGGCCACCACTCACGCCAACAAAGCGGACACCTTGCGGCGCTGGTCGAGCAAGGCGGTCGTCGACGGCCTGCACCGCACGCAGGGCGCGCGGCCGCTCTTCCTGTTGCACGACGGGCCGCCCTATGCCAATGGCGCCTTGCACCTAGGCCACGCCGTCAACAAGGGCCTGAAGGACTCGGTGGTGAAATTCAAGCGGCTGCAGGGCTATTTCGCGCCGTACGTGCCGGGCTTCGATTGCCACGGCCTGCCGGTCGAGCTGGAGGTCGAACGCCTGGGCCAAGGCAAGGACGATCCGCCGGCTTTCGTGGCGGCGTGCCGGTCCTACGCGCGTTCGCAGGTGGATCTGCAGACGGCCCAGTTCCGCGACCTGGGCGTCGCTGCCGACTGGGAGCAACCCTATCTGACCATGGCTCCCGGCTTCGAGGCGGGCGCGGCAAAGCTGTTCCAGACGCTCCCCGGCGCCGTCAGGCGGCTGCGCCCGGTGCATTGGTGTCCGGCCTGCGCCTCGTCGCTGGCCGAAGCCGAGGTCGAATACAAGACCAAGGTCGGCGACAGCCTGGTCGTGCTGTTTCCGGTGGCGGGCCACGAGGACCTGTTCCTGGACGTATGGACCACCACGCCGTACACGCTACCTGCCAACAAGGCCGTCGCCTACAACCCGGCCTTGAGTTACGTCGCCGTCCATGACGGCACGCGCACAAGGGTGCGGCTGCGCCAGACCGGCGACGAGCCACTGCCCGACGTCGACTTGGCGGGGGTGAGGGTAGTCAGCCCCTACACCCGTGACACCGTTCCCGTCCTGCCGGCGGATTTCGTCAGTCGGGCCGGCACGGGTCTGGTGCACATGGCGCCGGCCTTCGGCACGGATGATTTCCGCGTCTGCGAGCCGTACGGCCTGGCGGTCGAGCAATACCTCGACGAGCACGGCCGCTTCGTCCTCGAGGGCATGGAAGGCATGGATCTGGCCCAAGCCAGGGCCCACGTGCTGGAACGCGTGGCCCCGCTGGTCGTGTCCGTGTCCACCCTGGAGCACGAGTATCCGCATTGCTGGCGCCACAAGACGCCGGTGTTCTTTCGCGCTTCGCAAGAGTGGTTCCTGGACCTGACCGACACCCGGCAGCAGGCGCTGCGCGCGCTGGATGATGTGGAGTTCGTGCCCGCCTCCGGCCGCGAACGGCTTACCAGCATGCTGGCCGGACGCGGGGCCTGGTGCGTGTCGCGCAACCGGTTGTGGGGAACGCCGCTCGTGGATCCGGCCGACCCCGATGACCTGCGGCTGGCGGCTCGCGTTGCTGCCGAAGGTGTGGAAGCCTGGCAGAGCGAAGGCCCCCGCCGCACGCTGGACGTCTGGTTCGACAGCGGCGTGACCCATCAACGGGTGCTGATGCAGCGCTACGGGCGCACGGCGGACGTCTACCTGGAAGGCTCGGACCAGCACCGCGGCTGGTTCCAGTCTTCGCTGCTGACCTGCGCCGCGGCCGGCCACGGCGCGCCCTATAAGCAGGTTGTCACTCATGGCTTCGTCGTGGACGGCACGGGCCAGAAGTTCTCGAAGTCCAGCAAGAACTACCAGCCGCTGGACCAGATGCTGAAGACTCTGAGCCCGGACGTGTTGCGCTTGTGGGCACTGCAGCAGGACTTCACGCGCGAACTGAAGTTCTCGGCCGAAGCGCTTGCGCTCACCAAGGAGCGCTTTCGCAAGCTGCGCAACACCATGCGTTTCTGCCTGCAGAACCTGCAGGATTTCGATTGGCAGCCGCAGGCGCTGCCGCATCCGTTGGACCGGGTCCAGGTGGCCTTGCTGCGCAAACTGGGCAGCGACGTGTGCCAGGCGGCCGACCGCTACGATTTCGCCGCGGCCGTGTCGCATCTGCTGCGCTACGCCGAAAGCGCATCCAGCGATTACTTTCCGGCAGTGAAAGACAGCCTCTATTGCGACCACCCCGGCGCGCCGCGCCGGCGTCAGGCGCAGCATGTGCTTGGCCTGCTGGTACGCACGCTTGCGCGCCTGCTGACGCCGGTGCTGCCGTTTTCTTGCGAGGAAGTTTTTCAGTATCTGAAGGCAGCGGGCGCGGAACAGGGGGAAAGCGTACTGCTGGCCACCCTTGCCGACGTGGCCCTGCCCGCCGCGGCGGACGAGGCCGCGGACCTGGCGGCCTACGGTGCTGCGGTCGACGTCAAGGGCGCGCTCAACCGATGGGTCGAAGCCAACCGGAACGAATGGGTCAAGGGCGCGGCGCAGGTGGACGTCACGTGGTCGCCGTCGACGGCCGACAGGCTTGGCGCCTTCGCGGAGGTTCTCGGCGCCGCGGCGGTCGTCCACGAGGGCCGGTCAGGCGACGGCGCGGAAGTGACCTTCTCGCCCACGGGCTGGCGCGCCTGCGCCTGCTGCAGGAAGCACGAGCCGTCCGTAACGGACGACGCAGACTTGTGTACGCGCTGCGCGGCAGTGCAGGGAACCGTCAGCGAAGTCCTGCCCTGAACGCGGGGACCGGGAAGGGCAAAGGGGGTTCCGCCCCCTCCCCGACTTAGCCCCGCTTGCCGAACAGCATGGCCAGCCCGAACAGCGCGCCCAGCCCGCCCACGATGGCCAGCGAGATCGACGGTTCGCGCTGGTTCAGCGCCATGACGGCGGAGCCGGCGCCCAGCGCGGTGATCAGCAGCCCAACCAGACGGCCGGCGGCGGAACCGTAGAAATGCGTGCGGCGCGCGGCGGCGGTGCCGGCCGGCTGCCGCTTCTGCCACGCCTGCAGCGCCTGTTCGAAGTCGCGCAGCAGGCGCTCGCGGCTGGGCAGGTCCACCGGGCTCACCAACAGCGTCGGCAGGCCCGGACGGATCAACTTGAGGTAATCGTCGGTGCCCCAGCTCTTCAGATCGGCAAAGGCGATCGGCCCGCGCCGGGAAAATTCCAGGCCCTCCGGCGTTACCTTGACCGCGTTGCGGGTGGGAAAACCTTTGAACGCCACCAGGGGAGGCACGAGCAGACCGAGTGCGGCCAGCCCAATTGCCAAAGGAATGGGTCCCCGATTGAAGACGACAAGCATAAAGCCGCCTGCGGCCAACGCAAAAGCCAGCGGCACGGACAGCTGGTGCCACCGGGTGTAGACGGCCGCCTGGATGCCTTCGTTGCTATGCATGCATCCCCCTTTTCAATTCTCAGCTTTCACGACATTGGTTCCCCCGCTGCCCACGGGCAGCGCCCGCATTTCCGGCATGCGCTCCGGATCGGGCCAGTACTCGATCTTGATGAGGGCTTCGGTGAAGATATCGTTGTCCACCAGCACCTCGGTTTTCAAGACCGCATACCCGTTGCGTGGCATGAACTGGACCGCATCATCCCAAGGCTTGCTAGTGAATTCTATCGCTTGGCTCCGGTCTTTCCGGAGCCAGCGCCAAATATCAGCCCAGCCCGGACGGGAGCTCATGCTATCAACGTACTTGTCCGCCTTGTCCATCCAGTTCTCCTTAGGCGGCCGCCCCTGCACCCACTGGTACTCGGAGGTGTGAGGCTGCAGATCCGGATCTTGGGCCCGCATCGACCCCTTGCTGGACACCACCGCGCTGACGCCGGGGCCGATCAGTTTCAGGTTATAGGCGTAGTCGCTGTTTTTGGTGTAGCCAGGCAGCACAGCCTCCAGCACCACGCGGTCCCGGCCCAAGATCTCGCCCCTCGTCAATCCGTACCACTGCAGCGACACCCGCACGCCGAACACTGCCCGGTTGAAGTCGTCCAGCTCGTCCTCCCGGCTCGCATACAGTTCGCGGCCTTCCACGCCCTCATACTCTGGCGACCGCATGCAGCAACGCGTATACCAGACCTCCAGTTCGTTGTCGGTCGCGCTGTCTCCCCAGAATTTGAAGTACAGGCCCGCGGCCAGCAGGCAAAGGCCCAATGCGATCCACCCCCACACGGGAATACCCAGCAACACCGATCCGCCGCTGGTCAGGCCCACCATCGCGCCGCCAAAGCCGCCTGCGCCAGCGGCCACACCCGCGGTGCTGAAGGCGCCCCCGAGCGCGATGACGGCCGTCGCCACGCCCGTCAAGCCGGACATCAACAGAAACGCCGAGGACGTGGCGTACGCGCCGCCAGCCTCGTAGTTGTGCACGTCATACTGATCAATCGCGTTAAGCGCATTGTTGGTACTGTCCACCAACGTCGCCGCCGTGGCGAACACCGCGCCCGCCATCCGGACCGTCGCCAGGCGCATGTTCAGCTGCAAGTTCATCGTAAACGCCGTGTTCGCGCCCACGCGCGCGCCGATCGCACCGGCCGTGACTTCAATCGCGACGCTGCCCACACCCAGCATGCCCGAAGTGATGCCAAACCAGGCCTTGCGCTCCTTCTTCCCGTCTTCGGCCACCCTCGCCGCTCTCAGGTCCGATACCGATGAATAGATCGCCACCAGGGCCATCACGCCCGTCGCGCCGGCATTGGCGCCGTCTCGCGACCTGGCCCATTTGATGAGTCCCGCCATAGGAGACATCGTCGGCGCCGGCAGGGCCAGCATCGTCGGCGGCGCGGGCAGCCCCAATGGGGGCGTCGAGCCCGCCCCGGGCCGGGGATTCGTATTGGACGCCGTATGGGAAGCCGTGTTGAGTTGCGCGTCGACCTCTTCCGGGATGAGGTAGTTGAGCGTGACTGGCCGGGTTGCCTCAGATTGCGTTCCGATCCATCCCGATTGCATGTGTTGCGTCGCGTTCATGCCGCCGCCCGATCCAACAATCATGGATTTCAGGTTTGGCTCCCAGACGATCTGGTGCATTTCTGCGATCAAGCGTGGAATGGTCGTCGTATGGGTTCGAACCACCATCACGGTATTCATGCGCGCTGCCATGGTCAGCGATACCCGCGCGGCGACCCGTTCCGCAATGGGTTCGCCGGACAACGTCAGCCGCAACAACTGGGTCGAAATGAAGCGACCGATGGCGCTGGTCGCGGTTCGGACGGGCGGAATCGGATTCGACTGCGCGGCCGTCCTGCGCTTTTTCAACCAATCGTTGTAGTTCTTGATCATCTTGCGGACTTGCGAGATCTGCTTCGACAGCTTGGTCTTGGCTTCCTTTTGCAGGAAGGCCAACAACTCGCCGTCGTTCGACGCGAGCCCGCGCCACATCGCCTCGTACATTCCGTCCGCGTCATCGTCTTTCAGCGAATCGTCGATCGCCTTGTGCTCGCTTTGCACCGCGCCTGCGCCATCCACGCACAGCGCCATGTCATCTTCCAGGCACACCCCCGCGGCCGTGTCCTCTGGCGAGTACGTCTTAAGGGTCAGCCAGAACGTCTCACGGCCATACCACCATGCCCAGTCCCTTCCCGCCCCCTCGATCAGGCCCTTCATGCGGCTGATGCTGGCGACGTTGTCACTAAGCGTCTTTTCGACCTTGCCCATGCTGATGCGCTCGCGCATCCGCTTGATTTCCTCGCCGCCGGCGTCCATCTGCTTCTGCAGACCCTGGATGATCTGCGCCACGCCCACCTCGCGCAAGCGGGTAGGATCCATGTGGTATTCGGCCAGTTCACCCATGCGCTTGTTGCGCCACATCGAGATATCGGCCAGCAACCCAACCGGGTCGCGCAGCGCCAGCACGACGCCGCCTTTCGGCGTCATCTGGCGCATTTTTCCGGCCATTTCCGCGGCCTTTGCTCCGAACACGCTCGTGGCCGGCATCAATGTGTTGGCAAACAGCGTCGCGGCTCCCGCCGCATCCCGGAATTCGATGGAGTGCTTTGCCAGGTTCGCGCCATCCTCCGCGACGCGGTAGCCAGTTTCGGGCTTGGGATGGCCCCCGCCCCACACGGCCTGCGCGTCCAGTTCCAGCATCACCTTATTGCGCCAGTTCCTGTCACGCGACAACTTCCGACGGATGTCGCTGGTCCACCACACGCGTGAATACCCGACCCACACCGGGCGCGACGCATTGGCGGGCGCCTCCACATTGATCAACGCGGATTCCAGGCCATGCCCTTCCCGCGTGCACGTAAACGTCGGTTGCTGGGACGGCCGGTCGTCGTCATCAACCGGCACTTCCTTCATCTGTCCGGTGGCCGTCGCCGCAAACGCGCGCCAGCCGTAACTGCGCCGCGGATCCCAGATGTACACATAGCCCGCCGTGATCGCGCGCAGCATGTAGGCGCCCTGGCGCATGGTGTCGTAATACAGCTCGGCGTCCATGTACACGCCGTCCGGCAGGTCATTCTTGCCGCCCGGCACGTAAGCAATCCGCATCGGCAGAATGGGCAGCCCGGGTCGGCCGCAGAACTTGCCCTTGCAGGGCAGCGCGTCGTAGTCAGTCATGCTTGCAAGTCCTCCCGCGTTTGCGCTTGCCGCGCAAAGCGCTCCCAATCTTCGTCATCCATATCTTGCGCCGCGTTGCGCAAATGGCCGCCCTCTTCCTGCACCTCGCGCAGCAAGGCCGCAAACGACGGCGCGCGCTCCAGCGGCGCATCCAGACGCACTCGCCAGGCGGCGAACAGCGCGACGTCCTCATCATCATCGATACCGCATGCCGCGCCGGCATCCAGTGCTTGCCGCACCGCATCCAGCACCGACGGACCGACACGCAAGCCGCCCGCGTTCAGCCGCTGCAGTACGGCATTGATGCGGCCCAGGCGCGCCAGGCGCTGCCAATCCGGCGTGACCGTCTGCATCGGGCCGGGTGTATCCGGCAACGTCTGCCAGCGCGCGAACCCGTCCACGGTCATCCAGGTCGCGCCCGGAATCCACGAGGCCGGCGCAGTACCGGCGTAGAGCTCGCTTTGGTACTGCGTGGTGCGCGGATCCCAGAACCGCAGGATGCGCACACGGCCTTGCGCGTCGCGCAGCCGCGCGCGCAGGACCAGGCGCTGCGCCACTTCCGCCAGCGGCAGGTCGGTAGCCAGCCACGCCGACATCGAACGCGGGCGCTTGCCCGCAGGCGCCGGGCGCATGGCTTCGTCCACGGCCAGCCTGATGCTGGCGTTGACCAGGCGTTCGTGCCGGATTTCGTCGGGCACCTCTGCCAGGTACAAAGGCGGGGTGGACGCGCCTTGCGAAATCAGATCGACCTCGCGCCGCGCCAGCCCCGCCGCGGCGATGTCGTCGGCCAGGGGGTCGGCCAGCGTCGAGTCGCATAAAAGCAGCACGCGCCGGTCGCCGCGCCCGTCCAGCACCGCACGCAAGCCTGCGATGGCCCGTTCGACGCAATCCTCGGCGCAAGCCGTCCAGGGTCCGAGGCGATGCGGCGTCGTATCCATCGTCACGCCGCCAACGCGCCGCTGCCGGCCGCGTCCTCCAGCGCCGCAGCGCAACCTTCCATATCCCCCTGCGGCGGCTGCGCCGGTCCGGTCCCGCTTTGCGGCCCCACCCAGTTATGCACACCCGCCTTCAGCTCGACCTTGCCTGGAGCATGCAGCTGGATGCCGCCGCCCTCGATCCGCATGTAGGCGCCCGCCGCCGTGGCCAGCACCTTCTTCGACGCGTTCACGTCGACGGCGCCTTGGGCCGACACCAGCGTCACCGCCTTTTCGGCCGCCAGACGCATGCGCGCCTTCTGGCTCTGCAAGCGCAACTTGCCGCCGGCGGCATGCAGGCGGATGCCTTGTTCCTGGACTGCCCGGCCACTGCCGCCCAGCCCCTTGGTGAAGAGCACCACGCCCTGCGCCACGCAGATAGCCAAATTCGCACCAGCGGCCCAGTTCACATCGGGCGCGACTTGGCACAAGGTGGTTCCGGCCACCGTGAACGCATTGTGCGGCGTGTACTGGCCGATGCCCTTGGGTGCGCTCACCTGGATGTGCGGCAGCGTATAGGCAGGCACCGTGACGGCTTCCTCAGCCTTGGTGCCCTCGATCACCTTGCGCACCGCGTCCAGCTCGTTCAACGCCCGCGTCTTACCGCCATCGCCCGACAGGGTGGCTTCCTGGCGGACGGCCGTGGCGGCCAGCTCGCCCGCCTGTTCGATGGCGTTTTCCATCTGCTTGATGGCCTCTTCGCTGTCCAGCAAGCCGCCGGCAGCGCCCTCGCGCTTATCCGCGCTGATCAGCAAGCCCTCGCCCGCCCGCAGCGCCAACGCTTCGCTGGTGGCCAACTCGGCGCCGTGGCCAAGGTCAGACAGTCGTTCGTTGTCGCGTTGCTGCTTCAAGTGCCCCAGATTCAACCGCGCCTCGGCCTGCGTGGTGGACGCGGTCAGGCGCGATTGCCCCGGCGTGTCGTCCTGCACAAGCTGGTTGAACCCGCCCATGCCCTGCCCGCTTTGCGCCAGGGCCTGCGTCTTGAAGCCCGACATCACCACGTTGTGCGCATGGCCCGCTTCGCTGCCGGCAAACCAGGCGGGCGCGTTGCCGGTGGCCTTGGCTGCCCCGCCCTGCACCTGGTTGTTCGCGGCGTTCTCCGCGCCTGCGCCGTTGTACAAGGCGCCCACCACCACCGGGCGGTCGATGTCGCCATGCAGGAATTGCACCAGCACTTCCTGCCCCAGGCGCGGCACGAAATGGCCGCCCCAATCGGATCCGGCCACGGGCTCGGCCACACGCACCCAGGTGCCCAGCGCGTCGCTGGCCGGCGCATTGTCGGCGCCCGCCGGATGGTCCTGGCGGTTGCTGGAAGCGCTGCCGCGCTGCCAGTGGAACTGGATCTTGATGCGATGGTCGCGGTCGGTGTGGACCGGGTCGGCTGCCCCCACCACCAGCGCGGTCTGCGCGCCATGCACCGTGGGGCGCGGATGCAGCCGCGCGCCGTGTCCGTCCTGGGTACTGGGCCGGTACTCCAGCGAGGCGGCAATCGCCTCGAACCGGTTCCGGTAGAAGTCCGCCTCGTCGTGCTGCGATTCGCCGGCCGCGCCCAGCGCCTGGGCTACCGCGCGCCCCAGGCTTTCGTCGAAATTGTTGCGCGCATCGTGGCGGATGCGCAGCACCACGAAATCCGCGCCGGCGCCTTGCGACGGCCCCCAATGGCCGGTCAACGTAAAGCGCTGCGCCGGCGCCAGCGTGCGCACGGTGCCCTCGCCTTCATAGAGGGACTGCCGCAAGCGCTGCGCGGCCAGCGCATTGTGGGCCAGACGGTCGCCCTGATCGCCATCCTCGAACAGGTATTGGCCGGGGTAATCGGAGTCGGCCAGTTCCATGGCGTTCGGCAGCTTGTCGTCGACCTGCGCGCTGGCCTTGCGGGCCTGCATCGCGCGGTAGTCCCACGTGGCCAGACGCACGGCATTGGTGCGCCAGGTACGGCTTTGCCGCCAGGCCTGGATGGTGTCTTCGGTTTCGGTCGCATCGGCGCGTTGGAACTTGACGCTCGCTTGCGGGCCGGCCTCGAAGGCACCGTTGTGGTCGGCGATGACGACGGTATGCGTGCCCGGTTCGCCATCGCCCGCTTCATGCTCGACCCAATAAAACAGCCCTTCCTCCGCCAGCAAGCGCTCGATGAAGGCGTAGTCGGTCTCCCGGTACTGGATGGTCAGGCTACGTTTGGCGTACGTGTCGCGGTCTTTCACTTCCCAGCGCCATTGCGGCGCCACTGCGCCCTGGCCGTTGTAGTCGCCGAACACGCTGTCGATGATTTCGATCACCGACAAGTCCTGGAACGCATAACTGTCGCGCCGCTGGCGCAGCAGCGCCAGCCACGGTTCGACGCGCAGCCGGTAGCGCGCAAAGCCGCCGTTCGCGCCTTCGAAGCGGGCCTGCGACACCAGCCCGCACCAGACACGATGTTCGTCGCGGCCCAAGGCGGTCTGCAGCTTCACCTGCACCGGCTGCCCGATCACGGCCTTCAACGGGATGTGCGCGTCGTCGGACAGCGCATCCACGTGCAGGACGAAACCGCCGTCGCTCAGCTGCTCGGTGCCTTGCAGCCGCTCCGCCAGCAATCTGTCCTGGCCCAGCGGCGTACTCAGGTCAAGCAGGCGATCGGCCTGGGTGAAGCCTGCGCCCAACAGGCTGGCCGCGGCAAGTTCAAGGGCCATGTCGGCGTCTCCTCTGGTCAGCTCATGCGGAAGCGGAAGTCGCCGTTCTTACCCGCGCCCACGCGGATCTTGGCGATGGTTTCGCCCTGCGCCATGCGGCTGAGCACGTGTTCGGCGATCTCGGGCAACAACGCGCCGTTGAGGATGTGGTCCACATTGCGCGCCCCGGTATCCACCTCGGTGCAACGCGCCAGCACCGCGTCGACCAGCGCCTCGTCCCACTCGAATACGGCACGGTGCGTGGCTTGCACCCGGCGCGCAATGCGCCCGAGCTTCAGCCCGATGATGTGCGCCAGCGCATCGTCGTCCACCGGAAAGTAGGGAATGGTCTTCATGCGGCCCAGGAAGGCGGGCTTGAACGCCTTGTACAGCTGCGGCGTCAGCAGTTCCGACAATTGGTCGGGCGACGGGCGCTCATCGGCCGGCTTGTTCAGGCACGCCTGCATGATCGTGCTGGAACCCACGTTGGACGTCAGGATGATCAGCGTGTTGCGGAAGTCGATCTCGCGGCCCTCGGCGTCGTCCATCACACCCTTGTCGAAGACCTGGAAGAACAGCTCCAGCACATCGGGATGGGCTTTCTCGATCTCATCCAGCAGCACCACGCTGTAGGGTTGGCGCCGCACGGCCTCGGTCAGGACGCCCCCTTCTCCGTAACCCACGTAACCCGGCGGCGATCCCTTCAGGCCCGAGATGCTGTGGGCCTCCTGGTATTCGCTCATGTTGATCGTGACCAGCTTGCGCTCGCCGCCGTACAGGATGTCGGCCAGCGCCAGCGCCGTCTCGGTCTTGCCGACGCCCGACGGCCCCACGAACAGGAAAACCCCTTTCGGCTTGTCCGGATCCTCAAGGCCGGCGCGCGCCGTGCGCACGCGTTGCGCGATCGCGTGCAAGGCGTGGTCCTGGCCGATGACGCGCTCTGCCAGCATCGGCTGCAACTGCAGCACGGTGCGGATCTCGTCATTGACCATGCGGCCCAGCGGGATGCCGGTCCATGCCGACACGATTTCGGCCACGATCTGGCCGTCCACGCACGCGGGCACCAAGGGCTGCTCGCCCTGCAACGCCCTCAGTTCTTCCATCAATCCCGCCAGCCGCTGCTGTTGCGGTGTCAGGGCCGGCGCGGCCGCTTTGCGCCGCGCCGAGGAAGGCGCCGCGGGTTCCGCTACCGGCGCGTCCTGCCCTTGCGCCTCAAGCTCGGCTCGCAGCGCATGGATCTGCTCCACCAGGCGGGTCTCGGCCGCATGGCGCGCTTCGGCGCCCGCCAGCGTCTGCTCGACCGCCTGAATCTCCGTGTCCAGTTCTGCCAGGCGCGGGTTCGGCGCACCGGTGGCGGCCTCGCGGCGCAACGCCGCCTGTTCGGTACGCAGGCGCGTCAGGCGATGGCGCGCGTCGTCGATCAGCGCCGGCGTGGCGCTGCGCCCCAGGGCCACGCGCGCGCAGGCCGTATCCAGCACGCTGACCGCCTTGTCGGGCAACTGCCGCCCGGTAATGTAGCGATGCGACAGCCGGGCGGCCGCGCTGATCGCCTCGTCCAGGATGCGCACGCCGAAATGGCGCTCCATCAGCGGCGCCATGCCGCGCAGCATGGACGCGGCCAGCCCCTCGTCAGGTTCTTCGACCTTGACCACCTGAAAACGGCGGGCCAGCGCCGCGTCCTTCTCGAAGAACTTCTTGTATTCGCTCCACGTCGTAGCGGCGATGGTGCGCAGCTCGCCGCGCGCCAACGCCGGCTTGAGCAGATTCGCCGCGTCGCTCTGGCCCGCCTGCCCGCCCGCGCCGATCATCGTGTGGGCTTCGTCGATGAACAGGATAATGGGCGACGGGCTTTTCTTGACCTCGTCGATCACGTTCTTCAGCCGGTTCTCGAACTCGCCCTTGACGCTGGCGCCGGCCTGCAGCAAGCCCATGTCCAACACCCGCAGCGTCACCTCGGCCAAGGCCGGCGGCACGTCGCCCGCCACGATGCGCAGCGCCAGGCCCTCGACCACGGCGGTCTTGCCCACGCCCGCCTCGCCGGTCAGGATGGGGTTGTTCTGCCGGCGCCGCGTCAGGATGTCGATCATCTGGCGGATCTCGGCGTCGCGCCCGATCACCGGATCGATCTTGCCGTCGCGGGCGCGTTCGGTCAGGTTGGTGGTGAACTGGTCCAGCGCGGGCGTCTGCGTCAGCCCCGGGGCGGGCTGCCCGGCCTCGCCTTGCGGCGCCGCCCCCTCAGAGAACGCGACCGCCTGCCCGCCTTCTTCCGAGCCTTCCGTCAGCGCCGCGAAGTCATGCTTGAGCGCATCCAGCCGGAACGACTCGAACAAGGTCGACCCCCGGCGGGCCAGCTGCGCCAGGTCGGGCTCCGTCAACAGCGCCAGCAGCAAGTGTCCTGAGCGGATGCGCGTCGTCTGCGTGTCCAGCGAGGCGATCAGCCACGCGTGCTCGAACAACTTGGGCAGATGGGCCGAGAACACCGGCGTGCGCGTGTTGCCGTTCTTGAAGCGGCCGATCTCGGCCTTCAGGTCGGCTTCCAGCGCGTCGGTATGGATATGGCAACGCCGCGCGATGATGCTCACGTCGCTGGCCGGCTTTTCCAGCAGCGCCAGGAACAGGTGCTCCAGATCCACCTCGTAATGGCCTTGCGCCATGCACAGGCTGGCGGCGCGTTCGGCCGCCTGGCGGCACGTCTGGTTCAACTTCCCGATCAAGGTCTTCAGCGGTGTAGCCATGAGTCTCTGTTTTTTTATGGATCAGTGAATGGTGTGCAGTTCGTAGCTGGCGTCGTCGCGGTCCGCTTCCGCCGGGCCGGTGCACAGGAACGAGTTCCAGCCCAGCCGCACCTCGCCGCCTCCGCCCAGCTGGCTGGGCGTCACGCTCTCGCGCGCCAGCACCAGCCGGACCTCGTATTCGAAGGTCATGCCGCCGAACATCGTCAGCAACTTCTCCAGCGCCTGGGCGCGTTCGCCGCCCGGCAGGAAGTCCGCGAACGCCTGATTCGACAAGGGGCCGATCCACAGCCGGATGCGCAGGTCGCGCTGCCAGATTCGGTCGCCCGCCAGCGCCGACACGCCCAGCACGGCCCCCGGGTGCCCCAGCTGTGTGCGGTTCTGCGGCGGCACGTCGTACCAGCGGCCCACGAATTGTTCGACGCGCAAGGGCACGCCGAAGTAATCCTGAAGCACGCGTTGCAGGAAAGGCGCGGACACGGGCCGCTGACGGGCTGCCGCAGCATAGTGCGCGACGGATTCGTCATAGACCCGGCCGGCGCCGTTGTGCAGCCGGTCGCGCAGCGCGGGATGGCCGATGCCGCCCAGCGCCAGCAGCAACGGCAGGTAATGGTGGTCTTGCTCGGTCTCGTGCCGCAACGGCATGCGGTATTTTTTCCAGGCGGCATAGAACAGCGCCGCTGCCCGGTTCGAGAAGATGTCGAAGAAGGCGCGTGCGCCGCGGTCGCGCCGCAGGCTCTCGCGATTGGCGAGCATCTCGGAATAGTGCAGCGGCAAGGCGCCCTGCGCCCCAAGCAGGCCAAAGAACGCGGGGGTCAGATCGACCCGTCCCAGCCGTCCCTCGGCCACGGCGGCTTTGCGCGCCGCTTCGTCGGCCAGCACGTCGCCATTCTTGTCGTACGCCACGGCGTCGACGATTTCGCTGGGCGGAAAGCCCAGTCCCGGCGAATTCGGAAAGCGCAGGTGCTCCGGCACCGTATGCCGCGTGCCGCCGCGCTCCTGGCGAGCAAAGCATTGCTCGAGCAAGCGCACCGCCTGGAAGAACTTGAATCGCTGCGGCTCTGCCAGCAGCGTATCCATCACGCTAGGATGGCGTCGCCGTTGCATGGGGGGCATCGTAATAGTTCCTCCGCGCCGCGGCGCGACAGCACGACAAGTTGCACGAAACTGTTGGCGTGCACGTAAAGGCCGAAGAATCGGTTGATGACCGCCACGAAGGTGTGCAGGCTGGTGCCCACGAAATGGTCTTCGTTGACGGTCAGGCGGATCTCGATGCCACGCACGAAGGTCGCGAAAGGTTCGCCCGGCATCCAGTGCGTTGCCGGCTTGTAGTCCAGCCCCACCAGCCCTTCGATCTGGCGCGCGGCCACGGCCGACCCGGACAGGTCGTACAGGCGCAAGGTTTCCTTCAAGGCGGGCAGCCCGCTTTGCACCAGCGACAGGTGGTTCAGCGCCAGATGCGAGATCAGGCGCCAGTGCGCGGCGCGGCCCTGCTGGAAGCGGTGCGAATGCGTCGGCCGGCGCAGCATGCGGATGGCGCGCGCCACCGTGCCGCCCTCCAGGAACAGGTCGCCGCCGGATTGGCCCACGGCGATATGCGAAGGCAGGTCCCGGTTGGTGCAGGTCAGGTCCAGGCTCAGCGTTTCGGTTTGCGGCACTGATGGGTCGAAATCGATGTCGACGATGGAGATCTCGGTTTCGTAGCCCGGGCTGCGCTGCGCCATGGCGGCGTCGCGCCGCATTGTCCAGTAATGGCCGGCGGCCTCCGGGGACTCGCCATGGTGCAGGGAATAGAACGGCCGGAAGTCCACCACCGCGTCGCCCTGGGCGTTCTGGCGCACCTGGCGCACGCGGTCGATCGAATAGACCTCATAGCCGAAGGCGCGCCGCGCGTCGGCCACCACCGGATACGAGGCGGCCGCGTGCGTCACGCGGATCGGGTCGGCGCGCTGCGTGAACAGGTTCACGACCGGCGTGCAGCCCAGCCTCAGGTTGTCCGCCGTGGTCGATTCCAGCAGGCGCGCCGTATTGGAATCCGCGCGCAGCCCGGTGACGGGCAGGTGCAGCGTAAACTGCCGCGCCGTGCCCAGATAGGGGCGCAGCGCGGCCAGGTCGATATCGATGAAATTGAACTTCTCGGAAAAAACGAAGTATTCGGCCAGCAAGCGGTAGGCGGGATGCGAGCTTGCAGGGAAATCGATCAACGCGTCGTCTTCGGCCAGACCGACCTGCGCCAGCGGAATCGCGGGCATGCGGTCCCATCGCCCCGGCTGCAACTCGACATAGGCCGCAGCCGTGCGCAAGAACAGCGCATCGCGCAGCGCCGCCACGAATGACGGCTCACCGTGCAGGTATACCCGCAGCGTATCCACGCCAGGCAGGCCGAAGTGCTGCGTTTCACCCTGGCAAGCCAGCGTCACCGCAAAGCGGCCAGTGACGCCCGCAGGCAGCTTGGCCGTGGCCGGCGCGTTGGCGCTGGACACGAAGCCGGCGCGTTGCACCTCGATGGGCGCCAGCGTCACCGCATAGGCCGTGCGGAATCGGCACGCCACGCCGCGTACCGGATGCGATTTCAACTCCGTGCCGCGCGCGATGCGCACCGGCGCGGTCAATTGGGCGCCCGCCCCCCCCAGGTCGAACTGGGCCACGCTGCACGACGGAAACGGCCGCAGATAATGCGGGTACATCACCTCGAACAACGCTTCAGTGAATTCGGGGTAGTCGTCGTCCAGCTTCTTGTTGATGCGGGCGCTCAACAACGCGAACGATTCGATCATGCGTTCGACGTGCGGATCCTCGCAGGTCTCGCCCGACAGCCCGAGGCGGGCGGCGATCTTCGGATACCGTTCCGCGAAGTCGCGCGACGAACTGCGTAGAAAACCAAGTTCGCGCTCGTAATAAGGCAGCAATTCTTCCATTGTTGTCTTCCATTCCAGCGCGACAGTGCACCTGCACTACGGATTGATGCGTCAGACCGTGGCCGGGCTCTTGGCCCAGCCTTTGGTCACGGAGTACTGCAAGGTCGACGGCTGCAACGTCGCGTCGAAGGTCACGGGTTCGTGGGCAGGCCCCACGTCCAGCATGGCCGTGATCGCGAAATACAGCACCGACGTCGCCCGGCTGTCGACCTGCAGCATCACCCGGACATGGGTCAGCCGGGGCTCGTGCCGCGCGATCGCCTGCTCAAGCGAACGGCAGATGAACTCGCGGTCGTAGTGGCTTGCCAGGCTCAGCCCGGAAAAGTCGGACAGCCCGTACGTCAGCAACGAACGCTGGCAGTTCGGGTAGCGCCTCAAGTCCTCTTCGGTGAACACCATGCGGGTGTTCAACAAGGCCTCGATGTCACGCGCCACCGTCTCTTTCATCTCTTCGATCGACAAGCGGCGCAGCGCATAGGGCGACTGGCCCTCTCCTTCGAACAGCTTGTCGAACAGACTCGGTTCGAATCCTTTCATCGGGGCCTCAAGTAAAAAAGACAGCGACCCGGCAGGGGCCGCGGTCTTCTTGCCGGCGTAGCCGCGATCAGACCGAGTAGGTCTTGTCGTTCTTGGTCAGGCTCCAGGCGCCCTGGGCGTTACCGCCCTGATTGCCGCCCACCTTCTGCTGCGTGTACTTCCACTGCACGGCGGCGTACTTCAGCGAGAAAGACTCGTGCGGCAGCCCTTCGGCGACCACTTCCGGCGCCACGCGGGCGATGATCACGTACTTCAGCTTGATCTCAAGGTACTTGACGCGGTTGCCTTCGCCGTCGGCGCGCAGGAAGTCGATGGTGACTTCGTCGAAGGTGGTGCCACCCGACGCGTGCTGATACAGCAGCGGGCTGACCACGTCCAGGTCCTTGGTGAAGATCATTTCCCCATGTTCGGTACGCTCTGCGGTATGGCCGCCCGAAGTCGAGGCAGTGGCCGAGCGCGGCTGGATGATCTCGTGGCGCCACGAGCTGACTTCGATCCAATCCGGGTGGTCCTTGTCTTGCGACTCGCCCTTGAGCGCCGGATTGCCGAACTTGACGTAGATGTCCTTCATTGTTGATAACCTCTTTTAATGGATGAGTTGTCAGTGCAAAGACGCTCAGGACTTCTGGGCCTGGGCCGGCAGTTCGGCAACCAGGCGCAACGAGATCGAGAGTTCGTCAAGCTGGAAATGCGGCCGCAAGAACGCCACGGCACGGAAGACGCCAGGACGTCCAGGGACCTCGGCCACCTGCACCGAAGCTTCACGCAGCGGGAACTGCGCTTTTTGTTCCTGCGTCGCGTTGTCGTCCAGCAGCACGTACTGCGACACCCAGCGATTCAGGAAACTCTCTACGGACTGCGCGGAAGCGAAGCTGCCGATCTTGTCGCGCATCATCGCCTTCAGGTAATGCGCCACGCGCGATACCGAGAAGATGTATTGCAGCTGCGCCGACAACACCGCGTTGGCGTTGGCGCTGTCCGTGTTGTATTTCTTGGCCTTCTGCACCGACTGGGCGCCGAAGAAGGCCGCATAGTCGGAGTTCTTGCAATGCACCAGCGGGATCAGCCCCTGGTCGCTCAGTTCCTTTTCGCGGCGGTCGGTGATCGCGATTTCGGTCGGGCACTTGAGCGCGATCTCGCCGTCGTCCGTCTTGAAGGTGTGAGTGGGCAGGTTTTCGACCAGGCCGCCGCCTTCGACGCCGCGGATCGCCGCGCACCAGCCGAAGTCCGCGAACGCGGCCGTCAGGCGCGCGCCGAACGCCCACGCGGCATTGCACCAGAGGTACTTGGAATGGTCGGTGCCGTCGACGTCCTCGACGAAATTGAAGCCTTCTACCGTGGTGCCTTCTACTGGGTCATAGGGCAGGCGGCCCAGGAAGCGCGGCATGGTCAGGCCCACGTAGCGCGAATCTTCCGAGTCGCGGAAGCTGCGCCACTTCGTGTATTCCACGGTGTCGAACACCTTGGCCAGGTCACGCGGACGGCCCAGGTCGGCAAAGCTGTCCAACCCCAGCAGCTCGGGCGACGCCGAGGCGATGAACGGCGCATGCGAGGCCGCGGCCACGTGCGACATCTGTTCGATGAAGTACATGTCCTCGGGTTGGCGCGTGATCTCGAAGTTGCCCAGCAAGGCGCCGAACGGCGCGCCGCCGAAGGTGCCGAACTCTTCTTCGTAGACCTTCTTGAACATCAGGCTCTGATCGAAGTCGATCGCCGTCTGGAAGTCGCGCACCAGGTCGCGCTTGGTGGTGTTCAGCACCTTGATCTTCAGCATGGGGCTGGTGTCGGTCTCTTGGCACAGGTAGTGCAGGCCGCGCCAGGTGCTCTCCAGCTTCTGGAATTCGGGGGCATGCATCACTTCGCTGAGCTGCGCCGAGATCAGGCGGTCAAGTTCGGCGACACGCGCGTCAAGCATCGCCGACAGGTTGTCGGAGACAACCACGGTGCCCTTCATGACTTCGCGCACCAGTTCGCCGATGATGTCTTTGGCGCGATCATGCTCGGCCGTGGACTTGGCCACGCGGCTCTGCTCGACGATCTGGTCCAGCAGCCCGCTCTGGGTGTCGGCCGCGGTGGCGGCGGTGTTTTGCGCGGCGGCGGAATTACTCATTGCGGCCTCCCTTGTCGGTCTCGCTGGTCAGCTGTTGCAGTTTCTCCGTGCTGGTCAGCACTTCGCCCAGCAGGTCTTCAAGCTTGTCGTTGCCGGCCAACTTGTTGCGCAGGTCGGCCAGCTTGGTGCGGATGTCCAGCAACTCGCGCAGGGGATCGACCTGCTGCACGACGGCCTCCGGACGGAAATCCTCGATCGACCGGAACTTCAGGTCCACGCCGAACGTGCCGCCCTCTTCGGTCAGGCTGTTCTTCACGCGATACGCGGCGCGCGGTTCCAGCCCGCGCATCACGTCGTCGAAATTATCGACATCGATGTTGACGAACTTGCGATCCTTCAGCCGTGGCAGCTCGGCTTCGGACTGCGCGCTGAAGTCACCCACCACGCCGACCACGAAGGGAAGCTCCTTCTGTTCGATGGCGTCGCCCTTCTCCACGTCATACGTGAGCTGAACGCGCGGCGGGCGAACTTTCTGCAATCGTTTCTGAACGCTTTCTTTCTTGGCCATGGAAGGCTCCGTGCAAAGGATCGTGTCTGTCGGTCAAGCGTGCGCCGCATGGCGCGGCACACGCCGAGGCGAATCACTTGGTGAGCAGGTCGCCGAATGGATTCGGCGCGCGGTTAGGCTGCTGGGCGGGCGGGGTGGGGACTTTCGGCGCTGACGGCTGAGCCGCCGGCGGTGCTGCGGGAACGGCTGCGGGCGCCGCGCTGGACGATGCGGCTTGCGTTGCGGGCGCTGCCCCGCCGGCATCCTGCGCCGCGCCCACGGGCGTGGCGGGTTCCACCTTGCGGGGCTGGCGGGGACGCGGCGGCGGCGGGCGGCGTCCTTCGGGGAACAGCACATCCTGCCCCAAGGTCTCGCGCATCGACGCGGCCAGCGCCACCGCATCGGCGCGCGCGTTGCCCGCCAGCAGCGCGTCGGCGCGCAGATCGGCCAGCGACTGCATCGCTACCCGCAGGCCGCCCACCGCACGCACGGTCTTGGCGACGAAGTCCTGGGGGTCTCGGCTGAGCGTCTCGTCGGCGGCAACAATGGCCTGGCCATATTTCTGTTCATCGAACCGGATCTTCGCGATGTAAGACCAGGGTTCCCCCTTGGACGGATTGCGCTGTGCGATCTCTTCGAACTGCGCGACAGCCTGGTCGGATCCCTTCTGCTCCAGCGTCTTCTGCGCCGCATCCATGGATTGTTTGAATTCCGCTTCCGACTGCGGTTTTACCGATGCACAACCGGCCATTACTGCAACGACACCTGCAAGAACAACGAGGCGGGAAAAGGGCATTTTTAAGCACCTAGCAAGGTTGTAACTAGGGGCCGTATTTCAACAACCTTTTGTTAGTACAGCGCTACAGCGAGTGTCTTCATGTTACTTGCGTCGATTTTGCATCCATCATGCCGCGATCTGTATTGCTTCACACAGTTCCGGTATAAAGGGCCATGTCCAAACATATCCATTTATCACGCTTCTTCGCAGTGCTCGGTTGCACGCTTGCAAGCACCGCCGTTACTGGATGTGCGGCGGTTTCGGCTATCGGCGCGGTCGCCGGCTTGACGGGTAATGCGATGGAGATGGCGGGCTTGAAAAAGCCGGAAAACGCGCCTGTGGAAGTGAAACTGGCGATACACGCCGGAGAAAATTTGAATGCGAGCAGCGGGCAATCGATGGCTGTCGTT
Source organism: uncultured Achromobacter sp. (assembly GCA_963530045.1). GTDB lineage: Bacteria > Pseudomonadota > Gammaproteobacteria > Burkholderiales > Burkholderiaceae_B > Achromobacter. The sequence goes on from CAUSDE010000013.1 coordinate 114,720, forward strand.
ACAAAAATATACTACCTGAAGAATCCTGAGCAATTCCAACGTGCACCGCTCACGCAATTGATAGACACTGCGCAAGAGAAAGCGGCGCTTGGTGAAACGTTGTTGGGTTCGCGCGAACTCACGCTCACGCCAGGACAGCGCTACGAGGGCGTGGAAAAAGTCCCCAAGCAAGCGGATTACATCGCGATCGCAGGGCTGTTCTATGCGCCCGCGCCGATGCGTTGGAAGTACGTATTCAAGGTCGACGGCGTGGAAGACAGTGGCATCGTCCTGGGCGCACATGCGTGCGCGCTGACGGTCGCCACCGGAAAACCCACGTTGCCGGCGGGCATACCAACCTATGACCCCGCGCGCCTGTCCGGCGTGCAGTGTCCCGGTTGACGCGCACTGCGCGGCCGCCCGCCTTCTATATATATAGACATAGAAAGACAAGAGAGGGAGCGCCAACTTGAGTTACTCAGCCAAAGTCCTATGGGGCGAGGGATTGTTCCTGCGGCCGCAGCATTTCCAGCGGCAGGACGCGTATCACGAAGACCGGCTGGCCGAGATGGCCCGCGCATTGCATCCCTATGCATGGGGCCTGCGTACGGCGCGCTTCGATGCGTCGGCGCTGGCCAACGGCATGCTGCGCGCCACCGAGATGAGCGCCGTGTTCCCGGATGGGGAACTCTACAACGCCCCCCATGGCGATGAGCTTCCTCCGCCGGTTGCGCTGACTGCGCTGGACGGCGTGGCCGAAGCGGTGTTCTATCTGGCGATTCATCCCTTGAAGGCGATTGGCGGCAATTATCGAGACGGCCAATCGGCGGCCGGTTTCGACACGCGCTACACGCACAACAACACGCCGGCGCCTGATCTCTACACGGGCGCCACGACGGCCGAGCTGGCCTTCCTGCGCAAGGACGTGCGCCTGATCTCCGAATTCGAACCGCGAGACGAGTTGCTGGCGATTCCTGTGGCGCGCGTGCGCCGCACGGCAAGCGCCGGGTATGAACTCGACACCACGTTCATTGCGCCGAGCCTGTCGCTGACGGCTTCCGGCGCGCTGCATGAACAACTGCGCCGCCTGCTCGACGCGTTGCAAGCGAAGGTCAACGCGCTCTACGGCTTTCATCGCGAGCCCAGCAAGAACATCATCGAGTTCCGCTCGGGCGACGTCGCGTCGTTCTGGCTGCTGCATACCGCAAACGAAGCGTATGCGACGCTTTCGCACCTGTTCCATCATCCGCAGCTGCATCCCGAACGCCTGTTCCAGGAACTGGCGCGGCTGGCCGGCGCGCTGATGACGTTCTCCAAGGTCCACACGCTGGCCGACCTGCCCGTCTATCGCCACGATGCGCCCGGGCCGGCATTCGCCCGCATGGACGAAATCCTGCGCGATCTGCTTGAAACCGTGATCTCCACGCGCTATTTCTCGATCGTGCTGGAAGAGCTGCGGCCGTCGTTCCACATGGGCCGGCTGGATTCGGAAAAACTCGACGAAACGACTTCGCTCTACCTGGCCGTGCAGGCCGCGATGCCTGCCGCCGAAATCGCCGAGAGCGTGCCCATGCGCTTCAAGGTGGGCGCGCCGGAAGACGTCGACAAGCTGGTGCTGTCCGCCATGCCCGGCGTGCCGTTGAGCTACACGCCCCAAGTTCCGCCCGCCGTGCCGGTCAAGCCGGGCGCCGTGTATTTCGCCTTGCAGACGCGCGGGTCGCTGTACGACCGCATGCTGCAGGCGCGCAGCATCGCCATCTATGCGCCGACAGGCATTCCCGAACTCAAGCTGGATTTGATCGCAGTGACCCGCTGACAGGAACGACACCGCCATGACCGCTGACGCCCCCTCCCTGATGCCCGGCGCGACGCTGCCTCCGCGTGCCGCCGACTTCCACGCCAGCCGCCCCGCCAAGTCATTGCTGGACCTGCTGTACGACGGCTTCCTGATGCTGTTCCTGCTCAAGAGCGGACAGGAACCCACTGACGCGGCCGCCTTCTCCGCGCGCGTGCAGCAATTCCTGGCGGATTACGAGCGCGCCGCGAAGAAAATGGATATCCCCGCGGAAGACGTGTACGCCACCAAGTACGCGTTCTGCGCGGCCGTGGACGAAACGGTGCTGAATTCCCGCTTCGCCATCCGCGACACGTGGATGCTGCAGCCGTTGCAGCTGACGCTGTTCGGCGAGCAGCTGGCAGGCGAGAACTTCTTCGCCCGGCTCGAAGACCTGCGCGCCCAGGGCGCCCCGCGCCTGCAATCGCTCGAGATCTATTACATGTGCCTGCTGCTGGGCTTTCAGGGCAAGTACCTGATCGAGGGCCAGGAGAAACTGGGCTATCTGACGGCGCGGCTGGGCGACGAGATTGCGCTCTTGCGCGGCAAGCGCACCGGCTTCGCGCCGCATTGGCCGCTGCCCGACAAGATCGCCCACACGCTCAAGCGCGACGTGCCGCTGTGGTCGATCATGGCGGTCTTTGCACTGATGGGCCTGCTTGCGTTCCTGGGAATCGGCCACTTCCTGAATTCGGAAATGCAGACCGCCATGGCGCCCTATCACGACATCGTCAAGCTGGGCCCGCGCGCAGCGCATCTGACGATATCGCTGCCGTAGCGCGCCCCCGCACACGCACAACACGTTTTCCGTCCCCTCCGGCGCGCACGCCGCGCCTTCGGCTCCGCCGATCGAATACCGCCAAGCCCTATGAACGCCTTGCCTTCGAACGCCCCGGCCTATTCCTCGCTGAACATCGCCACCCTGTCCCAACAAGCACGGCTCTTGCGCGTGAGCACGCCGCTGGATGCAGAGCTGGTGGCCGAGCGCATGACGCTGCGCGAAGGCGTCTCGCGCCTGTTCTCGCTGACACTGGACTGCCTGGCCGCCAGCGCCGAGATCGACGTGGCGGCGTTGCTGGGCAAGGAGATCACCGTCAGCCTGCTGCAGGCCGACGGCTCGATGCGGCGCTGGCACGCGGTCGTCGAAGGCGTTGACGCCCTGGGGGCCGACGGCGGCCTGGCCCGCTACCGCCTGCATGGCGCGCCATGGATGGCCGCGTTGGCGCTGCGGCGCGACAGCTTCATCTATCAGGACCTGTCGGTGCAGGACATCGTCAGCGAAGTGTTTGCGGATTATCCCCAGGCCGCGTACGCCTTCGAGCTTAACGATGCGCTTGCGCCGCGTGCCACCTGCACGCAGTACCGCGAATCCGACCTGGACTTCGTCGCGCGCATCCTGGCCGAAGCCGGATTGAGCTACCGCTTCGAACATCAGCAGGACGACGCGCAGGCTGCCGGCGGCGGCGCACGCCATCGTGTGGTGATTTTCGATGCGGATGCCGCGCGCCCCGAAGACCCGGCATCGCCCTTGCGCTTTCACCGCAGCGACGCCACGGAGACGAGCGACAGCATCACGCGCTTTGCTGCGGCCCAGGCCGTACGCCCCAACGCCGTCGCACGTGCGGCCTGGAACGACCGCACGCTGACCGCCCACGCTGCGCAGACCCGTTCGCAGGTCCAGGTCGAAGCCTTGCCCGTGCTCGAGGACTACGACTACGCCGGACACGGCCGCTACGCCGATGACGACGCCGCCGAACAAAGCGTGGCGCGGTCGTTGCGCACCCACGAATCCCGGCTTGTGCGCTTCGACGGTGCGGGCACCGTCCGTTCGCTGGCGCCAGGCAGGTTGTTCGCGCTGAGCCAGCACGAGCGCTACGCGCAAGGCGGCGGCGGGCAGGCAGTCGACGAGCTGGGGGGCAACCGCTACGCCCTGCTTGAGGTCATCCACGAGGCCACCAACAACCTGGGCGGACAGGCCGCCCAAGTGCTGGATACGCCCGACATGGAACGCGGCACCTATCGCAACCGCTTCAGCGCGCAGCCCGAAGCCGCGGCGCTGATGCCCGTCTGGCGCCCCCGGCCTACCGCCCCGGAAGGCTTGGCCGCCGTCGTGGTCAGCGCCAGCGACGCGTCCATCACGTCCGACCGCGACTTGCGCGTGAAAGTGCAATTCCCCTGGCAGCGCGGCGAGACGCCGCTGGCGGGCGGCTTGCCGCACCATGCCCACGGCGACGCCAGCGGCAACGCGCCGGGCGATGAACGGTCCGGCACCTGGTTGCGCGTGGCCAGCTCGCAGGCAGGACCCAACTGGGGCGCGCATCACCTGCCGCGCAGCGGCACTGAAGTCATCGTCGAATTCATCGACGGCGATATCGACCAGCCCGTTGTCGCCGGCCAGCTTTACAACGACGCCGACCTGCCGCCATGGTCCGCCGGCGAGAACGGCGACGCCAATCATGCAGGCGTCTTGAGCGGCTGGCACAGCCAGGGGCTGGACGGCGCAGGGCGCAACCAATGGGTCTTTGACGACACCAAGGGCAAACTGCGCACGCGCCTGGCAAGCTCCACCGCCGCCACGCAACTGGGTCTGGGTTACCTGGTGGAGCAGGAACTGGACGCCGCCAGCCGCGGCCAATGGCGTGGCACCGGCTTCGAACTGCGTTCGGACGCGTGGGCTGTCGTGCGCTCGGGCCAGGGCATGCTGGTATCGGCCACGGCTCGGGAACAGGGCAAGTCCACGCAGGCGGACGCGCAGGAAGCGCTGTTGCTCTTGCGTGGCGCGCAAGACGCCTCGCGGCGCTTGAACGATAGCGCCGGCCAGCATCAGGCACGCCCCTTGGCTGCCGCCGAGGGCTACGACGCATTGCTCCAGGCCCTGGATCCCGGGCAGGACGGCCGCTACACGCCGCAGGTCAACGGCCAGGCCGCCGGCAAGGCCGCCAGTGGCCAGCGCACCGGTGACGCCCCCGTCGAACGCATCAACGGCCCGCATCTTTTTGTCGACGCGCCGAACTCATTGAATCTGGCTACCCCCGCCAGCGCCGTGCTGCATGCGGGCGAGCACCTGCACACCACCGCTCAATCCGATGCCCATGTCGCGGCTCAGCAGACGTACGCCGCGGTATCGGCGCGGTCTGCCAGCGTGTTCGCGCAGCAGGGCCCGATCCGCGCCATCTCCGCGCAAGCGCCGATCTCGTTGCATGCGCATACCGACATCCTGGAAGCGCTGGCCGGCCAGGACATCACCGTCACTTCGTCCGCGGAGGGCATCGAGATCCTGGGCAACCAGCGCGTCACCTTGCAGGCCGCTGGCGGCAGCGTCACGCTCGACGGCGCCGACATCGTGTTCAAGGGGCCCGGCCTGTTCTCGGTCAAGGGCGCCACGCACAACTTCGTCGGCCCGGGCAGCGATGCGGCCAACCTCCCGGCGCTGCCCAGCACCACGGTCGACGATCCGCTCATCGTCAGCGCGGAGCTGGTGCACAAGGACGGCGCCTTCGCGACGGCAGCCAAGAAGGCCGGCGCCAGCCTGATGGCCGGTTTCGGCGGCGCAGGCAGTGCTGGCGCCGCGGACGGCGGCGTGGGCGCGCTGGGCGCTGCCCTGCCTGCCGGTTTGGGCGAATTGGGCAAGACCGCCGCCGGCGCGGCCTCCAAGCTCTCGCAACTGGCCGGTCAGGCGAACGCGCTGGCCGGATTGGCCAAGAATCCGATGGGCGCGCTGTCGGCCGCCCCCGGGCTGCTGGGCGGCGCGAGCCCCGCCGTCGGCGGGCTGCTCAACACCGCCAGGAACACCGTGGACATGGTGTCGCAGGCGCAGGCGATGATCGCGAACCCGATGTCGGCGCTGCCGGCCGCGTCCGGCCTGCTTGGCTCGGTCGCGCCTGGCGCGGGCGGCATGATCGACAGCGCGACCGCGGCCGCCGGCACGGTGGCGAAGGCCGCCGAATTGATCAAGAATCCCATGGCGGCGATGCCCGCCGCGACCGACATGCTGGCCTCCGTCGCGCCCGAGGGCGCATCGAAGATGATCGGCAGCGCGGCGACATTTGCGGGCGCAGGGGCGGGCGCAGGCGCAACCTCGACGCCGCAGGCCGACGTCCCGAATACGGTGACGGCGGGAAGCGCCGCGCCGGCCACGGCTGGCGGAGCCACTGCCGCTGACAACGCGCAAGACGACAAGGCCGCGGCGCAGGCAGCCCAAACCGATACCGGCTCAGCGGCGGGGCAAGCCACGTCGGCTTCGGCTTCGGCTTCGGC
>CAUSDE010000014.1:0-120484 GCA_963530045.1 uncultured Achromobacter sp.
AATCGTACCCACGTTCACGTGCGGCTTGGTACGTTCAAACTTGCCTTTTGCCATGGCTGACTCCTGACCTGGATTGCGCTTCAGACTGAAGAAAAGAACTTGGAAATTTGTGGTGCCCATGGCGCGGATCGAACGCGCGACCTCTCCCTTACCAAGGGAGTGCTCTACCACTGAGCCACATGGGCATTTAAAAATCTTGGAGCGGGTGAAGGGAATCGAACCCTCGTCGTAAGCTTGGAAGGCTTCTGCTCTACCATTGAGCTACACCCGCGGCATACCCATCACCTTCTCTTTCCCAAACCTTTCAAAATCAAGGCCTGGGGAACCTTACAACCTTCTTTGCGAAGGTCGCCCAGTTCCCTAGGCCTAATTTTAAAATCCAGGCAGACATCGCCTGGATTCAGAGTTGGGTCTCTGGTGGAGGAGATTGGATTCGAACCAATGTAGGCGCAAGGCCAACAGATTTACAGTCTGCCCCCTTTAACCACTCGGGCACCCCTCCAGCGGAGAACTTGAGATTATGAACACTTTCGAATCCGGTGTCAAACCCTTCGGATGAAAATATTCAAAAACTTTTGTTCAGCCACCCGCGTTTCCGCGCAGAGGGGGCGAAGCTTACAGGTTTCCGCGAATTGATGCACGCAAAAGTTGTGAATAGTCGTCGGCGGTGAAAATAATGGGGTTGGTTCCGCCTGAGGGATCTTCGCTGGCCATGCGCCCTACCCGTTCGGCCTGGGCCTCGTCGATGCCGATGTCGGCAAGGGTATGGGGAATGCCCACCACCTCGCGCAAATGCAGTACCCAGTCCAGCACCGCGCCCGGGCCCGTGGCGGGCAGATCCAGGTAACGGGCCAGCGCCTCAAGCCGGGGCGCCACCGCGTGCTGGTTCGCTTTCAGCACATAAGGCATCAGGATCGCGTTCAACATGCCGTGATGGGCGTCGTACAGCGCGCCCAGCGGATGCGCCAGCGCATGCATCGCGCCCAGTCCGCGCTGGAAAGCCGTGGCGCCCATGCTTGAAGCCACCAGCATCTGCTGGCGGGCCTGGAGGTCCGTGCCGTCGGCGACCGCCTGCGGCAGGTATTCCTTGACCAGGCGCATGCCTTCGATGGCGATACCCGCCGCCATCGGATGAAAGAACGGTGAGCAGTAGGCTTCCAGGTTGTGCGACAGGGCATCCATGCCGGTTGCGGCCGTGATCTTCGGCGGCAAGCCCACGGTCAGTTCGGGGTCCAGGATAACGATGGCAGGCAGCATGCGCGCGTGGAAGATGATGCGCTTGACCTGTGCGGCTTCGTCCGTGATGACCGATGCGCGCCCCACTTCGGACCCGGTGCCTGCTGTGGTGGGCACTGCGACCACAGGCGCCATCCCGGCCACGTTCACGCGCTGATAGTTGTCGCCGATATCCTCGAAGTCCCACAGCGGCCGCTTCTGGCCCACCATCAGCGCAATCGCCTTGGCCGCGTCCAGCGCCGAACCGCCGCCGAATGCGATGACGCCGTCATGCCTGCCCTGCTTGTACGCCGCCACGCCGTCTTCGACGTTGCGACCCGTCGGGTTGCCCTTGACCTCGTGGAAGAGGCCGCACTCCAGGCCCGCCTGGCGGCAGGCGCGCACGGCGTCGCTCACCATCGGCAACGCGGCAAGGCCGGGATCCGTGACCAGCAAGGGCCGCCGCATGCCGAGTTCGGCGCACCAATCGGCAAGCTCCTTGACGCGGCCGGGACCCGCCTTGATGGCGGTGGGAAAGTTCCAGTTGACGCTTGGCACAGTCATGATTCGATTCCTGAAGGCGTCGGGTCAGACGCTGCGAAGATGAAAAGATTTGGCTTGCGTGAGCTGTTCGTAGCCGACGACCGATAAGGACACGCCACGCCCCGTGTTCTTGACGCCCGTCCAGGCCAGCGCGGGGTCCAGGTAGTCGCAACGGTTCATGAAGAAGGTGCCCGTGCGCACTTGCCGGCCCAGCGCCAACGCCGCGTCTTCGTCCTGCGTGAAGACCGCGGCCGTCAGTCCGTAGGGGCTGTCGTTCATCAACGCGACGGCCTCGTCGTCGGTGTCGACCGGCATGATGCCGACGACCGGACCGAAGCATTCGTCGTTCATGACGCGCATGCGATGGTTTACTCGCGTCAGCAATGCGGGCGCGACATAAGGAGAGCTTTTACTCGCATTCTGGAAATGTGAGGGATCAATCAGGTTTTGGGCGCCAGCCGCCACGGCTTCGGCGATGACTTCGCGGATATCGGCCGCCGCGCGGGCACGAACGACCGGGCCGAGCGTCGTATCGGCGTGCAGCGGATTGCCCAGTACGTAAGTATTTGTCAGGGCAACGGCGCGTTCGACGAACTCTTCGTACTGCGGCCGGGCGACGTAGATGCGTTGGATGCCGCAGCAGGATTGGCCGGAATTGAAGAAGGCGCCGTCGACCAGGGTTTCGACCGCGTGGTCCAACTTGGCATCGGCGCGGACATAGGCCGGATCGTTGCCGCCCAGCTCCAGGCCTACGCCGATGAAACGCCCGGCAGCGCTCTCCTCGACGATGCGCCCGCCACGCACCGAACCCGTGAACGACACGTAGCCGATCTCGGGCGCGCGGATCAGCCGCTGGACGGTGTCGTGGTTGGCATGCAGGTACTGGAACACGCCCCGGGGCGCGCCGGCGTCGCGGAATGCGCGTTCGATCAGCTCGGCGCACAAGGGCGTCTGGTCGGAGTGCTTCAGAATGACGGTGTTGCCCGCCATCAAGGCCGGGACGATGCTGTTCACGGCCGTCAGCAACGGGTAATTCCACGGCGCGACGGTCAGGGCGACGCCGATGGGCTCGCGGCTGATGAAGCGGGTGAAGCCCGCCTGATCGGGCACGCGGACGGGCGCCAGCGCCACGTCGGCGATCGAGATCATATGGCGCGCGCGCGCTTCGAAGCCGGCGACCTCGCCAGGCGTGTAGCGCAAGGGGCGCCCCATCTGGATCGTGATGGCCCGCGCGATCTCGTCCTTGGCCGCCATGAAGCGGTCGACCGCCGCCGACACGATGCGCCCCCGTTCCGCCACGCCCGCCGCCTGCCAGGCGGCTTGCGCGGACTGGGCCTGCGCCAGCGCGTGGGCGATCTGCGCTTCGCTGGCATAGGCGCGGCGCACGACCTCGCGCCCGTCGATGGGACTGATGGTGATGAGTTCCTGGGTCATGGTGGCCCTATGCAAGCAGTTGGACGGAATCAGATGATTTCGAAATAGCGCGCCAGCTCCCAGTCGGTGACGTGGCGCCGGAACTGGCGTTCTTCCCACTCGCGTGTCGCGGCGTAGTGCTCGACGAAGGGATCGCCGAACAGGTGGCGGGCCGCCTCGGATTCGCGCAGGCGCTGCGCGGCCTCCCATAAGGTCGTGGGCAGGTGCAGATGGGCCGGAAATTTCTGGGTGTAGGCGTTGCCTTGCACCATGGGTTCGGGCTTGAGCCCTTGCTCGATGCCGTACAGGCCCGAGGCCAGCGCGGCCGACAGCGCCAGGTAGGGATTGGCGTCCGCCGAGCCGATGCGCACTTCGACGCGTTGCGACTTGTCGCTGCCCGGGATGAGGCGCAGCGCAGTGGTGCGGTTTTCCATGCCCCAGGTGGCGTCCAGCGGCGCCCAATAACCGGGCACCAGACGCGAATAGCTGTTGATCGTCTGCGCGTACAGCGCCATGAACTCGGGCAGGTAGCGCTGTACGCCCGCCATGAAGGACGTCTGCGCCGCGCTCATGCCGTGCGGCTGGGATTCGTCGTAGAAGGCCGAGCGGCCGCTTTTCTTCTCGCGCAGGGACAGATGGATATGGCCGCTTTGGCCGGGATGGTCGTGCGACCATTTGGCCATGAAGGTGGCCATCAACCCGTTTTGCTGCGCCAGCGCCTTCGTGAAGGTCTTGAAGAGAAAAGCCTTGTCGCCGGCGGCGGCCGCCTGGTCCACCGCGATGGCCGCCTCCAGCACGCCCGGCCCCGTCTCGGTATGCAGGCCTTCAATGGGCATGTCCATGCGTTCGCACATGTCCAGCAGCTTGCGGTAGAAGTCGCCTTCGACCGTACTGCGCAGCATGGAATAGCCGAAATTGCCCGGCGTCCAGTTCTCCATGTTGCGGTAGTGCTTCGCGCGCACCGAATGCGGCGTTTCGCGGAACATGAAGAACTCGTACTCCAGCGCCGCGTAGACGTCGTACCCCATGCCGGCCGCCCGGTCCAGCGTGCGGTGCAGCAGCCGGCGCGGGCAGATGGCGCCCGCATCGCCTTCAAACTCCGCCAGGAACAACAGCATGTCTTCGCCGCCGGGCCCCTGCTCAAGCGGCAGCCGGCGCCCGGTCTGCGGCACGATGCGCAACTTGGCGTCGGGGTAGGCGGTGTGCCAGCCGGTGTACTTGGTGTTGTCGTAGAGCTGGTCATCGAGGTCCCAGCCGAACACCACGTCGCAGAACGCCAGGCCGGAACGCAGCGCGCCCAGGAACTTGTCGCGCCGCAGGTACTTGCCCAGCATGACGCCATCGACGTCGGACAAGCCCACCTTGATATGCGAGAGCGGGCTGGCTTGCACCAGCCGCTCTGCGTCTTCCACCGTTGCTACCCCTAGTGCATGCATGCTCGTTCACCTTTGTGGCTGAAGCGTTGCGTTGACCTGCGGGCGGGCGGCGCGGCGTTCAGGTCATGGCCGCCCCCAGCACCCGCATCGCCTGGCGATGCAGCTGCGGCGTGGCGGCCGCGACGACGCGGCCCTGCGATTCGAGGCTGAGCGGCTGCCCCGACCAATCGGTTATGACGCCGCCCGCGCCTTCGATCACGGGCATCAGCGCCAGGTAGTCATAGGGTTGCAGGCCGGCCTCGACGACGAGGTCGACGTGGCCGCTGGCCAGCAGTCCGTAGCTGTAGCAATCGCCTCCGTAGCGGCACATGCGCGCGGCGCCGGTCAAGGCGTCGAAGGCGGCCAGCTCGGCGCCTTCGAAGATGTCGGGCGAAGTGGCGTACAGGATGGCGTTGCGAAGCTCGGTACAGGCGCTGGCCTGGCAGATCTCGCCGTTCAAGCGCGCCGGGGAATCGGCCGCGCCGATCCAGCGTTCCTGCAGCATGGGGATATCGATCAGGCCCAGCACGGGCCGGCCCCGGTGGAGCAGCGCCAGCAAGGTGCCCCACAAGGGGTTGCCCGAAATGAAGGCGCGCGTGCCGTCGATGGGATCCAGCGACCACACGAGTTCGGCCTCGGTATGCAGCGCGCCGAACTCTTCGCCGAAGATGCCGTGCTGCGGGTAGTGCTGCGCGATCGCCTCGCGCAGCGCAGCCTCGACTTCGCGGTCGGCCTGCGTGACGGGGCTTTCGTCCGCCTTGGTATCGATGGACAGCGGGTGCCGGAACCACTTGCGTGACAAGGGCCGGACGCGGTCCGCGAGGGTTTGCGCGAACGAGGAATATTCGGCCAATTGCTGCGCCGGCAGCGCGGCGGAGGTTTGCATCACAGTACTCCCAGGGGTTTTTCCAGTCTAGACACGTTGCCCCAAATTTGCAAATATACCTAAAACTGCAACCTCGCCCTCGTCCAGAAAGATCGCCGTCCGCATCAGTAGCTCACACCGTTGCCGTGTATTCCCACCGGAGTTCCATCATGCAATGTATGAAGAAGCTTAGCGTTGTGGTTGCAGTAATTTCCCTAAGTTATGCACAGGCTGCCCAGGCCGGGCCCATCACGGTCTACACCGCGCTGGAAGAAGACGAGATCGCGGCCTACCTGAAGGCGGCCAACGCGGCCATGCCGGACGTGAAGGTCAACGTGCTGCGCCTGTCCACCGGCGACCTGGGCGCCCGGCTGATCGCCGAGGCCGCGAACCCGCAGCAGGATGTGATCTGGGGCTTTGCCGTCAGCAACATGCTGGACCCGCGCCTGCAGAACCTGCTGGAACCCTATGCGGCCAAGGGCATCGACGCCCTGCCCGCCCAATACAAGGGCGCGGACAACAAGTGGTTCGCCGCCACCGGCTACGTCGCCGCATTCTGTGTGAACACCGACCGGCTGAAATCCAAGAACCTGCCCATGCCCACGTCATGGGAGGACCTGGCCAATCCCGCCTACAAGGGCGAGATCGTCATCCCCAGCCCCGCCGCCTCGGGCACGGGCTACCTGCAGATCGTCGCGCTGCTGCAGGGGCTGGGCCAGGAAAAGGGGTGGGCGCTGCTGAAGGACCTGGACAAGAACGTGGCGCAGTACACGCCGTCGGGGTCCCGCCCCTGCAAGATGGCGCGCGCCGGCGAATACGCCATTGGCGTTTCGTTCGCCTTCCCCGCCATGCAGTCGATCGAGGAAGGCTATCCCGTCAAGATGGTGATCCCCAAGCAATGGGTGGGCTACGAGCTGGAGGCGTCCGGCCTGATGAAGACGGCCAAGAACCCCGCGGATGCCAAGCGTTTCCTGGACTGGACGCTGTCGGCGCAGGCGGGGGGCCTCTACAGCAAATACAAGGAACTGGTCACCATTCCCGGCGCCGCCCCCAACAAGGCGGCCGAGGCCGCGGGCCTGCCCAAGGACCTGACCGCCGTGCTGTACCCGGTGGACTTCCAGAAGTCCGCGGCGGAACGCGACGCCACGATCAAGACCTGGCAAGACACCATCAAGCGTTGAGGCCGGGTCGGCGGGCCTGGCCCGCCTACCCAGCGTCCGGGAGACGCCATGTATCTGGAACTGCGCGGGATACGGAAAACCTTCGACGCGTCGGTGGCGCTGGAGGACATCGACCTGTCTGTCGGCGAACACGAATTCGTCTGCCTGCTGGGCCCCAGCGGTTGCGGCAAGACGACCTTGCTGCGCATCGTGGCGGGCCTGCTGCCGTTCGACCGCGGCACCATCACCCTGGGCGGGCGCGACCTCGGCGGATTGCCGGCGCGCAAGCGCGGGTTCGGCATCGTCTTCCAGTCGTATTCGCTGTTTCCCAACATGACGGTGGCCGAGAACGTGGGCTATGGCCTGCGCATCCGGGGCGAGCCGCGCGACCGCATCGCTGCGCGCGTGACTGAACTGCTGACGCTGATCAAGCTGCCCGACTATGCGCCGCGCTATCCGCACCAGCTGTCCGGCGGGCAGCAGCAGCGCGTGGCGCTGGCGCGCGCGCTGGCCGTGGACCCGGCGCTGATCCTGCTGGACGAACCGTTGTCGGCGTTGGATGCGCGCGTGCGCACCGACATGCGCGCTGAAATCCATGACGTGCAGCGCCGGTTGAAGATCCCCACGATCATGGTCACGCACGACCAGGAGGAAGCGCTGACGCTGGCCGACAAGATCGTTTGCATGAACGACGGGCGCATCGAACAGGTGGGGTCGCCATCCGATCTGTACCTGCGCCCCCGAACCCGCTTTGTCGCCAACTTCGTAGGCTTGAGCAATCTGCTGCCCACCGATTGGGTGCGCGAGGCCATGCCCCACCTGCTCGCGACGCGCCCCGAAGGCGCCAGCGAACGCTATGAGGCCTGCCTGCGCCCGGAGAACCTGCGCATCGCTGCTGACGCACAAGGTGCCGGCCGTGTGCAGGACATGACCTTCATGGGCAATCTGACCCGGTTGCGTGTCGCGTGGCTGGGACGCGAGCTGCTGGTGGAACAGCATGGCGCGGCGGGCCTGTCACGCGGCGCGTCAGTGCGGCTGGATATGGAACCGGGCCAATGCGCCTGGGTCAGCGCATGAGCGGCGCGGGCGGGGCTCGCCGATGAGCACGCTGCACGCCGGCGCGGCCGCAGCGGCGCCCGCCGGGCGCGCGCCCTGGTCGGGCGACCGGTTGCTGCTGTGGACCTGCGTGGCGATTCCGCTCGCGGGCCTGGCGCTGTTCTTCCTGTATCCATTGGCCACCGTGGCGTGGCGCAGCCTGGTGGAAAAGGACGGCTCGATCGGGCTGGGCAACTATGCCGAGGTGTTCGCCACCCGCGGCATCCTGACGGCTACCGCCAACAGCCTCGTCATGAGCGCCGCCACCACCGCCGTCAGCATCTCGCTGGGATTCGCCATCGCCTATGGCCTGGACCGCAGTTGCATGCGCGGCAAGGCGATCGTGCGGCTGGCGCTGGTGCTGCCCTTGCTGGCGCCGTCGCTGGTGCAAGGCCTGGGGCTGATCTTCATCCTGGGGCGCAACGGGCTGGTACACCGGTGGACGGGCTGGGAGGTCGACATCTACGGTTTCTGGGGCCTGTTGATCTCGAACGTGTTCTACGCCCTGCCCCAGGCCGTTCTGATCCTGCAGGCCGCGCTGCGCAACACGGACGCCCGCTACTACGACGCGGCCGAAGTCATGGGCGCCTCCAGCGCGCGCCAGTTCTTCGACATCACCTTGCCCAACTGCAAGTTCGGCCTGCTGAGCGCCGCCTTCGTGGTGTTCGTCATCACCATCACCGACTTCGGCAACGCGGCCGTGATCGGCGGCAATTACCGCGTGCTGGCCACGGAGATCTACAGCCAGGTGTCGGGCCAGATGAATTTCGGCATGGGCTCGGTGGTGGGAATCCTGCTGCTCTTGCCCTCGTTGATTTCGGTGCAGATCGAACGGGTGGCCTCGCAGCGCCTGTTCGGATCGGCGTCGCCCAGCGGCCTGCGGGTGGCGCCCCAGCCTGCGCGGGCGCGCGATGCGGCGTTCGGTGTCGGCGTGCTGCTGGCCTGCGGCATGATCATCCTGACGGTGGCGACCGTGGTGTTCGCCAGCTTCATGCGGCTGTGGCCGTACCGCATGGAGTGGACGCTCAAGCACTACGACATCACCGTCAGCGGCGGCTACACGCCGCTATGGACATCGCTGTACCTGTCGCTGGCCGCGGCCGGCGGCGGCGTGCTGCTGCTGTTCTTCCTGTGCTTCGGCGTCTGCCGCATCGGACGGGGTTGGGCAAAAATCGTGTATCTGCTTTCCGTGCTGCCCGTCGGCGTGCCGGGCCTGGTGCTGGGGCTGTCCTACATCTTCGCGTTCAATGCGCCCGGCACGCCCCTGTACGCGCTGTACGGCAGCGCGGCGCTGATCGCCCTGTGCAATTTCTACCACTATCACACGCAGGGTTTCCTGACGATGATGACGGGGATGCGCGCCGTGCCGCAGGCCCTGGAGGAAGCCGTCAGCTGCCTGGGCGGAGGCACGGCGCAGGTGCTGCGCGACGCGGTGCTGCCGTTGATCGCGCCCACCGTGCTGGGCGTGTTCTTCTTCCTGTTCATGCGATCGATGGTGACGCTGTCGGCCGTCATCTTCCTGGTGACGCCCACCGTCAGCGTGGCGCCGGTATCGGTGCTGCGCCTGGACGAGGCCGGGTTCGTTTCGCAGGCGGCGGCGTATTCCACGCTTATCATGCTGGTCGTTGGAGGTTCTCTGCTGGCCATGCGCGCGTTGATCGCCGGGGCGGCGCGGCGGCGGAGATAGATTAGGAAGCATCGGATATGTGGCAAGAAGAGCGGTATCAGAGAATCCGCGCCCTGCTGTCGTCATTGCAGCAGGTATCGACCGACCGCATCGTCGGCGAACTCGGCGTGTCGCGCGAGACCGTCAGGCGCGATCTGCTTGAACTGGAGGCCATGGGCGAATTGCGTCGCGTGCATGGCGGCGCCGTGCCGGTGCACAGCGAACCGCCGATCGCCGAGCGCGTGCACACACGCGTCAAATACAAGCGCGCGATCGCGCGCGCGGCGGCCGGTCTCGTGGCGAGCGGACAGACCCTGTTCCTGGACGCGGGCAGCACCACCAGCGTGCTGGCCGACGAACTGGCCAAGCTGTCCGGCCTGACCATCATCACGAACTCGTTCGACGTCGCGCTGAAAGTGGGCGCGGCGGGCAACGGCGCCAACCAGCTGATCATGCTGGGCGGCGCGGTCGGCGGCCCGGTCTGCGCCACTGCTGGCGACATCACCATCGCGGAGATCCACCGCTACCGCGCCGACCTGGCGTTGCTGTCGCCGGTTGGCGTGGATGCGGAGTGCGGCGCCACCAACTACGACCTGCGCGAGGCGGAGGTCGCACGCGCGATGACGGCCAATGCCAAGCAGCTGGTGCTGTTGGCCGACTTCAGCAAGATCGGCCTGTGCAGCCGCGTGTCGTTTTGCGGCGCGGACCGCATCGGCCATCTGGTGACCAACACCAGCGCGCAGAAATCCCCTGCCTTTGCCGCCTTGAAGGCGGCCGTGGGCAACGTGCTGGCGGTGTAAGCCGGCGCCGCCGCGCCGGCTGCGGCGCCTCAGTCGAGCGACACGCCTGCGGTCTTCACCATGTCCGCCCAGTACACCGTGTCTTGCTGCAAACGCGTCTTGAACGCGTCGGGCTGGCTGCCCACCGGCCAGCTGCCGCCGCTGTTGATCTTGGCGATCACGTTGGGCGACTTCATGGCCTGGGCCACGGCCTGCGCCAGGTAGGCGACGCGCTCGGGCGGTGTGCCGGCGGGCGCGAACAAGCCATACCAATCGTCGGCGGTGATGCCGTCCAGGCCGCTTTGCTTGAGGGTAGGCGCGCCCTTGAAGACGCCGATGCTGTTTTCATGGCTCAAGGCCAGGATGCGCAGCTTGCCTGCCGTCACCATCGGTTCGGCCGACGCGGGCGAGGTGATCAACATATCCACCGTGCCGCCCATCAGATCGGTGATCGCGGGCGCGGCGCCGCGGTACGGCACGTGCACCAGGTTCACGCCCGCCTTTTTCGACACCAGCGCGCCCATCAGATGGCTCATGGTGCCGTTGCCGGGCGTCGCGTACGTGACGATGCCGGGCTGCTTGCGCGCGGCATCCAGGTAGTCGGCCAACGTCTTGTACGGGCTTTCGGTACGCGCCACCAGCACGAGCGGCGCAGACGTGATCTGCGAGATCGGCGTGAAGTCCTTGACCGGATCGAAGCCCACATTCTTGTACAGGCGCGGGTTGACGGCCATGACGCTGGTCTGCGACATCACGAGGGTGTAGCCATCCGGCTTGGCCCGCGACACCTGCGCGGTGCCGACGTTGCCGCCCGCCCCCGAGCGGTTTTCCACCACGACGCTCTGGCCGACGATGGCGCCCAGTTCCTGCGCGATCAGCCGCGCCACGCCATCATTGCCGCCGCCGGGCGGAAACGGCGAGACCACGGTGATGGCCTGTTTGGGATAGTCGGCCGGCGCCTTCAGCGTCTGGGCGCTGGCACTGGCGCCCCACATCAGGCCGGCCATGGCCAGGGCGGCTGTCCCGCAAGCGTGCAATGCATGGTGTTTCATCTGGATTTCCCCTTGTATCGGCGGCCGGATTACTCGGCCGTCCTTTGCATTCCGGTTCGCCATGAACCGTCCGCACCCCGTCGGCAAATGCCGCCGGGGCGTATTGATCGGGTTGATGCGTCTGTTGTCGCGCCACGCAGCCTCTGCGGGCCACGTTGGCGCTTGCGCCCTCGACGGGCGGCGTCAATGCACGGCGTCAGCCGGCCGGAAAGCGGTAGCCCGCCAGTTCACGTTCGTCGATCTGCTTGACCAGGTTGGTCTCCCAGGACAGATACTGCCGGGCGGCCGCCTTGTTGCCGTCGTGGCGGTCATGCACGAAAAAGAGGTAATCGATGCACTCGCTGTCGGCTGGCACGTCGGGCGTGGAGACCAGCGGGATGCCCGCTGCCGACCAACTGGCGGGGGTGCCCGTGTTGACCTGGATGTCCGTCACGCCCCTGTCGCGCAGGTCTTCGGCTGCCCACGCGGCCACGGCGGCCTCTTCGGCCAGCAGGATGACGGGGCGGGCAGGATCCAGATCCAGGCGGTCCAGGCGCGGGCGGATTGACCAGGCAGCGCCCGTGATGTGGCTGGCGCGATAGCGCATGCCTGGTCGCAGGTCGACGGCCTGCGCGCCTTGCGCCAATGCGGCGGCCAGCCCGGCATCGGACAGCGCCGGGAGGGCGGGTGCGTGCGCAGCCGTCACATCGTTCGTCAAGGCGGCGCGCACGCCCTCTTGCAGCACGCACGCGTCCCAACCCATTTGCCGCAGCCAGCTGGCCACCACCGGCGCGCGCACGCCTTCGGCGTCGAATACGACGATGCGTGCTCCGCGCACGGCCAGGTACTGGTCGGTGGCCTGCACCAGTTGACCGCCCGGCGTGTGCTGCGCGCCCGGCAAGGAACCCGAGGCGAATTCCTCGGCGCTACGCACATCGCACAGGAAGGTACTGCGCGAAGCGTCACGCAGCCATGCCTGCAGGGTGCCGGCGTCGACCATCGGCACGCCGTGGCGCTCGGCCAATTGCGCCGAACGGGCAGCAAGCGCCGGCAACTCGTCGGCCGCAATACCGTCGTCATAGCGGCGGCGCGCGCCGTGCTCCAGCTGCAGGTCTTCCAGATACCAGCCTTGCGTGCCGTTTTCCAGCGCATAGACGGGGTTGGGCACGCCCAGGTTGATGAGGGTCTGCGCACCGATGATGCTGCGCGTGCGGCCCGCGCAGTTGATGACGATCGTGGTGTTGGGGTCCTTGGCCAGCGTGTGGGCGCGCAGCGCCAGTTCGCCGTTCGGGCAGCAGATGCCGCCAGGGATGCTCATCTTCTGGTATTCGGCGTACGGCCGGCCGTCCAGCACGATCAGATCGTCGCCGCGCCGCTGGCGTTCAGCCAGTTCGCGGGCGCCGATGCGTGGTGTGTGGAAGACTTCCTCGGCCAGTTCGCCGAACGTCTTGCTGGGCACGTTCACGCCGGCAAACGCGGCATAGCCGTCCTGCTGCCATTGCGCGATACCGCCGGCCAGGCGATGCACCTGGCGATAACCCAGCGCTGCCAAGGCGCGGGCGGCGCGTTCGGCGGTGGTGTCGCCGCCGCCGTTGTCATACACCACCACGCGCACGTCGCGGCGTGGGGCCAGGCGCACGATGTCGATCTCAAGCCGGCTGTAGGGCACGGGCGCGGCGTAGAACAGGTGCGCCTCGCCGTATTGGCCGTGTTCGCGCACATCCAGCAAGGCGATCTCGCGGCCGTCGTGCAGCCATTGCTTGAGCGTATGCGAGTCGACGTCTGCGGCGGAAGGGGCGGAATGGGGATGCATCATGAAATCCGGAGGGAACGGGAGGTTTGGGTAAGCGCGGACAAGCCTTGTTCAAGGTCGCCGATCAGGTCTTCGGGGTCTTCCAGGCCGATATGCAGCCGCAGCATGGCGCCGCGTGGCGTCGGGTCCAGCAGCGCACGCGAGTTCAGCTGCACCGGGATCACCAGGCTTTCAAAGCCGCCCCACGACGCGCCGATGCCGAACAGGCGCAGGCTGTCGATCAGCCGCTCGGCATGCGCCGAGTCGAACGCGTCAGCCAGCTCGACCGTCAACAGGCCATTGGCGCCCGTGCAATCGCGCTGCCAGAGCGCATGCGACGGATCGCCAGGCAATGCCGGGCACAGCACGCGCGCGACTTCGGCGCGCCCCTGCAGCCATTGCGCGACCCGCAAGGCGTTGCGAGCGTGCTGCGCCATGCGCAGCGGCAACGAGCGCATGCCGCGCAGCACCAGGAACGCGTCGTCGGCGCCCACCGTCTGGCCAAAATCGATGGAAGCGCGTTCCAGTGCCCGCCAGGCTCGGCGGTTGACGACGGCCGCGCCCATCATCACATCGGCATGGCCGCCCAGGTATTTGGTCGCCGCCAGCAGGGAGATATCGGCGCCCAAGGTCAGCGGTTTGTATATCAACCCCGACGCCCACGTGTTATCCACAGCCAGCCAGCAATCGTGTTTTTTTGCAGCTGTGGATAACTCGGAGAGGTCCGGCATGTCGTACGTCAGCGACCCGGGCGACTCCGCATAGATCATGCGGGTGTTCGGCCGGATCAGCGCTTCGATGCCAGCGCCGTCGGGCCGATAGAAGGTGTATTCGATGCCCAGCCGCGTCAGGTGCTCGGCGCAAAAGCGGCGCACCGGTTCATACACCGCGTCGGTCACCAGCACGTGATCGCCCGCCCGCAGATATGCCAGCAGCACCGTCGCGATGGCGGCCTGCCCGGTGGGATAGAGCGCCGCGCGATAGCCCTGTTCAAGCTCGACCAGCGCGTCTTCGAGTGCATGCGTACTGTCGGTGCCGCGCGCGCCGTAAGACGGCAGGCGTTCCTGTTCGCGGCGTTCCCGCGTGTCGCGCCAAGCCGCGACGCTGTCGAAGACATAGGTGCTGGCGCGCGTGACGGGGGTGTTCACCCATCCTTGATGGGGACGCCCTGCGCGCAGCAAACGCGTTGCGGACCGGTAGGGCTTGTTCATGGTCAGCGGCGGGTCTTCACGCCGATCGGCATGATCTTGCACGTGCCGGCTTCCAGGTCGAAGCCCAGGCGTTCATTCAGCGTCTCCAGCGCGCGGCCGTACATGTGCAGGTGGCGGATGACGCTGTCGCCCTGGATCTCGACGGCATGGATGTCGTCGGGCATCAGGGCGATGCCGGCGCCCGGGCCGACCACGATCGTGCCCGTCTGCGCCAGGCGGCCCACGCCCGGCACCGAGCCGTCGTCGGTGCGGTCATAGACGTAGTTGTATTCCACGCCTTCCACGGCAGCGATACAGGCCCAGGTCGTGTGGTTATGCGGCACGATCTTGTTGCCGGGACGCATGACGTTCAGATAGAGCGCGTAGCTCTTGTCGTCGTCTTCGGCGATCAGGTAGCGCGCCTGGCGTTCGCCGTCTTCCGGGGCGGCGTACCGGTCGCCCGCCCACCAATCGGTATGGCTGGCCAACCCCACCAGCTCTTGCAGCACCTCGTCCAGGCTGTCGCGGTTCAGCCCCTTATTTCCTACAGTTTTTTTAATATTTCCGATGGCGGCATCGATGCCGGCTTGATGGGGATGCGCAGTGCTCACTTTGTCTTTTCCTCTTGTTTCATGAGTTATTGCACTTACTGTATCGCCCGCATCCTGTGCCAACAATTTAAATTGCCTTAACATTCCATTAGCAACGCTAATATTTTTGAGCCCGCCATGCGCAACCTGGATCTGGACCTGCTTCGCACGCTGACGGCCATCGCCCAGCACGACACCTTTTCGGAAGCCGCCAACCGGCTGCACAAGACGCAGTCGGCCATCACCCAGCAGATGCAGCGGCTGGAATCCACCATCGGCCTGCCGCTCTTCGAAAAACAGGGACGCAACAAAGTGCTGTCTTCGCACGGGCGCCGCCTGGTGGAGTACGCGCGCCACATGCTGGCCATCAACGACGAGGCGCTGCGCGCCCTGCAGGACGGGCCGCTGGAGGGGGACCTGCGACTCGGCGCGCCGCTGGACGTGGCGGACACCATCCTGCCCACGCTGCTGACGCACATCGCGCGCTCAGCGCCGCGCGTGAAACTGGAGATCCGGGTCGACCGCAGCCCCTTCCTGATGGATGCGTTGCGCGCCGGTGAAATCGACCTGACGATCTCCACCCGCTTCGACCAGGACTTTGAAGGCGTGGCGCTGCGCACCTCCCCCACCGTCTGGCTGGCCTCGGCCGACTATGTGCATGACGTGCACGCGCCGGTGCCGCTGGTACTGGCCGACGAGCCCAGCATCTTCCGCCGGCTGGCCCTGAACGCGTTGGAGCAGGCGCGCGTGCGTTGGCACACCAACTATGTGGCGCCGAATCTGGTGGGGATCAAAGCCGCGTTGCGCGCCGGGCTGGGCGTGACGGCCCGCAGCGTGGAACTGCTGGGGCCGGAAATGCGGGTGCTGGGGGAAAAGGAAGGGCTGCCGCCCTTGCCGGACGTGACCTACTTCCTGTGGATAAGGCGTGATCTGATCAATCCGCTGACGCGGCAGGTCTACGACATGCTGCGGGCAAACCTCGGCCTGGCGCAGCAAGGCGACGCAGCCAGCGCGCCGCCGCGCGATCAATAACGCTCGAAGATCGCCTGCAGGGCGGCCGGGTCGCGCGTGACGGACAGGCCCAGCATCAGCAGGATGCGCGCCTTTTGCGGATTCAGGTCGCCCGCGGCGACAAAGCCCAGGCTGGCGTCGTCCAGTTCCACGTCGCGGGCCACGAAGCCGCTGCCCGTGCGGCTGGCGCGCACGACGGCCGTGCCGTCGGCGACCGCCCGGCTCAGGGCGTCGATGCCCAGGTCCGTGGCATTGCCGTCGCCCACGCCGGCCAGCACGATGCCGTCAGCCACGTCGGCCAGGAAATCGATCAGGTCTGCCTGCAGGTTGGCATAGGCGTAGACGATGTCCACGCGCGGCCAGCCGGCCTTTTCCAATAATGCGAGTGAAAACTCGCTTTGTGTGGTGTGCGTGGTGGTGTTGCGCGAATAGAAGCACGGCGCGCCGCCATGCATGACGCCGGCGCGGCCGCGATTGGGCGACGCGAAGGCGCACAGGCCCGCGCTGGCGATCTTCTGGATCTCGCGTGCGTAATGCACGTCTTCGTTCATGACGACGAGCGGCCCGCGGCCGCGCGCGTCGGGATGGCGCGCCAGCGCCACCGCGTTGTACAGGTTGGCCGGGCCTTCGGCGCCCAGCGCCGTAGCCGGACGCATCGCGCCCACCAGCACGACTGGTTTGTCGTGCTGAATCACCAGGCTTAGGAAGTACGCGGTTTCTTCAAGCGTGTCCGTGCCGTGGGTGATGACGATGCCGGCCACCGAGGCATCCTCGCACAACGTGTCCACGCGCTCGGCCAGCGCGCGCCAGACCTCGTGCGTCATGTTCTGGCTGCCGACGTTGGCCACCTGCTCGGCGCGGATCTCGGCGATGCCGGCCAGCTGCGGCACCGCCGCCAACAAGTCGTTGACGGAGAACGAACCGGCCTTGTAGCCGGCCGAGGTCGCGTCCGCCTGCGCGCCCGCGATGGTGCCGCCAGTGGCCAGCACCGCGACGACCGGCAGCGCGTGCTCAGGCATCCACGACTCCGGACAGGCCTTGGCGTTCCAGCAGCGAATTCAGGTGTTCCCACCCATGGAAGTCGATGACGATCTGGCCCTTTTCCTTGGCGCCCACCTTCAGGGCGACGCGGGTGCCCAGGTGATCGGACAGGGCCTCTTCCAGGCGCGTCAGGTCGCGCGAGACGCCGTTGGCCTTTTTACGGGGCGATGCCGCTGATTCGGTTTCCTTGGCGGTCTTCGCGACAAGCTTTTCGGCTTCGCGCACGGACAGGCGGCGCGCGATGATCTGGTTGGCCAGCTGGATCTGCGTGGCGGCATCGACCGCCAGGAGTGCGCGGGCATGGCCCATGTCGACGTCGCCGGCCAGCAGCATCGTCTGCACGGGCGCCGCCAGGTTCAGCAGGCGCAGCAGGTTGCTGGTGGCGGAACGCGAGCGGCCGATCGCTTGCGCGGCCTGCTCGTGCGTCAGGCCGAATTCGTCCAGCAGGCGGCGCACGCCGTGCGCCTCTTCCAGCGGGTTCAGGTCTTCACGCTGGATGTTCTCGATCAGCGCCATGACGGCCGCATTTTCGTCGGCCACGTCGCGCACAAGCACCGGCACTTCCTTCAAGCCGGCCAGCTGGGCGGCGCGAAAGCGTCGTTCGCCCGCGATGATCTCGTAATTGCCGGGCGCGGTTTCGCCCAGCGCGCGCACAAGAATGGGTTGCATGATGCCTTGCGTGCGGATCGACTCGGCCAGCTCACCCAAGGCGCCCTCGTCCATGCGCGTGCGCGGCTGATATTTGCCGGCGCGCATCTTCGAGATGGGCAAGGTGGATGGCGGACCCTCGGGCTTGGCCGCGACGGCCTTGCCGATGTTGTCGATCGCCGGCGCGTCTGCGCCCAGCAAGGCGTCCAGTCCGCGACCCAATCCCTTGGGTTTCTTGGTGGCCATAGTTAAATCCTCTTTCCTTCTGTTTTTGTATCCCGAGCCAGGCTCAGGCGTCCGTCTGCTCGGCGGGCAGACGGTACCAATACGCGTAACAGTCTTTGAAACCGTAGCGGCCATACAAGGCCCGCGCGGCTGTATTCTCCGGCTCGACTTGCAGGTACGCCGTCGTGGCGCCGCCGGCGGCGCCTTCGGTCAATAGGTAGTCCACCAGGGCATCGGCGTAGCCTTTACGCCGTTGCCCCGGGTCGGTGACGATGTCGAACAGGCCCACGAGGTCATCGTCGCGGACGGCCAAGCCCGCGGCAACGCACTGACCTGCCGCGTCCCATGCCAGCACCGGCAGCTTATCCACAGCCAGCCCTTGCAGACGCGCTTGATGTTCACCGATATGCTCAGGCGCCGAGCCACGCATGGCCCCGACCGCCTGCGCGAAGCGGCCGGTGTCGACTCTCCTGAAATGCAGGCCGCCCCGGACGCTGGGCCTGGGGGCGAGCGACATGCTCATGACTCGGGTCTCACCGGTAAAGGTATAGCCGCGGGCCTCCAGCTCGGCGTCCAGCGAAAAATCGGGGCCGATGGAGGTAATGCGCAGCACCATGGGCAAGCCATGGCGCGCATACAACGAAGAACAATACGCCAGCCGCTCGTCCAGCGGACGTGTGGATAACCCCAGCACATTGATGCTGCGCACACGCTTGGCTTCCGAGTGCGCAAAGCGCACCAGCCAACCATCATAGAGCACCTGCGCGCCGACCGCCGTCGCGTTCAGCGCGGCCTCTTCCAGCCGCGCGCGCAGACTGTCGCGCACGTCGGCAGGCGGCGTGCGGGCGACATGCGTTGCGGTGGGAGAAAAGAGCGCTGCGACAGACATGGCAAGACTTACTTCAGGTCTTTCCTGACACGCTCGATCATTTCGGCGCCAAACGAGATATAGGCCTGCGCGCCGCGTGACGCACGGTCATACACGACGCCCGGCATGCCGTAACTGGGTGCTTCGGCAAGGCGCACGTTGCGCGGCACGACGGTCTTGAAGACCTTGTCGCCAAAGTGGGCCTCGAGCTGAGCGGACACTTGCTGTTGCAGCGTCATGCGCGGGTCGAACATCACACGCAACAAACCGATGACGCGCAAGTCGTCATTGATGTTGCGGTGGACGCGCTTGATGGTGTTGACGAGATCGGACAAACCCTCGAGCGCGAAGTACTCGCACTGCATCGGGATGATCACGCCATGGGCGGCAGCCAGTCCGTTGAGCGTCAGCAAGGACAGCGTCGGCGGGCAGTCGATCAGCACGAAATCGTATTGGCCGGCGACCGTGTCGAGCGCGGCCTTCAATTGGCGCTCGCGCTCGTCCATCTGTACCAGGTCGATCTCGGCGCCGGACAGTTCGCGGTTGGCGGGCAGGACGTCATAGCCACCGGATTCCGACTTCACGCGGGCCTGCTCGATAGTGGCCTCGCCGATCAGCACCTGGTACAGATTCGATTCCAGCGCATTCTT
Source organism: uncultured Achromobacter sp. (assembly GCA_963530045.1). GTDB lineage: Bacteria > Pseudomonadota > Gammaproteobacteria > Burkholderiales > Burkholderiaceae_B > Achromobacter. The sequence continues at coordinate 19,198 of CAUSDE010000014.1, forward strand.
GTCGATGCCGCTGCCCATCGTGGCATTGCCTTGCGGGTCCAGGTCCACCAGCAGCACGCGCTGATTGTGCGTGGCAAGGCCCGCCGCCAGATTGATGGCGGTCGTCGTCTTGCCCACACCACCCTTTTGGTTGGCGATGCAGAAGACGCGGGCGGTTGTGCTGGGGGGTAAGTTCTTCATAGGGTTCCTTGACTGCGTCCTTCACCGCGCTCTTCGCCGCGGCGCATCCAGATCAGGCAGCGTTCTGCTTGCAGCTCCGGTACCCGGAGCGGCTGAATATGGTCGACTTGCCATTCCCCGCGCGCATGCAGCGCCTGAATCTCTTCATCGGGGACCTTGCCCTTCATGGCGACGAGGGTACCATCGATGCGCACATGGCGACCCGCGAGCTGCGCAAAATCGTCCAGCGATGCGAAGGCGCGGGAGGTGACGATGTCGCACTCGGCCGGCTCCAGCGTTTCGATGCGCGCATGGCGCGCCTGCAGGTTGGGCAAAGCCAGCGCGCCGCTCATCTGGCGCACGAATGCGGTTTTCTTTTCAACGGCGTCGATGCACGTCACGGACCACATGGGCCGCATGATCGCGAGGACGACGCCAGGCAGGCCGCCACCCGATCCGACGTCGTAGACCTTGGCGGGGGCGCCAGCGGCGCCCAGCGCCTCGCTGAACGGCCCCACGGCGGCCAGGCTGTCGAACAGATGCTGGATCAGCATCTGCTGGGGATCGCGGATGGCGGTGAGGTTGTAGGTCCGGTTCCAGCGCTGCATCTGGGACAGGTAGGCAAGCAGCTTGTCGTGCGCGGCGGCATCGGCAGGCAGCCCCAGCTGCTCGCATGCGCGAGACAGGCGGCCGGCCATGTCAGCGCCGGCCTGATCGATACGGGCGGTCATGCGGCTTGCTTGCGCGAGCCGTAGTGCAGGCGCTTCAGGTGAATCAGCAGCAACGAGATCGCCGCGGGGGTCACGCCGGAGATGCGTGCGGCCTGGCCGACGGTTTCCGGGCGATGCGTCTTCAACTTCTGGCGCACTTCGAACGACAGGCTGGTCACGGCGTCATAGTCCACGTCCGCGGGGATAGGCTGCTGCTCGTGCGAAATCTGCTTTTGGACTTCGTCTTGCTGGCGCGCGATATAGCCGGCGTACTTCACCTGGATCTCGACCTGCTCGGCCAAGACCTCATCTTCCACCACGCCCGGGCCGGCAAGCAGCGAGCCGTCGGCATTGCGCGTAGCCATCAATGCTTCATAGGAAACATTCGGGCGTTTCAGCAGGTCGGCTAGTGAGTACTCACGTTCAATCGCCTTGCCCAGCAGCGGTTCGGCAATCTCGGCGGGCAGGATCCGCGGATTGACCCACGAGGACTTTAGCCGTTCGACTTCCGCGGCCACCGCGTCGCGCTTGCGATTGAATGCGTCCCAGCGGGCGTCGTCGACGATGCCCAGCTGGCGGCCGATTTCGGTCAGGCGCAAGTCGGCGTTGTCTTCGCGCAGGCTCAGGCGATATTCGGCGCGCGAGGTGAACATGCGATAGGGCTCGGTCACGCCGCGGGTGACCAGGTCGTCGACCAGCACACCCAGATAGGCTTCGTCGCGACGCGGCGTCCAGGGGTCACGCCCCAGCGACTGCAGCGCAGCGTTGACGCCGGCCAGCAGCCCTTGAGCAGCGGCCTCTTCGTATCCCGTCGTGCCATTGATCTGGCCGGCGAAGAACAGGCCGGCGATCGCCTTGGTCTCGAGCGTGCTCTTCAATCCACGTGGATCGAAGTAGTCGTATTCGATCGCATATCCCGGGCGCATGATGTGCGCGTTCTCCAAACCCCGCAGGGAATGGATCAGGTCCAGCTGCACGTCGAAGGGCAAGCTGGTCGACACGCCGTTGGGATAAACCTCGTGCGTATCCAGGCCTTCCGGTTCAAGAAATACCTGATGGGATTCCTTGTCGGCAAAGCGATGGATCTTGTCTTCGATGGACGGGCAGTAGCGCGGACCCACGCCCTCAATGACGCCGCTGTACATCGGCGAGCGGTCCAGGCCGCCGCGGATGATGTCGTGCGTGCGGGCGTTGGTGTGCGTGATCCAGCACGGCAGCTGGCGCGGGTGCATGGCCACATTGCCCATGTACGAGAACACGGGGATAGGATCCAGGTCGCCCGGTTGCTCTTCCAGAATGCTGTAGTTGATCGAACGTCCGTCGATGCGCGGCGGGGTACCCGTCTTCAGGCGGCCCTGCGGAAGCTTGAGCTCCTTCAGGCGCTGCCCAAGCGAGATTGCCGGCGGATCGCCAGCGCGGCCACCCGAGTAGTTCTGCAGCCCCACGTGGATCAAGCCGTTCAGAAACGTGCCAGCGGTCAGCACGACCGTCCGCGCACGGAACTTCAGGCCAACCTGCGTCACGGCGCCCACGACGCGATCGCCTTCCACCATCAGATCTTCGACCGCCTGCTGGAACAGCCACAAGTTTGCCTGGTTCTCCAGGCGACCCCGAATGGCCTGACGGTATAGCACCCGGTCGGCTTGAGCGCGCGTGGCCCGCACCGCGGGGCCCTTCGACCCGTTCAGGATGCGGAACTGGATCCCCGCTTCGTCCGTTGCCAAAGCCATCGCGCCACCCAGGGCGTCGACTTCTTTGACAAGGTGGCCCTTGCCGATCCCGCCGATGGAGGGATTGCAAGACATTTGGCCAAGGGTCTCGATGTTGTGCGTCAGCAGTAGCGTCTGGGCGCCAGCGCGTGCTGCCGCCAGCGCCGCTTCAGTGCCGGCGTGGCCGCCACCGACGACGATGACATCGAATTCGCGGGGATAGTCCATGATGGGGAGGGGAGATAAGAAAGCGTTCGGTGCTCATTATAGAGGCAGGGGTGGCATGTTTCACGTGAAACATGGATCCGAGTGCGGATGGCCTCCCTACCCTACCCGCTTCGCGTCGGGATTTGACAACGAAGGTCTACGGTACGGGTTGAATATGTCGGCATCTGCCGGTGTTTTGCTGCGATGTTTCACGTGGAACAGGCTGGCTGGCAGAGTCGGCGGCGGCGTTCTGCTGCGCTCGGCAGTTTTCGGGCAAGCACATGTTCCATGTGGAACCTTCAACGCTCCGGGTAGTTGCGCCGCGGCCGAACCAGCGGTGCAGGGATCCAGATCCTTCGCCCTAGCGGCACATGAGTCCGATGTTGGCATTTGCCGACTATTGGTGTGGAGTCAGGAGTGAAATTTCCGACCTGCCTGTAGGACTTACGAACGCGTAGGCAACGAGATTTCGCTGCGTCCAAGACATGTTCCACGTGAAACATAGCCACTCTTTCATCGAACAGGGACCCGAATCGATGGCTCAGGCAACGCGGGATCCAGACCACCCGAACCAGGCCAGGGACCAGCCAGCGACATGTTTCACGTGGAACATTCCTATAGCGACCGGCACAGAATCAAACCCGATCCTCACTGCTGCAGGCAATATGTTCCACGTGAAACAGTCAGCGAATCAGCCAACGGCGTCTCGCATCGCGCTCTTTAGTGCTAAGAGCAGCAGCATTCCCGGTGGAACATCAGTAGCCGCTGATCAGACACACTGCATCCCTGCCACTAAAAATACAGATATCGCGTCGGCCTGGTATCGCCGGCAGGACGCGCGAGCCTCATGTTTCACGTGAAACAGCCAATCAAAGGCTAGCAACGCATAAGGTCAAACTCCATCAAGGCAGCGTTGCCACACTGACATGATGTTCCACGTGGAACATTAGACGGATTGGCGCCCAGCAGGCGTATACGCATTTGGGGATTTTGGGGCTTGTTCCACGTGGAACATCCCGGCCGGCACACACCTCAACCATCGGTCACCTTCGCAAAATTTCCGCGACCCGCATCCCTGTTCCACGTGAAACACGCGTTGTATGTCGTTCGTGAAACCGGCCCAGGCTCCGCGTTGAGCATGTTCCACGTGAAACACGCCAAATTGGGGGACACGGATATCGCGTCTGATCGCCAGAAATCTGAATTCACACTACATGAATGATCGAACGCCGAAGAACGGACTCAAAGAAACAGGCCAAACGCAAAAAATTGAAGGAACAGAAAACACATCAAAAAAAGGACTTTCTGCCCCCTACCCTACCCCCTGGCGGAAATATCGTTGATTTTTGTCGTTTCACGTGAAACGTGCGTCAGCGTTTGAGAGCAATGACGCTCCAGCATCGACGAGAGCATCGCGCGGCGCGAAAAGCAAAGCGATCAAAGCCGGACATTTATTCGACGGGATGCAAACGAAATATTCAGGCCTGCACACGAACGTGTTTATTCACAGCATGCAGTGGATATCTCGGCCGAGACAAAAACGCCGCGAATTGCTCCGACCAACAGCGCTTTCAAGTTATCAACATCCAACCGCCGTCTGCGAGATGGCGTAAGCCCGAATTCACGTGGAACAACTTTGGGGATAACTCCGAAAACCGGCGGCAACGGCCGGCCGAAAATGCCGAGAAAATAATCACCCCGGCTAATCGCGCAGATCTTCGAAAACCCACAAATATCCAACGCATCTCATAGGAGAAAAGTGCCTGACGCCCCATAACGTGATCGTCAAAACGGGGCAAATAAGCACCGCCTCCAAGCGCTGCTGAACCCGCCAAAAAGACGTCGAAAACTTTGTGGATAAGATTCAACTATCGGGTCCATAACCCTTAATCAATCGCCCCGAAACCCGGCAGGCAGATCAAGGGAACTCCCGCCCCTTCAGCTAGTCAAATCGCCGCGATTCACGATGCGGCGGTTTATCAACATCGTTATCCCGCAACGACTGCGCCCATCCCATCCCGCGTAGTTACCGCAGCACATCGCCTATGCCACACCAGGACCTTTGACACCACAACTATCTTGCTGGAGCCCAAGGCGGCGCGCCATCATCCATTTGGCTGAGGCGCAATATTTCATGTGAATCCCTGTGGAAAACTTGATATCCGTTTTCCGAGAGCGAATTCCAGCGAAACCGAATCCCGAAGACCTTCTCCCGATCAACGGCCAACATCGATTGCGGCGGGACCAACGGCAATCCAAAAGCGGCCTAAATCGTCCGTCGAATAATCGCTATCCCCATTTCTATCCACAGGCAAAGCTCCCTCGATTTGGGCAAATCAAGGGGGATGTCTGTGCATAACCGGGATGGGGATATCTTTGTGAACAACCCCCTAATTCACGCCGCAAAAAGGCTGAGGACGCCGGTATCCGATAATCGGCATGCCCGCCTGGCCGACGGGCGCCCAGCTTGAAAAAACGCGCGAAAGGCCCGTATTCCCTGGGAAAGAGCCCTATTTCACGTAGCGCGGCGGCGTCCCGTTCCTGCTGACCGCCGTCAATTCGGCTAGTTTGAATTGCCTCTCGGCAAAACTGAAAATCTGTGCAAAACCTTGCACGCCAAGACACCTGTGCTTCATTACTGCGCACCGGGATTCAAATTCCCAAAAATAATTATCCACAGACTTATCCACGGCCGGAGGATATGTTAGTGAACACTAACTATCGTGTCTGCGTGGGCCGAAAGGCGAAGCGATGACAGCGGAAAACTTCCCGCCCAAATGAAACAACGCCCCAGACTCGGAAGTCTTGGGGCGTTGTAGCCAGGTCGGACCTGGCGGACGGGAAAGTGGGATTTCCCGATTTAGAGCGGGCGAATTTCGGCCGCTTGAGGTCCTTTCGGACCATCCTTAACTTCGAATTCGACTTCCTGCCCTTCGTTCAGGCTGCGATAGCCGCGGCCCTGGATGGCGGAAAAGTGTGCGAAAACGTCGGTGCCACCAACGTCCGGCGTAATGAAACCGTAACCCTTGTCAGCGTTGAACCACTTAACTTTGCCCTTCTGAGCCATTTTTTCTAGCGTCCTGTAATTGAATCGAAGTGCAATGAATCAAGGACGCCGTGAGAACTGAACGACCGGTAGAAATACCTGCGTTGCTGCTGCGTTCCCGCTCGTCGCCAAGCAACAGAACGAGTCCGCGCGCTGCTTGAATCAACTGCGGAATCAGCATACTCACCCCACATTACCGGCTCATATTGTTGTTTACCCCAATGTCGCTTTTTTCTGACTGGAGACGAAGACCCGCTACGCGGAATTTGCCTGCCTGCGCGCCAGAAACGCGTAGATCGGGCCTGTCACGATCACCACGAACACCATGCGCGTGACATGGAAAGCGGTGACCACGGGTACGCCCAACTGCAGCACCTTGGCCGTGATCGCCATCTCGGCGATACCGCCCGGCGTCGTCCCCAGGATCAAGGTCGGCACGGGCGCCGCCGACCAGTACGACAACAACGCGCCCAGCCCGAACGCCAACGCCAATGCGCCGACCGTGAAGGTGGCCACCACCGCGATGAAGCGGGGCGCGGCGCGGAAAAAATCCGGCCGATAACGGTCGCCCAGCGACCAGCCGATGAACAGCTGCCCGATCTTCGGCACGAAGTCCGGCAAAGCCGACAATTCCACGCCGGAAGCGGTCAGCAGCATCGCCACCAGCATGGGCCCCAGCACCCAAGGATTCGGCAGACGCAGCTTCATGAAGAACAGGCCGCCGATGCAGGTCAAGGCCACCAGCGCGGCCAAGCCCACGCCATGCACCGTCTTGGGACCCGGCACCGTGGGATCCAGCCCCGCCACGCCCCACCATTGAAAGATGAACGGCACCGTCACCACCACCAGCAACACGCGTACGCTGTGCGCCGTGGCCACGCGGTCGATCCGTGCGCCGTGCCGCTCCGCCAGGCTGGCCATTTCGCTGGCGCCGCCGATCGCCGACGAGAACCAGGCGGTCTTGAAATCGGCATCCGTGAAGCGGCGCAGCATCGCGGTGCCCATGAAGGCAAGCGCCAGCGCGAACAACATTCCCACGATGATGGGCCCGGCGTTGGTGCCGATATGGCCAAGCACCTGCGGCGTGAAGTACAGCCCCAGCGATGTGCCGATCACCCACTGCCCGCCATTGCGCGCGGGCCGCGGGCAGGCCGTGCCCAACCCCGCGATCCGCGTGGCTGCCGTCACCAGCAGTGCACCCAGCATCCACGGCAAGGGCAAGTGCGCCCATACCGCCAGCAATGCGCCTGCCAGCGCAATCGACAAGCCCCCCAGCACCCTCAACAACATGTTTTGACCCACGATCCCATCCACGTGCATAGCTAATACGAAAAACGAATTATGAGTTAGTGGGATACTTACGAAAACTTTCTTTGCCTACCAGCGTTCATCTTCGCGTCCACCATGATCCGATCCAAACTTCCCGACGTCGGCACCACCATCTTCACCGTGATGAGCCGCCTGGCCATCGAACACAAGGCCATCAACCTGGGCCAGGGCTTTCCGGACTTCGATCCGGATCCCGCGCTGTGCGCGCTGGTGACCCGCGCGATGGCCGAGGGCCACAACCAGTACCCGTACATGCCTGGCGTCGCGCCGCTGCGCGAAGCCATCGCCGCCAAGACGCGCGAACTGTACGGCCATGCCTATGACCCGGAAACCGAAATCACCATCACCAGCGGCGCCACCGAAGCCCTGATGGCCACGGTGCTGGCCGCGGTGAACAGCGGCGACGAAGTGGTCGTCATCGAACCCTGCTACGACTCCTATCTGCCGGCGATCCGCCTGGCAGGCGGCACGGCAGTGCCTGTGCCGCTGCGCGCCCCCACCGAAGCCGACCCCTACTACCGCATCGACTGGCAGCGTGTGCGCGACGCCATCACGTCCAAGACGCGTCTGCTGATGCTGAACTTCCCGCACAACCCCACCGGCGCCGTGCTTGAAGAAAGCGACCTGGACGCGCTGGAAGCCATCGTGCGCGACACCGGCGTGCTGCTGGTGTCCGACGAGGTCTATGAACACATCGTCTTCGATGGCAAGCCGCATGCCAGCGTGGCGCGCCGCCCCCTGCTGGCCGAGCACGCCTTCGTGATCTCGTCGTTCGGCAAGACTTACCACACCACCGGTTGGAAGATCGGCTATTGCTGCGCCCCCCGCCAGTTGAGCGCCGAGCTGCGCAAGGTGCACCAATTCATGGTGTTCACCGTGCCCTCGCCCATGCAATTCGCGTTGGCCGAATTCATGCGCGATCCCAAACCCTACCTGGACTTGCCGGCGTTCTATCAGGCCAAGCGCGACCGCCTGTCGCAAGGCCTGGCCAAGACGCGCTTCCGTCCGCTGCCCAGCCCCGGCACATTCTTCCTGCTGGCCGACTACAGCCAGATATCCAGGCAAAACGAAGCCGACTTCGCCCGAGACCTGACCGTCAATCATGGCGTGACCGTGATTCCCGTGTCGGCCTTCTATCGCCAGCCCGACGCCGCGGAATCCAACCATCGCATCGTTCGCTTCTGCTTCGCGAAGAAAGACGCGACGCTGGATGCCGCGCTGGAGCGTTTGGCACAGGTCTAGTTCCCAATAAACGAATATGAGCATTTACTCATATTCATAAAAAAAGGGGCGCTGCGAAGCGCCCCTTGCAATTTCCGGCCAAGCCGCTTGCGGGCGACAAGCCTTGCGGCCCGCCCCCATCGCAGCGCGTCAAGCCGGTCCAGCGGCAATCTTCCTGGCGCGACGCAACCGGCGCATCAACTGTGGCACCACCACCACCGCGGCAGCGCCTATCCACATCGAAATCGACACCGGGCTTGCGAACAGCACGCCCACATCGCCGTCCGTCATCGACAACGCGCGGCGCAGGTTCTGCTCCATCATGTTGCCCAAGACCACACCCAGCACCAGCGGCGCCATCGGCACGCCGAACTTGCGCAGGAAATAGCCTAACGCGCCGATCCCGGCCACCAGCAACAGGTCGAACGTGCCCGCGTTGATCGCGTAGACGCCGATGTAGCTGATGCACAGGATGCCGGGCACCATTAGCCAGCCCGGAACCGACAGCACCTTCGAGAAGAAACGCACCAGCGGCACGTTCATGATGAACAGCAGCACGTTGGCGACAAAGAGCGATGCAATCAGGCCCCACACCAGCTCCGGCTTGGTTTCGAAGAGCACCGGGCCAGGGGTGATGTTGTAGAGCGTCAGCGCGCCCATCATGACCGCGGTGGTGCCGGACCCCGGCACGCCCAACGTCAGCATCGGCACGAAGGAGCCAATGGCCGATGCCGTGGCGGCGGCTTCCGGCGCGACCAGCCCGCGCATGTCGCCCTTGCCGAATTTCGCGTCCGGATCCTTGGCTTCGATGATGCGCTTTTCCTGCGAGTACGCGACAGCCGCGGCCACGCTGGCGCCTGCGCCCGGCAACACGCCCACGCCGAAACCCACCAGCGCGCTGCGCACCACACTCCACCACGTGAACGCCATCTCTTTCAGGTTGAAGAGCTTGCGGCCGCTGGGCTTGACCTCGACGCTGTGGCCCGCCATCACCTTTTCCAGCATCTCCAGCATCTCGCTGACCGCGAACAACGCGATCACCACCACCACGAAATCGATGCCGTCGGCCAGGTGCACCGATTCGAAGGTATAGCGGTATACGCCCGAGTTCGCGTCCACCCCGACTACCGAAATCGACAAGCCGATCATCGCCGCCAGCACGCCCTTGACGGGCTGCTTGCCCAACAAGCTGGTCAGGCAGCAAAACGCGAAGATCATCAGCACGAAGTACTCGGCGGGGCCAAACGCCAGCGCCCACTTGGCAAGCATCGGCGCAAGCAGGATGATGCCCACCACCGACACGATGGCGCCGAAGAACGCCGACCACGCCGACAGCGACAAGGCCACGTTCGCCAGGCCCTGACGCGCCAGCGGATAGCCGTCCAGCGTGGTCATGATGGCACTGGCTTCGCCCGGCACGTTCAGCAGGATGGCCGTGATGCGGCCGCCGTACTCGGCGCCTACGTAGACGGCCGCCAGCAGGATCAGCGCCGTTTCCGGCGGCAGGTTCATGGCGAAGGCGATCGGTATCAGCATCGCGACCCCGTTCACGGGGCCCAGTCCCGGCAAGACGCCGACCATGGTGCCGATGAACGAGCCGATCATGGCCACGAGGATGTTCGTCAGCGAAAAGGCAACGCCAAAGCCGATCGACAGATGATCAAGAATGCCGCTCATAGCAGGACCTCCAGCAGTCCGCCCGGCAGGACAACGTCCAGCACCTTGTCGAACAGCACGAAAAAGAAAAGGCTCATGACGACGCCGCCGATGGCGCACTTGACCCAGCCGCCGCCGAACAGGCGCCCGACGAACACCGTCATCAGCGAGGTTGCGATCACGAAGCCCAGCCACTGGAACAGGAAGGCATAGGCCACGGTGAATGCCATCATCAGCGCGATGCGTCCGTTGGCGCCGGGCGGGTTGGCTTCGACGGCATGGCCGCCCTTGTAGACCAGCCACAGGCCGCACAGGCCGATGATGCCGGCCAGCAGCAATGGGAAGGCGCGCGGGCCCACGGGTTCGTAGGCGAAGGGGGCTTCGATGCCCCACCCCGCCGCCGTCATGAAGGCGGCCAGCGCCAGGGCGCCAACGCCTAGGATTCGATCATTCATGATCACTTTTCCGTTGTTGTGGAACCGCGCGACGCAGCTGTCCCCGCCACCGCCGGAACCGACCGGCGGCGGGGGAGCCCGAATGGGCGCGATCAGGAGGGAAAGCCTTGCGGCCGGCTTACTTCTTGACCAGGCCGAAGGAATCGGCCAGTTCGCCGTAGACCTTCACCTGGTTCTTCACGTAGGCGTCCAGCTCGGGACCCGTCTTGTTGAATGGGAACAGGCCTTGTTGTTGACGCAACTTGTCGAACTCGGGCGAAGCGGTGGCGGTGTTGAACGCCTTGACCCAGAACTGGTAGTCGTTGTCCGACACCTTCGGGCCCACATAGAAGCCGCGGATGATCGGCCAGACGATGTCGTAGCCCTGCTCCTTGGCGGTGGGCACGGTGCCCAGCTTGCCCGGCAGGCGCTGGTCGTTGAACACGGCCAGCACGCGGATAGGGGCGCCGCCTTCCAGCATGGTGAAGGCTTCGGCCGCATCGCCCATGTAGGCCTGGATGTGGCCACCGCGCAAAGCGGTGACGGCTTCGCCGCCGCCTTCAAACGCCACGAAACGCATCTTCTTGAAATCCACGCCGGCGGCCTTGGCGGTCAGCGCGGCCTTCATCCAGTCCTGGCTGCCCACGGTACCGCCCGCGCCCAGCACGATCTTGGTCGGATCCTGCTTGAAGGCATCCATCAGGCTCTTCAGGTCGGTATACGGGGAATCGTTGCGCACCACGGCCACGCCGTAGTCGGTGCCGATGGCGGCCAGCCAGCGCACGTCATCGACGTTGTACTTGCCGAACTTGCCCTGGGCCAGGTTCAAGAGCGATCCGCCCGAGAACGCGACGATGGTTCCGGGTTCGTTGGGATGCTGGGCCACGATGTTGTTGTAGGCCACCGCGCCGATGCCGCCGGGCATGTAGACGATGCGCATGGTGCTCTTGAGCGCCCCGCTTTGCTTCAGCCCCTCGGTGGCCAGGCGGCAGGTCAGGTCGAAACCGCCGCCGGGCTGGGCCGGCGCGATGCATTCCGGGCGGCGCGGTTCGTCGGCAGCGTGGGCGGTGCCCAGGGAAAGGGTAATCGCGCCAAGCGCCGCCAGGGCGGCCATGCGCAGCTTCAGGCTGGTCTGCATTCTTGCGTCTCCGTGTTTTATAGGTCTTGGTCTGGCTGGATGGCCGCGCGGCGTGGTGACGCCTGATCGGACCCAGCGGACGCTACCGTACAAAACCGAAGCTTTCCAATACCTTTCAAAAACTGCCGTTTTCGTGGTGCGGCGCAGCATCCGTCGCCGGTTCAAGGGAAAACACCAACGCCGCTCGCAGGCCGGGCAACGGCGCGCGGTTTTCCAGGATCAGCTTGGCGCCCAGGATATCGGCGATGGTGCCCACGATGGCCAGCCCCAGGCCGGCGCCCGGCTTGTTCTTGCCTGCCGCGCCCCGGCGAAAGCGCACGCAGGCCCGGGCAATGTCCTCGGCCGACATGCCGGGGCCGTCGTCTTCGACGATCAGGCGGGCCAGGCCGTCGCCCGCCTGCACCGTCACGGTGACCTCGCCCGCCGGCGAGGCGTAACGGATGGCGTTGTCGACCAGGTTGGTGGCCGCCTCGCGCAGCAGCCACTCGGTGCCGCTCACCAGGACCGGGCGGACCGCCGCCTCCAGGCCGATGTCCAGCTGACGGGCGCGGGCAGCCGGCAGCAGACTCCGGATCACCCCGTCGGCCAGGTCCACCATGTCGACCATTTCGGCGGTGAACCCGCCTTCGGCCAGGGAAGCGTCCTTAGCGCGCGCCAGCGCGAGCATCTGGTTGGTGGTGCGTACGGCCCTGTCCAACCCCTCCTGCATCGCCAGAAGGGCTGTACGGACCTCCTGGGGGTCTGTTTCGCGCAAGGCATAGGCCGTCTGGGTCCGTAAAACCGATAACGGGGTGCGCAATTGGTGGGAGGCATCGTCCAGGAACTGGCTCTGGACCCTCGCCTGAGCCGCAAAACGGGCCATGTGGAGGTTTACAGCCGCAACCAGGGGCAGGACCTCACCTGGCATCTCGGAGGCGCTGACGGGGCTTAAATCGTCTCCAGAACGCCCTTCGACCTCCTGGCGCAGCCGCACCAGGGGGCGCAAGGCCATGAAAACCCCCAGGATGATCACCAGCACGCTGATCAGGATCACCGCCAGGTCACGCTCTACCGACCGTACCAGCACCTTGTGCAGGAAGGCCTGCCGGCTTTCCAGGCCCTCGGCGACCTGCACAATAATGCGTCCGCCTTCGTTCGCGTAGAGCGGAGGATCCATCGGACGCGCCAGCGCCGCAACCCTGACGGGCGTCCCCTGATAGGTCGCATAGAAAAAACGCGGTTCGCCAGACACGAGCGGCTGGTCCGGCATGGGCAGCTCCGGATGCCCGATTTCGGCCAGCCCGTCCTCTGTCGCCACCCGGTAGAACACGCTGCCATTGGCCGTCAGCTCGAAAAATTCCAGCATCAGGTAAGGCTGTTCCATGGCTAATCCACCGCTGGCTGTGGATATGTTGTGGTCGATTGCGCGAAGCGCTCCGGCAAGCGATCGGTCGTACGCAATGTCGACCTGGTTGCGCAGCTGGTGGTTCGACAGCCACAGCGCAGCCATCATCACGAACACCAGCGTGGGGATCAGCCACCAGAGCAACTGCGTCTTCAGCGTCCGATTTCGTTTTTTTGCGGCGAAAAAAGCGATTTTTTTTGGACTTCTAGTTGTCAACAAGGTTCTCCAGGCAGTAGCCCATGCCTCGCATGGTCACGATCTGCACACCGGTTTCCGCCAATTTTTTGCGCAAACGGTGAACCAGGACCTCGATGGCTTCCAGGTTGATGTCCGCATCGTCGGTCAGGATGCGGTCAAGGATCTGCTGCTTGTTGATGGGTTCGCCACTTTTCTGGATCAACACCCGAAGTACCGCGTGTTCACGTGGGGATAACTGCAAAGTCTGTCCCGAGACCGTGAATTTTTGCGCTGCAGACTCGAAAACCAGGTTTCCAAGAGCCAAGCGCGGATGTTCGCGCCCTCGGCTGCGCCGGATCAGTGCGATCAAACGCGCTTCCAACTCTTCCACAACAAACGGTTTCGGCAGGAAATCGTCGGCGCCTTGGTGAAGTGTTCCGATTTTTTCGGCTAGTGAATCGCGCGCGGTCAAGACCAACACCGGCGTACGGTCGTCTCGCGCGCGAATCTTCGCCAGCAAAGTATGGCCATCCATGCCGGGAAGTCCCAAATCGAGGATGACCGCATCGAATTCTTCGATTGCCAACCTTCTTTCGGCGACCAGTCCGTCGTCAGCCCATTCAACGACAAAGCCCGCATGTCTGGCCAGGCTTCTGGAAAGCCAACGGGCAAGTTCGGCTTCGTCTTCTATCAGGAGGATGCGCATGGACGGAGTCCGGGGGGGAGTGGCTGGGCGGAATGGGAAAGCATGTTTGGCTTTTCCTTTATTTCTCTTTATATAAAGACTAATGATTAATAAGGCCTGTGGATAACTACCTTAACCTTGAAAACCTCATTCTTTTCATCAGCTTGCAGCCGTTTTTGCCTGTGCAAGAACTCTGTGTGGGAAAAAAGTTGAAGTTGGACAACATTTCGACCACCCCCAAAAACCTCCGCTTGTTCAACTTGCCTCCACACAATGTGCACAACCTGGCTACTTAGGAGTTATCCACAGGGCGATTTCTGGAAACGGGGTAGGAAAGCGGCACTTTTACCCCGAAAAACCGCCTGTTGCCTACCCGGTTTTTTGCCCTTGCAGGGGGCCAAAATCGCCCTCTGAGGCGTTGGCGGAACCGGGGATTCGAGGGGGTGTCCGCCGGGTTTCTTGACAGGGGACTGAACAAAAAGTGAGCAACTTCCGCCGTAGAATTCCGCCATGGCTACAGAAATCAGAATCAGGAAATTGGGCTGGGCGAAGGGCTTGAGAAGCCGTTTATTGGCCGACAACCTGCCCGCAACCTTGTGCGCGGCGGCATTGATGGGCCTTTTCGGCGCGTTGGCGACGGTGGTGTTCCGGGAGCTGCTGGGCTGGACCCAGATGCTGCTGGCCGGCGAAGACATCCCCCACGGCATGGTGTCATTGGCTCGTGGGCTGGACCCCTGGCAGCGCTTGCTGATGCCCGCCGTTGGCGGCGCGATAGCCGGCGTTATCCTGCAAATGGCAGCAAGATGGCTGCCGAAGCGGGGTGCGGCAGACTATATGGAAGCGATATCCGTCGGCCGGGGTGTCATTGGACTGCGCCAGACGCTTGCGCGCAGCCTCTCGTCCATTTTTTCCATCAGCTCGGGCGCCTCCATTGGCCGGGAAGGTCCAATGGTGCAGTTGGCGGCCATGTTTTCATCGTTGACCGGGCGATTTCTGCTGTTGCCGCCCCGCCATTTGCGGCTATTGGTGGCCTGCGGGGCCACGGCGGGCATTACCTCCGCCTACAACGCGCCGATCGCCGGTGCGCTGTTCATCTCGGAAATCGTCTTTGGCGTGATTTCATCGGCCACCCTGGTGCCGCTGGTCGTGTCATCGGTAGTGGCCAACATCGTCACGCGTCAGATCCTGCATTACGACGCGGTGTTCCATATGCCGCACTTCGAATTCGTGTCCGGCTGGGAGGTCGTGAACTACCTGGGGCTGGGCGTGGCTGCCGGCCTGGTCGCCCCGCAATTCCTGCGTTTCCTGGATCTGTCGCGCGCCGCCTTTTCCCGCCTGCCCTTGCCCCTTTGGATCCGCATGGCCTTGGGGGGATTGATCGTGGGGGCGCTGTCGGTGCTGAACCCCGAGGTGTGGGGCAACGGTTATAGCGTCGTCAACAGCTTGCTGCATACCCCGTGGGCCTGGCAGGCGGTGGCCGCAATCCTGTTGATGAAGATCGTGGCTACGGGCGCAAGCGTCGGCTCGGGCGCGGTGGGCGGCGTGTTCACGCCGACGCTGTTCGTGGGGGCGGCGCTGGGCGCGCTGTACGCAAGCGGCTTGCAGGCCGTGCTGCCGGCGGGCGACGTGTCGGCGATTTCCAGCTATGCCGTCGTGGGCATGGGGGCGCTGTTGGCGGCGACGACCTATGCGCCGCTGATGTCGATCCTGATGATTTTCGAGATGACGCTAAGCTATGAAGTGATGCTGCCGCTGATGCTGGCTTGCATTACCGGCTACGTGATCGCGCATCGCATACGGCCGGAATCGGTGTATGCGAAGTCACTGGCGAACAATCGCCGCGCGCAGCAAGCCGTATCCGACGGCGCTAAAAATAAAGGCGAGTAAAAGCTCGTGTTTATTCAGGTAGGGGTGGGGGGTTCAGATGCTTGGTCATGAAGACGCGATGCAAGCCCTGCTCTTTCGCGCGGTGCGTCTCCACGTAGCCATACCGCAGATAGATGGCGATGTTCTCCGTCATCCTTTCTTGCGTGTACAGGCGGATGCGCGAGTACCCGGCCCGGCGAGCGGCATCTTCGGCGTATAGCATCAGGATGCGGCCATAGCCTTTGCCTTGCGCCGCGGGGGAGACCGCGATGTTGTCCAGCAGCAGACAGCCGGGCTCCGGGATCAAGACCAGCACGGCGCGAATGGCGCCCTCTTCTTCCAGGACATGCACCACGCCTTCGGCGACACGCGCCGGGTAATCGTCGAGCATGGGGCCGGGCGTTGCGCCGATGCGCGCGATATACGGTGTGTAGGCATCCGCGACGATCTGTTCAATGGCGGGGATGTCGCCGGGCGCGGCAGGTCTGATCACGCTATTTCCCGATGCAGAAGCTGGAGAAGATTTCGCCCAGCAGGTCGTCGCTGGTGAATTTTCCGGTAATGCTGGACAGGCTGTCGTGCGCCAGCCGAAGCTCTTCCGCGAACAGGTCCAGCACCCGGTCGTCCTGGCCGGCATGTTCGCCTGCAAGCGCCAGATGCTCGGCCGCGTCTTGCAGGGCATGCAAGTGGCGTTCGCGCGCCAGCCAGGGCGATTCGGCGCCCGGGTTCCAGCCGGCGATGTTCAGCAGTTCGGTGCGTAGTGCATCCAGGCCCGCGCCGCGTTTGGCGGAGATGCCCAACTCGCCCGGCGCCGGCGTGAAAGCGGTGGATAACAGGTCCACCTTGTTGAATACCTTCAGCACCGGCGTGCGCGGCGGCAGGCGTGCAGTGATCTGCGCGTCCAGCTCGTCGCCGGGCTGGGTGGCGTCCTGCAGGTGCAAGATGACGTCCGCGCGTTCGATTTCCTGCCAGGTGCGGGCGATGCCGATGCTTTCGACGGTGTCTTCGGTTTCGCGCAGGCCCGCCGTGTCCACAATATGCAACGGCACGCCGTCGATATGGATTTCCTGCACCACTTTGTCGCGTGTCGTGCCCGCAATCGGCGTGACGATGGCGATATCGTCGCCCGCCAGCGCGTTGAGCAGGCTGGACTTGCCGACGTTGGGCTGGCCGGCCAGTACCACGTGCAGGCCCTCGCGCAGGATGACGCCCTGGCGCGCTTGCGCGATCAGGTTGGACAGGTCCGCCGTCAGCGCATCCAGCGTCGGCCGGGCCTGGTATTTCTCAAGGAAGTCGATCTCTTCTTCGGGGAAATCCAGTGTCGCTTCGACCAGCATCCGCAGGTGAATGATGCGGTCTGACAGGTCGTTCACGCGCGCCGAGAATTCGCCCGACAGCGAGGCCACGGCGCCGCGCGCAGCGGCCACTGACGAGGCTTCGATCAGGTCCGCCACGGCTTCGGCCTGGGCCAGGTCCATGCGGTCGTTCAAAAAGGCGCGGCGCGTGAATTCGCCGGGTTCCGCCAGGCGCAGGCCAAGGTCTCGGCCGGCCGCCAGGCAGCTGTCCAGCACGCGGCGCAGCACGGCGGGGCCGCCATGGCCTTGCAGCTCCAGCACGTCTTCGCCGGTATAGGAATGGGGGGCGCGGAAGTAGATTGCGATGCCCTCGTCCAGCAGTTCGCCGTCCACCGATTTGAACGGCAGGTAATGCGCGTGGCGCGGCGTAAGTTCGCGCTGGAACAGCCGGCGCACCAATTCGGACAGGTCCGCACCAGAAACGCGCACGACGCCGATGCCGCCTCGTCCGGGGGCGGTGGCAATAGCGGCAATGGGGGAGTAAGCGGACATATCTGAACAGGGGGAGATGCGAGAACAATAGGGGAATATAACTGTTGCGCGGCTCCTTGTTTGCTGGTTAATGTGCCCCAGAGGTTCAAAACCCGAAACAACTCTGGGAGATCACGATGGCATCTCGGTTTTCGCGTGTCTTGGCCTGCGGCTCCGCCGCGGTGATGTTGGCCTTTGGCACATTCAGTTCCGCAATGGCTCGCGATCTGGTGATCGCCCTGAAGACCGAGCCCTCATCGATGGATCCGCAGTATCACGCGCTGACGCCGAATACGCAGATCTCCCAAACCATTTTCGACACGCTGGTCGCCACCGATGCGCAATTGAAGCCGCAGCCCGGGCTGGCGGAATCGTGGACCGTGGACGGCAAGGTCTGGACGTTCAAGCTGCGGCCTGGCGTGAAGTTCTCGGACGGCACGCCGTTCACCGCCGAAGACGTGGTGTTCACGTATGACCGCGTGCCCAAGGTACCGAACAGCCCGTCGCCGTTCACGCTGTATCTGGGATCGGTGGCCAAGACCGAAGCCGTCGACCCGATGACCGTGCGCATCACCACCAAGGAAGTCGCGCCGAACCTGCTGGTCAACCTGGCCCAGTTGCCCATCATGTCGAAGAAGGCCGCGTCCGGCCCGGCGGCGGAAGGCAAGACCACCACCGAACTGAACAGCGGCGATGGGTTGGTGGGAACGGGCCCGTACAAGTTCGTGTCGTGGAAGCGCGGCGCGGAATTCGTGCTGGCGCGCAATGACAATTACTGGGGCAAGAAGCCCGAATGGGACCGCGTGGTCTACCGGCCCATCAGCAATGCCGCCGCGCGCGTGGCCGCGCTGTTGGCCGGCGACGTGGACATGATCGAAGATCCCCCCACCGACGATCTGCCCAAGCTCAAGGGCGACAAGAAGCTGTACGTCGAGGAAACGCCGTCGGTACGCGTCGTGTACGTGGCGCTGGACCAGTATGCGGAACCTTCGCCCGGCATCCAGGGCACGGACAAGAATCCGATGAAGGACAAGCGGGTGCGTGAAGCGCTGTCGCTGGCGATCAACCGCGATGCGTTGGTAGAACGCGTGATGGGCGGGGTGGCGCTGCCGGCCGGCAACCTGCTGCCCTACCCCATGTTCGGTTCCAGCAAGGAACACTCCAAGGCCCCCAAGGCCGACGTCGAGAAGGCCAAGGCCTTGCTGAAGGACGCGGGCTATCCCAACGGCTTTTCGATCACGTTGGGTTCACCCTCGGGCCGCTACGTCAACGATTCGAAAGTGGCGCAGGCCATCGCATCGATGTGGACCCGCATTGGCGTGAAGACTAGCGTGGATGCGATGGCGCCCCCGGTGTTCTTCAAGAACCGCGACAGCTATGCGTTCTCGGCCTATCTGGCCGGCTGGTCCGTGACCAGCGGCGAGATGTCCAACGCGCTGACCTCCCTGCTGGTGACGCGCAACCCGGAAGCGGGCTTGGGCACGACCAACCGCAGCCGCTATTCCAACCCCAAGATGGATGAACTGGTGAAGGAAGCATCGTCCACGATGGACGATGCCAAGCGCGCCGACCTGCTGGCGAAGGCCAGCAATATCGCCATGGACGACTACGCCATGCTGCCGGTGCACTTCGAACTGTCGGTGTGGGCCATGAAGGGAGACATCCGTTATCAGGGCCGTCCCGACCAGGTCACGCTTGCGCAGTTCGCAACCCTGAAGAAGTAACGCGCAACGCGGGCGGTCTCTAGTGCTGGCAACAATCGTAAGAAGGCTGCTGCAAACCATCGTCGTCATGCTCGTCATGTCGGCGTTGGTCTTTGCAGGCATCTACATGGTGGGCGATCCGGTGTCGATGCTGGCCAGCCCCGAGGCGACTGAAGCGCAGCGCGCCGCGATCAGCGCATCGCTGGGCCTGGACCAGCCGCTGTGGCGGCAATACCTGATCTTCATGGGCCAGGCGGTGCGCGGCGATTTCGGCAACAGCTTCCTGACCGGCGAGCCGGCCATGCATCTGATCCTGGAGCGCATGCCGGCCACGGTGGAACTGGCCTGTGTGGCCATGCTGCTGTCGGTGCTGATCGGCGTGCCGCTGGGTATCCTGGCGGGGCTCAAACCGCAAGCGCCCGGCTCGCGCGCCATCATGACGGGATCGGTGCTGGGCTTTTCGCTACCCAACTTCTGGGTCGGCCTGATGCTGATCATGGTGTTCGCCGTGATACTGGGTTGGGTGCCGGCCGGCGGGCGCGGCAAGACGGTCAGCATTGGTTCGCTGGAATTGAGCGTGCTGACGCTCAACGGCTGGCTTAGCCTGGCCCTGCCCGCTGCCACCATCGCGTTCGCCAAGTGCGCGATGATCATCCGCGTGACGCGCGCGGCCACGCACGAAGCGCTGCCCATGGATTACATCAAGTTCGCGCGGGCCAAGGGGCTGTCGGAAAAGCGCGTGCTGGGCGTGCATCTGTTGAAGAACATCCTGATCCCGGTGGTGACCGTCGCCGGGCTGGAATTCGGACAGGTGATGGCATTTGCCGTCGTGACGGAAACGGTGTTTTCGTGGCCCGGGATGGGCAAGCTGCTGATCGATTCCATCATCAACCTGGATCGTCCGGTGGTGGTCGCGTATCTGCTTCTGATCGTGTTCTTCCTGGTCATGTTGAATCTGGTGGTGGACATCATCTACACGGTGCTGGACCCCCGCGTACGTTTGGATAGCCGCCGATGAACAGCCCTGCCACCGCTGCCGCGCCCGCCGCGGCGATCAAGGAACAGACGCCCTGGCGGCGTTTCGTCTCGGACTTCTTCGCCAGCAAGCTGGCTACGCTGGGCCTGGTGATGCTCGTCGTGATCGTGGGCGCCGCGCTATTGGCGCCGTGGATCGCGCCACAGAATCCGTATGACCTGGCGTCGCTGGACATCATGGATTCCAAGCTCAAGCCGGGCAGCGAAAGCGGCGACGGCTCCATGCACTATCTGCTGGGCACCGACGGGCAGGCGCGCGACCTGTTCTCGGCCATTCTCTACGGCATGCGAACCAGCCTGCTGGTGGCTACCGTGTCGGTATTGGCGGCGTTTGGCATCGGCGCCACCGTGGGGTTGATCGCCGCCTATTTTGGCGGCCGCATCGATGCGCTGCTGATGCGCATTGTGGATATCCAGTTGTCGTTTCCCGCGATTCTCGTTGCGCTGATGTTGCTGGCGATCCTGGGCAAGGGTGTGGACAAGGTGATCATCGCGCTGATCGTCGTGCAATGGGCGTATTTCGCCCGCGCGGCGCGGGGCGCGGCGCTGGTGGAGCGCGGCAAGGAATATGTGGAGGCCGCGCGCTGCATGTCCTTGTCTTGGGGGCGCGTGCTGTTTCGCCACGTGTTGCCTAACTGTATGCCGCCGCTCATCGTGATCGCCACGATCGACCTGGCGCACGCGATCGCACTGGAGGCCACGCTGTCGTTCCTGGGCGTGGGCGTTCCGGTGACCGAGCCGTCGCTGGGCATGCTGATCTACAACGGCTTCGAATACCTGTTGTCGGGCCAGTATTGGATATCGTTCTTTCCCGGCATTGCGTTGGCGCTGGCCATCATCGCCATCAACCTGGTGGGCGACCACTTGCGCGACGTGCTCAACCCGCGCCACGCGAATTGAGGGCGGACGCGATGCAGACGCAAGCTGTGGATAAACCGCTGGCGACGCCCCCGCCCATTCTTGAGGTGCAGGGCCTGAAGACGCATTTCTTCACGCGCAACGGCATCGTGAAAGCGGTGGACGGCGTGGACCTGACGCTTGCGGAAGGCGAGATCCTGGGGCTGGTGGGGGAATCGGGATCGGGAAAAAGCATCACGGGCTTTTCGCTGATGGGCTTGCTGGACGAACCGGGCCGCATTGTGGACGGGACGCTGCGATTGAACGGCGAAGACCTGCGCGGCGCCACGCCGGCGCGCTGGCGCCAGTTGCGGGGGCAGGAGATCGCGATGATCTTCCAAGACCCGATGATGACGCTGAATCCGGTGCTGCGCGTGGATACGCAGATGATCGAAGCGGTGCAGGCGCACCACAAGGTGTCGCGTGAACAGGCGCGCCAGCGCGCCTTGCAGACGCTGACGATGGTGGGCATCCCGTCGCCGCAGGAACGCCTGCGCACCTATCCGCATCAGTTGTCGGGCGGCATGCGCCAGCGCGTTGCCATCGCGATCGCGCTGCTGAATTCGCCGCGCCTGATCATCGCGGACGAGCCCACGACCGCGCTGGACGTGACGATCCAGGGCCAGATCCTTTTCGAAGTGCAGAAGCTGTGCCGCGAGACGGGCACGGGCCTGGTCTGGATCACGCACGACCTGGCGGTGGTGGCCGGCCTGGCGGACCGGGTGTCCGTCATGTACGCGGGCCGCGTCGTCGAGACCGGCAGCACGCATGATGTGATCACTCATCCCATGCATCCGTACACGCATGGGCTCATCGCTTCCATCCCCACGCCGGAATCGCGCGGCAGGCCGCTGGTGCCGATTCCAGGCATGACGCCGTCGCTCTTGAACCTGCCCGTCGGCTGTGCGTTCCGCGGGCGCTGCCCGCGCGCGACTGACGCCTGTCTGATCGAACCGCAGCCTGTGGAAGTCCGCCCGGCGCAATGGGTGCGCTGCTGGCACGCCGGAGAGGCAGACATCAAATGAGCGCAGCAGAACGCGGCGGCGCCGCCCCCACCTCCATCTTGTCCCTGCGCGGTGTTGAACTCCGCTTCGTCCAGCCCGTGGATCTGGCCGGACGCATCGCGAACCTGCTGGGCGCGGGTCTGAAGACGCAGGTGGTGCACGCCGTGGGCGGTGTGGACCTGGAAGTGCAGCGCGGCGAAGTGATCGGCATCGTCGGCGAATCGGGCTGCGGAAAATCCACATTGGGCCGCATCGTGTCGGGCATATTGCCGCCTTCGTCCGGCGACGTGCACTACCAGGGCAAGGCGGTCAAGGCGATGACGGGCACGGAGCGGCGCGCCTACGAGCTGGGCGTGCAGATGATCTTCCAGGATCCCTACGCATCCCTCAACCCGCGCATGCGGGTGCGCGAGATCATCGGCGAGGCGCCGGTGGCGCATGGCCTGATTCGTGCGCGCGACAAGGCGGAATACGTGGCGGGGCTGATGCGCCAGGTGGGGTTGGACCCGGCGTTTGCGCAGCGCTACCCGCATCAGTTTTCGGGCGGGCAGCGCCAGCGCATCGGCATCGCACGGGCCCTGGCGCTGAAGCCCTCGGTGATCGTCTGCGACGAGGCCGTGGCCGCGCTGGACGTGTCCATCCAGGCCCAGGTGCTGAACCTCTTCGAGCAGCTGCGCGACGATCTGGACCTGACGTATCTGTTCATCAGCCACAACCTTGCCGTGGTCAGCCATATCTCGGACCGCGTGGCCATCATGTATCTGGGCCGCGTGGTGGAGCTTGCACCTACCGACACCGTATTCCAGCGCGCCAACCATCCGTATACGCAGGCGCTGCTGAAAGAACTGCCGACGTTGACGCCAGGGCGGCGCAACTACCAGCCGATCAAGGGCGAACTGCCGTCGCCGCTGGACCCGCCCACCGGTTGCGCGTTCCACCCCCGTTGCCCGCACGCAATGCCGCGTTGCAAGACGGAACGGCCACTGTTGAGGGAGATCGCGCCGGGCCAACACAGCGCCTGCCATTTGAACGACGCGGCGTAGGCGTCATTCACACGGCTACTGGACGTAGGATGGGTGAAGCGCGAGAATCGCCAGTTAAGAACGCAAGAATCCAGCGCGCGAAACCCATCCATCTGAGGTTGCGTTGGGGCTGGATCTGCCAAGAATTCAATGTTGCATGATGGGTTGCGCGCGCCGGGCAGCAATGTTCTTGCTTACGAACTCTCGCGCTCCACCCCTCCTACTTGTCAAACCTTTCGCTATCGCCGAACTCTATTCCTACTGCCATGAAAACCATCGCCGAAATTGAACGCGCGCATCCCGAACTGACCGCGTTGCGCCGCGATATCCATGCCCACCCCGAACTGGCCTTCCAGGAGACGCGCACGTCGAACCTGGTGGCCGAACGCCTGCGTGAATGGGGCCTGGAAGTGCACACGGGGCTGGGAAAGACCGGCGTGGTGGGCGTGTTGCGCGCCGGCAGCGGCAAGGGGACGGTCGGCCTGCGCGCCGACATGGATGCGCTGCCCATGCCCGAACACAACCGTTTCGCGCATAAGTCCACCATCAGCGGCCGCATGCACGGCTGTGGCCATGACGGCCATACCGCAATGCTGCTGGGCGCGGCGCAATACCTGTCCACGCACCGCAATTTCGATGGCACGGTTGTGTTCATCTTCCAGCCCGCCGAGGAAGGCGGCAATGCGGGTGCGCGCGCCATGATGCAGGACGGCCTGTTCGATAAATTCCCTTGCGATGCCGTATTCGGCATCCACAACATGCCCGGCATGCCGGTCAACCAGTTCGGATTCCGTGCGGGCCCGACGATGGCGTCCAGCAACCGCTGGGACATCGTCATCAAGGGCGTGGGTGGACATGCGGCGCAGCCCCATGCGTCGGTCGACCCGATCATCGTCGCGGCCGACATGGTGCATGCCCTGCAGACGGTGATTTCGCGCAGCAAAAACCCGCTGGACCAGGCGGTGCTGTCGATCACGCAGATCCACGCCGGCGACGCCTACAACGTGATTCCGGGCGAAGCGGTGCTGCGTGGCACGGTGCGCACGTATTCCGTGGAAACGCTGGACAAGATCGAAGCGGACATGCGGCGCATCGCCACCACCCTGCCCCAGGTGTACGGCGGCACGGGCGAACTGGACTTCGTGCGCGCCTATCCGCCGCTGGTCAACTGGGAAAAGGAAACGGCTTTCGCGGCCAAGGTGGCCGAAGACGCGTTCGGCGCCGAGAACGTGCTGCGCGACATGCCGCCGTTCATGGGCGCCGAGGATTTTTCCTTCTTCCTGGAAGCGATCCCCGGCGCGTACCTGTTCCTGGGCAACGGCGACGGCGACCACCGGATGGAAAGCTATCACGGCATGGGCCCTTGCCAATTGCACAACCCGAATTACGACTTCAATGACGCCTTGCTGCCGGTGGGCGCGACGTATTGGGTGAAGCTGGTCGAGGCCTACCTGCCGGCCGCCTGATGCGGGTTGGCAACCTGCGCCTTAACACCGATGCGCTATTTGCTTATAGGCGTTTGGCATGAGGCCGCGGGGCTTTCCCTCGCGGCCTTTTCTATATGACGTGAAGCTTTGTTCAAACGCCAATAACTTCGTTTGAGATACAAGGCACGCTTTCCATAATCGATCGTTCCAGACATGCCGCAAGGCGAACCGGAGCGATCGATGTCCCAGAGCAACGCCTTGCGGCGCGAAGTAGACGCCGCCCCCGTCCCCCCTGCGCAGTCCTTTGAACTGCGTCCCCTGCCCGGCCCCGTGGGCGCCGAGATCATCGGCCTGGACTTGTCGCGCGACCTGACCGCGGCTGATTTCGCCCGTGTGCATCAAGCGCATCTGGACCATCACCTGCTGGTGTTCCGCGACCAGCGCATCACGCCGCAGCAGCATATCGATTTCAGCCGCCGTTTTGGCCGCTTGATGATCCACGTGCTGCATCAATTCCACCTGGCAAACCACCCCGAGATCCTGATCGTCTCCAACATCGTGGAAGACGGCAAGCCGATCGGCTTGGGCGACGCCGGCAAGTACTGGCATTCGGATATTTCGTACAAGGAACTGCCCAGCCTGGGTTCGCTGCTGCACGCGCAGGAACTGCCGGCAGAAGGCGGCGACACCTTGTTCGCCAACATGCATCTGGCCTACGACACCTTGCCTGCCGCGCTGCGAAACGCGATCGAGGGCAAGCGCGCCGTGCATTCCTATCTGGCCCAATACGGGCAATTGCAGAAGGAGGGCAACTGGCGCCCTGCCTTGAGCGCGCAGCAGATCGCGCAGGTGCAGGAAGTGGTGCATCCGGTGGTGCGCACGCACCCCGAGAACGGCCGCCGCGCGCTGTTTGTGAGCGAAGGCTTCACGACGCGCATCGTCGATGTGCCCGAAGACGAGAGCCGCGCGCTGCTGGCCGAATTGTTCGCGCACAGCGTGCGCGCCGAGAACATCTATCGCCATCGCTGGCAGCCGCATGACCTCGTGTTCTGGGACAACCGATCGCTGATCCACCTGGCCGGCGGCACGCCGGATCATCTGCGGCGCAAGTTGTACCGGACCACCATCGAAGGCGACACGCCTTTCTGAAAAGCACGCGGTTTCTGACGCAAAGCACTTATCCACAGGGAACACCATGCGCATGTCTTCAGCACGACGGGACCGACTGGTCCAAACCGTTACCGGCGCCGCCCTGGCGTTGATTCTGGGGGTGCTGGCGCTGGCGTCGCCCACGCCCGCCTTGGCCGAAGGGCGCATCCGCATCGCGGAGCAATACGGCATCGTGTACCTGCTGCTGAACGTGGCGCGCGACCAGCAATTGATTGAAAAGCACGGCAAGGCCGAAGGTGTGGATATCTCGGTCGAGTGGGCCAAGCTGTCTGGCGGCTCGGCCGTGAACGATGCGCTGTTGTCGGGGGCTGTGGATATCGCGGGGGCGGGCGTCGGACCGCTGCTGACGATCTGGGACCGTACGCACGGCAAGCAGAACGTGAAAGGCGTGGCATCGCTGGGCAACTTTCCTTATTACCTCGTCACGAACAACCCCAACGTGAAGACCATTGCCGACTTCACGGACAAGGACCGCATCGCGGTGCCGGCCGTGGGCGTGTCGGTGCAGTCGCGTGTGCTGCAACTGGCGTCGGCCAAGCTGTGGGGCGATGCGCAATTCAACAAGCTGGACAAGATCTCGGTGGCGCTGCCGCATCCGGATGCGGCGGCGGCGATCATCGCCGGCGGCACAGAAATCACGGGCCATTTCGGCAATCCGCCATTCCAGGAGCAAGAGCTGGCCGAGAACCCCAAGGCCCGCATCGTGCTGAATTCCTACGACGTGCTGGGCGGCCCCAGTTCGTCCACCGTGCTGTTCGCCACCGAGAAATTCCGCAAGGAAAACCCCAAGACCTACAAGGCATTCCAGGAAGCGCTGAAGGAAGCCGCGGCCTTTGCCGCCGCCAATCCGGAGAAGGCCGCCGATATCTACCTGCGCGTCACGGGCGCCAAGCAGGACCGCGACTTCCTGATCAAGGTGATCAAGAACCCCGACGTGCAATTCAAGCTGGAGCCGCAGAACACCTTTGCGCTGGCCGAGTTCATGCACAAGGTGGGCGCCATCAAGAATGCGCCGGCCAGTTGGCGCGACTACTTCTTCGACGATCCGCTGACGGCGCAAGGCAGTTGATATGCCGGTGACCGCCGCCAGGCCTGTGGATAACGTTGACAAGGCGTCGCCGCTGCTGGCTGTGGATAAGGTGACGATCGAATATAAGACGCGTGAACGGCGCGTCCGCGCCACGCATCGGGTCAGTTTTGACGTCCACGATGCGGACCGTTTCATCCTGCTTGGACCGTCTGGTTGCGGTAAATCAACGCTGCTCAAGGCGGTGGCCGGCTTCCTGCCGCCGACTGAAGGAAGCATCGCGATCGACGGGCAGGCGGTGCAGGGCCCGGGCCCGGACCGCATCGTCGTGTTCCAGGAATTCGACCAGTTGCCGCCGTGGAAGACGTTGCGGCAGAACGTGGCGTTTCCGCTGCTGGCCTCGCGCAAGCTGGGCCGGCGCGAAGCGGATGAGCGCGCCATGCACTATCTGGACAAGGTGGGCCTGGCCGCGTTCGCGGATGCTTATCCCCACACGCTTTCCGGCGGTATGAAGCAGCGCGTGGCGATTGCCCGCGCACTTGCCATGCAGCCGCGCGTCCTGCTGATGGACGAGCCCTTTGCCGCGCTGGACGCCCTGACCCGCCGCCGCATGCAGGAAGAGCTGATGGCCTTGTGGGAAGACGTGCGCTTTACCCTGCTGTTCGTCACGCATTCGATCGAAGAGGCCCTGGTGCTGGGCAGCCGCGTGCTGCTGCTGTCGCCTCATCCCGGGCGCGTGCGCGCCGAATTGAACGCGCACGCCTTCGGGCTGCACAGCCAGGGCTCGGCCGCCTTCCAATCGGCGGCCAAGCGCATCCATGACCTGTTGTTCGAGTCGCCCCTGCCGCTGTCCGATCGGGCGCAGGCCGAGCGTGTGGCGGCTTGAGGTCGCCGCGCGTGCCGCTTCCCGAGTTCCGCCCGATGAGTTCCGTCCGATGAGCAGCGCCTACCCCGCCTCGCCCCCCATCCGTCCCGAAGTCGAGTACGACCTGCCGCCCTTGCCGGCACAGGCGGCGGAAACGCCGCTGCCGTGGCACGAACGGCTTTGGCAGCACGCCAGCCTGCGCAAGCTGGTGATCCTGGCGCTGCTGGCCGCGGTGTGGGAGTTGGCGGCACGCTACACCGACAACGACTTGTTGCTGCCGGGCGCGTGGCAGACGGCGCAGGCCTTTGTGCAGGGCATCGCCAATGGCGAACTGCCGGCACGCGCCGGACAGTCGCTGCGCGTGCTGGTGCAGGGGTATCTGGCCGGCGTCGCGCTGGCGTTCGTGCTGACCACGCTGGCGGTATCCACGCGCTTCGGCCGCGACCTGCTGTCCACGCTGACCGCCATGTTCAACCCGTTGCCGGCGATCGCCCTGTTGCCGCTGGCCTTGTTGTGGTTCGGGTTGGGCGAAGGCAGCCTGGTGTTCGTCTTGATCCATTCCGTGCTGTGGGCGCTGGCGCTGAACATGTACGCGGGCTTTTTGGGCGTGTCGGAAACCCTGCGCATGGCGGGCCGCAACTATGGGCTGACGGGCTTGCGGTATGTGCTGCAGATCCTGGTGCCGGCCGCGCTGCCGGCCATTCTGGCGGGTTTGAAGATCGGATGGGCGTTCGCGTGGCGCACCTTGATTGCCGCGGAACTGGTGTTCGGGGCCTCCAGCGGCAAGGGCGGACTGGGTTGGTACATCTTCCAGAACCGCAACGAGTTATACACAGACCGCGTGTTCGCGGGATTGGCTGCGGTGGTCATCATTGGCCTGCTTGTGGAAAACCTGGGATTCGACAATCTGGAGCGTTTGACGGTGCGGCGCTGGGGGATGCAGCGCTGAGGTGATGGGTTGCGCGCGGGCAGCGTTTGCCCGCAAGCGGCCGCCCAGCGCGCGCAACCCGTCACCGGAACCCCACAAAAAAAAACGGCCCCAAAAAGGGGCCGCTTTTCTTTCTGTCCAGCGACCAGACGCTTAGATCTTCAGTCCCAGCGCCTTTGCCACGCCGGCGGCATAGGCCGGGTCGGCCTTCCTGAAGTGTTCCAGCTGGCGGCGCTGGATTTCTTCCGGCACGCCCGCCATGTGGCGGCCGATGTTGCCGAACAGCAGTTCCTGCTGGGCCGGCGTCATCAGGCGGAACAAGGCGCCCGGTTGCGAGTAGTAGTCGTCGTCCTCGCGGTGGTTCCAGCGCGCGGCGGCCTGGCCGTCCAGCGCCAGCGGCGGTTCGCCGGCGGACGGGGTTTCCTTCCATTCGCCCGCGCTGTTAGGCTCGTAATTCAGCGTGCCGCCGGCGTTGCCGTCCACGCGGCCGGCGCCGTCGCGGTGGTAACTGTGGACCGGGCAGCGCGCGGCGTTCACCGGGATCTGGTGATGATTGATGCCCAGGCGGTAGCGGTGCGTGTCGCCGTAGGAGAACAGGCGTCCTTGCAGCATCTTGTCCGGCGAGAAATCGATGCCGGGGACGATGTTGGCCGGCGTGAAGGCGGCTTGCTCGACTTCCGCGAAATAGTTCTCGGGGTTCTTGTTCAGTTCCAGCACGCCCACGTCGATCAGCGGGTAGTCGCCATGCGGCCAGACCTTGGTCAGGTCGAACGGGTTGATGTGATAGGTCGCGGCTTCGGCCTCGGGCATGATCTGCACCTTCAGCGACCACTTCGGGAAGTTGCCCTGCGCGATGTTGTTGAACAAGTCGCGCTGCGAGCTTTCGCGGTCGTGGGCGACCACTTGCGCCGCTTCCTCGTCGGTCAGACAGGCAATGCCTTGCTGCGACTTGAAGTGGAACTTCACGTAGAAGCGTTCGTTGTTGCTGTTGACGAAGCTGAAGGTGTGCGAGCCGAACCCATGCTGCTGGCGCAGGTTCGCGGGGATGCCACGATCGCTCATCAGCGTCGTCACCTGGTGCAGCGACTCCGGGCTGAGCGACCAGAAGTCCCAGGCGGCGGTGGCGCTGCGCAGGTTGGTCTTGGGGTCGCGCTTCTGGGTATGGATGAAGTCCGGGAACTTCAGCGGATCGCGGATGAAGAAGACGGGGGTGTTGTTGCCTACCAGGTCCCAGTTGCCTTCGTCGGTGTAGAACTTGATGGCAAAGCCGCGCACGTCGCGTTCGGCGTCGGCCGCCCCGCGCTCGCCCGCAACCGTGGAAAAGCGCAAGAACAGCGGGGTTTGCTTGCCGACCTGCGAGAAGATGTTGGCGCGCGTGTAGCGCGTGATGTCATGCGTGACCGTGAACGTGCCGTAGGCGCCCGAGCCTTTGGCGTGGACGACGCGTTCCGGGATGCGTTCGCGGTCGAAGTGGGCAAGCTTTTCAATCAGCCAGAAGTCCTGCAACAGCGCGGGACCGCGGGGGCCGGCGGTCAGCGTGTTGTTGTTGTCCGCCACCGGCGCGCCTGCGGCGGTGGTCAGATGCTTCTTGTCGGTCATGGCACACTCCCTACGTGATTCTGGAATGCGCGTGCCCGGGTAGGCGCGCGCCGTGTCGTGCATACCCCCGCGCGTCGCCGCCTGGGGAATATGTCCGACACATCATAGGGGGCAAGGTTGCACTTGTGAAGTTGATTGGTGTTCTAAATTCAATAGTCTTTATCTATTGTCAATGGCCCCATGCGGCCGCATGGATGCGTCGTGCGCCGGCGCTGCGGACGTAAAAAAACCGGCCCCTGAGGGCCGGTTCTTCATGCTGCAAGGTCAGGCTCAGCGGTTTGCCAAGGCTTCCGTCTTGCGCTGCATGGCGCGGGTGATGGACCACTGCTGCGCGATCGACAAGGTGTTGTTGACGCACCAGTACAGCACCAGGCCGGCCGGGAAGAAGAACATCATCCCGCCGAACACCAGCGGCATGATCATCATGACCTTGGCCTGGATGGGGTCCGGAGGCGTCGGGTTCAGTTTGATCTGTAGGAACATGGTGGCCATCATGATGGCGGGCAGAATGAAGAACGGGTCGCGGATCGACAGGTCATGCACCCACAGGATCCACGGCGCGCCGCGCATTTCCACGCTGGCCAGCAGCACCCAGTACAGCGAGATGAACACCGGGATCTGCACCACCATCGGCAAGCAGCCGCCCAGCGGGTTGATCTTCTCGGTGCGGTACATCTCCATCATGGCGGCGTTGAGCTTCTGCTTGTCGTCGCCGTACTTTTCCTTCAGTGCTTGCAGACGCGGAGCCACTTGCTTCATGCGGGCCATCGAGCGGTAGCTCGCGGCGGCCAGCGGGTAGAAGATGGCCTTGATCAGCACGGTCAGCGCAACGATGGTCCAGCCCCAGTTGCCCAGGAGCGAATGCAGCCAGGTCATCAGCGTGAACAGCGGCTTGGCGATGATGGTCAGCCAGCCATAGTCCACCACCAGTTCCAGGCCGGGGGCGAGCGCCGCCATGGCCTTCTGGTCTTGCGGGCCGACCCACAGGTGCGAATCGACGCGCGACGCGGCGCCGGGGGCGATTTCGCCGACGGCTTCGATGCTGCGGGCGGCGTACAGGTTCTTCTGCACTTCCAGCAGTTCGTTCGTGCGCGGCTTGCCTTGCGGCGGCACCCAGGCGGTGGCGAAGTAATGCTGCACCACGGCGATCCAGCCGTTGTCCGCCTGCTTGATGTAGTTGGCCTTCTTCTTCTCGATGTCGCTGAACGTGCTCTTTTGGAACTTGTCCTGCTCGGAGTAGACGGCGAAGCCGGTGAACGTGTGATAGAAGCTGGACGTGTCGGCCGGGTCGTTGCCGTCGCGCTCAAGCTGCAGGTACAGCGCGGGCGTCACGGGGGCGGAACCGACGTTGGCCAGGTCGTGGCGCACGTCGATGTCGTAGCGGCCCTTGTGCAGGGTGAACGACTTGGTGACCTTCACGCCACCCGATTCGCCTTCGAACGAGACGACCAGGTTGTCGCCGGTCAGCTGGCGTTCCGACGTCACCAGGCGGAAAGGCGTCTGGTGCGTGGGGAAGCTCTGGCCGTTGGGCGCGCCGACCACGCCGGACTGCACGACGTAGTTCAGGCCGGCCGAGCGGTCCAGCAGCACCGTGGGCTTGTCCGCCTGGCCGGTGGCCGGGTACTTCAGCAGTTCGGCGCGCACCAGTTGGGCGCCCATCGTGTCGAACGTCAGGCGCAGCACGTCGGTGGTGATGACGACTTCTTCCGAACGCGCGGCAGCGGGCGTGGCGGCGCCAGGGACCGCCGACGGCGCGGTGGCCGCGGTTGCGGGCGCGCTGGGCACCGAAGGCGTGGCGTTATTGGCGCCGGCCTGCGGATCAGCTGTGCTGGCCGCGGGCGTGGGGCCCCCGAACAGCGACGGCTTGCCGTTATGGATTTGCCAGTTGTTCCAAAGGAGCAACAGCGAAAAGGAAAAAATCATCCAGAGGACGGTACGTCGGATATCCATGGTGCCTACTGAAGTGAATACGGGCCAGCAAAGCCCGCCAGTTTAGCGTCAATCGTGCTCGGTGCGGTGGCTGTGGGAGCAGCACGGGGTGCCTTTGGTTCCCGGGGCCGGTGGAACCGGATCCCAGCCGCCGGGCGACCACGGATGGCATCGGCCAATGCGCCGGACGCCCAGCCAGAAGCCGCGCCAGGCGCCGTGGCGTTCGATTGCTTCAATCGCGTACGCCGAGCAAGTCGGGGTGAAGCGGCACTGCCTGCCTATCCAGGGACTCAGGAAGAACCTGTAGAACCGGATGGGGGCGATGAGCAGTGCTTTGAAAATCATCGCGCGATCCGCTCAAAGTGAGCGTCCACTTCGGCTCTAGCCAAGCGTTTAAGCGAGGTGAGCGTGGTGGGAGCGACCTTGCTATGCAGGCGCACGACGTAATCCTTGGCGGGCAGCGCCATGCGCCGGTGGCGGAACGCTTCGCGGATGACCCGCTTGATGGCGTTGCGCGTACTGGCGTGGGCGGCGAACCGCTTGGCAATGATGAGCCCCAAGCGCGCACAGGCATCCTGACCGGGAGGCAGATCATTGGGAGCTGAAGTCACAATGAATAACGCCCCTCGGGCAAGACGCCGGCCTTTCAGGGCAGCGGCGAACTCGGAGGGGCGATGCAGCCGCGCCTCCGGGGGAAGCGTGGAGCGCGGCATGGACTGCGGGTCAGGCGTTTGCGCGGAACCGGAACGAGATTGCGAGAGGTCTTGCAATATGGCCGGTCCGTGCAAATAGTCAGGTTTCCGGAAAAACCGGAAATCCCGGACTTAGACGGCCAGACGCTTGCGGCCCTTGGCGCGACGGGCGCTCAGGATGGCGCGGCCAGCGCGGGTTTTCATGCGCACGCGAAAGCCATGGGTGCGCTTGCGGCGGGTAACGGAAGGTTGGTAGGTACGTTTCATGGACGATCCACAAAAAGAACAAAAGTCAGAAGGGACCTGCCCGGAGGGTTCCAGGTCGCGCATTCAGAAGCGGGTATCTAGTGAGCATTTTTGCAACAGGTGCAAAAACAACTCGTAGACGGGGCTCTGGACTGGGAATTTCTTCCCAGGCGACCTATTCAGCAAAGCTAAAAACCGGACAGTGCGGAAAGCGCCCCGACCTATGAAAGGAGGGTACTTGCCACAACTCCGGCTAAGCTCTCTGTGAAACCTTCTGACAGACAGAATTCGGAAAAGCCCACCATTTCAGCAAGTTTTCCCTGTCTTGTCAAACAGTTAAGCCTGAGCAGTGTAGACGCTTATGTCCTACCCTGTGGATAACCCCTGCCCAGGCAAGGTAGAATCGAGGTTTGAATAAGAGCGACATGAAAGAATTCTGGCAGACCTGCGTCAGTCGTCTTGAGCAGGAACTCCCCCCCCAACAAATCAGCGCGTGGATACGACCGCTGGTCCCGCTTGCGTACGACGAAACGCAGGCGGTGCTGCGCGTTGCCGCGCCCAACCGCTTCAAGCTGGATTGGGTGCGCAAGAATTTTTCCCACCAGATTGAAGCGTTGGCCGCGGAGTGGTTCAAGCGACCAGTACAGGTGCTGTTCGAGTTGCCTTCTCATGGAGCCGCCCCGCGCATGCCGGTCGCGCCCGTGCGTGCCCAGCAACCCGAGCCCTCGCACCTGTCCGCTGCACAACCCTCAGGCGGCGCGCCGCCCATGCAGGCCCCGGCGGCAGCCGCCCCACCCCAGCCGGCCACGACGGTCGCGGCGCAGGCGGTGAACGCGGATGCCGCCAACATCGTGTACGAGCGTTCGCGCCTGAATACCGATCTCACGTTCGAGAACTTCGTGACGGGTAAGGCCAACCAGCTGGCGCGCGCCGCCGCGCTGCAGGTGGCCGAAAACCCCGGCACCTCGTACAACCCGCTGTTCCTGTATGGCGGCGTGGGCCTGGGCAAGACCCACTTGATCCACGCCATCGGCAACGCCATGGTCGCGGCAGGCACCGGGGTGCGCGTGCGCTATGTGCATGCCGACCAATACGTGTCAGACGTGGTGAAGGCGTACCAGCGCAAGGCGTTCGACGACTTCAAGCGCTACTACCATTCGCTGGATCTGCTGCTGATCGACGATATCCAGTTCTTCTCGGGCAAGAACCGCACGCAGGAAGAGTTCTTCTACGCGTTCGAGGCGATGGTGGCCCAGCGCAAGCAGATCATCATCACCAGCGATACCTATCCGAAGGAACTGTCGGGCATCGACAGCCGCCTGATCTCGCGCTTTGACTCCGGCCTGACGGTGGCGATCGAGCCGCCGGAGCTGGAGATGCGCGTGGCGATCCTGTTGCGCAAGGCGGAATCCGAAGGCGTGCCCATGCCCGAGGAAGTGGCCTTCTTCATCGCCAAGCATCTGCGCAGCAACGTGCGCGAACTGGAAGGCGCGCTGCGCAAGGTCCTGGCCTACGCCCGCTTCCACGGCCGCGACGTGTTGACGGTGGATGTCTGCAAGGAAGCCCTGAAGGACTTGCTGTCCGTGTCCAACGGCCAGATCACGGTGGAAAACATCCAGAAGACGGTTGCGGATTTCTACAAGATCAAGGTCGCCGACATGTACTCGAAACGCCGGCCCGCCAATATCGCGTTGCCGCGCCAGGTCGCGATGTACCTGGCCAAGGAGCTGACCCAGAAAAGCCTGCCGGAAATCGGCGATCTGTTCGGTGGCCGTGATCACACCACCGTCCTGCACGCCGTCCGCAAAATTTCCGACGCCCGCGCAAAGCAAGCGGAGCTCAACCATACCCTGCACGTGTTGGAACAAACTCTAAAAGGATGAACATGCAACTCGTACAAACCACACGCGATGCATTGCTGAAACCGCTGTCGACCGTGGCGGGCATCGTCGAAAGACGCCATACCCTGCCCATCCTGGCGAACATCCTGATGCGCAAGGAAGGCAACAAGGTTGCCTTCATTGCGACCGACCTCGAAGTACAGATCACCACGCACGCCGACTTCGGCGTGGGCCAGGACAACGAGTCCACCACGGTCGCGGCGCGCAAGCTGCTGGACATCCTGAAGGCGTTGCCCGACACCGGCGACGTGCGCCTGGCCCTGGCCAGCAACAAGCTGTCCGTGCAGTCGGCCAAGAGCCGCTTCGCGTTGCAGACGCTGGCCGCCAGCGAGTTCCCCACCGTCGCTCAGCCCGAGCAGTGGGACGTCTCGCTCACCATGCCGCAACGCACGCTGCGCCACCTGTTCAACATGGTGCACTTCGCCATGGCGCAACAGGACATCCGTTATTACCTGAACGGCATGCTGCTGGTGTTTGAACCGGGTCGTGTGCGCGCCGTCGCCACCGATGGCCACCGCCTGGCGCATTGCTCGACCGAAGCCGACGGCATCGCCGAACGCCACGAAGTGATCGTGCCGCGCAAGACCGTGCTGGAAATGCAGCGCCTGCTGGAAGACTCCGACGAGGTGGTCTCCATCGATGTGGCGCCCGGCCAGATCCGTTTCCGCTTCGGCGACGTGGAGCTGGTGTCCAAGCTGGTCGAAGGCAAGTTCCCCGATTTCACGCGTGTGATTCCCACGAACTACACGCGCCATTTCATGGTGGGCCGCGAAGCGCTCCAGGGCAGCCTGCAGCGCGCCGCCATCCTGACCACCGACAAGTTCAAGGGCGTGCGCCTGCAACTGGCGCAGAACCAGATGAAGATCTCGTCCTCCAACGCCGAGCAGGAAGAGGCGCAGGAAGAAATCGACATCGATTACGGCCATGAAGCCCTGGACGTGGGCTTCAACGTGGGCTATCTGCTCGACGTGCTGGCCAACGTGAAGGTCGACAACATCCAGTGGTCGGTCATGCCCGACGCGAACGCGTCGGCGCTCATCACCTTGCCCGAAGACGACCAGTTCAAGTACGTCGTCATGCCCATGCGGATCTGATCCGCGCCCCATTTGTGGGTTTGTGCCGCTTGCGGGCTTAGGCCTGCGGGCGGTCCGGCCGCCAGGCCGTTCTTTAAAGCGTTATCGAACCAGACATGTCAGATCAGCAGAACACCACTCCCGAGAACAGCGGCTACGGCGCTGACTCGATCAAGATGCTCAAGGGGCTGGAGGCCGTGCGCAAGCGCCCCGGCATGTACATCGGCGACACGTCCGACGGCACCGGCTTGCACCACATGGTGTTCGAAGTCGTGGATAACGCCATCGACGAAGCCCTGGCCGGCCATTGCGACGACATCGTCGTCACGATCCACACCGACAATTCCATCTCGGTCACCGACAACGGTCGCGGCATCCCGACCGATATCCACAAGGAAGACGAATTCCACCGCAGCGCGGCGGAAATCGTCATGACGGAGCTGCACGCCGGCGGCAAGTTCGACCAGAACTCGTACAAGGTGTCTGGCGGCCTGCACGGCGTGGGCGTGTCTTGCGTGAACGCGCTGTCTGAATGGCTGCGCCTGACCATCCGCCGCAACGGCCAGGTCCACCAGATGGAATTCCGCCAAGGCGCGCGTGTCGCGCCCCTGGCGGTGACGGGCACGACGGACATGCGCGGCACGGAAGTGCGCTTCCTGGCCGACCCCGTCATCTTCAACAACATTGAATACCACTACGAGATCCTCTCCAAGCGCTTGCGCGAGCTCTCGTTCCTGAACAACGGCGTGAAGATCCGCCTGGTCGACCAGCGCCAGGGCAAGGAAGAGAACTTCGCGTTCTCGGGCGGCGTGAAGGGCTTCGTCGAATACATCAACCGCACCAAGACCGTGCTGCACCCGAACGTGTTCTCGGTCACCACCGAGTCCGCCGCCGGCGGCGTCTCGGTGGGCGTCGAAGTGGCGATGCAGTGGAACGACAGCTACAGCGAAAGCGTGCTGTGCTTCACCAACAACATCCCGCAGCGCGACGGCGGTTCGCACTTGACCGGCCTGCGCGCGGCCATGACCCGCATCCTGAACAAGTACATCGCCGACAACGAACTGGCCAAGAAGGCCAAGGTCGAGACGTCCGGCGACGACATGCGCGAAGGCCTGGCCTGCGTGCTGTCGGTGAAGGTGCCCGAGCCCAAGTTCAGCAGCCAGACCAAGGACAAGCTGGTCTCCAGCGAAGTGCGTCCGGCCGTTGAAGAAGCCGTGGCGCGCACGCTGGAAACCTGGCTGCTCGAGAACCCGAACGACGCCAAGGCGCTGTGCAACAAGATCGTCGAAGCCGCCCGCGCCCGCGAAGCCGCGCGCAAGGCCCGCGAGATGACGCGCCGCAAGAGCGTGCTGGAAGGCGCAGGCCTGCCCGGCAAGCTGGCTGACTGCCAGGAAAAGGATCCGGCGCTGTGCGAGCTGTACATCGTCGAGGGCGACTCCGCAGGCGGCTCGGCCAAGCAAGGCCGCGACCGCAAGTTCCAGGCCATCCTGCCGCTGCGCGGCAAGGTGCTGAACGTGGAGAAGGCGCGCTTTGACCGCCTGATCGCCAGCGAACAGATCGCCACCCTGATCACGGCGCTGGGCACCAGCATCGGCCCCGATTTCAACGTGGACAAGCTGCGCTACCACCGCCTGATCATCATGACTGACGCGGACGTGGACGGCGCGCACATCCGCACGTTGCTGCTGACGCTGCTGTACCGCCAGATGC
Organism: uncultured Achromobacter sp.; assembly: GCA_963530045.1. GTDB lineage: Bacteria > Pseudomonadota > Gammaproteobacteria > Burkholderiales > Burkholderiaceae_B > Achromobacter. The sequence continues at coordinate 56,973 of CAUSDE010000014.1, forward strand.
CCGAGCTGGTGCAGCGCGGCTACGTGTATATCGCGCAGCCGCCGCTGTACAAGGTGAAGGTCGGCCGCGAAGAACGCTATCTGAAGGACGACCAGGAAGAAGCGCAGTTCATGCTGCAGCTGGCCCTGAAGGATGCCGAGATCATCTCGGGCGGCAACATCATCCGCGGCGAAGAGCTCACCGACCTGGCCAGCCAGTATGTGGCGGCAGACGGCGTCATCGCACGCCTGTCGAAGGTGTTCGACGTGGGCGCGCTGTCGGCCATGGCTGAAGGCGTCGAGATCAACCTGGAAACGGCCGAGTCCACCGCCGATTCCGCCAAGCGTCTGGCCGACGCCATGCGCGACCCGGTCAGCGGCAACGGCGTGGACGTGGTGGCGCAGTTTGACGAAGCCACCGAACGCCACCGCCTGTCGGTGCAGCGCATGCACCACGGCAACGTGCGCGTCAGCATCATCGACGCCGACTTCGTCAATGGTTCGGACTACGCCATCCTGTCCAAGGCCGCCAAGAGCTTCCTGGGCAAGGTCGGTTCGCGCTCGCTCGCCGCCCGCGGCGAGGGCGACAAGCGCAAGGAACAGACCGTGTCCGACTTCCGCGAAGCCATGCAGTGGCTGCGCAGCGAAGCCGACCGCAGCATCTCGAAGCAGCGCTACAAGGGTCTGGGTGAAATGAACCCGGAACAGTTGTGGGAAACCACGATGGACCCGAAGGTGCGCCGCCTGTTGCGCGTGCAGATCGAAGACGCCATCGCGGCGGACGAGGTCTTCACGACGCTGATGGGCGACGACGTGGAACCGCGCCGCGCCTTCATCGAAAGGAACGCGCTGTCGGCGGGCAACATCGACGCCTGATCGCGCTGAAAGCCTGCGGTTGCAGAAACCCGCCCATGTGAAACATGGGGCGGGTTTTTTTTTGGGCCAGGCATTCGCATGCCGGCGTGTCACGCCTTGCAGCAAGACGCCGCCATCGGGCCAGCAGGCCGCAATGATGCTTGCGCTAGGGAAAATACCCATATCCCGTGCCCGCTGACTTGACGCAGAATCCCTGAAAATTGTTCAACAATCCTGGTTCGGAAAATCTTTCCGAAGTCGCCAAAAGCTAGTCTTGATGCGGGTTCCAGGGTGTTCAATAGGGGAAATCATGTTTACTCCGATTCTGGCTGCTCCGCGCCGCCGCGTGGCTCGTGCAATGCTGGCCTTCCTGCTGTGCGCGGCCTCCCCATTGGCATTCTCCGCGTCGACCATCAAGGCAGGCAGCCTGACGGTGGGCTCCGATCTGACCTATCCGCCCTACGCCTACATGGATGCCGGCAAACCCGCGGGATTCGACGCGGATTTCTCGCGCCTGCTTGCCGACAAGCTGTCGTTGCAGCCGGTGTTCGTCGATACGCGGTTTCCGGACCTGATCCTGGGCATGAGGGCCCACCGCTTCGACACGGTGGCGTCCGCCTTGTATGTGACGCCCGAACGGTCGAAGTTGATTGATTTCATTCCTTACCTGAAGACCGGCGCATCGCTGGTGGTGCTTGCGTCCAGCCCATATGCGCCGGCAGCGCCCGACGCGCTGTGCGGAAAGCGGGTCGCGTCGATCAAGGGTGCGTCGTGGACGCCGAAACTGCAAAAGGTCTCGCGCGAGGCCTGCCAGCCCAAGGGACTGGGGGAGATCAAGGTGCTGGAATTTCCCACATCGCCTGAAGCAATGATGGCGCTGCGATCGCAAGCGGCCGACGTGATGATCGAGGACGCCGCGGTAGTGCACGGCATGCTGGCGCAATCGCAGAATACCTTGAAGATCAGCTCCACCACGCTGCTCTACCCCATCGTGATCGGCCTGGGCATCAACAAGGGTTCACAAGCCTTGCAGGACGCGTTGAAAGGCGCGCTGCAGCGCGCCAGCGACAGCGGGGAGTATCAGACCCTGCTGGCCCGCTACGGGCTCGAGGCGCCGACCGAGGCCGAGGTGCAGACCGCGCTTTCCGGCCCCGCCAAGTAACGCCGCCACGGAACCCGGACTCATGCGCTTCGATTGGGACTACGCCGTCAGCCTGCTTTGGGACACTGACTTCTGGAAAGCTTGCTGGGTGGTGGTGAAGCTGAGCATCGCGACATGGGTCATCGGGGTTGCCGCGGGATTCGTGCTGGCACTGGGAAAGCAGGCGAAGAATCCGTTGGTAAGCCGGCTTGCCGGCCTGTACATCTGGTTCTTCCGCAGCCTGCCGCTATTGGTGCTGCTGGTGTTCATCTACAACCTGCCGCAGGTCTTTCCAGCCGCGGGCGCGTTGCTGTCCGACCCCTTCTATGCAGGGTTGACGGCGCTGGTCGTCAGTGAAACCGCGTTCATCGCCGAGATCCATCGGGGAGGCATTCTGGGCGTGCCGCGCGGACAGATCGAGGCGGGCCGAGCATTGGGCATCCGCTACGCGGGCATCCAGCGCATGATCGTGATTCCGCAAGCCTTGCGGATTGCGTTGCCGGCGTTGAGCAACGAGTTCATCACCATCGCCAAGCTGACGTCCCTGGTGTCGGTGATATCGCTGGCCGAGATTCTGCTGGTCGGGCAACGCCTGTACACGCAGAACTTCCTGGTGTTCGAGACGATGCTGGCGGTGGCGCTGTACTACGTGTTGATCGTCACGCTGTTCGACAAATTGCTGGGTTGGCTCGAATCGCACATGAACATTCTGCGGCGCGCGGCCAAGCCGCTGGCGCTGGATGCGCAGACGCGGCGCGACGTGCAGTCCGGCCTGGCGCAACCGACGCTGACCGCAAGCGGCAACGAGCCTGCGCTGGAAGTCCGCCAGGCGCGCAAACGCTTCGGCGACCACGAGGTGTTAAAGGGCATCGACCTGACCGTCAGGCAGGGCGAGGTGATCAGCATCATCGGACCGTCGGGCTCGGGAAAGACGTCGCTCATCCGCACGCTGAACGGCCTGGAGACCCTGGATGACGGACAGGTGCTGCTGCACGGCAAGCCTTTCCTGGGCTCGCCCGGATCGGAACCGCGTGCAACGCCGGGGAATCGCATCCTGGATATCGGCATGGTGTTCCAGAGCTTCAATCTGTTTCCGCACAAGACGGTGCTGCAGAATGTGATGCTGGCGCCGGCCTATCACGGCCGCGGCAACCGCGTTGCGTTGCAGCGCGAAGCGCTGGTGCTGCTCAACAAGGTCGGCATGCTGGATCATGCGCACAAATACCCGCATCAGCTTTCGGGCGGACAGCAGCAGCGCGTGGCGATTGCGCGTGCGCTGGCGATGCGTCCTTCGATCATGCTGTTCGACGAGCCGACTTCCGCGCTGGATCCGGAACTGGTTGCCGAAGTGTTGAAGGTGGTGGAGGCATTGGCGCGCGAAGGCATGACCATGCTGATCGTGACGCATGAAATGGGCTTCGCGTTCAAGGTGTCGGACCGGATTGTCTTCATGGAGAGCGGCCGCATCCTGCTGGATGCGCCTCCTGCGCAGCTGCGTGCAAGCAACGACCCCCGCGTCAAGGATTTTCTGAGCCATGTCCATGGATTCTGATGCTCAAGGCGTGAATGCGCGCGCCGTGGCGCATTGCTTGCGCCGCGTGCAGTCCGACCCCGACGCGGCGGCAAGCGCGTTGCTGCAACGGCGCGACGAAGCCGCGCAGGCAGAGGCGCGCGAGCGCGACAGGCTTGCATGGCATACGGGTGGGCACGCGCCGCTTGCGGGTTTCGTGCTGGGCGTGAAGGCCTGCTTCGATGTGCGCGGCTGGACTACCCACGCCGGGTCGCGGGTGCTGGCCGAAACGCCCGTTGCCCGCGAGGATGCCGCGCTGGTGCGCGCATTGCGGCAGGCGGGCGCCGTCCTGCTGGCGCAGAACAACATGACGGAATTCGCCTACGGCGCATTGGGGCTGAATGCGGTGTTCGGCACGCCGTTGTCGCCATTGCTGACCGACGTGCCCCGGGTGGCTGGCGGCTCGACCAGCGGTGGCGCGCTGGCTGTGGCGAAGGGCATGGTAAGCATCGCCCTGGGCTCGGACACGAGCGGATCGGCGCGGATTCCGGCCGCGTTCTGCGGCGTTGCGGGATTCAAGCCTTCAAAAGGGCGATATGACGATGGCGGCATGATGTTGCTGTCGCCCAGTTTCGATGTGCCCGGCATGCTTGCCGCCGATGCGGCGGGGTGCCTGCTTGTGGATAAGGCGCTGGCGCCATGGGAAACGGGGGGCGCCGTTGACGTTCTGGACGCGGCGATGCCGCTGGCCGGCAAGCGGTTCGCGGTTCCGGAAGGCGTCCAGGCCGAGCTTGAACCCGAGGTCAGGCGTTGGTTCGAGGACGGCCTGACGCGCCTGAGGCTGGCGGGCGCCGAGCTGTGGACGGTGCCGATGCCCAGCTTGCGGCTGGCCGGCGGCGCGGCTCGCGATGGCGGCATCATCGCCGCGGAGGCCTACGCCCTGCATGCGCAGCGCTTGCAGCACGAGGCCGGCCTGTATGACCCCCGCGTGGGGCCCCGCATGTTGTTGGGCGCGACAGTGACGGCCCACGCCTATGTGGCGGCGCAACGGCGGTTGCTGGCGTTGCGGATGCAGTACGACGACGAACTGGCCGGCGCCGACGCCGTGCTGACGCCGACGGTGCCCATGCTGCCGCCGCCGTTGGCCAGCCTGGATGACAGCGATGTCTACCTGCGCGAGAACGCCCGCGCCTTCAGCCTGACCGAATTCGCCAACCGGCTGGACTTGCCCAGCATTTCCGTGCCCGTGGCGCGCGCCGCTCGCCAGCCGATCGGCCTGCTGGCGACGGGCCGGCGCGGCGGCGACAGGGCACTGCTGGAGCTTGCGTGCAGGATCGGCGGCGTGCTCGACGCATCGTAGTCCGGCACAACCGCTTGTGTTCTTTCCCTACGGACCTTTTCCGGAAATTCACCCATGATAGTTATCCACAGCACAGACCTGACCGATACCGAACGCCATGCACGCGGGCCGGGCTGGGAGAGCCGCCGCATCATCGTCAAGCGCGACGGCGTGGGCTATTCAGTGCATGAAACGCGTGTGTTCGAAGGCGCCGAATTGCATCTGCATTACAAACACCATTACGAATCGAATTACTGCATGGAGGGCGAAGGCGAGGTCCTGGACGTGGCGACCGGCCAGGTGCATGCGATCCGGCCAGGCACGCTGTACGCCCTGGACAAGAACGACAAGCATGTGCTGCGGGCCATCAAGGGCGACCTGCGATTGGTGTGCGTGTTCAACCCCCCATTGAGCGGCCGCGAAACGCATCGTGCGGATGGTAGCTATGCGGAACCGGACACCGCCGAGACGGCCTAGCCGCGGCATCGGCGGGCCGGGCTTTCCAAGCCCGATCCCGCCTTACTTCGCCTGCTGGTTCTTCAGGCGCGTGAGCACGGCCATCAGCGTGCGTTCCGAGTCGTCCAGATAGGCGGTCAGCGCCATTGCGGCGGGTTCGCGCTGCCCCTTTACCAGGAGGCCGTGGATAAGGCGCTCGCGCTCGATCCAGTCAGGCGTTTGAATCAGGCTTTCGTCGACTTCGGAGGCGAACACCAGCCGCAACTGGGCGCACAGCGTCAGAAAGAATTCATTGAGCAGCCGGCTGCCCAACTGGGCGACGATATGCTGGTGCACTTGCAGGCTCAAGGTACCGACGCTGCGCCAGTTCTTCTTTGCCAGGGCGCGTTCGGCGGCGTTGATGGCGGCGAGCATCTTGTCCAGCAGCACGGGCTGCAGCGGCAGGTCGCCGTTGATGGCCTGAAGCTCCAGCGCGCGGCGCGCGGCGTAGATCTCTTTCAGGTCCTTGCGTTCCATGCTGCGCACGACCACGCCCTTGTGGCGGATGAAGGTGGCCAACCCTTCCCGGCCCATCTGGTGCAGCACTTCGCGGATGGTATTGCGCGACGCGCCGTAATCGGCGGCCAGGTCGACTTCCACCAGCTGGGTGCCGGGAGGCAGCTTGCCTTCCATGATGTCGTCGCGCAGCTGGTGGCTGATGCGTTCGGCGATCGAGATGCCGCTGTCGCGTTCGGCTGGCATGGTTGCACAAGCTCCTTTCGGCGAAAGGCGCCGCGGGGCGGCCCGGGCGCCTTTTGTTGTTATTTCCACTCTACCTTTTCGGGGTGTAGTCCGTGGACGCCCTTATACGGTGAAACTTCGGGGGATGTCCAGCCTTGCAGCAGCGCCGGGTCCAATTCATAGACTTCAACGCCTAGCGGCCGGCATACGTCGATGGGATCGCGCGCGTCCGGGCCCCACATCGGCACCGACAGGTCGCCGCCGGGGCACGTGGATAGCGCGCACAGCAGGTCGATCTCGGCGAAGAATTCCAGGTAATCGCCCGGCTTGGCGGGGCAGGCCTTCATGAAGTACTTGTCGTCGTCATTCAAGCCGGTGACCTGGAATACGTTGAGCACATCGTGCACATCGAACTCGGTCAGGCCGTGGGGCGCCACGGCGCGGGTCAGGTTGGAATGGCAATGGAAATGGAAGTCTTCGCCGCTGAGCAGCTTGTTGACGTAGGGGTCGCAGCGGGTGCCGAGCAGGTCGTGCACGCGGCCGCCGTCGCCATCCACGCCATAACCGGCCAGCGTGTCGTCGGTAATGGTGGCCATCGGGCGCAGATACGGCAGCGTGGACCAGAGGCGGTCATGCGTGCTGACGTGCGCCTGTTGCAGCTGGCGGGTGCGAGAGGCCCACATGCGCTCGCGCGGATTGTGCAGGTTCCACATGTTGAAGTCCGCCACCTGCGGGCCTTCGATCGTCACGATCCGGAACACATGGCCGGCGGGCACCTTCCAGGCGAAACCGCTGCGGATGGGAACGACATGGGATGCCACCTGCTTGCGCTGGGACGGATCGGCGGTCAGCGAGCGGTAGAAGTCCCGGTTCACATTCAACACCGAGCCCTTCCCGACCTGATACGCGGCGGGGTAATTCGACATGGTCTGCCTCCTGATGCGGTCCTGGGTCCGATGCCAGGATTGTTGAACAATCCTGGGGAGTATACAGGACCGCGGACAGCGGAAAAGCGGTATTTACAGGGCGAGCGGCAAGCGCTCTGGAGGGTCGCAAACCTGTTTGATCGTCTGCCGCAGCCAGCGGTGCGCGGGGTCGCTATCAAGCCGCGGCGGCCAGGCCTGCACAACGGTGACCGGGGCCATCGGCAAGGGCACGCGAAAGCCTCGCAGCGTCAAACCCAGGCGCTGGACGCTGGGCATGAGGTTCTCGGGCATGGACGGCAGGATCAGGTCGGAATCCGCCAGCGCGAAGATGGCGGCATGGAACGTGGGCGTGATGAGAGAGACATGGCGTTCCAGGCCTTGCTCGCCCAGCGCGGCATCGATGGGGCCCTGCGCGCGGCCGCGGCGCGATACGCTGACATGGTCGTAAGCGGCAAAGCGCTGCGGCGTGATGTCGGCCTTGAAGATGGGATGCTCTGCCCGCGCCAGGCCGCAGAAGGTGGTGGTGAACAAGGTCTGCACCTTGATGTCGGCGCCGAATTTCTGCGACGACCCAATATAGAGATCGGCGTCACCGCTGAGCGCGCTGGCGTCGCTTTCGCTTTCGGAAAGAAAGCGCAGCGCTGTGCGCGGCGCATAGCGGCGCAGGCGTTCGCGCAGCCGCCCGCCGTAGCCGCCCACGAAGACATCGTTGGCGCGCAGCGTGAAGACGCGCGTCAACGTGCCCAGGTCGACGTCCTGGCTGAAGGCAGAGAACACGGACTGCGCCTGTTCGACCACGCTGCGCACCTGGTCGCGCAGTTCCAGCGCGCGGGGCGTGGGCGCCAGTCCTCGGCCCGACCGCACCAGTACCGGATCGCCCACCGCTTCGCGGATGCGCGCCAGGGTGCGGCTCATGGCCGGCGTGCTGAGGTTCAGGCGGCGCGCCGCGCCGGCGACGCTGCCTTCCTGGATCAGCACGTCCAGCGTCAGCAGCAGGTTGAGGTCTGGCGTAGTCATGCCGCCAAGCATAGCGTGCACGCGCGGTGCGGTAGCGCGCTCAGGGTTGCGTACGACGCAATCGTGGATTGCTTCCGGCGGCATTCCTCTTGGCGGGCGCGGACGCCACCATGGCGCACCTGGCGGTGCATGGGCGCCAGCCGGACAAACCAAGGAGAGACAAATGGCGCTGGACGTACTGGAGCTGCATCATCACGCGGTGCGCATGCCGCTGGCCAAGGTGGCGGCCATGGGCGCGTTCTATGGGGACGTGCTGGGCCTGGATACGGATAAAGGCCGCTGGGAGATCCCGGGCATCGCGGGGTACTTCCTGGACCTGGGCAATGATTGCCAGATCCATCTGCTGGGCAGCGACGGCCCGTCGCCCTATTCCCAAGGGCCCGGTTGCGACCCGGTGGAAAACCACGTGGCGCTGGCGGTGCGGGATATCGCCGCGGCCGAGGCCGAGCTGCAGCGGCAGGGCGTGGACTACTGGAAGCTGGACAACGTGGCGGCGCCCGAGCTGATGCAACTGTTCCTGCGCGACCCGGTGGGCAACCTGATTGAACTGCATCAGATCGGCCGTTGCCGCTGCAAACGCAGCGACCGCCTGTTCGCCGACCAGAAGGCGGCGGCCGGCGCGGCGCCGACGCAAGCGGCCGGGCAAGACTGAGGCGGTTGGGGATAAGCCATGTTCATCGATTTGAATGCACTGGCGGGTCCGGCCCGCTACAAGCTGCTGACCGCGGCGATCGTGCCGCGCCCCATCGCCTGGATCGTGTCGCGCGACGCGCGGGGGGCGACGAATGTGGCGCCCTTCTCGTTCTTCAACCTGATGTCGGGCGACCCGCCGCTGATCTGCGTGGGCATCGGGATGCGCGACGGCGCGCCCAAGGACACCGCCCGCAACATTGCCGAGCGCGGCGAATTCACCGTCAACCTGGTGTCGGTACGGTTGGCGGCCAGGATGAACGTCACGGCGGTGGATTTTCCGGCCGGCGTGGACGAATCGGTGGAAGCGGGCCTGGTGCTGTCGCCGTCCGAGCGCATCGGCGTGCCGCGGGTGATGCAGTCGCCCGTGGCGTTCGAGTGCCGCGTGCATGAACTGCTGCGCATCGACGGGCGCAGCCTGGTGGTGGCCGACGTGGCGGCCATGCATGTGCAGGATGAGCTGGTGGCGGACAGGGAACACTTGTACCTGGACGGCCCGAAGATGGATCTGCTGGCCCGCCTGCACAACCCGGGCTGGTACAGCCGCCCGCAGCCGGCCTTCCAGATGCCGCAGCTGAGCCTGGCCCAGTGGGAGGCCCTAAAGCAGTCGGGCGAGGCGGAGCGCTATCTGGAGACGCCGCGGATATAAGGCGGTAGTGCGCCGCCCACTTTGCGCGCCGTCCGGCCTGGCGCGCCCCCTGTTTCAGCGCGCTGGCCCCTGCACCGTCTTCCCTTCATCGCGCCGGCCGCGTCTTCAGGTCGGCCATCTCTTCGTTCATCAGTTGGTGCGCATAGCGCGAGAACACGCTGACCAGCCGTGTGCGGGTGTGATACGGCGGATACAGCAGCGCGACCGTGACCGGCACCGACGGGCTGAAAGGCCGGACCTCGACGCCGTTGGCCTCGTATTCCTCGCGGGCGGCCAGCGGGTTGATCAGGGCTACGCCGAGTCCGGCGCCCACTAGCGCGCACACCGACGAGCCCAGCCCGGCCTCGGCCACCGTCTGCCGCTCCACCTTCGCGGCCTTGAAGACGGCGTCGATCTTTTCGCGCAGCGGGGTGGCGCTGGGAAACGCAATGAAGGGTTCGCCCGCGAAGTCGGCGGGCTTGAGCTTTTTCAGCTTGGTCAGCCGGTGCCCTTTCGGCAGGACCGCCACGCAGCTCATCGTCAGCACCGGTTCGACCTGGATGCCGGGGCTGTCGCCCGACAGCATGGCCAGCCCCGTGTCGCAGAAGCCCGAACTGATCCAGTTGTGGACCGCGCTGGCGTTGCCCGAATGAATCGACACCATCACGTCCGGGTATTCCGTCTTGAAGGCGGCGACGATGCGCGCCAGGATGCCGCCGGCCAGCCGGGGCATGGCGGCCACGCTCAACCGGCTGGCGCTGAACGAGCGGATGCTGGCCGCCGCCGACTCCAGGCCGGCCAGGCCGATGAAGGTCTTTTCGACCTCCTGGAAGAAGCGCGACCCGTCCTGCGTGGGGCTCAGGCGGCTGCCGTTGCGGTCGAACAAGGGAAACTGGGTGATCGCTTCCAATTGCGCTATTAAGCGGCTAACGTGCGGCTGCGAGGTATGCACGCGCCGCGCGGCGGCCGTCATCGAGCCGGTCATCATGACGGCTCGGAAGGCCTCGATGTGTCTTAAGCCCATCCGTGGAATGGCCATATCAAATCCGTATAGAGGAATACCTGATTGGAACTGGATAAAACCATACTGCTAGTTGATACTTTTTGCCAGCCGCGGGGCTCATCGCGGGACGCGGCGGCCGCCAAACAGTCTGGCGCCGCCGATCGTGAATACAAACACGCGCCGCACGCACGGCGCCAAGGGAATCAGATGAAAGCATTTGCCGCGATCTCCGTCGCCGCCGCCCTGCTGGGCAGCGCCGCCACCGTTCACGCCGAGGGCCCCAGCCGCCTGGACAAGATCCGGGAAACCGGCGTGATCACCATCGGCCATCCTGAAACCTCGGTCCCCTTCGCCTACCTGGACGGCAACCAGAAGCCGGTCGGTTACACGGTGGAGATCTGCCAGGAAATCGCCCAGTACGTGAAAGCCGCGCTGAAGCTGCCCAAGCTTGACGTGCGCTACAACCCGACGACCTCGGCCACGCGCATCCCGCTGCTGGCCAACGGCACCATCGACCTGGAATGCGGCAACACCACCAACAACCTGGACCGCCACAAGCTGGTGTCGTTCGCGCCCACGACCTTCGTGGCGCAGGTGGTGTTGGTGGCGCGCAAGGACGGCGGCGTGGATCCCAACAACCTGGAATCGTTCCGCGGCAAGACCATCGCCGCCCAGGCGGGCGGCCAGACCTTCCGCCTGATTTCCGGTTTGAACGCCAAGGGCAACCTGGGCATCACCATGGCGCCCACGAAGGATACCGCCGAGACCATCCTGATGGTGGAATCGGGCCGCGCCGCGGGTTCGGCCAACGATGACGGCATCGCCTACGGCGCCGTGGCCTCGTCCAAGAACCCCGACGCGTTCGTGATCGGCAAGAAGGGCCTGGAAATGGCCCCCTACGGCATCATGGAACCCAAGGACGACCCCGCCTTCAAGAAGGTGGTGGACGATGCGGTGCTGGACCTGATCAAGACCGGCAAAGTCGCCGCGATCTATGACAAGTACTTCAATTCGCCGATCCCGCCCAAGCAGATCAACCTGAAGTATCCGATGAGCGACGCCCTGAAGCGCGCGCTGGCCAACCCGACGGATTCGGGCGACCCCAAGGCATACGAGTAAGCAGGTTGTCCGCGGGACGCCACGCGCGTCCCGCGGCGGTTTTGGGGCAAGGCGCTGGCTGCCGGCGCCGATCTAGGGCACAGGCATGAATTACAACTGGAGTTGGAGCGTTTTCCTGGAGATGTCGCCTGACGGCGTGCATACCTTCCTGGAAACGATCCTGATCGGCGTGGGCTGGACGCTGGCGCTGGCGCTGACGGCGTGGGTCTTTTCGCTGCTGCTGGGGTCTTGGCTGGGCGTGATGCGCACGGCGCAGTCCCGGCTGATGAACGTGCTGGGCGCGACGTATGTGGAGATCTTCCGCAACATCCCGCTGCTGGTGCAGATGTTCCTGTGGTATTTCGTGCTGCCCGAATTGTTGCCGCACGCCTGGGGGCTGGCCATGAAGCAGATGCCGCAACCCTGGGGGCAGTTCGTGCCCGCGGTGCTGTGCCTGGGCTTTTACGGGTCGGCGCGGGTGGCCGAACAATTGCGCGCGGGCATCCAGTCGCTGCCGCGGGGCCAGTTCCAGGCGGGCACCGCGCTGGGGCTGACCGAGGTGCAGGTGTACCGCTACATCATCCTGCCCGAGGCGTTCCGCATTGTGTTGCCGCCCTTGACGTCGGAATTCATGGGCACCATCAAGTATTCGTCGGTGGCGCTGACCATCGGCTTGCTGGAGCTGACCGGCCAGGCGCGCTCCATGCAGGAATTCAGCTTTCATATCTTCGAGGCGTTCTCCGCCGCGACGGTGATCTACCTGATCATCAACGGCATTGTCGTGCTGGGCATGCGCCTGCTTGAACGCCATGTCGCGGTTCCCGGGCTGATCGGTTCGGCCGGCAAGAGTCGCTAGGGGATCGCCATGGGTAAATTCGATTTCGATGTGATCTGGACCGCCCTGCCCTACCTGTTCCAGACGGGCATGACGTTCACCCTGACATTGACCGTGCTGGCCGCGGTGATGGGGCTGGCGCTGGGCACGCTGCTGGCGATGATGCGGCTGTCGCGTTACAAGATCCTGTCGGTGCCGGCAGGCATCTACGTGAACGTGATGCGGTCGATCCCGCTGTTGCTGGTGATCTTCTGGTTCTACTTCCTGGTGCCGTACATCGCCGCCTGGGTGGTGGGGTCGCCCACGCCGCTGCGCGTGGGGGCGTTCAATTCGGCGGTGATCACCTTCACCATGTTCGAGGCCGCGTACTTCTGCGAAATCATGCGCGCGGGCATCCAGTCGATCGCACGCGGCCAGGTGTCGGCCAGCATGGCGATCGGCCTTTCCCCGTGGCAAGGCATGCGCTACGTGGTGCTGCCGCAGGCCTTTCGCAACATGGTGCCGGCGCTGCTGACGCGCGTGATCATCCTGTTCCAGGACACGTCGCTGGTCTACGTGCTGTCGTTGACGGACTTCCTGGGGGCGGCCTCCAAGATCGGCCAGCGTGACGGCCGGCTGGTGGAACTTTATCTCTTCGTGGCGGTGGTGTATTTCGTGATCTGCTTCACGGCGTCCCGTCTGGTCAAGCTGCTGGAAAAGCGCACCCGGGTGTTGCGCTAAGCGCCCCGGCCCTGCTCCTACCCGTTATCCACAGGTTCTACGATGCAACTCTCTTCGACGCCTCCGATGATCGAGATCAACCAGGTCAGCAAGTGGTACGGCACCTTCCAGGTGCTGGATGAATGCACGACGAAAGTCGGCAAAGGCGAGGTCGTGGTGGTCTGCGGACCGTCGGGCTCCGGCAAGTCGACCCTGATCAAGACCGTGAACGCGCTGGAGCCCTTCCAAAAGGGCGACATCACGGTCAACGGCATTTCCGTGGGCGATCCACGCACCAACCTGCCCAAGCTCCGGTCGGTGGCCGGCATGGTGTTCCAGCACTTCGAGCTGTTCCCGCACCTGTCGGTGACCGAGAACCTGTGCCTGGGCCAGGTCAAGGTGCTGCGCCGGAGCAAGGACGAGGCCCGCGTACGCGCGCTGTCGCTGCTTGAGCGCGTGGGCCTGTCGGCGCACAAGGACAAGCACCCCGGCGAACTGTCGGGCGGCCAGCAGCAGCGGGTGGCGATCGCGCGCGCGCTGTCGATGGACCCGGTGGTGATGCTGTTCGACGAGCCGACCTCGGCGCTGGACCCCGAGATGGTCAACGAGGTGCTGGACGTGATGACCGACCTGGCCAGTGAAGGCATGACGATGATGGTGGTGACCCATGAAATGGGATTCGCCCGCCGCGTCGCCGACCGTGTGATCTTCATGGACGGCGGCAAGATTGTGGAGGACTGCGCGAAAGACGCGTTCTTCGGCAATGTGGAGGAGCGTGCCCCGCGCACGCGCCAGTTTCTTTCCAAAATTCTGCAGCACTGAAAGCCATGACCCAGCGGACCCCCGCCGACCTTCCCAGCGCCCCTGTCGACCTGCGCAGCGATACGGTCACCCACCCCACCGCGGCCATGTACGAACGCATGCGCACCGCGCCGATCGGCGATGACGGCCTGGACGGAGATCCTTCCGTGCGCGCGCTGGAAGCGCATGTGGCGGCCCGCCTGGGCAAGGAAGCAGGGCTGTTCGTGCCCAGCTGCACCATGGCCAACCTGTTGGCCGTGCTGGCGCAGACACAGCGCAACGAGCAGGTCGTGCTGGAGTCGTCCGCCCACATGTTCACGTCCGAGCGCGGCGCGGCCACCTTCACCGGATTGTTCTACCAGGGCGTGTCCGGAACCGATGGCGCCATGGACCTGAACCGGCTGGACGACGCGCTGCTGTCGGGCGGCCACCGGCTGAAGACCTCGCTGGTGGCGATGGAGACCTCGCACAACAACGCCGGGGGCGCCGTCTTGCCGCTGGACCACATGCAGGCGGTGTACGGCATGGCGAACGCCGCCGGCATCCCGGTGCACCTGGACGGCGCGCGTCTGTTTAACGCCGCCGTGGCGCTGGGCGTGCCGGCGGCCGAGATCACGCAGTACGCCGACACGGTGTCGCTGTGCCTGTCCAAGGGGCTGAGCGCGCCCGTGGGCGCCGTGCTGGCGGGCAGCAAGGCGGTGATGTCGCGCGCCCGCACCTTGCGCCGCATGCTGGGCGGCACGCAGCGCCAGTCGGGCATCATGGCGGCGGCCGGGCTGGAAGGCGTGCAGTCGATGACCGAACGGCTGGTCGAGGACCATGCCCGCGCGCGCCGGCTGAGCGACGGCATCAACGGCCTGGCGCCCGCGCTGTCGGCCACCGTGCCGCAGACCAACATCGTGCAGGTAGAGACCGCCGGCACCGGCATGACGAACGCCGAATGGGTCGCGGCGCTGCAGGCGCAGGGCCTGCTGACCCGGCCCTGGGGCCGCACGCGCCTGCGCTGCGTGACCCACCGCCACATCGACGACGAGGACATCGACGTCGCCGTGCAGGCCTTTGCGGCGGTGCTGAAAAAGCATTGAGATCCGGCCGATTCGGGGGGCCGGCGATGCGATAATGCAGGGATGTCCACGACTCACCTAACCCGAAAAGACTATTTCTGCGCACTGGCGGTCGTGGTCATCTGGGGGCTGAACTTTGTTGTCATGAAGGTCGGCATGCGGGGCTTGTCCCCCATGATGCTCGGCGCGTTGCGGTTTGCGCTGGCGGCCTTTCCCCTGATCCTCTTCGTGCGCCGGCCGCAGCTGCCGTGGCACTGGATCGCGGCCTACGGGCTGGTGCAGGGGCTGGGGCAATTCGGCCTGTTGTTCACTGCGCTGAAATTCGGCATGCCCGCGGGCATGGCCTCGCTGGTCATCCAGACCCAGGCGTTCTTCACCTTGCTGCTGGCCGCGCCCGTGCTGGGCGAGCGCGCCCGCCGCCATCACTGGATCGGCCTGGGCGTGGCCGCGGTGGGGCTGGCGGTGATTGCCGGCGGCCGCGGCGAAGGCCCCGGGCAGATGACGATGCTGGGCTTTGTGTTGACGCTGGGCGGCGCATTCATGTGGGCGGTATCCAACCTGATCGTGCGCCTGGCCAGCCGCAAAGCGCCCGGCTACGACCCCTTCGCTTTCATTGCCTGGAGCAGCGCCGCGCCGGTGCTGCCTTTTCTGGGGCTGGCCGTGCTGATCGACGGCTGGGGTCCCGTCGCGGGCATGGTGACGGGCATGGGCTGGGGCGAGGCGCTGTCCGTGCTGTACCTGGCGGTGCTGGCGACGCTGGTGGCCTACACCTTGTGGACGCAGTTGCTGACGCGCCATCCCGCGGCCAAGATCGCCCCGTTTTCCCTGCTGGTGCCGGTGGTGGGCCTGTGGGCCGCGTCCATGGCCTTTGACGAACGGCTGCAGCCGCTGCAATGGGCAGGGGCCGGCTGCGTACTGGCCGGCCTGGTCATCAATCAGGTGGGCGGGCGCTGGATGCGCACCCGCTGACCTTCCGGCTGGCCCTCGGCTGATCGGATTACGCCATCGCGCCTAGGCGGCGATAGGCGTTTTCCCCTGGGCTTACACCTGTTCGAAGCGGACGTAACGCTTGTCGGTGTACTCCCGGCGCGTCGTCATTTCCTGCACGGAAGCGCCCGGCGGGCCGCGCCGCAACCATTCCAGCATGTGGTCCACCTGGTCGGGCGAGCCCTGCACCAGGGCTTCGACCGTGCCGTCCAGCAGGTTCTGCACCCATCCCGTCACGCCCAGCATGTGGGCGCGGCGCACGGTCGCGTGGCGGTAGCCCACGCCTTGCACCGTGCCGCTGACGGTGACGAGGACGGTTTCGATATGGGTGTCGGATCGAGGGTCTTGCATGGATGTTTCCTTCGGATGATGCGCCGCCGACGCGATGAACGTAGGCGGTTGTGGCTACGGCAGATGGTCTATAGGCCCGGTGGGCATCGAAGCGATACGTTAGAGCTCATGTCAAAACGTGCCAACGGGAACACCCGCTACCAGAGCTTGGAGAAGCCATTATGGAAGAGACCAGTTTGTTGTCGGAAGCAGAGACAGCGCGTTACAGGGACCAGGGCTACCTGGCTCTGAAGGACATGTGCCCGCAGGATGAGGTCGGGTACATCCGCCGGACGCTGCTGGACCTGTTCGCGAACAAGACCGGCTACAACGAGGGGGCGCAGTACGACTTCGTCAGCCGGGACGATCCGTCCAAGCCGGCCAAGTTTCCCAGCCTGCACGATCCGCGCCATTATGCCCCTGGTCTGCTGAAGACGGCCTATCACGAACGCACGCTGGACCTGGCGCGCCAGCTGTTGGGCGAGGACGCCGCGCTGTACGGCGAGCATGCGCTGCTCAAGCCCGGCCCGCACGGCCCGGAAACGCCCTGGCACCAGGACGAGGCGTTCCGGTCGCCCGACTTCATCTACAACGAACTGAGCATCTGGCTGGCACTTCAGCCGGCGACCGTGGAGAACGGATGCATGCAGTTCATCCCCGGTTCGAACAAATGGGACGTGCTGGAGCACCGTTCGCCCGGCGGCGACAAGACCCTGCATCCGCTGGAGTGCTGCGGCGATTTCGCGCGCGATCAGGCCGTGGCGGAACCGCTGGACCCCGGCGGTATCACCGTACACGACGCCCGCACGCTGCATTTCACCGGCCCCAACACGTCGCCGTCGCCGCGGCTGGCGTACATCCTCATTTACAACACCCCGCCCGTGTACAAGCCGGGGCGGCGCGAATTCCCGTGGCTGGAAGGCCGTTGGACCGACAGCCAGACCCGCAAGAAGCAATGGCATAAGCGTGGCGGGCTGGCCGTGGACGTGATGCGGCGCCTGCCGGGCGCGCGGCTGACCAGCCCGCGTTGGGTGGCGTGGGCGACGATCCGGGCGGTCAGCAAGGTCTGGCCCAGATAGCTTGGGTGGACAGGGGCCGCAGAGCTCCGGTCCGAGGGGGGCGAACGAGGCCGGCAAGCGACGCTTGCCGGCCTCGGCGCGTATACTGGGCGGCGCCGCGGGGCGAAGCCGCCCCTGCGCAGTGGCGAAGCCGCCGCAGCCGGCGGCACCAGACTCTAGAAAAACGAAACGCAGCTGGCGCACCTCTATCACTCCTCAGACCTCCCATGACCGCTAACCTTTCTACGATCACCTGCATCGAAGATTTGCGCGCCATTGCGCAAAAGCGCGTGCCGCGCATGTTCTACGACTACGCCGATTCCGGCGCCTGGACCGAAGGCACGTACCGCGCCAATGAAAGCGACTTCCAGAAGATCAAGCTGCGCCAGCGCGTGGCGGTGAACATGGAAGGCCGGTCGCTGCGCACCACTCTGGTCGGCCATGACGTCGTGATGCCGCTGGCGATTTCGCCTACCGGCCTGACCGGCATGCAGCATGCGGACGGGGAGATCCTGGCGGCCAAGGCCGCTGCCGACTTCGGCGTGCCGTTCACCTTGTCCACGATGAGCATCTGCTCGCTGGAAGACGTGGCTGAAGCCACCAAAAAGCCGTTCTGGTTCCAGCTCTATGTGATGCGCGACCGCGAGTTCGTGGCCAACCTGATCGATCGTGCCAAGGCCGCAGGCTGCACCGCGCTGGTGCTGACGCTGGACCTGCAGATCCTGGGCCAGCGCCACAAGGACATCAAGAACGGCCTGTCGACGCCGCCCAAGCCCACGCTGCGCAACCTGATCAACCTGGCGACCAAGCCGCGCTGGTGCATGGGCATGCTGGGCACCAAGCGCCGCACCTTCGGCAACATCGTGGGCCATGCCAAGGGCGTGAGCGATCTGTCGTCGCTGTCGGCGTGGACGGCCGAACAATTCGACCCGCGCCTGAGCTGGGACGACGTGGAATGGATCAAGCAGCGCTGGGGCGGCAAGCTGATCATCAAGGGCATCCTGGACGTGGAAGATGCGCAGATGGCGGCCAATAGCGGCGCCGACGCGCTGATCGTCAGCAACCACGGCGGGCGCCAGCTGGACGGCGCGATGTCGTCGATCGCGGCGCTGCCGTCGATTGCCGACGCGGTGGGCTCGAAGATCGAAGTCTGGATGGACGGCGGCGTGCGTTCCGGCCAGGACATCCTGAAGGCCGTGGCGCTGGGCGCGCGCGGCGCGATGATCGGCCGCGCCTTCCTGTACGGCCTGGGCGCTTACGGCCAGGCGGGCGTGACCCGCGTGCTGGAGCTGCTGTACAAGGAAATGGACACGACGATGGCGCTGTGCGGCCGCCGCAACATCGAGCCGGGCGACCGCAGCATCCTGTTGCCGGGCACGTATCCGACCTGACCCGCTACGGGCAACACGCAACGGCCTGGACATCCGATGTCCAGGCCGTTTTGTTTTGCGGCGCGGTGCCGTCAGCCGGCGTTCCCCGCGCCCAGGAACTGGCTGGGGCGCCGCAGGGCCGGGTCGAACGGGTTGATCTGCGCGCCGATGGCATCGGCTTCGCGGCGCAGCATTTCTACGATCAGCGGCAGGCGTTCGTCATTGATGCGTTCGATGGGGGCGGCCACGCTCAGCGCCGCCACGGTCACGCCGTTGGCGTCATAGACCGGCACCGCCAATCCCGCGATGTTGGGGAACACGCCCTGCCCCTGGCTGCGCGCGTAGCGAAGCTCCAGGCATTCGCGGATGCGCACGCGCATCGAGATCTCGTCGACGAAACCCAGATGGTGCAGCCGCGGGATGTTGAAGCGGATGACCTCTTCGCGTTCGGCTTCCGGCAGGCTGGCCAGCAGCACCAGGCCGCCCTGGCCCATGCCCAGCGGCACGCGGCCGCCGATGTCGCCGGTGTGCGAGCGCACCGGGAAGGCGCCGTCGACGCGGTCCACGCAGACGGCGTCGAAACCGCTGCGCACCAGCAGGAAGATCGTGTCGTTCAGCATGCCCGACAAGCGCAGCAGCGCCGGCCGGTACAGCGAGCGCAGGCTGGACTGGTGCGTGCCGGCGGCCGCCGCCAGCGAAAAGAACGCCACGCTGAGCTGGTAGCCCTTGCTTTGCGCAGGCTGCTCCACCACCCCTTCCTGCATCAGCCCCTGCAGCACGCGATGCACCGTGGCTTGCGCCTGGCCGGTGCGGGCGGCGATGTCGGTCAGGCGCAGCTTTTCCCCTTTGGCGTCGGCCAGCACGCGCAAGACGGCAAAGGCCCGCTGCAAGACGCCCTGGCCGGCGGATTCGTCGCTGGTTTCTGATTTCTTCATTCTTAGGTTCCGATAATCAAAATTACTAGCTACGTTTTTATCAGGAAATTCAATTGAATGGAATTATTAGATAAAAAATTCGATTCTTCGGAAAACCCTAATTGACCCCGGGTTTTGGCCAAACCTAGACTGCCCCATCGAATAAGCCGTCAGGGCGCCGGGAAACCGGCCCGCCCTGGGGCGCAAGGCCCGCGACGGGCTACGGGGTTTGGAATATGTCATTTCTGCGGCTGGACAACGTCTCGAAGAACTATGGCGACCTGCGCGTCGTTTCCGACTTGAGCCTGGCGGTCGAGCAAGGCGAATTCGTGTCGCTGCTGGGGCCGTCCGGTTGCGGCAAGACGACAACCTTGCAGATGATTGCCGGTTTTGCCGACGTGACCCGGGGCACCATCACGCTGGATGGCCGCGACATCACCCACGCCAAGCCGAACACGCGCGGCCTGGGGATCGTGTTCCAGAGCTACGCGCTGTTCCCGCACCTGACCGTCACCGACAACGTGGCCTTTGGCCTGAAGATGCGCAACGTCGAACGCGCCGAACGCCAGGCGCGCGTGCGCGAAGCGTTGGCGCTGGTGAAGCTGGACAAGCACGCTGACCGCTTCCCGCGCGAGCTCTCCGGCGGCCAACGCCAACGCGTGGCGCTGGCGCGTGCGCTGGTCATCCGGCCGCCGGTGCTGCTGCTGGACGAACCGTTGTCCAACCTGGACGCCAAGCTGCGCGAAGAGATGCAGTTCGAACTGCGCAGCATCCAGAAGAAGATCGGCACGACGACGGTGATGGTCACGCACGACCAGGCCGAAGCGCTGTCGATCAGCGACCGCGTCGTCGTCATGCAGGACGGCCGCGCGACCCAGGTGGATGCGCCCTTCCGCATGTACGAGCATCCGCAGACCGAATTCATTTCGCGTTTCGTGGGCAAGACCAATCTGCTGCCGGGCCGCGTCACGCGCTGCGGCGCGCAGGCCGAAATCGAGACTGGCGCCCTGCGCGTCGTGGTGGACGGCGAAGGCCTGCGCCATGGCGACAGCGTGCAGCTGTCGCTGCGGCCCGAAAAGCTGGTGCCGGTGCCGGCGGGCCAGGGCAAGTTGTCCTGTGTCGTCAACACGCGCTATTTCCTGGGCAGCCAGTGGATGTACGACCTGGATTCGCCCGTGGGCGCGCTGACCGTCCTGACGCCCAACGATGGCCGCCGCCCGCACGACGACGGCGATGCCATCGGCCTGGACTGGGCCGAAGGCGTATTGCGCGTGCTGCGCGCGCCCGCGCCGGAAGGGGCCTGACATGGCGACGTTGACGCAACCTGCCGCCGCCGCCGGGCCCAAGCCGCGCAATGAAGGGCTGCTTGCCATCCTGGGTTCCATCCCGCTGGCCATCGTCTTTTTGACGCTGGTGCTGACGCCGCTGGCGCTGACCTTCGTGCTGTCTTTCCGCCCGTTCGATTACGGCGCGGGCGTCCTGCCCGGCCTGACCCTCGAACACTATCTGGCGGTCGTCACCGACAGCTATTTCCTGGAAATCTTCTGGCGCACGTTCTGGATCGCGGGCGTCACCACGCTGATCTGCGTGCTGATTGGCGCGCCCGAGGCCTACATCCTGTCGCGCATGGGCAAGCCCTGGCGTTCAATCTTCCTGTTGGTGGTGCTGTCGCCGCTGTTGATTTCGCTGGTGGTGCGCGCCTTCGGCTGGAGCATGCTGCTGGGCCCGGGCGGGGCCATCGGCCGCGCGGCCGCCGCACTGGGGCTGGGGCCGCTGCTGTACACGCCCACCGCCGTCATCATCGGCCTGGTGCACGTGATGCTGCCCTTCATGGTCATCCCCATCTGGACGTCGCTGCAGAAGCTGGACCCGACGGTGGAACACGCCGCGCTGTCGCTGAACGCGTCGCGCTTCCAGACGCTGGCGCGCATCGTGCTGCCGCAGGCGATGCCGGGCATCCTGTCGGGCAGCCTGATCGTGTTCGGCCTGTCGGCAAGTTCATTCGCGATTCCCGCGCTGCTGGGCGGACGCCGCCTGAAGATGGTGGCGACCGTCGTGTACGACGAATTCCTGACCGAGCTGAACTGGCCGCTGGGCGCGGCGATCGCGATCGTGCTGCTAGTGGTCAACGTGATCATCATGATGGCGTACAACCGCGTCGTGGAACGCTCCTACCGCCGCAGCCTGGGCTAACGCAAAGGAATCGACATGCAGAAGAACGGTCCTATCGCGCTGGCGTTCAACTTCCTGGTGGTGGCGTTCGTGCTGGCGCCGCTTGCCATCGTGTGCCTGGTGGCGTTCACGCCGGACACCACGCTCACGGTGCCGACCACGAGCTTTTCACTGCGCTGGTTCCGCGCCGTGTTCGACCACCCCAATTTCATGCAGGCCTTCCAGAACAGCCTGTGGCTGGCGTTCCTGTCGGCCACTATCGCGGTGTGCCTGGCGGTGCCCGCGGCGATTGCCATCACGCGCTACCGCTTTCCGGGACGCGACGCGCTGAACGGCCTGTTCCTGTCGCCGCTGATGATCCCGCATCTGGTGCTGGGCGTGGCCCTGCTGCGCTTTTTCGCGCTGATGGGCATGGCGGGCAGCTTCCCGTGGCTGGTGGCCGCGCACGTCGTGGTCATCACGCCGTACGTCATGCGGCTGGTGATCGGCGCGCTGGTGGGCTTTGACCGGTCGATCGAACACGCCGCGCTGTCGCTGGGCGCCAGCCGCGCCACGGTGTTCTTCCAGGTGACGCTGCCGCTGATCATTCCGGGCGTGTCGGGCGGCTGGCTGCTGGCCTTCATCAACAGCTTCGATGAACTGACGATGTCGGTGTTCATCACCGCGCCGTCGACCATCACGCTGCCTGTCCGCATGTACATGTACGCCACCGAATCCATCGACCCGATGATGGCAGCCGTGTCCGCGCTGGTCATCGGGCTGACCGCGGTCACCATGCTGCTGCTGGACCGCGTGTATGGCCTGGACCGCGTGCTGGTGGGGCAGAAATGAAGCGTGCGCTTACGGCGAAGAGAGAGGCGCCGGCATCATGGCAATACTGAAACGCCTGGCCGAGACGGCCCGGCCCGCGGTGCCGTTCAAACTGGACGGCCAGGCCTGTACCGCACTGGCCGGCGACACGGTGCTGACCGCCGTGCTGACGCAAGCCGACCGCGTGCGCCATTCGGAATTCGGCGGTGCCCCGCGCGCGGGCTTCTGCATGATGGGCGCCTGCCAGGACTGCTGGATGCAGCTGGAAGACGGGTCGCGCGTGCGCGCTTGTTCCACGTTGATCGAGCCGGGCATGCGCCTGCAAACCACGCCGCTGGCGCCCGCCGCGGCGCCTGGCACGCTGGCCGCCGCAGCGTGGCCGGAGGATGACGCGCCATGAGCATGGTGATGCCCGTTATCGTCGGCGCCGGACCGGCAGGCGTGCGTGCGGCCGAAGCGCTGGTCGCGCAGGGCCTGCGGCCCGTGGTCCTGGACGAAGCGCCGCGCGCAGGCGGCCAGATCTATCGGCAGCCGCCGCAAGGGTTCCAACGCCCGAAGCATGAACTGTATGGTTTCGAGCACCGCAAGGCAGACGCCGTGCATCGCGCCATGGCCGCCTTGCTGCCGCAGGTGGACTACCGCCCCGGCAGCCTGGTGTGGAACGTGGACGGCAAGACGCTGGACGTGCTGCAGGACGGCGTCAGCACGGCAGTGCCGTACACGCACCTGATCCTGGCCACTGGCGCCACTGACCGCGTGCTGCCGTTTCCCGGCTGGCTGACCCCAGGCGTCTACACCCTGGGCGGATCGCAGGTGGCCTTGAAGTACCAGGGCTGCGCCATCGGCACGCGCGTCGTCTTCATGGGCACGGGCCCGTTGCTGTACCTGGTGGCGTATCAATATGCCAAGGCCGGCGCGCAGGTGGTGGCGGTGCTGGACACGTCGCGCGCTGCCGACCGCCTGGCCGCCTTGCCGGGCATGTTGCGCGCACCCGGCCTGCTGGCCAAGGGGCTGTACTACATGGCGTGGTTGCGCGCGCACGGCGTGCCGTTGCGTAGCGGCGTGCGGCCGGTAGCGGTGCAAGGCAAGGAACGCGTGACGGGCCTGACCTATCGCCAGGGCGCGCGCACGCATGCGGTCGAATGCGATGCGCTGGCCTATGGATTGGCATTGCGTTCCGAAACCCAGCTGGCCAGCCTTGCCGGTTGCGAATTCGAATTCAACACGCGGGACCGCAATTGGACGCCGCGGCGCGACGCCGCCGGACGCAGCAGCGTGCCGGGCGTCTACGTGGCGGGCGACGGCGCCGCAATCGCCGGGGCGGACGCGGCGGAACTGGCGGGCGAACGCGCCGCGCTGGCGCTGCTGGAAGATATCGATCAACCGCACGATGGGCACCGCGCCCGCGACCTGGAAGCGCGGCTGGCTGGTATCGGCCGCATCCGAACGGCGCTGGAGCGCGCGTTCCCCTTTCCTGAAGATTGGGCCCAAGGCATCGCCGACGACACCGTCGTTTGCCGATGCGAGGAAGTCACGGCCGGCACGTTGCGCCAAGCCGTCAACGACACGGCCGCGCAGGAACTGAACCGCTTGAAGGCGCTGACGCGCGTGGGCATGGGACGCTGCCAGGGCCGCATGTGCGGCGCGGCCGCAGCCGAGGTGCTGGCCCATGCCTGCGGCCGCTCGCCCGCCGAGGTCGGGCGCCTGCGCAACCAGCCGCCGGTCAAACCCGTGCCGGTGCGCGTCGTGTGCCTGGAACGCCGGGATAAGGTGCCGTCATGACGCAGCGTATCGATACCGAAGTCGCCATCATCGGCGGGGGCATCGTCGGCGGCAGCGCGGCGCTGTTCCTGCGCCGCCAGGGCGTGCCCGTCGTGCTGCTGGAAGCCGGGCTGTGCGGCGCGCGCGCCAGCGGCGTGAACTACGGCGGCGTGCGCCGCCAGGGCCGCGGGCTGGAGCAGATGCCGCTGACGCAGCGCGCGCACGAGCTCTGGGGCCAATTGCCGGCGCTGATCGGCATCGACGGCGAGTACGTGCGTTCCGGCCATTTGAAGCTGGCGGCCTCAGAGTCCGACATGGCGCTGCTGGAGGCCTACCGCGAACGCACGCGGGGCTTTGGCATGCATCTGGAAATGCTGGACCGCCGCACCTTGGCGCGCCGCTACGGCTGGCTGGGCGAGCATGTCGCGGGCGGGTCGTTCTGCCCGGACGACGGCCACGCGAATCCGCGCCTGGTGTCGCCGGCATTCGGGCGCGCGGCCGGGGCCTTGGGCGCGGACGTGCGCGAGGGCGTGCGCGTGGCGTCCGCCGAACATGATGGCACGCGCTTCATCCTGCGTACGGACGACGGGTTGGAAGTGCGGTCGCGCTACTTGCTCAATTGCGCGGGGGCGTGGGCCGGACGCTTTGCCGAAGGCTTCGGCGAGTCCGTGCCGGAAACCTCCATTCATCCGCTGATGATGGTGACCGAACCGCTGCCGGTATTCATGAGCGTCAGCTTAGGCATACAGGGCGGCGGCATCTATGCGCGTCAGGTGGCGCGCGGCAACTGCGTCATCGGCGGGGGCCGCGGCGTGTCGTCCGACCCCGATTTCGCGCGGCCGGGCCGCGCCGGCCTGGGCACGCTGATGGCCAACGCCACGAAGTTGCTGCCGGTGTTGCGCGGCGCGCAAGTCATCCGGTTCTGGACGGGCGTGGAGGGAAACATGCCCGACCACAACCCGGTGCTGGGGCCGAGCGCCACCGTGCCCGGCCTGTTCCACGCCTTCGGGCTGTCGGGGGCGGGCTTCCAGATCGGCCCCGCCGTGGGCGAAGTGCTGTCCGAACTGGTCGTGCGCGGCCAGTCCTCCATTCCTATCGATGCCTTCCGCATTGAACGGTACACGGCCGCCGCTCACGGCGCCGCGGGCCGGCCTGAGAGTGTTCGTGAGCAAACGCTGGAGTCACCATGATGGATAAGAAACAGGGCGCGTCGCGCCTGAGCAAGGGGAAGTGGCTGCTGGGCGCGGCGATGATGACGTTGCTGTCCGCGGGCGCCATGGCGCAGCAGAAGACGCTGTATGTCGGCATGAACGGCGGCGACATGGAGCGCGCCTTCACGCAGTACGTGTTCCCGGATTTCGAAAAAGCCAACAACGTGAAGATTGTCGTGGTGCCGGGCACCTCGACGGACGTGCTGGCCAAGGCGCAGGCCTACAAGGACAAGCCGCAGATGCACGTCATGTTCCTGGACGACGGCATCATGGCGCGCGCGATCTCGATGGGCCTGTGCGAACAGCTGAACGACGACCCCGTGCTGAAAGAGCTGTACCCCACCGCCGTGATGAAGGACCGCATGGCGGCCGGCATCGACATCGGCATGACGGGCCTGGGCTACAACACCAAGATGTTCGCCGACAAGGGGTGGGCGCCGCCCACGTCCTGGATGGACTTGGCCGACCCGAAGTACAAGGGCCGCGTCGTGTTCCAGTCCGCCTCCGGCAGCACCTTCGGCCTGCACGGCTTCCTGATGTTCAACCGCATCCAGGGCGGCGACGACAAGAACTACGAGCCGGGCTTTAAGAAGTGGCCCGAAACCATCGGCCCCAACGTGCTGGAATACATCCCCAATTCGGCCAAGCTGGCCGAGATGATCCAGTCCAACGAAGCCGCCATCTTCCCGCTGACGCCCACGGCGATCGCCCGCTTGAAAAAGCGCGACATCCCGGTGGAATACGCGCAGCCCAAGGAAGGCTCGGTGATCCTGATGGTGGGCGAATGCGTCATCGCCAAGAACAGCGAACCGGAACTGGCGCAGAAACTGGCGCTGTACCTGCTGTCGGCCAGCGCCCAGGCGAAGGCGCTGGAAATGGGCGGCCATTTCCCGTCCAACAAGAATGTCCAGGCGCCGGCAGACAACGCCGAGGCGCTCAAGCGCTTCCAGGGCTACATGGAAAACGCCAAGATCCTGGACTGGGATCAGATCAACACGACCCGGCCCGCATTCAACGCGCGCTGGAACCGCACTGTCGAACGTTGATAAGATCTTGCGGCGCGCCGCCTGTGGATAAACCGCAGGCGCGCACCGCGCACAGCCTGGGCGCCTGACGCGCCCGCAGACAGGGGAAGGACCCGCATGCGGCTCATCATCAACTCCGGCGGTCCATCCGCGATCGACGCGTGGCGCGAGCAGTTCCGCGCGTTCGCGCCCGACCTGGACGTGGTGGGCTGGCATGAAGAGATCGACCCCGCCACCGTCGACTACGCCCTGGTCTGGGCCCCCGACGCCGGCCGTCTGGCCACCTTCACCAACCTGAAACTCATCATCAGCGCCGGCGCCGGCGTCGACCACATTTTGGCCGACCCGCACCTGCCGCGCCATCTGTCCATCGCCCGCATGGTCACGGCCCGCACCCGCACGGAAATGGCCGAGTTCGTGCTGACCTCCGCGCTGATGCTGACCCGCGACATCAAGCGGGTTGTGGACAACCAGGCGCGCCGCCACTGGGAGCTGTTCGACTCGCTGCGCGTCGCGGCCGACATGCGCGTGGGCATCATGGGCCTGGGCCACCTGGGCGTGGCCGCCGCCCAACTCCTGACCCGCGTCGGCTTCCCCGTCACCGGCTGGTCACGCGGCGCCAGCACCCTGGAAGGCCTGCCCTCCTACGCCGGCCAGGACCAGTTCGGCGAATTCCTGGCAGGCACCGACCTCCTCGTCTGCCTGCTGCCGGCCACTGACGCCACCAAGGGCATCCTCAACACCGCCACGCTATCGCAACTACCGCGCGGCGCCAGCCTGATCAACGCCGGCCGCGGATCGCACATGGTGACCCAAGACGTCGTCGACGCCCTGGACAGCGGCCAGTTGCACCAGGCCGTGCTCGACGTGTTCGAACAAGAGCCGCTACCCGAAGACTCCCCGCTGTGGACCCACCCCGGCATCATCATCACGCCGCATTGCGCCGCGATCCCCGACCGCAAGGAACGCGCCAGGCACACCGCGTTGCTGATCGACGCCAACGAGCGCGGCGAGCCATTGCCGAACATTTACGATCCGCAGCGCGGGTATTGATAATGCGGGCATGATGGGGCGCGCGCGTTCGACACCGACGCACGGACGCGACCCGAACGCGCTCCACCCATCCTACGGATCAAGGGATCAACAATGGCACGTACGCGCAACGTCCCGACGCAAGACATCGCGTAAGCCCCAAAAGGCCGCCCGCGCGGCCGGCCTGGGGCGGGCCCCGCAAGATCCTCCCGACCACCCCGCCGCTTGCGAGAATCCTAAGCAAGCCGTTCGCCCCAGCCGACGCCAAATTGCCATGGACCGAGCCTGGCGTGGCGGTGTCGCGGGGCGCGCGGGGCGTCGATAAGCCCGAGGGAATCTGAAGGCAGTTGCCGCAGGCAACAACGAAGATGACAAAGGGGAAGTCCGGAGCGAAGGCTCCGGACCGCAATCGTTGACCCGCGCGCCCCGCGACACCGCCGCGACGGGCGTCAAAAGAACACATCCCTCCGCGACACCAGCCCCGCCAGGCGTCAAAAGAACCCCGCACGCCCTTCAAAAAAACCGCAAAATCTGCAAACCCCCCAAAGCTACATTGCCCTCCAAGGAGCAAGCATGAAGCCCGAAACCCGAACCCTCTACGCCCAACGCCTGGACCCCGTCCTGCGCTGGCTGGCCTCCCACCCGGACGCCGACCCCGACCTGCACCAGCTGGCCGACCTGGCCTGCCTGTCCCCCTATCACTTCCACCGCGTCTACCGCGCCATGATGGGGGAAACGGTCAACGCCACGGTCCAGCGCATCCGCATGCATCGCGCCGCGGTCGCGCTGGCGGGGTCGCAGGCGCCCTTGAGGGACGTTGCGCAACGCGCCGGCTACGAATCCGACGCCGCGTTCAACCGGGCGTTCGGCGCCGTCTTCGGCATTTCGCCGGGTCGCTACCGGGCCGCTCGCTCCCTTCCCCTAGACCCTCTGGAGCCTGCCATGTACCCCGTTTCCATCGAACACTTCCCCGGCGTCACGCTGGCCGCGCTGCCTCACCGCGGCAGCTATCAGGAAATCGGATCCGTCTTCAGCCGCGCCTTCATGCTGGCCATCGGCCGGGGTATCGCCAACCCCGCGACCGTCGGCTTCGGCGTGTACTTCGACGACCCCGAACAAGTGCCGGAAAGCCAGTTGCGTTCGCTGGCCGGCATGCCGGTGGCGCCCGACGCGGAACTGGGCGGCGAACTGGAACGCTTCGAGATCCCGGCCGGCCGCTGCGCGATCCTTACCTACACCGGCCCCTACAACGAAATGGGCAAGCCCTATAACTGGCTGTTCTCGGAATGGCTGCCCGCCAGCGGCATGGTGCCGGCCGACTTTCCCATGTTCGAGCAATACATGAATGACCCGCGCACGACCCCGCCCGCGCAATTGCAGACCCGCATCTGCCTGCCGCTGAAATAAGGGACGCGCCTACCCGAGCACGCCGGCCAGGTACTGCCTGAGCCAGGCGTGCGCGGGATCGTCCTGATAGCGCTCGTGCCAGTACAGCGACACGGCGATCGGCGGCAGCGTCAGTGGCACCTTCAGCGTGACGATGCGCGCCGCGCCCGTCATTGCTCGCGCGATGCTGACCGGCATCGTCGCGATCAGGTCCGAGCCTTCCACGATGAACGGGCAGACCAGATAACTGGACAAGGTTGCCACGATTTTGCGGCTGCGGTTCTGCCCCATCAGGATGCGGTCGATCGCGGTGCTGAAATAGCGCGTGTGCGCCGCCAGGTCCAGGTGGCCATGGCGCAGATAGGCATCCAGGTTCCAGCGCTTGCGCAGGCAGGGATGGCCTTCGCGCACGATGCAGACGGCCGGCTCCTGGTACAGGAAGCGCGTGCGCAGGTCCGGCGCCGGGTCCGGAAAATAGCCCGCGATCAATTCCACATGGTTCGTGTCCAGCATGCTCAGGCCGTGCTGCGGTCGCGCCGGCACGATCTGCAACTGGAAGTGCGGCGCGTCCACCGCCAGCCGCGGGATCAGCTTGGGCAACAACGTGTACTGCACATAATCGGTGGCGTAGAACGACAGCATGCGCGACGAATGGGCCGGGTCGAAAGCCTCGCGGGTGCGCGTGGCCCGATGCCAGCTTTCCAGGAACGGCTTGAAATTCTGGTGCAGCTCCATCGCCCGCAACGTGGGCTGCCATGCGCCGCCCTCGCGCACCAGCAACGGGTCGCCGAACAGTTGGCGCAGCCGGTTCATCGCCGCGCTCATCGCCGGCTGGCTGATGTTCAATTGCTCTGCCGCGCGCGACACGTTGCGGCAGGCCATCAGGGCATCGAAATGCAGAAGCAGATTCAAGTCCGGATTCTTCACGGCCGCGCACCTATAAATGGCAGTTATACAAATATAAACCTGTAGGGCTGCTGTCATTGAACCTGCAGGCCTAGCATGGCCTTGTTGTTGCAGCGAACCAAGGCCGGACACGCATGATCCGGCCACAAGGAAGTTCTATCAACAAGGGGAAACCAAGCCATGAACTCAGGGCTGATACGCAGTTGCTGTCGCATTGCCGCCGGGGTCGCGTTGTTCGCGGCCGCCGGATCCGCCAGCGCCGCCTGGCCGGATAAAGTGATTCGCATCGTGGTGCCGTTCGCGGCGGGCGGGTCCACCGACCTGATTGCGCGCAAGGTCGCCGAAGGACTGGGCCAGCGCCTGTCCGCCAACGTCATCGTCGAAAACCGCCCCGGCGCAGGCGGCACCGTGGGCACCGAGTACGTGGCGCGGCAGCCGGCCGACGGCTACACCATCCTGATGGGCTCGGTCAGCACGCACGGCAGCGCGCCGTGCGTGTATTCCAAGCTGCCTTACGACGCGGTGAAGGACTTCACGCCGTTGACCGTGGTGGCCACGATTCCCAACGTGATGTCGGTCAACCAGTCGGTGCCGGCCAACACCTTGCCGGAATTCGTGGCGCTGCTGAAGAAGGACCCCGAGAAGTACTCCTTCGCCTCCAACGGCCAGGGCACGTCCAACCACCTGGCGGCCGAACTCTTCAAGACCACCGCCGGCGTGTCGATGGTGCATGTGCCCTACCGCGGTTCGGGTCCGGCGCTGATCGATCTGGTCGGCGGTCAGATCAACATGATGGTGGACGTGGTGATGACCTCCTACCCCTACATCAAGGACGGCAAGATCAAGGCGCTGGCGGTGACCTCGCCGCAGCGTTCGCCGATGCTGCCCGATGTGCCGACCGTGGCGGAATCCGGCTATCCGGGCTACGAGGCCATGGTGTGGTTCGGCATGCTGGCGCCGGCCGGCCTGCCTGAGCCGCTGCGCGCGAAGCTGACCGATGGCCTGGTGCAGACCTTGCATGCGCCCGCCATGAAGGCCTACCTGGAGCAGCAAGGCGCCCAGGTCTCGGACGTGGCGGGGCCGGCGTTCGGCACGATGATCAAGGACGAGATCAGCAAGTGGTGCCAGGTGGTGAAGAAAGCCGACATCCGCCTGGACTGACCTTCCCCGACCCGTTTGCGCCGCCGGTAGAAGACACGCGCCGGGGCATGAGACCCGCCGGCACGCGCGGCGGTCGGGACTTCTGTTGCCGCGTGGTTTGTCCGGGCGGCATGGCAAGACTCTAATTGGAATGAACGATATGTATCGCATAGGGATAGACGTCGGAGGCACGTTTACCGATTTCACGATGATCGACGAGGATGCTGGCGTGGTGCACTTTCACAAGGTGCCGTCCACGCCGCACGATCCGTCGGAAGCCATCGCCACGGGCATCGGGCAGATGCTTGCCGACCACGGCGTGCCGCCGTCCCAGGTGTCCCACGTGGGACATGGCACGACGGTCGCCACCAATCTCATCATCGAACGCAAGGGCGCGCGCGTCGGGCTGATCACCACGCGCGGCTTTCGCGACGTGCTGGAGATCGGCCGCCAGACTCGGCCGCACCTGTACGACTACAGCGTGGGCAAGCCGCCCGTGGCCGTGCCGCGCGAGTTCCGCCTCGAAGTCGACGAGCGCGTGAACGCGGCGGGCGAAGTGCTGACGCCGCTGGACGACGCGCAGGTGCTGGCGGCGGCGCGCCAGTTCGCCGCGGCCGGCATCGAGGCCGTGACGATCTGCTTCCTGCATGCGTACCGCAATCCTGAACACGAGCGCCGCGCCGCGCAGATCGTGGCCGACGCCATGCCCGGCGTCTACATCAGCCAGTCATCCGACGTGCTGCCCGAATTCCGCGAATACGAGCGCCTGTCGACCACGGTGCTCAACGCCGCAGTGGGGCCGAAGATGGCGCGTTATCTGGAACGCTTCCTGCAGCGCGTGCGCGACCTGGACATCGGCCACGAGCCGCACACCATTCACTCCAACGGCGGCCTGATGTCGATCGCCACGGTGCGCCAGTATCCGGTACGGACCTGCCTGTCCGGGCCTGCGGCGGGCGTGGTGGGCGCGGCCGCCGTGGGGCGCGCCATCGGCAGCCTGAACCTGGTCACGTTCGACGTGGGCGGTACCAGCACCGACGTATCGTTGGTATGCGACGGCCGTCCGCTGTTCACCTCGCATCGCCACGTGGCGGGCTATCCGGTGAAGACGCCGATGGTGGACATCCATGTGATCGGCGCGGGCGGCGGCAGCATTGCGTGGCTGGACGATGCCGGCGCGCTGAAAGTGGGCCCGCACAGCGCGGGCGCGGTTCCCGGGCCGGTGGGCTATGGCCGCGGCGGCCAGGAGCCAACCATCACCGACGCCGAGATCGCGTTGCAACGGCTGAACCCGGTGGCGCTGCTGAACGGCCGCATGCCGGTGCACGCGGAGGCGGCGCGGCAGGTGATCGCGCAGCGCGTGGCTAAGCCGCTGGGCCTGGATCTGGAATCCGCGGCCGAAGGAATCCTGCGCATCGCGGCGGCGAACATGAGCCGCGCGATTCGTGCGGTGTCCACCGAGCGCGGCTACGACCTGTCGAACTTCGCGCTGTATGCCTATGGCGGCGCAGGCCCCCTGCACGCGGTGGAGGTGGCCGAGGAATGCGGCATCCCGGTAGTGATCGTGCCGCAGGAGCCGGGCACCATGTGCGCGCGCGGCATCCTGCTCAGCGACATCTCGTTCGACTTCGTGCGCAGCGAGATCTCGCTGGCCGGCGAGGACACGTGGCCCGCGATCGCCGCCATCTTCGAGGGCCTGCGCGCGCAGGCGGAAAGCTGGCTGGCCGAGGAACGCGTGGACCCTGCGCTGCGCGTCTGCCATAGCGCCATCGACGCGCGCTACGAAGGCCAGAACTTTGAAGTGCAGGTCAGCCTGGACGACACCGGCGCTGGCGGCCACGCCGAATTCGCCCGCCGTTTCGCCGAAGCGCACGAACGCGAATACGGCTACACGGTGGACGACCGCAAGGTGCAGATCATCAACTGCCGCATGCAGGCCGTGGGCCAGGTGGTGAAGGCGCCGCTTGCGCCGCGCCATATCGGCGGCGAGCTGGAAGACGCCCAGCTGGGCCAGCGCAAGGCCTACTTCGGCCCGGTGCACGGCTGGCGGGACACGCCGGTGTACGACCGCGATCGCGTGCCCACCGACGCGCGCTTCACCGGACCTGCCCTGCTTGAGGAAATGAGCTCCACGACCGTTGTCGGCGTCGGCCAGCACGCCAGCGTGGACGACTACGGCAACCTGATCATCCGTTTGCAAGGAGGCGACGCATGACTACGCCCGACCATTCCGGCTCCAGCATCGCGCTGGCCGATCCCATCGGCATGGAGGTGTTCTGCAACCGCCTGCTGTCCATCACCGAAGACATGAACAACACGCTGGTGCGCGCGTCGTTCTCGACCAACATCAAAGAACGCAAGGACTGCTCGGTGGCCTTGTTCGATGCGGCGGGCCGGCTGGTGGCGCAAGGCACCCAGATCCCGCTGCACCTGGGTTCGCTGGACGGCGCGATGGGCGCGATCCTGCGCACGTTCAAGACCGCCGACATCCGCGACGGCGACGTCTTCATCTGCAACGACCCCTACCTGGCGGATGGCAGCCACTTGCCCGACATCAACATCGTCACGCCCGTGTTCTGGGAAGGCGAGCTGCGCTTCTTCGCGGCCAATATCGCGCACCATTCCGATGTGGGCGGGGCCGTCCCGGGATCGATCGCGGGCGGTTTGAAATCCATTTTCGAGGAAGGCATCCGCATCCCCGCCTGCCGCATCGCGAAACACGGCGAGACGGACGAGGACATGCTGCGCCTGATCTGCGCCAACACCCGTGACCCGGAAGAACGCGTGCTGGACCTGCGCGTGCAGATGGCAACGAATCGCCGCGGGGCGGCGGCGGTGCAAGGCCTGATCCGGCAGATGGGGCTGGATGCCGTGCTGCGCTCGGTGGACGACGTGATCGCCTACACGCGCCGCCGCCTGCTCAACCGCATCGCGGAGCTGCAGCAAGGCAGCTATACGTTCCGCAGCGATCTGGACGACGACGGCATGGGCGGTGATCCGGTGCCGATACAAGTGACGCTGACCGTGCGCCGCGACAATCTGCATTTCGATTTCGACGGCTCGGGCAAACAGGCGCGCGGCGCGATGAACCTGCCGTTCAACGCCCTGCGCGCCTGCGTGTATTACGCCGTGAAAGCCATGCTGGATCCGGACCTGGCGCCCAACGCGGGGCTCTTCGACCCGATCACCGTTTCGGCCCCGATAGGCACCATCACCAACCCGGAACACCCGGCCGCGGTCGGGGCGCGGTCCATCACGGCGCAGAAGGTGGCGGGCGCGATCTTCGGCGCGTTCCGCGGCCTGTTGCCGCCGGAAAAGACCATGGCGTCCAGCAACGATTGCTGCCCCGCCATCGTGTTTTCGGGGCGGTGGCGCGAACGCGCCGGGCATTTCGTGTACCTGGAAACGCTGGGCGGCGGCGCGGGCGCGCGGTTCGATGCCGACGGCATGGACGCGGTGCACGTGCACATGACCAATACGTCCAACCTTCCCGTCGAAGCGCTGGAAAACGAGTATCCGCTGCTGATGGACGAGTACGCGATGATTCCGGATTCGGGCGGCGTGGGCCGTACACGCGGCGGTCTGGCAATCGCGAAGCAGATCCGCGCGGTAGGGCCGGGCATCGTGTTCTCCGCGCGCTCGGACAGCCATACGGTGGGCGTCGCGGCAGGCGTGGACGGCGGCGGCGACGGACGCCGCGCGCGGCTCATCCGCAACTTCGGCACGCCGCAGGCGGAAGAGCTGTTTTCCAAGACGGCCAACATCGCCTTGGCCCCGGGCGACAGCGTGCGCATCGAAACGCCGGGCGGCGGCGGCTATGGCGCGCCGGCCGAACGGATCCGGACGCGCATCGAGCGGGACCTGGCCGACGGCAAGGTCAGCGCGGAGGCCGCGCTTGCCGCCTACGGTGCCGCGCCCGCTACCCCACGTTGAGCGTCATCGAGTATTTCATCTTGTCGTGCGGGAAGGTGGTGATGGTGGCCAGCAGCAGCAGGCCACCGTCGCCGTAGTAGCGGCGGGTGATGACGAAGCCCGCCGTCTTGGGTTCGACCTTCAACTGTTTGGCGATCGTGGCGTTGATGGGCGTGGCCGAGAACTCCTGGTTGACTTCGGTGATGCGGTCGCCGAAGTGGTCTTCGATCAGGCGCAGCAGCGAAATGCGCGATTTCACGTCGACGCGCACATCCGAATGTTCGGGATCGGCGTAGATCAGCGTGCTGGCCGCGGCGGTGTCCTGGTCGTCCAGCGTCTTGATGGAGTTGATGTGCAGCCAGGACTTATCGGCCGCGCAACCCAGCGCTTCCGACAGCCGCTTGGGCAGCTTGATGGTGCGCACGTCCTGCACCAGCAGGGCCGCATTGCGCGCGTACTGCAGCAGGTCGGGGAATTGCGAGATGCGCTGCGTGAACCGGGTGCTGGCGCGGGCGGTTTCGACGCGGGTGCCCACGCCGGGCCGGCGCGAGACCATGCCGGCCACCGTCAGCATGCGGATGGCTTCGCGGATGGTGTGGCGGCTGGCGTTGAACTGGTCGCAGAGCTCGTGTTCGGTGGGCAGCAGTGTCATGACCGGGTAGCGGCCCGTGCTGATGTCCTGGGAAAGCGTCTGAAAGATGCTCTTGTAGCGAGGGCCGCCCGCGTCGCCGTCGGGCGCCTGCGATTCCGGTTTGCCGCGTGCTTGCCGTGCTCCGCCAGGGCCGGCCGCGCGCTCGGAGGATCGGGTCATGGGGAGGGCTCCTTGCATTGTTATATGGGGTTTGTACGGACAATAACCCATTGACAACGGTGTCTCGTCGGATCCATTATTTGTCCGGACATTCATGTACGGACAAAGTGTACCAACAATCGGGGGTTCTCATGGGCAAGGTACTTGCAGTGATCGCGGCGGCAACGGTGGCCGCAGGGCTCAGCGCCAACGCGGCGGCGCAGCAGAAACTGGTGGTGGCCGGTTACGGCGGCTCGTTCGAAGACATCATGCGCAAGGACATCTTCCCGCCGTTCGCCAAGCAGCATGGCGTCGAGCTGGACTACGTGGCCGGCAACTCCACCAACACGGTGGCGCGGCTGCAGGCGCAAAAAAGCAATCAGCAGATCGACGTGGCCATCATCGATGACGGCCCCATGTACCAGGCCATCGCGCTGGGGTTCTGCGAGCCCATCAAGGGCCTGCCCGCCGACGACATCTACGGCACCGCCCGCTACAAGGACGACAAGGCCGTCGCCATTGGCATCGTGGCGACCGGCATCATGTACAACAAGAAGGTCTTCGACGAAAAGAAATGGGCGCCGCCCACGTCGTGGAAGGACTTGAAAGATCCCAAGTACAAGAAGCAGCTGGTCGTTCCACCGCTGAACAACACTTACGGCCTGCACGCGCTGGTGGAATACGCCCGCGAAGGCGGCGGCAGCGAGAAGAAGATCGACGCCGGCTTCACCACGTTCAAGAACGAGGTCGGCCCCAACGTGCTGGTCTATGAGCCCTCGCCGGGCAAGATGACCGAACTGTTCTCCAGCGGCCAGGCCGTGATTTCGGTCTGGGGCAGCGGCCGCGCCAAGTCGTTTGCCGACACCGGCTTCCCGGTGGGCTTCGTCTATCCGCAGGAAGGCGCCTACGCCCTGCTGTCGTCCGTCTGCCCGGTAGCCAAGTCGGCCACCAACCCCCTGGCCCAGGCTTTCGTGCAGTACCTGGTCACGCCCGAGGTGCAGGAAAAGCTGGCGTCTGCTTACGGCTACGGCCCGGTCAACAAGAAGGCCAAGGTGGAAGACGACCCCCGCGTGCCGCTGCCCATCGGCAAGCGCGCCGCTGACCTGATCGTGATCGATTGGGACACGGTCAATCAGAACCGCGACGACTGGAACAAGCGCTGGACGCGGGAAATCGAGCGCTGACGCGCAGCCGGCATTGAAAACGGGGCGGCGCCGCGCGCCGCCCACGGGAGCTTTCATGACCTATCTAGTGTTGGACCGCCTCTGCAAGCGCTATGGCGATACGACTGCCGTCGAAGCGTTGAGCCTGTCCGTCAACCGGGGCGAGTTCATTTCGCTGCTGGGGCCGTCGGGCTGCGGCAAGACGACGACCCTGCAGATGATCGCGGGCTTTGTCGAACCCACCGGCGGCAGCATTGTGCTGGACGGCCGCGACGTCAGCCGCGTGCCCGCCAACAAGCGCGGCCTGGGCCTGGTGTTCCAGAACTACGCGCTGTTCCCGCACATGACCGCCGCCGAGAACGTGTCCTTCGGCCTGGAGATGCAGCGGGTCAAGAAAGACGAACGCGAGTCGCGCGTGGCTGATGCGTTAAAGCTGGTGGGCCTGGCGCATCTGGCGGACCGCCATCCGGCGCGGATGTCGGGCGGACAGCAACAGCGCGTGGCGCTGGCGCGTGCGCTGGTCATCCGGCCCAGCGTGTTGTTGCTGGACGAACCGCTGTCGAACCTGGACGCCAAGCTGCGCGAGGAAATGCAGCTGGAACTGCGCAGCATCCAGCGCACGATCGGCACCACCACCATCCTGGTGACGCACGACCAGTCCGAAGCGCTGGCGCTGTCGGACCGCATCGTGGTGATGAACCAGGGCCGCGTGGAACAGGTGGCCGAGCCCTTCCAGGCGTATGAAGGCCCCGCCAGCCATTTCGTGGGCGGTTTCCTGGGCAAGGCCAACGTGTTCACGCCGCTGCCCGAGCAATACGACGGC
The DNA here is from genome assembly GCA_963530045.1 of uncultured Achromobacter sp. Classification (GTDB taxonomy): domain Bacteria; phylum Pseudomonadota; class Gammaproteobacteria; order Burkholderiales; family Burkholderiaceae_B; genus Achromobacter. Next base: position 94,523 of record CAUSDE010000014.1, read on the forward strand.
GAAACGCGCGCCCGGGTGGGCGATGCGCATATTCCGATGCATGGCGCGCCCGTGCCGCAAGGCGCCGTGATCGTGCGCCCCGAGAAGATCCTGTTTTCCGAACCCGCCGCCTGTGCCCTGCCCGGGCGCATGAAGACGCGCGTGTTCCAGGGCAACCACTGGCTGTGCCAGGTGGAGACGTCGGTGGGCGAAGTGATGGTGATCCGCCAGAACGACGGCGTGCCCGTCCCCGCCGAAGGCGAAGCCGTGCACCTGCGCTGGCGCGCGCAGGACATGTGCACGGTGGCATCCGCGCCGCAAGGCCGCCCGTCATGAGCGCGCGGGCCAACCCCTGGGTGCTGAGCGCGCCGGCGCTGGCGGTGTACGCCACCTTCCTGGTGGTGCCGATGGCGCTGGTGTTCCTGATCAGCTTCTTCGATTTCCAGTTCTACGGCGGCATGCAGGCCACGTTCACGTGGAAGAACTACCTCGAGATCCTGACCGACGGCTACTACTACGAGATCTACGCGCGCACCTTCGGCGTGGCGGCCGCCGTGACGCTGGCGTGCCTGGTGCTGGGCACGGCCGAGGCCTACGTGCTGTCGCGCATGGCCAACCCGTGGAAGGGGCTGTTCCTGATGGTGGTGCTGGGGCCGCTGCTGATTTCGGTGGTGGTGCGCACCTTGGGTTGGGCGCTGCTGTTCGGCTCCACCGGCCTGATCAACAAGGCGCTGATGGGCATCGGGCTGATCTCGACGCCCGTGGACCTGATGTACAGCAACCTGGGCGTGGCGATTGCGCTGACGCACGTGCTGGTGCCGTTCATGGTGATCTCGGTGTGGGCGTCGTTGCAGCGGATCAATCCGGCAACGGAAGCGGCCGCGTTGTCCTTGGGCGCGACCCAGTTCACCGTGATCCGCCGCGTCATCGTGCCGCAGGTCATGCCGGGCATCCTGTCGGGCGCGATCATGGTGTTCGCGATGGCGGCCAGCTCCTTCGCCACGCCGGCCATCATCGGCGGGCGCCGGTTGAAGAATGTGGCCACGGCTGCCTACGACGAATTCCTGAATACGCTGAACTGGCCGTTGGGCGCGGCGCTGGCGGTGGTGTTGCTGCTGGCGACGGTGGTTGTGCTGCTATCGGCCAACCGGATCATCGAGCGCAAGTACGGCGCCGTCTTCAACCAGTCGGGAGCCTGAGATGACATTCCGAAACGGTCCCATCGGCCTGATCTTCCATGCGGTGTTCATCCTGTTCATCCTGGCGCCCATCGTCATGGTGTGCGCGGTGGCGTTCACCTCCGAGGGCTTCATTTCGCTGCCCACGGGCGGGCTGTCGCTGCGCTGGTTCCGCGCCATCCTGGACAACCCGCGCTTTGTCGAGGCGTTCTGGTTCAGCTTGGGGTTGGGCACCTTGTCGGCCACGCTGGCGATCGCGCTGGCCGTGCCCAGCGCGCTGGCGCTGGCCCGCAACCGGTTCCGCGGCCGCGAAGCGCTGGTGGCGTTCTTCCTGTCGCCGTTGATGATCCCGCATGTGGTGCTGGGCCTGGCCTTTTTGAAGTTCTTCACGACGGTGGACCTGGCCGGCACCTACGTGGGTCTCGTGATCGCGCACGTCATCCTGGTCATGCCATATGCGCTGCGCCTGGTGCTGGCGTCGGCCACCGGCATCGACCCGGCGCTGGAGCGTGCGGCGCAGTCGCTGGGCGCCTCGAACTGGACGGCCTTTCGCCGCGTGGTGCTGCCCTTGCTGCTGCCCGGGGTGGTCAGCGGCTGGGTCATTGCCTTCATCACCAGTTTCGATGAGCTGACGATGTCGATCTTCATCGCGTCGCCCTCCACGACCACGCTGCCGGTACGCATCTTCCTGCATATTGAAGACACCATCGATCCGCTGGTGACTGCCGTGTCGGCCGTGCTGATCTATGTCACGATCATCGCCATATTCATCCTGGACCGCGTGGTCGGCCTGGAAAAGCTGTTTGTAGGAAAGGGACGCTAATGACGGACGAGAAAGAACTGGCGCCCCGCGCGCCCGTGCATCGCGGCATCTACGACGCTGCGGTGATCGGCGGCGGGCTGGTGGGCTCCGCGATTGCCTACGGCTTGCGGCGCGAGCTGGAGCATGTGGCGGTGCTGGACGAAGGCGATGTGGCGTATCGCGCGTCGCGCGGCAACTTCGGTCTGGTGTGGGTGCAGAGCAAGGGCATGGGCCTGCCGCGCTACGGCGTGTGGACGATGACGTCGGCCTCGGGCTGGCCGCGGCTTGCCGCGCAGCTGCTGGAAGAAACGGGCGTGGACGTGCATCTGGAGCAGCGCGGCGGCCTGCATGCGCTCTTGAGCGATGAAGAGATGGAAGCCCGCGCCACGTTCATGCAGACCCTGCTGGCGCAGCCCGGCATGGCGCAATACGACTGGAAGCTGCTGGACCGCGCGGAAGTCGCGGACCTGGTGCCCGGCATCGGCCCCGAGGTGCGGGGCGCGACGTGGACGCCGGTGGACGGCATCGCCAATCCGCTGAAGCTGCTGCGCGCGCTGCACATGAGTTTTGCACAGCGGGTTGTGGATTACCTGCCGCGCCGTCCGGCGCGCAGCATCAAGCAGCGCAAAGGCGTGTTCGATATCGACACGCCTGCCGGCACCGTGCGTGCGCGCAAGGTCGTGCTGGCCTCGGGCCTGTCGAACAAGGAGCTGGGCGCGCAGGTGGGCCTGGATGTGCCGGTGCGCCCGCAGCGCGGCCAGATCGTGGTGCTGGAACGCACGCGCCGCCTGCTGGAGACGCCGCTGTCCACCCTACGCCAAACCGATGAAGGCACGTGGCTGATCGGTGATTCGCAAGAGGAAGCGGGCTATGTGGACAACCTGGTGGGCCTGCCCATCCTGGGCACGCTGGCCGATCGCGCCGTGCGTACCCTGCCCGCCTTGCGGGACGTCCGCGTCGTGCGCAGCTGGGCGGCGCTGCGCGTGATGTCCAAGGACGGCTTCCCGATCTATCAGCAATCCGAAACGTGCCCCGGCGCCTTCGTCGCCACCTGTCACAGCGGCGTGACGCTGGCCGCCGCGCACGCCCTCAATCTGGCGCCCATGATCGTGGCCGGCAAGCTTGCCGACGACATGGCGCCCTTCTCGACCCGGAGGTTCCATGTTCAAGAGGCTTGACGAGGCGCAGCGCCAGACGCAAGGCGCGCCGGTGCGCGTGACGGTCAACGGGGCCGAACTGCAATGCCGGCAGGGCGACAGCGTGGCGGCGGCGCTGTTCGCCGGCGGCGTGTCGGCCTGTCGCGACACGGCGGTGAACGAGGTGCCGCGCGGGCCCTACTGCATGATGGGCGTGTGCTACGACTGCCTGGTCACCATCGACGGGCAGGCGAACCAGCAGGGCTGCATGACGGCCGTGCGCGAAGGCATGAAGATCGAGCGCCAGCTGGGCGCGCGCAAGGTGCAGGCATGATCGATACGACGCAATGCGATTTGCTGGTGGTGGGCGCGGGCCCGGCCGGATTGGCGGCGGCGACGCTGGCCGCCGGCCTGGGGGTGGACACGGTGCTGCTGGATGAACAGCCGGCGCCGGGCGGACAGATCTATCGGGCCATCACCACCACGCCCGTGACCGACCGCGGCATCCTGGGCGAAGACTATTGGCATGGCGCGTCGCTGGTCGCGCCCTTCCAGCAGTCCGGCGCGCGCTATGTGCCGGGCGCCACCGTCTGGGCCGTGGCGGAACATACGGCCCCGCATCCGGAGAAAGGCTTCGAGGTGGCGTATTCGGTGGCGGGCGAGGCGCGCATCGTGCACGCGCGCCGGCTGCTGCTGGCCACGGGCGCCCAGGAGCGTCCCTTCCCCATCCCGGGCTGGACCTTGCCCGGCGTTATTACGGCGGGCGCGGCGCAAATCTTGCTGAAGTCCGCGGGCGTGGTGCCGGCCGACCGCACCGTGCTGGCCGGCAGCGGCCCGCTGCTGTATCTGGTGGCGTGGCAATACCTGAACGCCGGCGTGAAGATCGACGCGCTGCTGGAGACCACGCCGCCCGGCCGCATGGGCCAGGCGCTGTCCAAGGTCTGGGGTTTCCTGCGGTCGCCCTATCTGGGTAAAGGGCTGAAGCTGCTGCGCGCCGTCAAGGCCGCCGTGCCCATCGTCAAGGGCGTGACCTCGCTGGAAGCGCTGGGCGAGGACAAGCTGCATAGTGTGCGCTACACCGCCGGCGGGGTCACGAGGACGCTGCCTGCCGATCAGCTGATGCTGCACCAGGGCGTGGTACCCAACGTGAACCTGTCGCGTGCGGTGGGCGTGGAACACCGCTGGAACGACGCGCTGGACTGTTGGGAGCCGCAGGTCGACGAATGGGGGCTGACTTCGGTCGACGGCATCGGCATGGCGGGTGACGGCGCCGGCATCGCGGGCGCCTTGGCGGCGGAGCACCGCGGGCGGCTGGCCGCGTTGCAGGCGGCGCATCTGCTGGGCCGCATCGATGCCCGTAAACGCGATAGCGAGGCCGTGGCGCCGCGCGACGCGTTGGCCCGTGCCGTGAGGGGTCGCGAGTTCTTCGACGCGCTCTACAAGGCGCCTGACGCCTTCCGGCGCCCCGTCGGTGACACCATCGTCTGCCGCTGCGAGGAAGTCACGGCCGCACAGGTGCGCGAGACCGTCAAGCTGGGCTGCAGCGGGCCGAACCAGATGAAGGCCTTCCTGCGTTGCGGCATGGGGCCCTGCCAGGGCCGCTTCTGCGGGTTGACCGTGGCCGAGCTCATCGCCGAAGAGCGCGGCGTGCCGACGCAGGAAGTGGGCTATTACCGGCTGCGCTTCCCGACCAAGCCGCTGACTTTGGGAGAACTCGCGTCGCTGCCGCAGACCGACGATTCGCGCCAAGCCGTCGTCCGGCTCAAAAAGTGACGCCATGACCGGTGCGACGCGGTCGGCAGAGGTCATCATCATCGGCGGGGGCCTGCACGGCAGCTCGGCGGCGCTGCATCTGGCGCGGGCGGGCGTGCGTGCCCTGGTGATCGAAAAGAACTACGTGGGGCGGCATGCCTCCGGCGTGAATGCGGGCGGCGTGCGCACCCTGGCGCGGCATCTGGCCGAGGTGCCCTTGGCCCTGGCCTCGCGCGAACTCTGGTACCGCATCGGCGACCTGGTGGATGATGATTGCGGCTTCGAGCAGCATGGGCAGGTACGGGTGGCGGAGAACGCCGCGGATGCCGACGCGTTGCGGGCGCGCCTGCGCACGATGACCGACCACGGCTATACGCACGAACAATGGATAAGCGCTGAAGACTTGCTCCACATGATCCCGGCGCTGGCCCCAACCATCCAGGGCGGCCTGATTGCCCGGGAGGATGCGGCGGCCGACCCGTATCGCACGACGCTGGCCTTCCGCATGAAGGCCGCCAGCCTGGGCGCGCGCTTCCTGGAGGGCGTTCGGGTGGACGGCGTTACACGCGCAGACGGCCAATGGCGCGTGGACACCGATGCCGGCACCTACACCGCGCCGCAGGTGCTGAACTGCGCGGGCGCATGGGCCGACCGCATCGCCGCGCAATGGGGCGAGCCCGTGCCGCTGACCGCGATCAGCCCCATGATGCTGGTGACGCTGCGCATGGACCACTTCCTGGATCCCGTGGTGCTGGGCACCGGGCGCGCGCTATCGTTCAAGCAGCGCACGAACGGCACGGTCCTGATCGGCGGCGGGCGCCGCGCCTGGGTCGACCGCGACGCGGAATGGACCGAGCTTGATTTCCGCTCGCTGGCCCAAGGCGCGCGTACCGTCTGTGATTTGTTTCCGCACATGCGGGATGCCGTGGTGAACCGGGGCTGGGCGGGGATCGAGGCCGCCATGCCGGACGAGATTCCCGTCATCGGCCGCAGCAGCCGCCACGAGACGGCGTTCCATGCGTTCGGCTTTTCGGCGCATGGCTTCGAGCTGGGCCCGATCGTGGGCCGCATCATGGCTGACCTGATCACTACCGGCGCGACGGACATGCCGATCGCGCCGTTCCGGATTGACCGTTTTTCGGACGCGGCCACCGCGTCCTCCCCATCAAAAAAGGAGCAGGACGAATGAACGACGATATCGTGCGCAAGGAAACCAACCAGCGCCTGAGCCGCATCGTGATCCATGGCGATACGGTGTACGTGGCGGGCGTGACGTCGACAGCCGAAGGCGGCATCGCGGCGCAGACCCGCGATGTGTTGGCGAAGATCGACGGCTATCTGGCCCAGGCCGGCACCGACAAGTCCCGGCTGTTGTCGGTGCAGATCTGGTTGAAGGACATCGACCGCGACTTCGCCGGCATGAACGGCGTGTGGGCCGAGTGGGCGCTGCCGGACGCGATGCCCACCCGCGCCACCTGCGAGGCCAAGCTGGCCGCGCCGGAGCTGCTGGTGGAGATCATCGTGACGGCCGCGAAACGGCCGGCATATGTCAGCGGGCCGGTGTCTGAAAGCTGACCTGGCCCGGGCGGCCCGGCAGGTTCAAGGTGGCGGTGGCGGGCGGCGTGGTCGCGATCACGTTGCCGGCGCGCAGCACCATCAGGCGGGTGGCGCGCAGGCGTAGCGCTTCAACGGCGTCGCGCGCCTGCAGCAGCACCAGGTCGGCGCGCTTGCCGACCGCGATGCCCGTGTCGTCCAGCCCCAGGATCTTCGCGGGCGTGGTCGTCACGGCCTCGAAACAGGCGCGCATGGCGTCCTGGCCCGTCATCTGGGCCACGTGCAGGCCCATGTGCGCCACTTCCAGCATGTCGCCCGAACCCAGGCTGTACCAGGGGTCCATCACGCAGTCATGGCCGAAGGCCACGGGCACGCCAGCGGCCAGCAGTTCCGGCACGCGCGTCATGCCGCGGCGCTTCGGATACGTGTCGTGACGGCCTTGCAGCGTGATGTTGATCAGCGGGTTGGCGATCGCGGCAACGCCTGCTTCGCGCATCAGCGGGATCAGCTTGGACACGTAGTAGTTGTCCATCGAGTGCATGGACGTCAGGTGCGAACCCGTGACGCGGCCCTGCAGGCCCAGGCGCTGCGTGTGATAGGCCAGCGTTTCGATATGGCGCGACAGCGGGTCGTCGCTTTCGTCGCAGTGCATGTCGACGCGCAGGCCGCGTTCGGCGGCCAGTTCGCACAGGATGCGCACGGATTCCGCGCCGTCCTGCATGGTGCGTTCAAAGTGCGGAATGCCGCCCACGACATCCACGCCCATGTCGAGCGCACGTTTCAGGTTGTCCAGCGCGCCGGGCGCGCGCAGCACGCCGTCCTGCGGGAAGGCCACCAATTGCAGGTCCAGATACGGTTTGACCTTTTCGCGCACGTGCAGCAGCGCTTCGGTCGCCAACAGGCGCGGGTCGCAGACGTCCACATGCGAGCGGATGGCCAAAAGGCCGCGCGCCACCGCCCAGTCGCAATAGGCGAGTGCGCGCTCCACCAGCGCTTCCTGCGTCAACAGCGGCTTGAGTTCCCCCCACAGCGCGATGCCTTCCAGCAGCGTGCCCGACTGGTTCACGCGCGGCAGGCCGAACGACAGCGTGGAATCCATGTGGAAGTGCGCGTCCACGAAGGGCGAGCTCACCAACTGCCCCGCCGCATCCACGGTCTGACCCGCCTCGGCCTTCAGCGCAGGCTCCACCGCGGTAATGCGGCCCTGCGCCACACCGATGTCGATGTTGGTGCGGCCATCAGCCAGCGTGCAGTTCTTGATAATCAGATCGAGCATGGATGCATCCTAAAAAATTCAGCAATTCACGGTGCATCAAAAGTACACCATCGGGGTCGCACGGATCCGGCTCCGCCGGTCCTTAGCGACGCCCCTGGGGGAAGCGCGCAGCGCTCGGGGGGGCCCTTTACCTCTCGCCCTTGCGATAGGGCTTCATCAGAGCCTGCGGGTAGGCGGCGCGGCGCGCCATCACCACCAGGGCCAGGATGGACAGGATGTAGGGCAGCATCAGGTAGACCTGGTACGGCAGCTCCGGCAGGCCGGGCAAGGCGGCCCCGCCCTGTTGCAGGCGCAGTTGCAGCGCGTCGAAGAAGGCGAAGATCAGTGCGCCCAGCAGCGCCTTGCCGGGGCGCCACGAGGCGAACACCACCAGCGCCACGCACACCCAGCCGCGGCCGTTGACCATGTTGAAGAAGAACGCGTTGAAAGCCGCCAGCGTCAGGAAGCTGCCGGCCACGCCCATCAGCGCGGAGCCCGCGACGATGGCGCCCATGCGCAGGCGCGTGACGGACAGGCCCTGCCCTTCGGCGGCCGCCGGGTTCTCGCCCACCATGCGGATCGCCAGGCCGACCGGGGTTCGGTTCAGCACCCAGGCAAGGATCGGCACCGCGGCCAGCGCGATCAGCGTCATGGGCGTCTGCCCGGCCAGCACGGGGCCGATCAGCGGGATGCCGTCCAGGAACTTCATTTCGGCAAACGGCGTGATGGTGGGCGGCGTGTTCACGCTGGGGAACGTCACGCGGTAGGCGAAGTAGCTGAGGCTGGTGGCCAGCAAGGTCACCCCCAGGCCCGAGACGTGCTGCGACAAGCCCAGCGGCACGGTCAGCACCGCATGCAGCAGGCCGAAGACCGCGCCGGCCAACGCCGCCGCCAGCACGCCCACGTACAGCGGCGCGCCCAGGTACACGACGAGCCAGCCCGTGAAGGCGCCGGCGGCCATGATGCCTTCGATGCCCAGGTTCAAGACACCCGCGCGTTCGCACAGCAGCACGCCCAGGGTGCCCAGGATGAGCGGCGTGGCCAGGCGCAGCACGGCAACCCAGAAGGCCGAGGAACTGATCAGATCCATCCATTCCATGTCGTGCTCCTCAAGCCCGGTTGCGGCGCAGGCGGTACTGCGCAAATAGCGTCGCGACCAGCATGGCAAGCAACGAGGTGGCGACGATGACGTCGGCGATGTAGTTCGGCACCGCGATGGCGCGGCTCATGCTGTCGGCCCCGACCAGCATGCCGGCCACGAAGATGCTGGCCATGATCACGCCCAGCGGGTGCAGGCCGGCCAGCATGGCGACGACGACGCCCGTGTAGCCGTAGCCCGGCGACATGTCCAGCGTGACGTAGCCCGTGCGGCCCGCCACTTCGATGGCGCCGGCAAGGCCTGCCAGCGCGCCCGACAGCATGGCGGTGCCCAGCATCACGCGGTTGACCGGCAGGCCCAAAAAGCGCGAAGCATGCGCGTTGGCGCCCACGGCGCGCATCTGGAAGCCGAACACCGTGTAGCGGTTCAAGAGCCACAGGCCCAGCGCCAGGCCGGCCGCCCACAAGAGGCCGGTGTGAGCGCGCGTGCGTTCAATCAGCTTGCCCAGTTCCAGGTCGCCGTTGAGCGCCACGGATTGCGGCCAGCCCATCGCCATCGGGTCCTTCATCGGGCCGTCCAGCATCATGGACACGAACAGCAGCACGATGAAGTTGCCCAGCAGCGTGGTTACGACTTCGTCCACGCCCAGCCGGGTCTTGAGCAAGGCCGGGATCAGCAGCAGCAAGGCGCCCGCCAGGGCCGCCGCCAGCATCATGCCGCCGAACAGCACGGGCACCGGCAGGTCGAAGCCGGTGCCGTCATGCAGGCCGCCGATGGCGACGGCCGCCAGCGCCCCAAGATACAGCTGGCCTTCGGCGCCGATGTTGTAGAAGCGGGCGCGGAATGCCACGGCACAGGCCAGGCCCGTCAGCATCAGCGGGGTGGCGCGGGTCAGCGTTTCGGACAGGGCGAAGCGCGAGCCGAACGCGCCTTCGAACAGTAGCGCGTAGGTGCGGCCCACGGGGGCGCCGGCCCAGGCCACCAGCAAGGTGCAGACCGCCAGCGTAAAGAGGATGGCCGCGATGGGGGCCAAGGCCAGCGCCAGGCGGCTGGGCTCGGGGCGGCGTTCCAGGATCAGTTTCATGCGAGTGATGCTCAATAGAGGGGGCGTCGGCGCGCAACGGACCGGGCCGTCATGCGCGGGTGCCCGTCATGGCCAGGCCGACGGTGGCGGGCGTCCAGTCGGCCACCGGCTTGACGGCCACCAGCTTGCCGCCGCACAGCACGGCGATGCGGTCGGCCAGGGCGAAGATTTCTTCCAGGTCTTCGGACACCAGCAGCACGCCGGCGCCGCGCGCGCGGGCGGCCAGCAGCTGCTCGCGCACATAGGCGACGGCGCCGATGTCCAGGCCCCAGGTGGGCTGGTCGGCCACGATGAAGCGCGGTTCGCGCGCCAAGGTGCGGCCCAGGATCAGCTTTTGCATATTGCCGCCCGACAGACTGCGCGTGCGCACGTCCAGCGAGGCTGCGCGCACGTCGAACTGCTTGGCCAGCGATGCGGCGTACGCGCGGCCCGCGCGGGCGCGGATCAGGCCGTAGCGCGCGAAGCGCTTGTCCTTCAGGTCTTCGACGATGGCGTTTTCCCAAAGCGGGCTGTCGCCGATCATGCCTTCGCCGTGGCGGTCTTCCGGAATTCGGCCGACGCGGGCCGCGGTCCACCCGGCCGGCGTGGTGGGCGCGGCCGCGTGCTCGGCGCCCAGCCGGATCGTGCCGTCGGACGGCTGGCGCAGGCCGGTCAGGACCGACACCAGCGCCTGCTGGCCGTTGCCGGCCACCCCCGCGATCGCGACGATCTCGTGCTTGTGGACCACCAGGTCCAGGCTGTCCAGGCGCGGCGCGCCGTCGCGGCTGTCGCGCACGGTGACCTGCGACAAGGTCACGACCGGCGCGGCTTGCTCGGCGGCAGCCACCGCTTCGGCGTGCGGCATGACGACTTTGCGGCCCACCATCAGTTCCGCGAGTTCGGCGGGGCTGGTGCCGGCGGTGTCGCGTTCGGCCACCAGCTTGCCCTGGCGCAGCACGGCCACGCGGCGCGATACGGCCATCACTTCGTCCAGCTTGTGCGAAATGAAGATGACGGCCAGGCCTTCGTCGACGAAGCCGCGCAGGGTCGCGAACAGGTCCTGCACTTCCTGCGGCGTGAGCACCGCTGTGGGTTCATCCAGGATCAGCACGCGGGCGCCGCGGTACAGCGCCTTCAGGATTTCGACGCGCTGCTTTTCGCCGACGGAAAGCCCGCCCACGCGCGCGTCGGGATCCACGCCCAGGCCGAAGCGCTGGCCCAGTTCGACCAGCCGGCGGCGCGCCGCGCCGCGGCCGGAGGCCAGCTTCCACAGCGACTCGGTGCCGACCATGATGTTGTCCAGCACGGTCAGGTTGTCGGCCAGGGTGAAGTGCTGATGCACCATGCCCACGCCCGCCGCCAGCGCGGCGTCCGGCCGGCCGGGCGGCAATGGCTTGCCGAAGACGTCGATACTGCCGGCGTCGGCCACATAGTGGGCGACCAGGATCGACACCAGGGTCGATTTGCCGGCGCCGTTCTCGCCCAGCAGGGCCAAGACTTCGCCTTGCCGAAGCGTCAGCGAGATGTCGTCATTGGCCGTGAGGCTGCCGAAGCGCTTGGTGATCCCCGTCAGTTGCAGGGCGAGAGGCGCTTGGTTCATCGTGCCGAGGACTTGGGTTCTTTGTCGACGACCTGCACCGTGAAGCTGCCGTCCAGGATGGCCTTCTGCTTGGCCTCTACGCGGGCGATCAGCTCGGCCGGGATCTTCGACGCAAAGGTGCCCAGCGGCGCCAGCGACGAACCGTTGTGCTTCATCAGCGAGTATTGGCCGAAGTCGGCCGCCTTGAACGTGCCGGCCTTCACTTGCTTGAGCGCTTCGTCGATCGTGGGCTCCATGCTCCACAACGCGGATGCCACCACCGTTTCCGGGTATTGCGGCTGCGTGTCGATCACGTTGCCGATGGCCAGCTTGCCGCGTTCCTTGGCCGCGTCCGACACGCCGAAGCGTTCGGCGTACAGCACGTCCGCGCCCTTGTCGATCATCGCGAAGGCCGCTTCCTTGGCCTTCGGGGGATCGAACCACGAACCGATGAAGGTCACGGTGAACTCGGCCTTCGGGTTCACTTCCTTGGCGCCTTCGATGAAGGCTTGCATCAGGCGGTTCACTTCCGGGATGGGGTAGCCGCCGACCAGGCCGATCTTGCCGGTCTTGCTCATGCCGCCGGCGATCATGCCGGTCAGGTAGGCGGGTTCCTGGATGTAGTTGTCGAACACCGAGAAGTTGGGTTGCTGCGGCTTGCCCGAGGAACCCATCAGGAAGGCGGTCTGCGGATAGTCCTTGGCCACCTTGCGGGCGGCGGCTTCCACGGCGAAGGCTTCGCCCACCACCAGCTTGTTGCCCTGCTCGGCGTACTGGCGCATGACGCGCTCGTAGTCGGCGTTGGTGACGTTTTCCGAGAAGGTGTATTCGATCTCGCCACGGTCGCGGGCGGCCGTCAGCGCCTTGTGGATGCGCGACACCCATTGCTGCTCGACCGGCACCGTGTAGATGGCGGCGACTTTCGTCTTGGCCGGGGCCTGGGCTTGCGCCGCGCCCGAGAACAGCAAAGCGCCAGCGGCGGCAGCGGCCGCCAGCTTGAGCAGGCCGCGGCGGGCGATGCCGCCGGCGGACGGGGTGGACAGGGATTTCATGCGGGAGACTCCTTCGCGGGGATGGAAAAGGGGAACCGTTGGGGCGACGATGCGGATGCCTGGCTGCGGCCGCCGGCGGGCAGGGTCGGCGCAAGCGGACGAAAACGTAGGCGTGGGATCAGTCATGGGGATGGGGGGCGCCGGGGGGCGCGTCCCATCCGAATGGTCGGTGCGCAGCCAGTCCAGGCGAAGCAAGTTGTATGCCATGAGGCATTCCTGCGACAAGTCGGGGAAACCTGATGAACGGGCAGGATTATAGGCACCCCGGCGGGGAAACGTGGCACCAAGATGGTGCGCCGTGTCCCAAGGGTTGGACATTGCGCGCGTGAAACGCCGTGTTGCGGTGCAAGCCGCGCGGGCAATGCGCCTGGCGAGCCGTGGCGCGCCTAAAATCGAAGGATGAGCCGCGCCCCGCGCGGCAAGCTGGAAAGTCCATGCAAGACATTCAATTGCTGCTCGAGCAGTACGGCGGGTGGCTGGTGTTCGCGAACGTCCTGGTCGAACAGGCGGGCCTGCCCGTGCCCGCGTATCCCATGTTGATCGCCGCCGGCGCGTTGGGCGGCGCGGCCGGATGGCTGACCCCCTGGCTGGCGGCCACCGTGGCCTGCCTCTTGGCCGACTCCCTCTGGTATGCCGCCGGCCGCCGCTACGGCGCGCGCTTGCTGGGCGTGATCTGCAAGATGTCGCTGTCGCAGGATTCCTGCATCCGCCAGACGCAGCGCCTGTACCTGCGCATCGGCGTGCGGGCGCTGCTGGTGTGCAAGTTCCTGCCTGGCGCGGGCGCGCTGTCGACCGTCATGGCGGGCCTGACGGGCACCGCCTACCGGCGCTTCCTGCTTTATGACCTGGTGGGCGCCATGATCTGGGCGGGGTCCGCCTTGCTGCTGGGCGGCCTGTTCCACAGCGTGGTCAATGACGTGCTGGAAATCCTGGGCACCTACGGCGCCATGGGCCTGGGCGTGTTGGCAGCGGTGCTGGCGCTGTATATCCTGACGCGCTTTTTGCGCCGCCGGATCCTCCTGCGCAGCCTGCGCGTCATCCCCCGCGTGTCCGTCGATGAACTGATGCAATGGCGCCAGGACGGCCGCAACACGGTGGTCTTCGACGTGCGTCCTGAAGCGCAGCGAGATGCCGAACGCATTCCGGGCGCCATCGCTGTCGACCTGAAGGCGCCGCTGCCGGCGCTGGATCCGGGCGCGCTGGACTCCGACATCGTGGTGTATTGCGCCTGCCCCAATGAAGTGTCGGCCGCGCTGCTGGCCTCGCGCCTGCGCGCGGCGGGCTATCCCAAGACCTGGGCGCTGCGCGGCGGCTACGAAGCCTGGGCGGAACACAACCACGCCGTCTGAGCCCGCCGCTTGCCGAAATCGGCTGTCCGGCGCGTGGGCAGCGGGCGCTTGCACAATGCGCCGGCCGCCGCGCCAAGCGCATAATTCCGTATCAGCCCGCGAAACAGGCGGGCAGCGACAGGAGAGACAAATGCGGTTGTTGTTCTTGGGTGCCGGCGGCACCGGCGGTTATTTCGGCGGACGCGCCGCCCAGGCGGGCGCGGACGTGACCTTCCTGGTGCGCGAACCGCGCGCGGCCCGGATCCGCGAACAGGGCTTGCGCATCCAGAGCCCGTTCGGCGACGCCACGCTGCACCCCAAGCTGGCCACGCAGCAGACCCTGCAGGGCCAGTACGACGTGGTCGTGCTCAGCTGCAAGGCCTATGACCTGGCCAGCGCCATCGACGCCATCCGCCCCGCGGTCGGCCCCGACACGGCGGTGCTGCCCATCATGAACGGCGTGCTGCAGTACGACGTGCTGGACCGCGAATTCGGTCCGCACCGCGTCTTGGGCGGGCTGTGCCAGATCAACGCCACGCTTGGCCCCGAGGGCGAAGTCGTGCACCTGGGCAAGCACGCCAGCATCGTCTTCGGCGAACGCGCGGGCCCCGCCCGCAGCGAACGCTGCGTGGCGCTGGAGCAGGCGCTTGCCGGCGGCGAATACGTCAGCCGCCTGAGCGAAGACATCCACCAGGACATCTGGGAAAAGTACGTCATGCTGACGACGCTGGCCGCCGGCACCTGCCTGATGCGCGGCGCGATCGGGCAGATCGCCTCCACCGACGACGGCATCGACATCCTGAAGAGCCTGTTGCAGGAATCGCAAGCCGTGGCGGCCGCGTCCGGCCATGCGGTCCGCCCCGAAGCCGATGCCTTCGCGCAAAAGCTGATGAGCGACCGCACGCAACCCATGACGGCGTCCATGTTCCGCGACCTGCGCCAGGGCCTGCCGGTCGAGGCCGACCACATTGTGGGCGACATGGTGCGGCGCGCCCGCACGCTGGGTGTCGACGCTACCTATCTGCGGGTGGCGTATTCGCACTTGCAGGTTTATCAAGCGCAGCGCAACGCAGGTTGAATCCGGCCGATTGATGCATGAATTGCAAAAAACTCTTCCGATTTATTGGGTTTTTTGTTCGGATTTGACCGAATAGTATGGATTTGCCTGAACCGGAGCGTGTTGCGGCGCATCGTGCGCCGCCCGCTCCGGCTTCCCTCCCAAGGAGCAAGACCATGAAAATCGCATTGATCGGCATTACCGGCCGCGTGGGTTCCCGCGTGGCCGACGAATTGCTCAAGCGCGGCCACCAGGTGACGGGCATCGCCCGCAACCCGGCCGACGTGAATGCCCAGCCCGGCCTGACCATCCAGCAGGGCGACGCCACCGACCCCGAAACCCTGACGCCGCTGCTGACCGGCCACGACGCCGTCGTCAGCGCCACGCGTTTCGTGTCGACCGACGCGCGCCCCTTGCTGGCCGCGGTGAAGAACGCCGGCGTGCCGCGCCTGCTGGTCGTGGGCGGCGCGGGCAGCCTGTTGGTGGCCCCCGGCAAGCTGCTGATCGATACCCCGGAATTCCCCGACGCCTACAAGCCCGAGGCCCGGGCCGGCGTCGTGTTCCTGGATACGCTGCGCCAGGAAAAGGTGTTGAATTGGACCTTCCTGTCGCCCTCCGCGCTGTTCGAGCCGGGCGAGCGCACGGGCACGTTCCGCGTGGGCGACGACTATCTGCTGGCCGACGACGACGGCAAGAGCTGGATCTCGATGGAAGACTATGCGATTGCGCTGGCCGACGAGATCGAGACGCCCAAGCATTCGCGCCGCCGCTTCACCGTCGGATACTGATTCCGCCGCCAGGCAAGGAAAAGGGAGCCCGTCAAGGGCTCCTTTTTTCATTGTGCGGCGGGGGCGGAACCTGCGTTTTTATTTGTAAACTGGCAGGCCGCCAGCCGGCGTCATCCTGAGTTGTCCTGTATGCGTATGAAGTTGAAATCGTTGGCCGCCTGTGCGCTGGTCGCCTCCCACTGCCTGGCGGCGTCGCCAGCGCTTGCGGCTGCGCCCCAGTCGAACAAGGAGATCGTCACGGCGTTCTTCCGGATGATGTTCCAGGACCGCGAGATCGACGAGGCGGTACGCCTGTACGTCAGCCCCAACTACGTGCAGCACAACCCCTACATGCGCGACGGCGTCGGGCCGATGGTGGATTTCTTCCCGCCCTATTTCGATCAGCATCCGCAAGCCATCGTCGAGATCAAGCGCGTGATCGCCGACGGCGATCTGGTGGTGATCCATAACCAGTGGCGCGATTCGCCGGAAGACCGCGGCCAGGCGGTTGTGGATATCTTCCGTGTGGATAAGGGCAAGATCGTCGAGCACTGGGACGTCAGCCAGGAAATCCCCGAAAACCCCGCCAATCAGAACGGCATGTTTTAAGCCCCCCTGCCATGTCCAACATCCAAGCCGTCGACCTGCCCCGCTCTTACCTGCTGCTGAACCACGGGCCCACGGTGCTGGTGACTAGCGCCCACGGCGACGCGCGCAACGTCATGGCGGCCGCCTGGGCGATGCCCTTGGACTTCAACCCGGCCAAGATGCTGGTGGTGGTGGACAAGAACACCTACACGCGCGAACTGATCGAAGCGTCGGGGGAATTCGCGCTGTGCATCCCGTCACGCGCGCAAGCGGCCGCCACGCTGAAAGTGGGTTCGGAATCGGGGCGCGGCGAAGACAAGTTCCAGGCCTGCGGCCTGTCGACGTTTCCCGCCAGCAAGATCGGCGCGCCGCTGGTGGCCGGCTGCCTGGGCTGGCTGGAATGCAAGGTCGTGCCGGAACCGCACAACCAACAGGCTTATGATCTGTTCATCGGCGAGGTCGTCGCCGCGTGGGCCGCCCCGGACGCGTTTTCGGACAACCGCTGGCACTTCCCGCAAGACGACCGGCGTTCGATCCACTATCTGGCCGGCGGTTCGTTTTTCGCCACCGGCGAAGCCTTCAACGTTTCAGAACCGGAGTAAGCCCCTATGCGCAGCGTGTATCTCGCGGGTTTCGACGTATTCCTGCCCGATGCCGTGGCGCACGGCCAGCGGCTCAAGGCGTTGTGCGCCACCTATGGTTTCGACGGCCTGTTCCCGCTGGACAACATGGCGCCCAAGGACTTGTCGGGGCCGGCGCTGGCGCAGTGGATCTACCGCGAGAACGTGGCGTTGATCCGGCGCGCCGACATGGTGATGGCCAACCTGAATGCCTTCCGCGGCGCCGAACCCGATTCGGGCACGGCCTTCGAGGTGGGCTATTCCATCGCTTGCGGCAAACCGGTATGGGGTTATACCGGCCAAGCCGGTTCGCTGGTCGACCAGGTGGCGGTGGGGGCGGCAGCCGACGACGGCGTGTCGCGCATGGTGGATGCCGAGGGCTACACCGTGGAAGACTTCGGCCTGAACCTGAACCTGATGCTGGCGTGCAGCGCCCGCATCGTGGTGGGCAAGGCATCCGATTGCCTGGCCCGCATGGCCGAAGACGCCAGCCGCTGATCGCCTGCAGCGAATCGTCTACCGCTAATCGCAAGCCGCCAGGCGCTGACCTTTGGCTGTGCGTCGGCCACTCAGGCTGCAGTTTTCCGGCGCGTGGCTTTCTTGGCCGGCGCCGCCGGCTTGCCGGCCTTCGCGGCGCTTGCCTTCTTGCGCGGCGCGGCACCGCCCGGCGTCGCCAGATATCCCATCACCGCATCCACCACGGCTCGTTCAAGCTGCTCCGGGGAAAAGCCGGCCGGCGGTTCCAGCGCCGCCGCATGCACCAGAGACTCCATGATGCGCAGCACCACATAGGTCGCCAGGTCGCGGTCTTGTTGCGCGATCTCGGCCCGGTGCAGTTCCAGCAAGTGGCGCATGCGGCGATGGATGTCCTGATCGGCCAGGCTGTGTTCGCGCGGCGTGTCGAACAGCGGGAACTCGCGTTCCAGCACACGGTGCAGCGCGGGCTCCAGCAGGTGTGCGTGCAGCATCGCCTGGACGATGGCGGCCACGCGTTCTTCCAGCGTGGCCGCGGGGTTGCTGTTGAGCACGTTGTCGATGACGTCCAGCATCTGGTTGTCGTGGCGCTGATGCAGCGCGGCGATCAGTGCGTTCTTGTTCGGAAAGTACTGGTACAGCGATCCCACGCTGACGCCTGCGGTTTCGGCGATCAGGTTGGTGTTGGTGCCCGCATAGCCGTTCGCGGCCAAAACGCGAGCCGTCGCCTGCAGGATCGTGTCGACGGTGTGCTGCGATCTAAGCTGGCGCGGCGATTTTCGGGGCTGTGGGATGTCGGTCATGGATGCGTGGAAAGGCGAGTATCAAACCTGAGCTTCGGCTCATAAAATTTGCAGCAGCCAATCTGATTGGTCACCCGCAAGCGCGGATTATGCCATCGACGAATTCTCCGCGATGGTTTCGGATTGTCATGACCCTTTCAAGGATTTTTCATGTCGAATGTTTCGACGGCCGCGGCATTGCCTGCGGCCCACGGACCCGTGCGCTCCGTGTTTGCGCAGTTGCTGCCGCTGGTCTTGGCGGTGTTCATCGGATTTTTCATGGTCGGCCTGCCGATGCCCGTGTTGCCGTTGTACGTGAACGGCACGCTGGGCATGAGCGCCCTGGTGGTGGGCGTGGTGGCGGGCCTGCAGTTTGCCGCAGCCCTGTTGTCGCGGGCGTATTCGGGTGCGCTGGTCGATCGCCGGGGCGCCAAACGCGCCGTGGTGTCGGGCTTCATGCTGGGTACTGCGGCCGGGTTGCTGTACGTGCTGGCCGAGGCGCTCTCGGCGCAGCCGCAGGCGGCGCTGGCCGTCTTGCTGGCGGGCCGCGCCCTGATGGGGTGCGCGGAGAGCCTTATCGCCACCGGCGCGCTGAGCTGGGGCGTGGGCCGCGTGGGGCCGCAAAACGCCGGTCGCGTGATGGCCTGGGTGGGCGTGGCCATCTATGCCGCGTATGCGCTGGGCGCGCCCGCCGGCATGCGACTGTATGGCGCGGCGGGCTTCGCGGGCATCGCGTGGGCGACGGTCCTGATTCCGCTGGCGGCTTTGGGGCTGGTGCTGCCGCAGCGCGGGGTGGCGGCCGTGGGCGGCGTGCGCACGCCCTTCTATCGCGTGCTGGGTATGGTGCTGTTGCCGGGCATGGGCCTGGCGCTGACCAGCGTGGGGTTCGGCGTCATCACCGCATTCGTCAGCCTGTTTTTCGCGGAGCGCGGCTGGGACGGCGCGGCGTGGATGTTCAGCGCGTTCGGCGTGGGCTTCATTCTGGCCCGCGTGTTTTTCGCCGGTCTGCCGGACAAGCTGGGCGGCGCGCGCGTGGCGCTCGTGTGCGTGGGTGTCGAGGCCGTGGGCCAATGGCTGATCTGGTCGGGCGCCACGCCGATGTGGGCGTATGGCGGCGCACTGCTGACCGGCGCGGGCTATTCGCTGGCGTTCCCGGCGTTTGGCGTGGAGGCCGTGCGTCGCGTGCCGGCGGCAAGCCGTGGCGCGGCGATGGGTGCGTATGTGGCGTTTCTGGACGTGGCGCTGGGCATCAGCGGCCCGGCGGCGGGTTGGCTGGCGGGCGCGCAGGGGTATGGCGCGGTGTATCTGATGGGCGGAACGTGCGCGTTGGCCGCCGTACTTGTGGCCTTGGCGTTGAGGCGCCCTGCCGGGGCATGAGGCATCGGGGCCGACACATCACGGGTGGAAGCATCGCGGAGGAAAGCATCGGGGCCGTGGTCCGCTACGGCCTCGATGCCTTTCGCCCGACTTAGACGGTTGCCGCCATTTCCAGGACTTCGTCGTCCACGGTTTCGGCCTGGCCGTCCTTGAGCTTTTGCAGATGGTCGGCCAGTTCGGCGATGGTCAGCGCCACCAGGCCGTGCTGGGCGGCGTAGCGCTCAAGCGAGGCGCCGCGCATCATGGTGCCGTCGGCGTTCATCAGTTCGCACAGCACGCCGGCCGGGCGCAGGCCGGCCAGGACGGCCAGGTCGACCGAGCCTTCGGTGTGGCCGCGGCGGGTCAGCACGCCGCCGGGCTGGGCGCGCAGCGGGAACACGTGGCCGGGGCTGACGATGTCTTCGCTTTGCGCCGACGGCGAGATGGCGGCGCGGATGGTGGTGACGCGGTCGACGGCGGATACGCCGGTGCTGACGCCTTCGCGCGCTTCGATGGAAACGGTGAAGGCGGTGGCAAAGCGGCTCTGGTTGCGCTGGACCATCGGGGGCAGCTCCAGGCGGTCGAGGGTTTCGCCGGGCAGGCACAGGCAGACGATGCCGCTGCCGTCGCGAATCAGCTGGGCCATGACGGGCACGGTCAGCTTGTCGGCGGCGACGATGAGGTCGGCCTCGTTTTCGCGGTCGAAGTCGTCCATGAGGATGACGGGGCGGCCCAGGCGCAGGTGATGCAGGGCGCGCTGCAGGCGGGCGGCGAAGGGCTGTGAAGCCAGGCTGGGAAGGGACTGCTGGGTATTGAGGGTGGACATTGAAACGCTCTCGCAAGTGAAGGGGGCGAAAAACGTTTCAGGGCTAATCGACAGCCGAACGCAATACGGTCGTCCGGGCGCAAGCGCGCCCGGGCAATCGGGAATGTGCCGGCACATCTTCTCTCATCCGGACTATGACCGTCGGCTCTGGCATTTCACCAGATCTGCTGACCCCGATGTCCGTGAAGGACGCCGGGCGCTCGCGGGCTCGCCACATTGCATGGCATACCGCCGGTGGGGAATTGCACCCCGCCCTGAAGACGTACTGCATGTCGTGTTAACGACTTTCTGGATTGTACGCCTGTCTGGATTTGGTGTCGGAATATGCTTATTGCGGGTGGGGATATGGGGGGTGGCGTTTCGCGTTTGGCGGGGCGCGGTTCTTTTGACGCCCGGTGTGGCGGTGGCACGGGGTGCGCGGGTCAACGATTGCGGTCCGGAGCCTTCGCTCCGGACTGCCCCGTCGTCATCTTCGTCACCGCCTGCGGCGGTTCCTTCAGATTCCCTCGGGCTTATCGACTCCCCGCGCACCCCGTGCCACCGCCACACCGGGCTCCGTCATTGGCAGTCGGACGTCAGTGGGGGCGGACGGTGTGCTTGGCGTTCTGCTCGCCGGTGGTGGGTAGCGGAATAGCTTGCGGGGCCCGCCCCAGGCCGGCCGCGCGGGCGGCCTTGTGGGGCTTACGCGGCGTCTGGCGTCGGAGGAGCGACGCTGCGCGCGGGAGCGCGTCGCTTCGCTCGCGTGTCGGTGCCGGTTGGAGCGGGCGTGTGAGCCTTGGTCGAAGTTGGCGATATCTCTGTCTGCGCCGTGTCGGGCTGCACTGCTTCGGCCGCCTTTGTCACCTTCGTCGCTTTCCTGGCCCTCGGGGTCTTTGGCGCCTGCTTTACTGCGGGCGCTTCAATCGCCTTGGCCGGTTCCGCAGGAACCTCGGCTTGCGGCTTGTCTGCCTTGGGCTTCTTGGCCTTCTTTGCCTTCAGCGCCAGCATCGTGCCGCGGCACGGCGGCGTGCCGCAGAGGCAGCGGTAGCCTTCCTTCAGGGCCTTGGTGATGCGGCCGTCCAGGACCAGGCCGTAGTCGTACGACAGTTCCGTGCCGCGCGGCAGGTCGCGCAGGGCGACGATGTAGACGCGCTTGCCGTGCTTGCCTTCCTGGGCCTCGCAGTTGGGCTCACAGGAATGGTTGATCCAGCGGGCGTCGTTGCCTTCGTCGCCGCCGTCGATCACGCGGCCGGAGCTGAGCGCGAAGAAGAAGGTGTGGAAGGGATCGTCGGGGTTGGTCGGATGGCGGCGGTCGGCTTCCTTGGCGCTGATGCGCGCGCCGCCGTATTCGATGATGCGCGTGCCCGCGGGGATCTTGCGGGCGGCGAAGACGCCGTTGCCGTGCAGCTTGGAGCGGCGGACGACATGCCAGGGCTTGATCGGGGTGGCTTCGGTGGTCATGGAGGCGTGTTGGCGGCGGTGGTGTGGGGACGGAGAGACGAAATGGGCGTGCAGACGAAACAGAATTATATCGACGCGTGTTTGACAGGATGACAGGCGTATAGTGAGCGCCGCCTTGTTCCTCCGTTGATATTTATCATGATCGTCCGTCCGCGTCCCTCTGCGCTGGCTTTGTTCTTTGTGTTGCGGGGTTCCATCATTCCGCGCATTCTTGCCAGGCTCATCGTTATTACGTTGTTGTCCTGTGTGGTGGTGTGGATGTATCACCGCCAGCTTTTCTCGCCCGCGCACCTGACTGCGGTGCCGTTTTCGTTGTTCGGGCTGGCGCTGTCGGTGTTCATGGGCTTTCGCAACAACGTCTGCTATGACCGCTGGTGGGAAGCGCGCAAGCAATGGGGCGATCTGATCGTGCAGGCGCGCAGCCTGGCGCGCGAAAGCGCGGTGCTGCTGGCGGCTAGCACGGCCAACCCGGTGCAGGAACGGCTGGTGCGCCGTTGCATCGGTTTCGGGTACGGACTGGCGGCGCGCTTGCGCGGGCAAGACATGGTGGAGGCCGTGCGCCCCTGGGTGCAGCAAGACGAACTGGACACGCTGGCAGGTTGCCGCAATGTGCCGGACGCGCTGCTCATGGCGATCAACCGCGATCTGGCCGCCTGTTTGCGGCGCGGCGAGCTCAGCGACATTCTTTATCAGGGCCTGACCCAGCGCGTGGCGCAATGCGCCGCCATCCAGGCCGCCTGCGAACGCATCAAGTTCACGCCCTGTCCGTTCGCGTATTCGCTACTGCTGCATCGCACGGCGTGGCTGTTCTGCCTCCTGTTGCCGTTCGGGCTGGTGGGCACGCTGGAATACCTGACGCCCGTGGCGGTCATCATCATCGCCTACACCTTCTTCGGGCTGGACGCGCTGGGCGACGAGCTGGAAGACCCCTTCGGCCTGGAAGAAAACGACCTGCCGCTGTCGGCGCTGGCGCGCGTGATCGAGATCGATCTGCTGGAAGGTCTGGGTGTGCGTCCGCTGCCGGAGGCGGCGGTGCCCGAGGATTTCGTGTTGCGTTGACGGCTGGCTCGCTGGATTTCGTTTCGTGCGCACGGGGAAATCCAGGACGGATTCGGGTTTGCATGTTTGTACAGGATTTTGTACATTTTTCGCTTGCCGCTTCGGCGTCGAGGGCCACGGCGTTCCATCGTCCCCGCCCCGTGTAATTTCACATCGAGAACGACATGAATGTCCTGACTTTTAGCGAGGCGCGAGCCAGCTTGAAGACCGTGATGGACAAGGTCTGCGAGGATCACGACCCCACGGTCATTACGCGTGTCAATGGCGAGCACGTGGTGTTGATGTCCATGGCGGACTACAGCAGCATGCAGGAAACCCTCCATCTCCTCAGCACGGAAGCCAATGCCAATCGCCTGCGCCAGTCCATCGCCAACATGCGTGCCGGAAAAGTCCGGGTACGGGGTTTGATTGGCGATGAGTCAAAAGAAAGCCAAAGCCAGGAATAAGCCGCTTGCGCAATCGGGTGGGCTTGCCTGGACCAACGAGGGGTGGGAAGACTACCTCTGGTGGCAGGAGACAAATCCCAAGGTGGTTCGGGATATCAATCGGCTATTGAAGGAGTGCCTGCGGGATCCCTTTCGTGGCACGGGCAAGCCGGAACCCTTGATGGGCGATCTGACCGGATTCTGGTCTCGCCGAATCACCGACCGTGATCGCCTGGTCTATTGCCCGGACGACGGACGCATCACCGTGGTGATGTGCCGTTTCCACTATAAATAGCCGCCTGGCCCCAGTTGCATCACCCCCCCGGCCCCGTCAACGGCAGCATGGTTTCCTTCAGGCGGCGCAGCACGAAGCAGGATTTGCTGTGGCGGATGCCGGGGATGCGGTAGAGCTGTTCGCGCAGCAGGCGTTCGTAGTCGCGGGTGTCACGCACCGCGATGCGGATGTAATAGTCGTAGTCGCCCGACACCAGAAAGGCCTCCAGCACTTCGGGGATGGCCGCCAGCGCGCGGCCGAACTCGTACAGCGTTTCCTCGCTGTGGCTCTCCAGCGTGACGTGCACGATCACGGTGTCCATGAAGCCCAGGCTGGCCGGGTCGATGTCCACGGTGTAGCCGCGGATCACCCCGGCGCTTTCCATGCGTTTGATGCGGTTCCAGCATGGCGTGGACGACAGGCCCACCGCTGCGCCGATGTCGTTCAGGCTGGCGCGCGCGTTCTCTTGCAGCACCTTCAGAATGGCCAGGTCAAACTTGTCCAGGTTCATTTTCTTTGATTCCTCCAAATCGCAGATAAATTTACTCCGTTTGGCCGGTAATCGTGGAAAAGAAGATAAAAATTCTTCAAGGCTACGAATAAGATAGATAGCATGAACGATCGCCTGCACCCCACCGCCGCCGCCGCGCTTGCCGCCACTGAACCCGCCGTTTCGAACGGCGCGAAGATTCTGCTCGATACGCTGATTGCGCACGGTGTGGACACCGTGTTCGGCTACCCCGGGGGAGCGGTCCTGCCGCTGTACGACGCGCTCTATGCCGAGCCGCGCCTGCGCCATGTGCTGGTGCGCCACGAACAGGCGGCCGTGCATGCCGCCGAAGGGTACGCCCGCAGCACCGGCCGCACCGGCGTGGTGTTCGTGACCTCCGGCCCGGGCATGGCCAACACCACGTCGGGCTTGTTGGACGCCATGTGCGATTCGATTCCGGTGCTGTGCGTCAGCGGCCAGGTCTCCACGGCTGCCATCGGCACCGACGCGTTCCAGGAATGCGACGCCATTGGCATCTCGCGCTCCGTGACCAAGTGGAATACCCAGATCCGCGCCGTGGACGACGTGGCCAATGTGGTGTCCCGGGCATTCGAGCTGACCCGCCAGGGCCGCCCCGGCCCCGTGCTGGTGGACTTTCCCAAGGACGTGCAGTTGGCCGTGCCGCGCGATGCGGATGACGACGTGCCCGGGCTGCCCTCGCAGCAAAAGCTGGCCGCGCTGCGTGCGCGCCGCCAGTCGGGCAAGCTGGCGCCCAAGTTGCCGCAGTCGGCCGTGCGTCGCGCCGCCGCGCTGATCGCGCAGGCCAAGCGCCCCATCTTCTACGGCGGCGGCGGGCTGGTGAATGCCGGCCCGGAAGCTTGCGAAGCGTTCGCCGACCTGGTCCGCCATACCGGTGCGCCGTGCACCCTGACGCTGATGGGCCTGGGGGCCTTCCCGGCGTCCAGCCCGCAGTTCGTGGGCATGCTGGGCATGCACGGCACGGTCGAGGCCAACCTGGCCATGCACAACGCCGACCTCGTCGTCTGCATCGGCGCCCGTTTCGACGACCGCATCACCGGCAAGATCTCGGAATTCTGCCCGCATGCGCGCAAGATCCATATCGACATCGACCCGGCGTCGATCAACAAGGTGGTGCGCGTGGACGTGGCGCTGGTGGGCGACTGCCTGCCGCTGGTGCGGGCGCTGCGCGCCGAACTGGGCGATGAACCCCTGGACGCGGCACGCCTGGCGCCCTGGTTCAAGCGCATCGACACGTGGCGCAGCCAGGATTGCCTGGGCTTCACGCCCGCCGCCGACGCGATCCTGCCGCAGCATTTGATGGCGAGTCTGAACGACGCGTTGTCCGGCCGTGATGCCATCGTTTCCACCGATGTGGGCCAGCACCAGATGTGGGCCGCGCAGTATCTGCGTTTCGACAAGCCGAACCGCTGGCTGACCTCGGGCGGCGCGGGCACCATGGGCTACGGCGTGCCGGCCGCGATCGGCGCGCAGGTCGCGCATCCGGACAAGACGGTGGTGTGCGTCAGCGGCGACGCGTCGGTGCTGATGAATATCCAGGAGCTGTCCACGGCCATGCAGCACCAGACGCCCGTGAAGGTCGTGCTGTGCAACAACGGCTATATGGGCATGGTGCGCCAGTGGCAGGAGCTGATCCACGGCGGCCGCTACAGCCACAGCTACAACGCGTCGCTGCCCGATTTCGTGGCACTGGCTCGGGCGTTCGGCTGGGGCGCGGCGCGGGTGGACGATCCGGCGAAGCTGGAGGCCGCGCTGGCCGAGTGCCTGGCGCATGACGGCCCCTACTTCCTGGACGTGGCGGTGTCGGCGCAGGAAAACTGCTTCCCGATGATGCCGGCGGGCCACGGACACCAGAAGATGATGCTGGCCGAAGGCGTCTGGTATCAGGACGAGACGACCTGACCGGAATGAGATGCGGGTGTCGGGGCTCGTAAGCCGCCGAGGCTGCCCTGCGCCATTCCGATGCTCGCCCCGGTGGGGCTGCGCTT